>JBARVW010000116.1:0-51299 GCA_049646465.1 Ornithinimicrobium sp.
CCCTTGCCCTGGTGGTGCACGTAGTAGCCGATCACCATCGAGCCATCGCCTGCCGGTAGACCTGCTCGTAGCGTTCGATCATGGCCGACACCGAGAACCGGCGGCTCGCACTGGCCCACACGTTCGACCGCGACAGCGAGGCCACCTCGTCCACCGTGTCGGCGAGAGCCTGCGCCGTGGCCTCGTCGTTGTGACGAGGGTCGACCAGCACTCCCATCTGGGGGTCGATGACCTCAGCCAACCCCCCGCGGCGCAGGGCCAGCACCGGCGTTCCGGTGAGCGCCGCTTCGACAGCGACCAACCCGAATGGCTCCTCCCACCGGGGGGTCATCAGGAGCAGCGCCGCTCCTGAGACGGCGTTGGCGGTCTCCTCGTGTCGACGATGCCCCTCGTAGGTGGTGGAGCCGGAGAGCATCGGCCGCACCCGTGCGTCGAACCAGGAGGCGTCACCCATCGGCCCGATGAGCCGCAGGGGGCGACCTGCCCGTGTTGCCGCCTGCACGGCCAGGTCGGCACCCTTCTCCGCGACCATCCGACCGACCCAGACGGCATCGTCACCACCGTCCCCGCGGACGAACCGGCTGGCGTCCACTCCACTGGGGATGACCACGGCCGGATGCGGCAGCGAGGTCCACGACGACGCGAGCGCATCGGAGACGGCCACGAACGTGGCCCGAGGATCACAGAGCTCGATGCCGAGCTCCATCCACGGGAACGGCGGGGTGTGCAAGGTCGTGACCAGGGGTATGCCGATCGCGCGACTGGCCGCCAGCGGAAGGTGGTGCAGAGAGTTGTTGTGCACCACGTCGATGTCATGGCGTCGGCGTAGGAGCTCGTCGGTCACCGCGAGGAAGGCATGCTGGTCCCGCAGGAAGCCGGGCTCGGGCAGCTGCGGGTCGAGTGCGGCGACGGCCGACAGGCGAGGTAGCACCGGATGCTCCACGACCTCGTGCGCCAGGGCCGGGTCGGAGCCCGGGGCCGCGAACAAGGTGACGTGGTGACCGCGAGCGCGCAACCCGGTGGTCAGAGTGGCGACGTAGGACTCTTGCCCCCCGGCGAACGGCTCAGC
The DNA here is from genome assembly GCA_049646465.1 of Ornithinimicrobium sp. Lineage (GTDB taxonomy): Bacteria > Actinomycetota > Actinomycetes > Actinomycetales > Dermatophilaceae > Ornithinicoccus. The sequence continues at coordinate 1,070 of JBARVW010000116.1, forward strand.
GACCGGATGCCGGGACGGTCCGAGCACCGCCACCCTCACTGGGGTTTGCCTAGCTCGTTCAGGTAGTCGGCGAAGCCCTTCGGCGCTCGACCCGAGACCCGGCCCGAGGTGCGGACCCTGATCGTGTCGGTGGCGACCCACGCCGCCGACGTGGCCTGCACCTTCGCCGTCAAGGAAACGTCCTCGTGGGCATGCTTCCGGCCGAAACCGCCGACCTCCCGCCAGGTACTGACCCGCACGCCCAGGTTGGCGCCGTGGACGTGGGAGTGGCCCTCGGCCAACCGGTGGCGGCTCTGCCACGCCGCGAGCACCTCGGGGTCGGCCACGTCGAACGGCTCGACCGTGCCGAGCACCAGATCGGCCCCGCTGTCCGCCCAGATCAGCTGACGGACCAGCCAGTTCGAGGGCACCACGGTGTCGGCGTCCGTGCATGCCAGCCAGGTCTGTGACTCCTCCGGTCCGGCCAGCACGCTCAGCCCGTGACGCACGGCCGTGTCACGGCTCACCCCGACGCCGACTCCGTCGAGCGCGACGTGGTGTGCACCGGCGAGGGCCGCGATAGCGGCCGAGCGGTCGGAGCATCCGTCCAGGGCAACGGCCACCGCCGTCCGGACGTGCGGGTGGACCCGGGCCAGAGCCTTGACGGCGGCGTTCACGCTGGCGAGGCAGGCGCTGAGCAGGGCTTCCTCGTTGTGGACTGGGATGGCGACCACAACATGACTGACCGCGGTCATACGCGACCCTCCGAGGCCGCGATGGAGGGAGCCTCACCCCATACTTCGATACACAGATCCTCCTCGCGGTGCCGGGCCCTCGGGGGTCGGCCGAGGACCGAGCGAGTTTGGTCGTGGACCAGTGGTCCGTCCAACGGCACGTTCTTGGTCGGATGTTGCCAGTGGCAGAGCACCAGCTCCCCACCCGGGGCCAGGGCCGCATCGGCTCGACGCACGGTCTGGATCAGCTCGGTCGGGGTCAAGAAGTAGCCGACCTCGGAGAGCACGATGAGGTCGAACCGGCCCGCGGGGATGTCGTCGGGCACGTTGCCCTGCTCGACGTGCGCGCTGGGGGTGGTCGCTCGCGCTGCCGCAACGGCGCGGGCGCTGGTGTCCAACGCCACCACCTCGTCTGCCCGTCCAGCCAGCGCCGAGGTGAGGTATCCATCGGCGCACCCGAGCTCCAGGACGCGTCGGTAGCGACGGGCGCCCAGCATGGCCAACACGAGGTTGCGGCGACGCTCCTCGTAGAAGGACGAACCGTTGCCCCAGGGGTCGGAACCTCCGTCGTACATCCGGTCGAACTCGGCGGCCCGGGCGGCATGCTGGTCGGCACGGACGCCTTGAGACAGGGTGGGCAACCGTTGCTGGGGGTCGATGAGAGTCTCGACCATCCGGCGACCACGCGCCATTGCGGTAGGACCCAGGATCGGCAGCTGCGGTGCACGTCCGCTCCCGTCGACCAGCGCAGTGTGTTGGGACTGGAAGGACTCCAGGGCCGCCCGCTTGCGCCAACAGCCGACCAGTGATGTCTCCGAGGCGACCAGACTCTCCCACGGCAGCTGGCTCGGCGTGCTCCAGTGCCACAACCAGATGGGGTAGAACGCGACGACCGAGCCCGCCACCGCGGCAGCGACCGTGGCGGCGGCGCCCAGCGCGTCATGGTCTTGGTGGCCGTCATCCGTCCACGGCGCCAGGATGAGCGAGTCGTGGTCGGCCCGATGGGCGATCTCATGGGCCAGCTCGGCACCGTGATGCCTCAGCTCGGTGTCGGGCAGACCCAGGTGCGTGAGGTGTGCTCGGGGCGCCAGACCCGACAAGGCCTGCTCGACCTCTCGACGGCGGCGGGTGCCCAGCAGGGTGCGCGCAGCCTCGTCCAGGCCGGGCTGAGACCGCTCCCCAGCCGTGGCCACCAACACGGTGACCGGCACGCCGAGACCGGCGAGGTCTGTCACGAGGCCACCGATCCCCAGCGTCTCGTCGTCCGGGTGAGCTGCGGCCACGATGACCTTGGTGAAGGTCTTCGCCGTGGCAGCGCGGTCAAGCACGCGCACCCCGTCCCACTGCGGGCAGGACCACCACACCGACTCTGGTGTTCCTTCGTCGGTGTGGCTGAACGGTGCGTCGGACGCGCTCACGGTGCGATCAACGAGCCGAGTCGAGCAGTGTCGCGCTCGGCGTGGTGCTGACGGACGTAGAGGGTCAGGTCCGCTACGCGTTGCAGATGGGCGGCGTCGAAGGCCAATGGCCCCGGACCGAGAGCGTGCCCCACGGTGGTCATCACCCGTTCGGCTGCTTCCGCGACGCAGGAGCGTGTGCGGGCAGCGAGGACGGCGGCTTCGTGCGGGCTGACCTCCGCGTCGTCCATGGAACGGGCGGCGGACTGCAGGGCTAGGACGGCGTTGTGCAACGCGATGTCGCACGAGCCCATATGCATCAGGCCGACCTGGTCCGGGGTCCGCTTCGCCGCGGTGGTCCAGAGTGCACCCGCCAGCGCAGCGGCTGCGCCGAACCAGATGGCGGCGACCGCGATGCCACCCCAGGCGAAACCTGGACGCTCCACGTACCACCCAGCAGGACCGACCGGGTGGCCCTCAGCGGCGTCGAGATGCACGGAGCCGGTCGTGACCCCGCGGAGACCGTGGGCCATCCACTGTGACATTGCCGCGTCGACGGAGGCCTGGCGCAGGTCCACGGCGAACAGCTGCTGTCGACCGTCGGGGACGGAGGCCGTCACGAGCGCGTGGGAGAGTCGGTCGGCCAGGGAGCACCAGGGCTTGATCCCGGTCAGGGTCCAGGAGTCCGTGCTCGGCTGGCGCTTGGCGAGCACCGTCGTCCCGGGTGGACTGGACGCGTAGACCCCCCAGGTGGCGTTGAGGGGGTAGCTCGGGGCCGGCTCCTCGGTGGTGCGGGACTGGATGATGATGGCCAACGCGTCGAGGTGGGGTTCGATCGTCCGGGCCACGGTGAGGTCCCGACTGCCAATGGTGGCCAGGGCGGACAAGACCGACCACGAGGAGTGCCCGATCCTCGCTGCGAGGGGAGCGAACTGGGCCGCCATCGCGAGGGCACCCGCAACGTCGGGACTGCCGGACTCCATCCGGGACGCCACATCTGGGTCGACCCAGACCGAGGAGTTCCAGTATGAGGTTGTAGGCACGTTTGTGACGCTAGGAACCGCGGTTGGCGGTGAGTACCCCCTCAAGGGTGAAAGAGTGGCCGGTTGGCTCCACAGAGGGCGGATTATGCTCTAGATTTCCTCCATGGTCGTTGAATCACAGGTGCTCACAGTCGCCGTCATCAACGACTTCGAAGTGGTCGTCCACGGCGTCGCAGGTCTGCTGCAGCCCTTCACCGAGGAGCTTCGAGTCGTCGAGCTCGATGTCGGTATGCCCGTTTCCGAGCCGGTAGACATCGGGCTCTATGACACCTTTGCCATGGAGGGAGCGCCGACCCAGTCCCTGACCGACCTGAAGCAGAACGACAACATCCGAGCCTTGGTTTTCTACACCTGGAACCTCAGTCAGGAGGTGATCGAGCACGCTCAGGCGGTGGGGGTCAGCGGCGTGTTGTCGAAGTCTCTGTCCGCTGCGGAGCTGGTGCGCTGCCTACAGCGGATCCGTGACGGTGAGCTGGTCATCTCGCCTGAGCCCACCCCGGATACCCCGCTGGTCATCGGCGCGTGGCCCGGACGCGAGCACGGCTTGACGCCTCGGGAGTCCGAGATCGCTGCGCTCATCGCCCAAGGCTTCTCCAACAAGGAGATCGTGGACCGCACCTTCCTGAGCATCAACTCGGTGAAGTCCTACATCCGGTCGGCCTACCGCACGATGGGGGTAACCTCGCGCAGCCAGGCGGTGAGGTGGTGCATGGAACGGGGACTGGACATCACACCTCAGCGCATCAGCATGGAGCGATGGGCGCCGCAGAGGGGAACGACGCCCGCCTAGCCCTCCTGAACTCGGGAGAGCTACGCGGAATGCTGCGCCTGCGTCTCGCCGATGCTGCGCCTGCGTCTCGCCGAGCTGGAACACGAGGAGTCGTTGGCCCGGGCCCGCCTGAGCGCGGTCGAGTCCCGTCTCCGCCTCATCGAGAAGGAGCATTTCGTGTCTGACACCGACTACGTCGTCAAGTCCCTGCCCGCCGTGCGGATGGCCGCCAAGAGTGCGGTCATCGAGAACCAGTCCGCCATCGCGGAGTTCGTCGGGAAAGCCTTCGCAGAGCTGGCCGAGGCCGTCTGCGCCGTCGGGGGATCCCTCGATGTCGCGATGGCCTCCTACGACATGAGGGAGGAGGGGATCGGCGTCACGGTGGGCTACGGGGTGAGCCTCCCCGTGCCTGGGGCCGAGGCGGTGGATCTGCCCGCTACCCCGACCGCGGTCTGCGGGGTCCATCTCGGCTCGATGGATGGGATCGGTGCTGCTTGGCATGAGCTGGCCCGCTGGGTCGAGTCGCAGGGTTGGGCCCCCAGCGGCCCGGCCCGGGAGAACTATGTGCGGGCGTGGCCGGTCGACGACCAGTCGGGATGGGTGACCGAGCTGCAACAACCCGTGGTGCCCCTCTAGGACCGATCCGGGCACGTCGCAGGGGACTGCCACGATGGCTCCATGACGTCACACAGCTGGCAGGGCCGGGTCTTCATCGCGACGAGCCTGGATGGCTTCATCGCCCGTCGCGACGGCGACCTGGACTGGTTGACCGATCCCCCGCGGTCTTTCGGTCCGGGACTGGACCATGTCGCCGGGCATTCGGGCCCGACCGGGCCGCCGACCTACGAGTCGTTCATGGCGGGCATCGACCATCTGGTGATGGGTCGTGGGACCTACGAGAAGGTGCTGACCTTCGACCCGTGGCCGTACGGCGAGAAGCACGTCATCGTGCTCGGCTCGACGATGCGCCTCGGGGCGGACCAGCGGGTGACCGCGGCGCACTCCGTGTCCGAGGTGGTCGAACTGTTGGAGGGTCGCGGCGCCCGCCACGTCTACGTGGACGGGGGGCGGGTGATCCAGGAGTTCCTGCGCCGTGGCCTGATCGACGAGCTGGTCGTCACGAGGGCTCCGGTGCTGCTCGGAGACGGCATCCCGCTCTTCGGCGCCCTCGGCGCGGATGTGCTGCTGCAGCACCTGAGCACGTCCTACGGCGATTCGGGGATGACCAGCAGCCACTATCGCGTGATCCACTGACTCCCCGACCGAGCAGCAGCGCGACTCAGTCGGACTGGCTCTGGCGGGGCCCGAGCTCGTCGAGGTAGACCGCCACGCGCTCGCGGGACCATTCCTGGGCCAACGCGTCGGCGACCTGCGGGGCTACCTGCTCCGGGGTGCCTTCGGCAGAGGTCCAGGGGCCCCGAGCCCATCCCATGAGGTAGTCCTCGCTGCCGATTTCACCGAGCCGCATCGCGGCTTCGTCGATGGCGCCCTGCAATCGTCCGGCGAGCTGCACCTTGGACACGTCGTCGCCGTCTCGGGCGACGACCATCGAAGGTAGATCGCGCCAGAAGGTGACCTGATATTCGGTCATGTATACCCATCCTTGTCTCGTGCCTCGGCTAGGCCGACCCGGAGGCGCCGTCGACGGAGGTGGCCTCGATCAACAGTCCGGTCGCCGGATTCAACACCGGCATGGACAGACCGTGCCTCATCAGAGCCTTCCCGGGCAAGAGCACGCCCTCGGTGACCCACGGAGGTTGCCGAACCCCATGGCCGCTGAGCGTTGCCTCGGAGGCCCCGAGCGGGTCGAGGGCCCGGACCCGGTAGAGAGCGTGGGGGTCCAACCCGGGCAGGCGCAGCAGTCCGGGGCGAGCTTGCGCTCCGGTCGTCAACCGGACGTAGGCGAACACCGCGTGGTCGAGGTCACGGCTGACGACGCCGTGGAGCCAGGCACCGTCGTCGAGGTCGGTGCGGACCGTGCGTCCGGCGTGCAACAGGGGGCGCAGACGGTGGTGCAGCCTGGTCCAACCGGCCAAGGCGTCGATCTCGGGATCGGACAGAGCCCCGATGTCCCATTCGATGCCGGCATGTCCGAAGAGTGCGGTCAGGCACCGGAAGGACAGGTCGGTGACCCGCCCGGTGGTATGCGCTCGGCCCGGCCCCACATGGGTGCCCTGCAGCTCCGGAGGCACCAACATCCCCGTCCAGCGCTGGATGGTCTGCCGCTCCAACGGGTCGTTGCAGTCACTGGACCAGACTCGCTGGGTGTGCTCCAGCACGCCCAGGTCGACCCGGGCGCCTCCGGAGGCGCACGACTCGATCTCCAGCCCGGGATGGCGGGTGCCCAGCTCGGTCATCAGCCGATATGCCGCCGTGGTCTGCGCGTGGACGGCCGACGCGCCGGTTCGGTCGACGGCTTCGTGAAGATCACGGTTGTGGTCCCACTTGATGTAGTCGATGCCGGCCTCGGTGATCACGTGGTCCAGGCTGGTGAGGATGTGTATGAAGACCTCGGGGTCGGTGAGGTCGAGCACTTGTTGGCGACGCCACGCTCGGGCGCCCGCCGGAGAGCTTTCGGCAGTGAGGAGCCAGTGAGGGTGGGCTCGAAGCACCTCCGAGTCGAGGTTGACCATCTCGGGCTCGACCCACAGGCCCATCTGCATACCGTGGCCGTGGACCCGGTCGGCCAACGGTCGCAGGCCCTGCGGCCATACCTGGCGGTCAACCTGCCAGTCGCCCAGCCCCCGGGAGTCGTCGCGCCGGCCGGTGAACCACCCGTCGTCCAACACGAACCGCTCGGCGCCGATCCGTGCGGCGGTGTCCACCAGGGCGTTGACCCGGTCCGGCTCGTGGTCGAAGTAGACGGCTTCCCAGGAGTTGACGGTCACCGGTCGGGGTGTGTCCGGATGACTCGGTCGCCGACGCACGTGGCCGTGGATGGCTGCGCTCAGGCCGTCCAAACCCTGATCGGAGCGGGCGAAGATCACCGGCGGCGCGGCGTAGGACTCCCCTTGGGACAAGCGAACCTCTCCGGGGCGCAGCAGCTCGCCGCCACCGATCACCGCAGCATGCCGACCGGCGCCCTCGGGCAGTTGGTCCACCAGGTGGACGTGGTCACCGCTCCACGCGACGTGCACTCCGCAGACCTCACCGTGACGGAACGAGAACCCCTGCTCGCCGGCCATCATCAACAGGGTGGCGTCGTGGCCGGTGCGGCCCCGTCGCGACTCACGCACGCGACCACCGTGCTGGAGGGGGATGCGCTGCGGGTGTCGTTCGCGACACCATCGACCCGTGAGGTCGAGGATCTCCTGCGCCGTGGACGGAAGGGGCATGACCGCCAAGACCTCTGCGACGTCGAGCACGTCGGCCAGCGTGTTGGTGATGCTGTGCTGCAGGGTCAGCACGCCTTCCTCGTCGAGCTGGAGGCTGCACTTCCAGTCGATCCCCGCCACCGGGTCGGTGGCGTCCACGTCCCACCCATCCACACCTGCCGAGCTCTCGTGCTGGCTCGCCCTCGCGTCAGCGAAGTGCGGGAACACTGCGCTCCCGCTGCGGTGCGCCGACAGCCCGGGGCGTCCCGACCACCCGTCCGTCTCGCTGGGCAGCAGGGTGAGGGGCCAAGGGTCATCCATTCCGCTGTTGGGGAGGGCGGGGTCCCCGGCCCGCAGGAGGTCGGTCGGATGGGCCCGGTCGCCCAGATCAGCACCCCAGTGGACGATCTCGGGCAGCCCATCGGGGCGGTGGTGCAGCATCACGCTGCTCCCACCGCCCCGAAGGACCGTCAGAGCGTCGGGACGCCACGTACCGGCATCCACGTCGCTCATCCTTTGTCGGCTCCGAGGGTGAGACCGGAGACGAACTGCTTCTGCAGCAGGAAGAACACGACGATCGTCGGGATCGCGACCAGGATCGACCCTGCGCTGAGAAGGTTGTAGTCGGTGAAGAACTGGCCGCGCAGATTCTGCAGGCCCGAGGTGATCGGGAACTTGTCGCCGCTGTTGAGGAAGGCCACGGCCCAGAAGAAGTCGTTGTAGATCCAGGTGACCTGCAGCACCGTCAAAGCTGCCAACGGCGGGCGACACAGCGGCAGGATGATCTGCCAGTACTGCCGCCAGACGCTGCATCCGTCCACCAGAGCCGCCTCGGTCAGAGAGTGTGGCAAGGCCTTCATGAAGTTGCTCAGCACGAAGGTGCAGAAGCCGGTCTGGAAGGCGATGTGCACCAGGATCACCGACAAGTAGCTGTCCAGCAGATTGACCTCCCGGAAGAACCGGAACAGCGGGATCAGCAACGACTGCTGGGGGAGCAGGTTCGCTGCGGTGAACAGGATCAGCATGGGGAGGTTGAACCAGAAGCTGAACCGGGCCAGCACGAACGCGGCCATGGTGGAGAACAACAGAGTGAAGATCACGGCGGGGATGGTGATGATCGCCGAGTTCAGGAACAGCTGGGTGAAGTCACCTCGACTCCACGCGTTGCTGTAGTTGTCCAGTGTGAACCCGCCGAAGGACACGTAGCCGTTGGCGGCGGTGTAGGCGTAGTCCCGGAACGAGTTGTAGAGCGCCCACAGCACGGGGAAGAGCCACAGAATGGCCATGCCGGTCAGGAACACGTAGAGCAGGACGCGCGAGAGCGTGATGCCACGTCGGGTCGAGGTCCGCTGGGGGGCGCCTGGTGACGAGGTGGACGGCGTAGGGGCCGTCGGGGTGACCGAGGTCGTGGTGCTCATTTGGGGGAGTCCTCACGGTAGATCGAGATCATGTAGACCACGATGAAAACCAGGCTGATGATCAGCAGGATCGTCGCGATGGCCGAGCCGAAGCCGACCCGTGACGCTTCGCCGATGACGTTGGAGACCACCAGGGCGCTGAGCAGCTCGAGCCCGTTGGATCCCTTGTTGATCACCCAGACGATGTCGAACGCTCGAAGCGCCTCGATGACGGTGATGACCAGGACCACGACGTTGATCGGTCGCATGGCCGGGAAGATCACACTGAAGAAGGTGCGGACCTCGCCGGCTCCGTCCATGGCGGCTGCTTCCCGTAGGGCCGGGTCGACACCCTTGAGCCCCGCTAAGTACAGCAACATGATGTAGCCGACGTGTCGCCACGAGGCCGCGACCAGGACCGCATAGATGTTGATATCGGCGTCACCCAGGAAGTCGATGCGCGCCGTGCCGTCCAGGCCGAGCATCGCGTTGAGCAGTCCTTGGTCCCGGCTGTAGATGAGCTGCCAGATGAACCCGATCAGGGCCAGTGACAGCACCACCGGCAGGTAGAGCGCGCTCTGAAAGAAGGCGGTGCCCCGGACTTCGCGGTCCAGCAGGGTGGCCATGAAGATCCCCAACGGGGTGGCGATGAAGAAGAACACCGCCAGCCACAGCAGGTTGTTGCTGACGGCAGGCACGAACTGCGGGTAGATGGTCACCAGGTCGGTGTAGTTCTGCAAACCGATCCACTCGATGTCGCTGACGGGTCCGATGCCGTTCCACCGGGTAAACGAGAGGACCACACTGATCAGAGCCGGGATCCAGACGAAGCCGAGCACAAAGATCGCGGGGATGATGACCATGACCGCGAGAACGGCGCGATCTCGACCGGTCATCAGCTCCAGCTTCTTGTTGGCCGAAGGGGACGGCGAGTCCTTCCGGTCGGTGCGGGGTGGAGCGTCTGTGGGGGGGACGGGTGCGCTAGCCATACCAAACTCCTTGGGTGTGCTCGGGTCAGCTCTGCGGGAAGATGGAGTCGGCTTGCGCCTGGATGGATCCGGTGACGTCCGAGATGTCCTTCGGGTTGGCCAGGAAACGTTTGAGCTCCGGGATCATGACGGTGGCCGCAAAGTCGGGTCGCGTGTCCCGGTCCATGAACTGGGAGATGTTGGCGGCGTTGGTGACCAGGTCGGCGGACTTGAGCTGCAACGGGTCGTAGTTGCTGGTGTCCGTTTCCTGATGGGCTCCGATCTGTGCGTCGATTCCTACGTAGGTGTCAGCGGCCTCGACCGAGCCGAGGAACCGAAGCAGGTCGGTGGCGTTCTTCTCGTTGGTCGGGTCGGCGCGCATCATGAAGCCGTCGATCGGTGCCTCCACCGCATCCGACCCGATCTCGGGGTCGATCTCGGGGAAGTTGAAGAAGTCCAGGTCCTCCCGGTCCTCACCCTCGGCGAACTGCTGGTTCAGGAAGAGTCCCATCAGGATCATCCCGCTCTCACCCTGCTGCAAGGACTGAGCCGCCTCCTGCCAGGTGCGACCCAACGGGCTCTCCTGGTGGTAGGGCATGAGTCCGGCCCAGGTGTCGAACACGGCCCGGACCTCGTCGCTGTCCCAGCGCTCCTGACCCGCCATGAGGTCCACGTGGAACTGGTATCCGTGGGTACGCATGTTGAGGTAGTCGAAGGTGCCCATCTGGGGCCACCCGTCCGAGGCCCCGAAGGCGATCGGGTTCAGTCCGCCGGCTTGCATGTCCTCACACAACGCCGTGAACTCGTCCATCGTCTCCGGTGGTGTGTAGCCGTTCTTCTCGAAGACGCTGGGGCGGTAGAACATCGCCCACGGGTAGTAGTAGAGCGGCAGGAAGATCTGCTGCCCCTCGTCGTTGGTCGAAGCGATCTTGAAGGCGTCGCTGAACCCGTCCCCGACGTCGGCCCAGACGTCGCTGATATCTGCCGCCAAACCGTTGTCGTAGAAGAAGCGTCCGCGGTAGCCGGCGAACCACTGGAACACGTCGTCGGGGTTGCCCTGAAGATAGGAGTTGATCTGCTCCTGGTAGGTATTCGGGTCGGTGGCGTTGATGTCCACGCCGATCCCGGACTGCTGTTCGTACAGGTCCATGGTGGCCTGCAGCGCTTGACGAGGGACCTCCTCGGTCGCGCGTGATCCCACCGAGACGCGGTTCGGGTCAGAGCCGGAGCCGCAGGCGCTCACGGTGCTGAGGGCCCCCACAGCGGCCGCTCCACCCAGCAATGTGCGTCGTGAGAAGGCCGGATGGATGCCTCGTTGTCGTGCGACCAGCTCGGTGGGGGTCGGAGGTCGAGTAAGGCGGGATCGGGCTGACATGCGGGCCTCCTGGGCGCACTCGTCGTTGAGTGGGGCGTCGATCGAGGTCGGCAACACGACAATCTGTGTCCGTATCGCGGCCCTAACCCGTCACATAGTGCTGTCGAATCTCGCGCATGTCAATAGAAAACTCCATAATCAAACACTAAACCCCAACTTGGGAGTGGGGTTCTGTCCCTTTCTGTTGACTTGCGTGATGGCGGGTGCGAAAGTCTGCGTATGAAGCCTTGGCCTGCGGACCGCCTGTTGTTCGGCGGCGACTACAACCCTGAGCAATGGAGTCCGGAGACCCTCGAGCAAGACATCGACCTGATGACCGAGGCAGGGTTCACGATGGCCACCGTGGGGGTCTTCGGGTGGGCCCTGCTGGAGCCTGAGCCAGGACGCTACGAGTTCGCCTGGCTGGACCGGATCCTCGACCGCCTGCACGAGGCGGACATCGTGGTGGACCTCGCCACGGCCACGGCCTCTCCGCCGCCCTGGTTCGGTCGGCTCCATCCGGAGTCGATGCCGGTCGACCGCGGCGGCGTGCGACTCTCGCACGGCAGTCGGCAGACCTGGTGCCCCTCGAGCCCCGACTACCGACGGCGGGCGCTCGCTCTGGTGGAGAAGCTGGCGCAGCGCTATGCGAGTCACCCCGCCGTGGCCCTGTGGCACGTCGGCAACGAGTTCGGCTGTCACAACCTGATGTGCTTCTGTGACGTCTCCGCTCAGCATTTCCGCGAGTGGATCATGGTCCGGTACGGCTCGCTGGACGCCTTGAACGACGCGTGGGGGACGACGTTCTGGTCCCAGCGCTACACGGACTGGGCGGACGTCATACCCCCGCGGGTGACCACCGCGATTCCCAACCCCAGCGCAGAGCTGGACTGGCGCAGGTTCTGCTCCGAGGCCCATCGCGCCCACTATCTCGCCGAGCGGGACCTCCTGCACGAGCGCTCGCCCGGAGTGCCGGTGACGACGAACTTCATGGTCGGGTTCTCCTTCGACGGGCTGGACTACCACCAGTGGGCACCGGATCAGGACATCGTGTCCAACGACCACTACCTCGGCAACCACCTGCCGCATCCCCATACCGAGCTGGCCATGTCGGCCGACATCACCCGTGGCCTTGCCGGTGGTGCTCCGTGGATCTTGATGGAGCACTCCCCCTCGGCCGTCAACTGGCAGAGCGTCAACACCGCCAAAGCACCGGGCCAGCTCGCCCGGGATGCGCTCTCGCACGTGGCCCGGGGTGCGGACACGGTGGCGTACTTCCAGTGGCGCGCGGCCCGGGCCGGCGCGGAGAAGTACCACTCCGCGATGCTGGGCCACGCCGGTCGAGATACCCGCGTTTTCCGTGAGGTCGCCGAGCTGGGGCAGATGCTGCACGCGCTGGCGCCGGTGGCCGGTAGCGAGACGGTCGCCCACGTCGCCTTCGTCTACGACTGGGAGTCCCAGTGGAGTACGGATGCCCCCTCGACACCGTCGGATCGCCACGTCTACGTCGACGAGGTCCGCGCCTGGTACGACGCTCTGTGGCGGGCCGGCATCACCTGTGACGGGGTGGGACCGACCGCCGACCTGCGAGGCTACGCACTCGTCATCGTCCCGTCCCTGCATCTGGTGAGTGAGGAGACGCTGAAGCGGATCGAGGCCGCAGCGCACGTCGGGGCTCAGGTGGTGGTCACCTACTTCTCCGGCACGGTCGACGAGCACGACCACATCCGGCTCGGTGGCTATCCAGGAGCCTTCGCATCCATGCTCGGGGTCCGTATGGAGGAGTTCGCGCCTCTCCTGCCCGACGAGGAGGTCCGGCTGCTGGCCCCGTCGGGTGGCCTGCTCCCTCAGCTCGACGGCGTGACGGGCACCATTTGGAGTGAGCGAGGCCGAGCCGCAGAAGGCACCTCGGTGCTGGCGTCCTTCGCCGACGGTCCCAGTGCAGGCAGCCCCGCGGTCACCCGACGCTGCGTCGGAACCGGAGCAGGGTGGTACGTATCCACCCGTCTGAGTGAGGCGGGACTCGACACGTTGGTGGCTGCGCTCGTCACGGCCGCATCGTTGTCGCCGGTCTTCTCCCCGCATCCCGAGGGCGTCGAGGTCGTGCAACGCAAGGATCGTCACGTGACCTGGACGTTCGTCATCGACCGGGCCGGTCACGGTGTTCGGGTGCCGCTGGCCGGCACCGACGTGCTGACCGGCACGGCCTGCTCGGAGGTCGACCCCCTGGTCGTGGAACCCGGCGGCGTCGCGGTGATCCAGAGCACGAGCCAGGAGCAGTGATGGCCGCACTGCCACGCCAGCGACGGCAGGAGATCCTGGCTCGGGTCCGGCAGGACGGGGCGGTCAGGGTGGCCGACCTCGTCGACGTCCTGGACGTGTCCGACATGACGATTCGGCGCGACATCGCCCAGCTGGCTGAGCGTGGGCTCTTGGTCCGGGTGCACGGGGGGGCGACGGTGGCCGATGCCCCACACTCCAGCCATGAGCCCGCCTTCACCACCAAGCTCGGCAAGCAGGTGGACGAGAAGCTGGCCATCGCCTGCGCTGCGGCCGAGCTGGTGCCGGCTGGATCGTCGGTGGCCCTTTCGGCAGGCACCACCACGCTAGCGCTCGCTCACGAGCTGCGCGACGTTGCGGGACTGACCGTGGTGACCAACTCGATCCCGGTGGCCAACGCGCTCCACGATCCGGACCGCCGCGACCGGGTGGTGATCCTGACCGGCGGCTCGCGGACACCGTCGGACGCGCTCGTGGGCCCGGTCGCCGTGACCGCGCTACGCGACCTCCACGTGGACCAGGTGTTTCTCGGGGTGCACGGCTTCGGGGAGCGCACCGGCTGCACGAGCCCCAACATGGTCGAGGCCGCGACCAACCAGGCTCTGATCGCCGCCGCCGCGACCACCGTGGTCGTGGCTGATCACACCAAGCTTCGGCTGATCGGCCTGTCCACCATTGTGGGCCTGGACGACATCGACGTCCTGATCAGCGACGCCGGGCTCGCTGAGGATGACCAGGCGATGCTGCGCACCCACGTCGGGCAGCTCCTCGTCGCACCCGGCGAGGACGAGCCCATCACCCACGTGAAGGACCTCGGATGAGCCTGCAAGCGCGACGGACGCACACGACCCTGGCCGATGGTCGTGACCTCTTCTACTACGACGACCTCGAGAACGAGGTGCCGCACGGGGCTGAGACTCCCGCTGCCGTCGAGCGGGAGGCAGCGGACACGCGTGACCTTCCCGCCATGCCTGCGGCCGCGCGGATGCGCCGTGACCCGTTGACCGGCGAGTGGATCCCGATGGCCTCGCACCGGATGAACCGCACCCACCTCCCGGCCCGCGCAGACTGCCCGTTGTGTCCGACGCGACCCGGAAGTGCCCCCAGTGAGATCCCGGCTTCGGACTATCACGTTGCCGTCTTCGAGAACCGCTTCCCGTCGCTGAACGCCCGCTCCGCGCAACCCGACTCGACCGTGGACGGTCAGGACCTGTGGCCGGAGCGAGCCTCGGACGGTCGTTGTGAGGTCGTCTGCTTCACCAGTGACCACGAGTCCAGCTTTTGCGCCCTCGACCCCACCCGGGTCCGCACAGTCATCGAGGCGTGGGCCGACCGCACCCGGGAGCTGCTGGCGATCCCCTCGGTGCGCAGCGTCTTCTGCTTCGAGAACCGTGGTGAGGAGATCGGGGTCACCTTGGCTCATCCCCACGGTCAGATCTACGCCTACCCCTACGTGCCGCCCCGGACGGCGCAGCACGTCGCTCGGGCAGCCGAACACTTCGCGACCACGGGTCGAGACCTGCTGGGCGACATCGTGCAGGCCGAAGTGGAGGCCGACCGACGGATCGTGATGCGCGGGGACCACTGGACGGCGTTCGTCCCCGCAGCCGCACGTTGGCCCGTCGAGGTGCATCTGGTGCCCCACCGACATGTGCTCGACCACTCGCAGACCAACGACGCCGAGCGGTCGGAGCTCGCGCAGATGTATCCCCACCTGCTGCTCGCGCTGGATCGGTTCTTCGAAAGGCCAGACGGCACACCGATCAAGCTGCCCTACATCGCCGGGTGGTTCGCCGCGCCCCCTGCCGGCGGTGCCCAGGCGGTCGAAGACGTCCTGGCCCTGCCCCGACTGCACCTCCAGGTCATCTCGGTGATGCGGGCGGCGGGCAAGCTCAAGTACCTGGCCGGCTCGGAGTCGGCGCAGGGGGCGTGGGTCAGCGACACCACCCCCGAGCTCATCGCGGAACGACTACAGCGGGTCTTCGCAGAGTTGGGCGACCCAGCGTGAGCGCACCCTCGGACCCACAGTGGGTGGAGCCGAGCGAGCCTGCAGATCACGCGGCCGGCCTCAGCGGGGTGTTCGCCTCCGCGTTCGGGGGAGATCCCGACGGGGTCTGGATGGCGCCGGGCCGGGTCAACCTCATCGGTGAGCACCTGGACTACAACGGCGGCCCGGTGCTGCCGATCGCGATCGGGCACCACACCATGGTGGCGCTGCGCGCCCGCGAGGATCGCCAGGTGCGGCTGCGCTCCGTGCAGGACCCGGCGACGTGGCAGGGATCGCTGGATGAGCTTGCCGCCGACGGTATGCCGCCCTGGTGCCGCTACGCGGCGGGTGTGCTCTGGGCCCTGACCGAGGCGGGTCATCGGCTGCCGGGGCTGGACATCGTGGTCGACGGGCGGGTGCCGTCGGGGGCCGGTCTGTCCTCCTCCGCGGCGCTGACGTGCGCCGTGGCGGTCGCGGTGGCCGACCTCACCGGCATCGAGGCTTCGGCGGAGCACGGCCGCCCCGAGATGCTGGCTCGGGTGTGTGTGCGCGCCGAGAACGAGTTCGCCGGTGCACCGACCGGGGGGATGGACCAGGCTGTGGTGCTGCGGGCTCGGGTCGGACACGCACTCCTGCTCGACTGCGCCACCTTCGAGGCGCAGGACGTCGCCATCCCCTCCGGCGCCGAGCTTCTGGTGGTCGACACCCGCACGCACCACGCGCTCACCGACGGCCAGTACGGCGGTCGACGTGCGGCCTGTGAACGCGCGGCTGCCGACCTCGGCGTGGACGCCCTGGCCCACCTCGACCCGGGTGACCTGCCGCAGGTCTTGTCGAGACTGGGCACCGAGGAACTGCGGGGCGTGGTGCGGCATGTGGTGACCGAGACGGCCCGGGTGACCTCGGTAGTGGACCTGCTGCGCCGTGGCACGTGGAGCGAGGTCGGCCCCCTTCTCCTGGCCTCCCACGCCTCGATGCGCGATGACTTCGTGATCTCCACTCCAGAGCTGGACCTGGTGGTCGACAGTGCGATGCGTGGCGGTGCCCAGGGAGCCCGGATGACCGGCGGCGGGTTTGGAGGCTCGGCGGTGGTGCTGTGTCGTCCCGACGAGCGAGAGCAGGTGGCGGCCTCCGTGGCCGCAGCGTTCGAGGAGGCCGGGCACCCCAGGCCCGGGATGCTCGCCGTTCAGGCTGCGGGGCCGGCGGCTCGCTTCCGCTGAGCGCCTGTGGCCTCGGACGACGGACTACGGCCAACGCTGACGGGGAGCGTGACGGCGCTAGTGGGCGGCTGCCTTCTCCCTACGGGGGATCAGGTGCATCACGGCCACCACGACGGCTCCGACGATCAGGCCGATGATGGCGGAGGCGGTGGTGTTGGTCAGCCACGCGAGAAAGCCCCCCAGCGCTCCGGCAGCCTCGTCGACCCACTCCTCGGCGTGGTGCACCACGTCGTAGAGCGCATGCCAACCCAGGTCGTCGACGCCGACCAACAGGATGTGGCCACCGACCCACAGCATGGCCACGGTGCCGATAACCGCAAGCGCAGCCATGAGCTTCGGCATGCCGGCGATGAGGCCTCGGCCGATCTTCTGCGAGAACGACGACTCCTTCTCCGCCAGGTAGAGCCCAATGTCGTCCATCTTGACGATCAGCCCGACCACTCCGTAGACCAGCGCAGTGATGAGCAGCGCGACCACGATCAGGATCAACGCTCGGGAGATGAACGGCTCATCCGTCACCTCGTTGAGCGCCACTACCATGATCTCAGCCGACAGGATGAAGTCGGTGCGGATCGCACCCTTGACCATCTTGTCCTCGTGCTCCTGGCCCTGGGCTCCGACCGGCTCCTGTTGCTTCTCGTGGTGACCGCTGAGCTTCTCGTAGATCTTCTCGGC
Source organism: Ornithinimicrobium sp. (assembly GCA_049646465.1). GTDB lineage: Bacteria > Actinomycetota > Actinomycetes > Actinomycetales > Dermatophilaceae > Ornithinicoccus. The sequence goes on from JBARVW010000116.1 coordinate 18,187, forward strand.
GCCTTCGAAGCACAGGTAGGTCCCACCGAGCATGAGGATGGGCGTCAGCAACCACGGCAGGAACTGACTCATCAGCAGCACGGCGGGCAGGATGAAGAGCAGCTTGTTGCGAATGGACCCGATGGCGATCTTCTTGATCATGGGGAGCTCGCGCTGAGCAGCGAATCCGCGCACGTACCGCGGCGTCACGGCCGCGTCGTCGACCACCAGTCCCACGGTCTTGGTGCTGGCCCGACCAGCGGCGGCGCCGACGTCGTCCACCGACGCAGCAGCCAACCGGGCCAGGGCAGCCACGTCGTCGAGCAGCGCGACCAGGCCGCCGCTCATCGCACTCTCCGGGCAAGCCACAGGGTGGTCACGGCCGCAGTGGTCACGATGGCAAAGGTCCTCAGCACGCGACCTAGCGTACGACCTGCGTGAGCGTCGAGCGGATCGAGAACCGGGTAGTGCGATCAACCCGCGACACGGACGCCGTCCTGATACACCTCACGGACCCGCTCACCCAGTCGTGTCAGGTCGTCGTACGCCCCGGTCAGGACGACCACGTCGGCGACCTTGCCCGGCTCCAGGGTGCCGTAGTCCTGCTCGACCCCGAGCAGCTGCGCGGCCGACGACGTGGACGCGACCCACGCCTGCAGCGGACTCATCCCCAAGCTCGTCATCAGCGGAAGCTCCTCCAGGTTGGTGCCGTGCGGACCCACACCGCTATCGGTGCCCATCGCCACCTTCACACCCGCTTCGATCGCTCGACGGATGGACGCGTCGTGCGCCTGCGTGACCATGCGAGCCTTGCTCACCACCGCATCGGACAGCGGAGCACCGGCGTCGGCCTGAGCGATGACCGCGCGTGGGGCGGACAGAGTAGGCACGAGCCAGGTCCCGTGGGCCATCATCATCTCGATAGCCTCCTCGTCCAGATAGATGCCGTGCTCGATCGACCTCACCCCGTTGCGGATGGCCACCTTGATGCCGTCGGTGGCCTGGGCGTGGGCCATGACGAAGAGGCCGGCTGCACTGGCCTCGGCGACCAACGTCGCGATCTCGTCATCGCGGAAGTGGCCGTGTCGCGGATCGCTGCGCGGCGACATCACGCCGCCGCTGGTCGCCACCTTGATCACGTCGGCGCCGGCCCGCACCAGCTCGCGGACGATCTTTCGCATCTCGTCGGATCCGTCCACGACCGCACGCGGTCGACCCGGGTGCTCCCCGAACAGGGGCACGTCCACTCCGCACGGCTGCACACCGTCCCCATGGCCACCGGTCTGGCTGATCATCGTCAGAGCCACCTGCATACGCGGACCGGCGATCAGGCCTCGACGGACGGCTTCGGCCACCCCGAGGTCGGCACCACCGGCGTCGCGCACCCACGTCACCCCGCTGCGCAGCGTCGACTCGAGGTGGTGGACCGCCTGGTAGTAGGGGTACGAGAACGGAGTCTGCAGCATCCGAAGCAGGTTGACCTGGTCGAAGAGCACGTGCACGTGGCAGTCGAAGATCCCGGGCAGCACGGTGCAGCCCGTGCAGTCGAGGATCTCGTCGACATTTCCGTCGAGTCCGACACCCACCTCGACCACCCGCCCGTCGCGGACGAGGACATCGGCGAGGGCGGGCGCTGCCCCTGTGCCGTCGAGCACGGTGCCATGCTGGAAGAGGACGGAGGTCATCGACGTACCGTAGCCGCCCCACCCTGTGACGTGGGCCACACCCGCGCCTATCCTCTTCCTATGGCCGTCCTGCCCCTTTTCCCGCTGGGGACCGCGCTGATGCCCGGTTCGTTCCTGCCCTTGCAGATCTTCGAAGATCGGTACGTCGCGCTCCTGGAGGACCTGGTGCGCGAGCAGGAGACGCGACCACCGGTCTTCGGCGTCGTGGCGATCCGCAAGGGGTACGAAGTCGGCGAGGCGGGAGCGCGAGCGTTGCATACCGTGGGTTGTTCGGCACAGTTGCGCCAGGCCACCTCGTTGGGCGAGGACCGCTTCCTGATCGTCATCGAGGGGCGGACCCGGTTCCGGATCGAAGCGCTCCAGTCGGATGAGCAGACTCCGTACGCCCAAGCTGAGATCACGTGGCTGGAGGAGGTCTCGGGGGACGACCGGCAGATTCCCTCGCTGGCCAGGGCCCTGCGTGGTGAGGTGGCGACCTACCGGGCCACTCTGGGCGACGACGCGCTGGAGTCGCCGGATGACGACCGGGTGCTGTCCTACTGGTTGCCGGAGGCGCTCGATCTCGACCTCAGTGATCGTCAGTTGTTGCTTGCCAGCGAGTCCACTGAGACGCGGCTGCGGTTGAGCCGCCACATGGTGCGTCGAGAAAGCACCCTGAACTCCTCGCTAGGCACGACCAATCACACGGGGCGTTCGTTCGGGGGACCGATGAGCCCCAACTAGCCCTCATCACGTCGCCAGGAGTTGCAGCACCGCTCGCTCCAGGGCGGCTTGGCGCTCGTCGCGATCCGCGAACGTCTGATCGGTTGTTCCTCGGATGGTCTGGCCCTGCTCGTAGAGCTCCACCACCCGTGGATCGACGTAGGAGGAGCGGGCCAGGGTGGGGGTGTTGCCCAGGAACGAAGAGACGTCCTTCATCGCCCCCGAGATCGCTCGCTTGCGGGAGGCGGCAGTCTCACCGTGCTCGTCCGTCTGCGCGAGAGCAGCCGCAGCGAGCACCGTTGCGTGCCAGGTCCGGAAGTCTTTCGCGCTGCCGTTCACTCCGGCAGCCTCCCGCAGGTAGTCGTTGACCAACACGGGGAGCACGGAGTGCCACGAACGGTGCTGTTGGTAGGCCAGGAGTCGTGGGTCCTCCGCCCGCCGACGACGCATCGCCTCGACCGCCTCGATCACCGAGGCGTCGTCGATCGGGATCCGGTGGGACACCCCCGACTTGCCGACGAAGGAGAACACCAGCTGCTCGCGACGGCGGCGGACGTGCCGCCTTTCCAGGGTGGTGAGCCCGAAACTTCCATTGGTGTCGGCGTACACGTCGTTGCCGATCCGGAAGTATCCGAGGTCGAGTAGTCGGATGGCCGCGGCACAGGCCCGCTCCATCGGCATACCCGACTGACCGAGGTCGCTGAGCACGACGCCGCGGGCGGTAGTGAGGGCTTGACCGAAGGAGAGCATGCGCTCGAACTTCTCGGCGTCCCGGCGCACCCGCCACTGCTCGTGGTAGAGATACTGCCGACGGCCGGCGTCGTCGGTGCCCACCGCCTGCAGATGGCCGTTGGCGAACGGCGTGATCCAGACGTCCTTCCAGGCCGGCGGGATGACCAAGGCCTTGATGCGCTCCACCTCCGCGCTGGGCAGCCGGTCCCCGGCAGAGTCCAGGTAGAGGAATCCCGATCCTGCTCGGCGCCGTGTCCAGCCCGCACTGTTCGGGGAGGTCCTGCGCAGTCGCACCATTGCACCGACGGTATCCGCAGCACGCTCCGCTTTCTCGGCGGGCCTACCCCGGCGCCGCCACGAGTGAGAGTAGGCAGTGTTGGCGGCGAGTCGCTGGCCCCCCACTGGCCAACGACTCGCCGACATTCAGGCCCCCCACGACCCCTTCCGGGGTCAGGCTCTGCTTGCGCCGAGCGCCATCGGTGGGCCGGAGTATCCGGCTTCGATGGTCGACATCGTGCGCAGGAAGAAGCACCGGAAGGCGTTGACGCTCATCCGGTTTCGCAGCCATCGGCATCGATCGAGGCCCGCCAGCACCAACAACGAGGAAGCGGGGAACTGCTGCCGGGTGAGCAACGCGATCCGGGTGCCGCCGTCCGGGCGACGCCGAATGGCCAGGTAACCGTCCTCGCAGATCTTGCCGGTGGTCGGACCATGCACGGTGCGGATCCACGCGCGGTGCTCGTCCGGCCAGTAGTCCATGCGCTCCAGGCTGTAGACCAGGTTGTGTTTGGCCATGTAGGCCGAGTGACTGGGTTGGGCGAGCACCGCCATCCGCTCGATCTGCAGGCGGGACCGCCCCCACTGGTCACGCTGGACGACCTCGGTGCTTCGGTCGCGCACCGCCCGGAACATCGCGCCGACGGAGGCGATGTCGACCTCCTGCACGAATCGGTCGTACGGTGCGTCGATATTGCGGGTGGCATGGAACGACACGCTGCCGGGGCTGTAGACCCACCGGACGCCGTCGTCGCTGGGACGCACGGCTTCGAGCTCCCGTTGGGCGGCGATGAGCTCTGAGACGTCGAACGTGTAGTCCGGCTCGCGGTAGGCCCGCAGATCAGCGTCAGGGGAGTCGGCCAGCACGGCGAGATCCGGGCTGGTGGCGGTCTTGGCAACGGTCATGGTGTCGATCCTTGGTGGCCATAGGCGAGGGGTGACAGACCCTGAGAACACCGAGACCGCTGCCTGATACATCACAGAAAGGCCGGATCCTCACGCGGTGAGGATCCGGCCTCTCAGGGCAGTGACTGCAGGTCAGCCGTTCAGCAGACCCTGTTCGTTCAGCCAGTCCTCGGCCACCTGGTCCGGCTGTCCGAGGTTGACCGAGACCTCTTCGTTGAGCATGGTCATCTCCTCGTCGGTCAGCGCCTCGGAGATCGGGTCGAAGACGGCGTCCAACTCGTCGCCGTACTGGTCGTAGACCTCAGACCGGAAGACGGGGCTGGGGTTGTAGAGCGGGAAGAAGGCTTCGTCATCCTCCAGAACTGTCAGGTCCAGGCCGGAAATACGGCCGTCGGTGGTAAAGACCTCGCCGAAGTTGCAGGGATCACGCTGGTCGGCCTGGGTGTAGACCAGCGCCGTGTCCAGCACCGTGATGTTGGGCTGCGGGAACTCGAACCCGTAGGCCTCCTCCATGCCCGGCAGACCGTCGTCGCGAGCCGAGAACTCGTTCTCCACACACAGCGTGGCGTTGTCGGGGTCGTCTTCGATCAGGGTGCCGAGGTCGCTGATGCTCGTCGGGTTGCCAAGGTCGTCGGCCGCTTCGGTGGGGAAGGCGATGCCGTAGGTGTTGTTGAAGTTGGCCGGGGTCAGCCAGACAAGCTCGTTCTCCTCCAGGTCACGGTCACGCACCGCCTCGTACTGCTCGATGCGGTCGGGGATGGGGTCGGTCTCCCCGAAGAAGCTGATCCATGCCGTGCCGTTGTACTCCCAGTACATGTCGATGTCGCCGCTCTCCAGCGCCGAACGAGTCACGTCGGTGCCACCGGTGTTGATCTGGTCGGTGACGTCGGCCCCGGCGTCTTCAAGGGCCACGATGGCGATGTTGCCCAAGATCAGTTGTTCGTCGAAGTCCTTGGAGCCGACGGTGATCGAAGCCCCGTCGAGGCCGCTGCTCTCCTCGGAGTCACCACCGGAACTGTCGTCGCTCCCGCAGGCGGCGAGCATCATCGACACGCTCATGCTCGCGCCTAGCGCAAGTTTCAAACTCTTCTTCATGGGTTTCCTTTCGTTATGCACGGTTCAGTGCGGTGCGTCGTCGGGGTCAGAGGCCCTTGGGTGAGGCTGCACGGCCCAGGACCGAAGCCAGGTAGTCGATGGTCAGAGCGAGGGAGGCCACCATGACCACCCCGGTAATGAGGATCGGGTCCCGGTTGAGCTGGATGCCCTGCACGATGAAGTAGCCCAGACCCCCCGCGGCGTAGAAGGTGGCAAGAGAAGCCGTGCCCACGTTGATGATCAGGGCAGTGCGAATCCCGGCCAGCATGACCGGCACCGCCAGGGGCAGCTCCACCCGGACCAGGATCTGCCTGGCGGACAGCCCCATGCCGCGCGCCGCCTTGATGACGTTCTCGTCGACCTGCTGCAGACCGACCATGGTGTTGCGCAGGATCGGCAGGGCGGAGTAGGCCACGAGACCGACGATGACGGAGTTGAAGCCGACCCCGAACCAGATGACGATGATGGTGATGAAGCCGAAGGACGGAATGGCCTGACCCGCGTTGCCGATGCCCAGAATGATCGGTGTCACTTTGCTGAACGCCGGACGGGTGACCGCGATCCCGGCCGGGATCGCGATCAGGACCACTAAGACCGTGGAGACGAACGTGAGTGCCAGATGCTCTTCGAGCCCCCGCGTCAGCCGGTCTGCCGTCAGCGTCCTCGTCTCGATGGAGTCCAACTCCAGAGACTGCACCCACAGGTAGGTGGAGATCAGCGCGGCCGCGACGAAGAGGGGCATGCCGACCAGACTGATCTTGGCCCACACCCGCGCGGTTTGACCGGTAGCGCCGGTGGTGGCGTCTGGCACGGTCGCAATGGCCATCAGGGGGCCTCCGGCTCGTAGTTCTTCTGTGCCAGATAGAACTGGGCGTTGTCATCGCGCATGATCCGCACGGACGACATGATGGTCTCCATGTCCACGATGCCCTGGTAGACGCCGCTGCCGTTGACCACGATGGCACACCCGGCGTTGGAGATGATCAGCTCGTTGAGCGCGTCGGACAGAGTCGCCTGGGGTTCGACCGTGGCTTTGGCCGGTAGTCCGGCCCGAGACAACGTGCCTCGACCGGCATCCCTGAGGGCCTGTGCCCCCACCCAACGAGCCGGGCGGCCCTGGTCGTCCAGCAGCAGCATGGCCGACCACGGTGAGGCGTTCAGGCGCTCCAGCAAGTTGACCGGATCGCTGCCCAGGCCACCGGTCGGTGCGTCGGTCGCCATGTCGATGTCACGGATACGAGTGAGGTTCAGCCGTTTGAGCGAGGCGCCCGCCCCGATGAAGTCGGAGACGTACTCGTCCGCGGGGTTGGTCAGCAGCTCTTCCGGTGACGCGAACTGGGCGATGTGGGACTGCTCCTTGAGCACGACGATCCGATCGCCCATCTTGATGGCCTCGTCGATATCGTGCGTGACGAAGACCACGGTCTTCTGGATCTGCGCCTGCAATCGGAGGAACTCGTTCTGCAGACGGTCCCGGGTGATGGGGTCGATCGCCCCGAACGGCTCGTCCATCAACATCAACGGCGGGTCCGCGGCCATCGCCCGCGCCACACCGACGCGTTGGCGTTGCCCACCGGAGAGTTCCTTGGGGTAGCGGCTGCGGTACATGTCCGGGTCCATCCCGACCAGACCCAACAGCTCGTCCACCCGCGCTGCCGTCTTGTCCTTCTTCCAGCCGACCAGCCCCGGGACGGTGCCGATGTTCTCGGCCAGAGTCCGGTGGGGGAACAGTCCGGTGGACTGGATGACGTAGCCGATGCGGCGACGCAGCTTGTCCGGGTCGGACTTGGTGACGTCCTCGCCTTCGAGGATGATCCGGCCCGAGGTCGGCTCGATGAGTCGGTTGATCAGCTCCATCGACGTGGTCTTGCCACACCCGGAAGGGCCGACGAACACGACGATCTCACCGGTGGCGATGGACAGGCTGAGCTTGTCCACAGCCGGTACGTCCTGGCCGGGAAACACTTTGCTCAACTCATCCAGCTCGATCATGGCCGGCGCGGTCGCACCTCCGTCATCGGGCTCCGGATGCGCAGCAGTGGAAGATTCGGTAGTGGTCACCTGATACCTCGAGACGTGGTCAGTCGGCGGACAAGGATGAAGAAGGCGTCGAACACGAGGGCGAGCACGATGACGGCGATCGTGCCGCCGTAGACGAGGTTGGCGGCTCCCGGCGAACCCAGCGAGCGGAGGCCACGGAAGATCTCGGTGCCCAGACCGGGGCCACCCACGATCGCTGCTATGGCAGCGATCCCGACGACGACTTGGGTGGAGACCCGCACGCCGGTCAGGATCACCGGCCAGGCCAGCGGTAGCTCGACGGTGAGCAACCGTCGCCACTGTCCCACCCCCATACCCTGGGCGGACTTGGTGATGGCGGGGTCCACGGAGGCGAGTCCGGCGATGGTGTTGCTGATGATCGGAAGTAGCGCGTACAGCGTCAACGCCGCGATGGCGGGCGGTTGGCCCAGTCCGAAGATCGGGACGAAGAGGCCGAAGAGGGCCAGGGACGGGATCGTCAGCATGACCGAGGCCGAGCTGACGATCACGGGTCGGAGGTTCGTGCTGCGGTAGGCGATGACCCCAGCGGGAATGCTGATCGCTATGGCCAGCAGCATCGAGATCACCACGAGCTGGGCGTGCTCGAGGGTTAGCTCGAAGAGGTTTTCGACGTTGCGCGAGAGATAGTCACCAAAGCTCATAGGTCTCCAAATCTCGGCGGGACTGCACACGGGATGAAACACAGGTGGCGGGGGTGAGCAACACGATTGTGACGCGGCTCACCCTCACCCTTTCGAAATCAACTAAGCATGCGAACTTGACCAGGTCAACCTTGGGTGCTAGTTGAGTGTCAATCCGATAACGACTGCTCTGATCGCCTTGACGCGAGGGCGCTGGTAGCGTTTTCTTACCGCCTGCACTTTTGGCCGGTGTCTCGGTGGTGCGTCGCCGGATCCCCCGCCGATACCCTCGACACTGATGGATATCGCGGACTTCACCCTCGATGCGTTCTCGTTGGGCGGCAAACGAGCCCTGGTCACGGGTGGCAACTCCGGCTTGGGGCGAGCCTTCAGTGTGGCCCTGGCGCGGGCCGGCGCGGACGTCATGGTCCCCGGGCAGGCCGACGACGACGGGACGACAGAGCAAATGGTCACCGACTGTGGTCGGCGATACGTGTTCTCGGCGACCGATCTCACCCAGCAGGGGGCCTGCGCGGTCGCGGTGCAGCAGTGCGTCGATCAGCTCGGCGGGCTGGACATCCTGGTGAACTCGGCTGGCATCTGCCTCTGCGCCAGCCCTGAGGAGTTCGACCGGTCGCACTGGGACCCGATGGTCGCGGTCAACCTCACGGCCGCGTTCGAGATGGCACGGCACGCGGGTCTGCACATGCAGGACCACGGGGGCGGAAAGATCATCAATATCGCCTCGCTCTTCTCCTACCTCGGTGGGCAGACCTCACCGGCTTATGCGGCGACGAAGGCGGGGATCGTCGGCTTCACCCGGGCCTACTGCGACGACCTGGCCCAGCACAACGTCCAGGTGAACGCGCTGGCCCCCGGCTACTTCGCGACCGCTCTGACCACGGCCACGCGCGCTGATCCCGGTCGCAACCGCAAGGTCATCGAGCACATCCCAGCGGGACGATGGGGTGACCCCGCCGACCTGATGGGGGCCGTGGTCTTCCTTGCCTCCCGAGCCAGCGACTATGTGAACGGACAGGTGCTGGTCGTCGACGGCGGCTACCTCGTCCGGTGAAACGCTCCCCCACCCCACCAGAAGGATCTTCGATGACTGAATCACGCGCCACGCTGACCCGGGACCAGATTGTGGCCGCCGTGACGGACCTGCTGGGTGCCGGTTCGGTGGAGACGGACGAGCAGCGTCTGCGTGAAGTCAGCGTGGACCGCTTCCACAAGTACGAGGCCGTCCACGGCATCTACGCCGGCCCGTTCCCTGCCGCCATCGTCCACCCGGCCTCGACAGACCAGGTGGCTCAGCTGCTCGAGCTGGCTCAGCACGCTCGGGTGGCCGTGGTGCCACGCACCGGCGGCACCGGCACCGAAGGGGGCTTGGAGACGGTCGTCCCGGACAGCCTGGTCATCGACGGGTCGTCCATGGCCGAGATCATCGACGTCGACGAAGCGAACATGATGGCCACGGCGCAGTGCGGCACCCCCCTGCGCGTGTTGGAGGAGCATCTACGTGCCCGGGGGCTGACCACGGGGCATTCGCCTCAGTCGCAGCCGCTGGCGCAGATGGGTGGCTTGGTGGCCACCCGCTCGATCGGCCAGTTCTCCACTCTGTACGGCGGCATCGAGGACATGGTGATGGGCCTGGAGGCCGTGTTGCCCGGGGGCGAGGTCGTCCGCATCAAGAGCGTTCCACGCCGGGCCGCGGGGCCGGACATCCGGCACGTGCTGATCGGCAACGAGGGTGCGTTGGCGTTCATCACCGAGGTGACCGTCAAGGTCTTCCGGTGGGAGCCCGGCTCCGCCCGCTACGTCGGCTTGCTGGTCCCGGACTTCGGTGACGCGATCGGGGTGCTTCGGGAGGTCATCGTCTCCGGCTACCGGCCCGCCGTCGCCCGGGTCTACTCACCCCAGGATGCGCGGCAGCACTTCCCCGACCACCCCCAGGACCAGAACCTCGTGGTCTTCAGCGCCGAGGGTCCAGGCCCAATCGTCGAGGCGACCATCGCCGCGGTCGAACAGATCGCGACCACGGTCGAGCACACCGCGGTCGAGCCGGAACGGATCAAGACGTGGTTCGAGTCGCTGAACTGGGGCCCGGAGAAGATCGAGGCGGAGAAGGCCGACATGCTCCGTGACCGGCGTCTGGGCTACACCACCGAGGTGTCCGTGGACTGGTCGCGCACGGCCGAGCTGTACGAACGGGTCATGCGCCGGATCACCGACTCGTTCGCGCACGCTGAGGACCTCCATCTCCTGGGGGCGCACTCCTCGCACTCCTACCAGACCGGCACCAACCTGTACTTCGTCTACGACTACACCATCCGGTGTGAGCCGGAGGAGGAGCTCGAGACCTACCACCAGCCGCTGAACGCCATGATCGTGCAGGAGGCACTGGCGGTCGGCGGGTCGATGGCCCACCACCACGGCGTCGGCAAGTACCGCACCCCGTGGATCCATGAGGAGCACGGAAGTGCGTACACGCTACTGAGGGGACTCAAGGACGCGTTCGACCCCACGGGCATCATGAACCCGGGCACGATCTATCCCCTCGACGAGCAGCCACGTGAGTCGGGCGTTGTCCGTTGATGACGACCCGTCGATGAGCCGCCGGCCGGAGCTGATCCTCGCGATCGATGGCGGCTCGCAGAGCACGAAGGTCACGATCTTCGATGCCACCGGGTCGATCCGTGCGCAGGGGCGAGCGCCGTTGCGGCCCTACCGTCTGGCCCCCGACGGCCGAGCCGTGCACCCCGACGACGACCTCTGGGACTCCCTGTGTGTGGCGAGCCGGGCCGCGATGTCCGATCTTCATGACCGGAGAACAGCCGGGCCAACCGACATCGTCGCCATCGGCCTGTGCAGCATCCGCTACTGTCGGGCGCTCGTCGACGCATCCGGCCGGCTCGTCGAGCCGGTCCTGAGCTGGATGGACACGCGGGTCTCGGAACCCGCTCGTGACCTCGACGCCTCAGTGTCCACGATCGCCAGCGCGGCGGGCTACCTGACCTTGCGGCTGACCGGTCAGCGCCGGGACAGTGCCGCGGCCTACAAGGGGATGTGGCCGATCAACGACGCCGGGTTGGCGTGGTCCGGTGACCCGGCCGACTTCGACCGCACCGGTATGCCGGCCGAGCTCCTGCCGGAGCTCGTCGCGCCGGGAAGTCTGCTCGGTGACGTCACTGCGAGAGCCGCGCAGGCTACCGGCCTGCCCGTCGGCTGCCCGGTGTTCGCTACCGCCAACGACAAAGCGGTCGAAGCCCTCGGCGCCGGCCTGTCGGCGGCATCGGACCGATCCGCGGGGGCGGGGCAGCAGACGGTGCTGCTCTCGCTGGGCACGTACATCGCTTCGATGACGGCCGACCGCGCGTCGACCGTCCACCCGGCGGCCGGCGGTCCGCATACCTGGGTGAACTCAGCCGCAGTGCCCGGCGAGGTGCTGTTGGAGAGCAAGGGCATCCGGCGAGGGATGTGGACGGTGTCGTGGCTGCGCAACCTGCTGACCTCGGCTCCAGGCTCCCCTGAGGATGTGCGGGGCGCCCAGGCCTGGCTGGAGCGCGGCGCTCGCGAGGTTGCCCCCGGGTCCGAGGGACTCTTCGTCGTGCCCGACTTCCTCGCCGGCCCCGACGGACCGGAGCGTCGAGGCAGCATTCTGGGGCTGGCGGGGCAGCATGGTCCTCACCATCTGCACCGCGCGGTGCTGGAGGGCATCGTGCTCACGATGCGAGGGCACACCCGCGCGCTGATCGAGGCGCTGGACCTTCAGTCTGCCCAGGTCGTGGTGGCCGGTGGCGGTGCGCAGTCGGACCTGATGATGCAGATCGTGGCCGACTCCTGGGGGATGATCGCGACCCGCGCCGGCATGCCGGACGCCGCCGGGCTGGGGTCGGCCATCTGTGCCTGCGTAGGCGCAGGAGTGCACCCCGACTTTTCCGCAGCGATTGCGGCCATGGTCCACCGAGGACAAGTTTTCACTCCGGATGCGACCGCTACGAAGCGGTATGCGCAGGTTGCCGACGTCTTCGGGGCCTTGACGGACTTCACCGACCCGATGTATCGCCATATTCGCGCAGCTGAACCGTGAACCACGGCAACATGGCTTGGGTGAGGGGTCCGATCGCCAGCGCATAGAGGACGGTGCCCAAGCCGGCGGTGCCCCCGAGGGTGAAGCCGACCAGCACCACGGTGACCTCCAGCGCGGTGCGGACCAGTCGGATGGATCGCCCGGTGACACGGGCGAGACCGGTCATCAGCCCGTCGCGAGGACCTGGACCAAGCTGCGCGCCCACATACAGCGCGGTCGCGAGACCGTTCAGCGCGATCGCAGCCAAGAGCAGAGGAAGACGCACCGATAGCGAGTGCAGGTCCGGAGTGAGTGCCAGCGTGAGATCGGCAGACAGACCCACCAAGAACGCGTTGGCGATGGTGCCGAGCCCGGGTCGCTGTCGCAGCGGGATCCACATCAGCAGCACGACGACGGAGACGACGATGGTCATGCTGCCGAACGACATCGGGACGTGCTGGATCAGTCCAACCGACAGCACGTCCCACGGGATCAGGCCGAGGCTGGCCCGGATCACCAGGGCCATCGAAGCGCCGTACAGGAAGAGGCCGACCGCGAGCTGAATCAACCGGCGAGACAGGCGCCCAGCACGGAGCTGCTGCAGGGGGCCGAGGTTGGCCAGCTGGCGTCGTTGCGTTGCGGTGTTAGTCATGGATCCAGTCTGAACAGAATTGGCCCCCTCTAAAAGGTCCAATTGTTCTTCGGTGGACTGTTCCCTGACGACCACCTGCGAGCGGTGGTCGTGAGGGTCAGGGAGAGTCCGTTAGGCATCCGCCGTGCTGGGCTGGGCTTGTTCCTTCTCTCTGGCCCTGGCCTCCTTGGCCGCCGGTCCGAAGAGCCACAAACCCACACCGATGGCGGTCAAGAACAAGATCGTCATCGCGATGAGCAGCGGGTAGGGCCCGGTCTGGAAGATCAGCGGGACCGCTGCCGCCGTGATGAGGCCACCCCCGAAGAACGGCTCGAAGACCAGCTGCTTGTAGCCGAAGGCTTCGAACGCGGGGCTTTCGGCGTCCGGGTCCACGATCCGCATCAGGATCAGGCCGGTCGCGGTCACACCCATGGATTGGCCGAAGTCGCCGATGCCGCGCTCGAACCAGTAGTCCGGGATGACCCTCGGAGCGAGCCAAAGCAGCAGGCCGACGTTGAGGGCGATGCCGAAGACGCACAGGATCACGAAGGAGCCGATGTTGTTGCCGATGGCCTCCAGCGACAGCGTGGCCAAGGCCGCAATGATGAGGAAGTCCAACGCCAGTCCCTGGATGCGCAGCATGATCTGGTCGTCGATCAGCCGCTCCACGCCCAGCTTCTCGGCGGTGAACTGGACGAACACGCCTCCGAGCATGGCCAGTGGGAAGAGGGGGACGAAGGTGAACAGCTCGAAGGAGTCGCCATAGGTTGCGCCCTCGATCCACTTCAGGGCCTCCAGAAGGAGCCAACCGATCAGGATGGCGATGGCGACGATAGAGGCATGCAGCGACAGCGGCTCAACCGATGCAGGGCGGGACGTCAGCTCACCGGCGGGGTAGTGCTCGTCTGCTGCATACAGACCCTTCTGCTCCTCGATCGAGGCCTCGACGTTGCCCTTGACGATCTGGGTCCGACCCGTGCGCACGGCCCAGTTGATCAAGATGATGCCGATCAGGATGCCTCCCACGACGCCAACGGTCGCGATGCCGATGGCGATATCGGCGCCGCTCTCGTAACCCACGTCCTCGAGCGCCCCCCGCATGCCGGCGGCCGTTCCGTGCCCACCTTCGAAACCGATCTCCAGCAAGGCGCCGACCATCGGCTCAGCGTCGAACAGCGGCACCAGGATGACCACGGCCAGCAACAGCGCGATCATGTACTGACCCGATCCCAAGGCGATACCCAAGGACAGCTGTGGGCCGGCAAGCTCGGCAGCCCGTCTGGGTTTTGGCAGTTCCTTTCCTAGGAACAGGGTCGCGAAAACGATGCTGATCAGCAGGCCGGGCAGGGTCGCCCACACCGACAACATGTCAGCGGTGAAGAGCCCGTTCTCCGGGCCACCGATCTTGCCGAGCACCTGGGGCCCGAGAAAGAGGAGAATGAATCCGCCGATGATGGAACTCGGCAGGAAAAGCTTCTGGACGACCGGGGTCTTTACCCGAATGATCTTTCCGATGAGGAGAAACAAACCCAGGATCAGAATGGCGAAGCCAACGGTGCCGGCGGACATAAAGGGCTCTTTTCGGTTGAAGTGCGCACAGCGTGGCAGCAACGCGCGCATTGGGCAACCGCGAGCCCCTTCGGCTAGGTCCTCGCCGTCACTCGGCGTGGGGTCAGATGCACGCCAGCGAGCATGCAGCGGACCGACCCCCCGGCGAGCTCGATGGTCGGCACGTCCACGGGCAGGATGCGGCAGGTGCGCTCGATGACCTCGATCTGGTCTGGATCCAGGCTGCGGTGCGCCCGGCTGGACATGACCAGGATCCGGCCGGTGGGACTCTGCAGCTCGATGGCGTTGCCGGCGAAATCGAGGACCTGGTCGGTCCGCAATGCGATGAGCGCTCGCTCGGAGTCCTCGATCGCCTCGATCACGTCGTCGCGTCGGCGCTGGTCCGGGATCATCTCGACGCCGACCATCGCGAAAGCCGTCCCGATGCACATCATGACGTTGGTGTGGTAGATCGGCTGACCCTCGCTGTCGACAGCGTCGAAGACCAGCGACTCGTACCCGAACCGTGTGCAGAACCGCTCCAGAGCCATCGCGTTCGCTCGGTTCGAGCGTGCCGCGAAGACCAGTCGGCTGGTGTGGTCCAACACCATCGCCCCGGTGCCCTCGAGGAAGATGCTGTCGTATTCCAGCCCGGAGTAGTCGGCGACTTCCTGGACGCGGTAGTCGCGTTTCAGCATCTCGATGATGTCGCCGCGCCGCTCGATGCGCCGACTCTCCGAGTGCATGGGATAGATCGCCACGTAGCCCCCAGCGTGCGTGGAGAACCAGTTGTTGGGGAAGACGGAGTCGGGGTGGGTGGCGCTCTCGTTCTCGAAGACGTGCACCCGGATGCCGGACTCCGTCAGAGCTTCGGCCACCCGCGTGACCTCGGCGTAGGCATCTTCAGCGATCTGTTCCGCATCCCTCGTGGAGTCCAACGACTGGAAGGCGTTGTCCACGGCGGTGGCCGGGTTGGGAGTGAAGTGGCGAGGACGGATCAGCACGACTGCCGGCGGGGCTTGGGACGACATCAGGTCAGTATGAGGCACGACCCATGAGCAGTGACCTCATCTGAGCCAGCCGCACACAGGCGGTGGGAACCGGGTGTGTGCGGCCGGGTGGTTCATGGACGAGATGGGCTACTTGGTGGCGTCGTTGAACGCGTCCTTCGCCTTCTCGCCCGTCTGCTTCAGGTCTGCCTTGCTTTGGTCGGCCTTACCCTCAGCCTGCATCTGCTCGTTCCCCGTGGCGTCGCCAGCGGCCTCCTTGGCGCTCCCCTTGGCGTCTTCGCTGGAGTTGCTGATCTTGTCCGCGATACCCATCTGATCTCCTTCGTCGGTGGACCATGAATCTCCACTGTGACACCGCGATGAACATGTCGCCTGTTGAGGCCTCCTCAGCGGTGCATCATGACGCTCACTCGTGCGGAACAGCTGCGCTGGCGCGGAAAGCCTCCTGCGCGGCGGCAAACGGTCCGGTCCGTCCGGCCAAGTCCACCAGCAGGGGAGTGAAGTCGGCGGAGAAGCTCACGCTTGCTTCCAGCGGTAGCAACGAGGGCAGGTTGTCGATGGCGATAACGTCAAGAGGTTCCCCGTCGCCCGGCATACCCAAGCGTCGGGCCGGGGCATCCCACGAGGTCACCGAGGTGTTGATCGGCAGCACGTTGTTCGCCGAGGTGACGTCGCAGGTGACGTCCCCGATGACCCGCAGATGACGTCCCTTGGCGCCGATATCATCCGGGGTGACGAACGGCTCCTGCGGGCGATGCGTCACCACGCAGTTCACCAGCAGCTCGTGACGGAGCAAGGCGTCCTTGTCGAGGTCGGCGGTGTCGACCAAACCCCACTTCGTCACGTCCCATCCGGCTCCGGCCAGCGCATCCACGGCCCCGCGGCCACTGCGCCCACGAGCCCCGATGACCAAGGCTGACCCCGGGCCGGATGCGCTCTGCCGCACCGACCGGTCCAGCTCTGCCCGCCCCATCGGCGCCAAGGGTCCGGTGAGCGCGCCGCGTGCCTGCAGTAGCGCTAGTGACGCTCCGACGTACCCGGCCCAGTAGCCGAAGGCCACGACCCGACGCTGGTTGACCGTGAGGTACTCGACGTCCAACAGCTCACCACCTCCCCGGGCGAACCGTGCCAGCAGCTCTTCTGCACCGTCCTGGCCCTTGTAGGCGTGGGCGAAGTAGATATGGGTATGGCGTAGTGCCTCGGGCTCGGTCGGGAGTTCTTTGATCCCGACGATGGAGGCCTCTGAGGGTGCCTCGACCCAGGACCCGGTCTCCACGATGTGGCATCCCACAGCGGCGTAGGCCTCGACGTCGAAGATCCGCTGAAGGGATCGTTCGACGGTGACCGTCGCCCCGGAGGCGATGAGCGTGCCCGCGTCGGTCGGGGTGATGGGTGCGCGACGCTCCGTGGGTCGCACCTCCGCCCGCATCCACAGGTGCAGGGAGTGCAATTGCTGGTCATGGAGGGTCGTCTGGCTCACCCGGACACCCTAAGCGCGCCGCGCCGCGGACCACACCGGCACAGGGATGCGACCCCCTGCCCGAGCGGACGACCGGTGGGGCGGCCCTGAGGTGTGGGGGGTCATCCGCCGGACGTATCCTCACCGAGCGCCGGATCGTAGGCAACGACCTGGGTCTCTGTCGGTGGGAAGGGGTGGTCGGAGTGTGGGATCTCGTCGTCGTCGGAGCCGGTCCGGCGGGCAGCTGTGCCGCTCTGGCGGCGCTGGCGCAGCGTCCTCAGGCGCGGGTGCTGATGCTGGACCGCGCTGCTATCGGTCGGGACAAGTCCTGTGGGGACGGGGTCGCCCCGCACGCCCTGGACGTCGTGGAGGCTCTGGGGGGTCCGACCACGTTCGCCAACCACCCTGAGATCTCCACCCTGGAGCTGGCCAACGGCGACGTCAGTGTCGTACGTCGGATGCACAGGCCGGCTCTGGTGGTGCCGCGGGCGACGTTCGACGCCGCCCTGGCCACTGCGGCCGTGGAACGGGGGGTGGAATTGCGCCGTTGCCGGGTCCGAGCGGTCACGACCACGGCGAACGGAGTGACTCTCAACGGCAACATCCAGGCTCGGACGGTCATCGCGGCCGACGGGGCGCACTCCACGGTGCGTCGGCTGGACGGAGGTCGGCGGGTCGCTCGCGGCAAGGTGGCCATGGCGTTGCGCGGATATGCGCCGACCCCTTCGGGACGAGTCGGGCGTCAGGTGATCCGGTTCGGACAGAGCCGGCAGCCCTCATACGCCTGGTCCTTCGACCGCGGGGATGGCTGGGCCAACATCGGATATGGGGAAGTGCTGCACGCCGGACGCTTCCGTGCGCCTCTGAGCAAGCCGCTGATGATCAAGCAGATCGAGGCGATGCTGCCCGGCAGCACCGTGGGAGCCGGGCAGTGGTTGGGACATCATCTACCGCTGTCCGCGCCGTACTTCATCCATCCCCGTGGGCCGATCCTCTACGTCGGTGACGCGGCGTCGCTGATCAACCCGCTGACCGGAGAAGGCATCTACTACGCCGTGGCGACGGGGGCCCTTGCTGGTGTCTGTGCGGTGGAGCAACGGAGTGCGCCGGTTCGATCACGTGCCTACGCCCGAGCGGTCCGCCGGCTCCTCGCGACGCACCTGGCGACGACCGCGGCGGTGTCGAAGGCAGTCCGAGTGCCGGGGGTGCTCGACGCCGGCCTGCGGGCAGCCGCGGCCGATGCCGGTGCCTTCGACGACCTGGTGGAGATCGGCCTGGGTCGGGGCGCCGTGAGCGGTCGGTTGTTGGCGGCCCTTGCCGAGCATGGCGTCCGCTCCTAGTCGCGGTGGATTCATCGCGACGAAGTCACGCAACAGCGGTATCGTTCAGACTTCGTTTACGACGTAAACCCTGACTCGAGGAGACACCATGAGCAAGATCACGCTAGCCGCCGCCGCTGCCGCCGGATACGTCCTAGGAGCGCGCGCTGGTCGCGAGCGCTACGACCAGCTGAGCGAGAGGGTCGAGTCGCTGTGGAGCAACCCGAAGGTCCAAGAGGGCAAGCGCCGGGCCCAGCGGAAGGCTGAGGAGGTCACCTCCGATGGCACCGAGTCCAGTCTCAGCGAAGCCGCTGAACCGCAGAGTGACTCCGCAGCGCAGCTCAATGTCTGAGGCGATGACGCAGGGCCAGGAAGGGGCTTCTACCGGCGAACTGATGGCTCGCCTCTCCGAGCAGACGTCGACGCTGATCCGTGACGAGATGAGACTGGCTCAGGCTGAACTGTCTGAGAAGGCCAAGCACGCCGGCACCGGAATCGGGATGTTCGGCGCTGGCGGCGTCTTGGCGCTGCTCGGACTCGGCGCGGCAGTGGCCACCGCCATCCTCGCCCTGGCCATGGTGCTTCCGACCTGGGCGGCCGCGTTGATCGTGACGGTGCTCTTGCTGGCCGCGGCCGGGGTCGTCGCGTTGCTGGGCAAGAAGCAGGTCCAGCAGGCGAAGCCCACCCCCGAACGCACCATCGCCAACGTCAAGCAGGACGTGGCCACCGTGAAGGAGCACGCCACACCATGAACACCGATAACCCGACCGCCGAGCACGACCAGGATCCGGCGGAGCCGAAGAGTCCTGCCCAGATCGAGGCAGAGATTGCGGCGACGCGAGCTGAGCTCAGCCAGACCGTTGACGCGCTCAGCGCCAAGTTGGACGTGAAGTCACAGGCCCAACAGCGGGTCGCGGCCGCCAAGGGGCGGGCGCAGACCACACTGGAGGATCCGGGCGCCAGGGCCGAGGCCCTGAGGCGTGCCGCTCCCGTGCTGGCCGGAGTGGGCGCCGTGGCGGTTGCCACAGGGCTGTTGCGCCGCGTGGCCCACCGATGATGCTCGGCCTCTCGAAGAAGAAGCAGGAGACAAAGAAGGGGGAGGGGGACAAGCCCACCGAGAAGACCCCGCGTGAGGACGCCACAAGGGGGGACGCGGCCGGCGCAAACGCAACCTCGCGCGACCGCGCTCCGGATCCGGAGTCCGAGGCGAAGCCGGACGACGTCACGGACGTCAAAGGCCCCACCTGGAAGTACACCGCCCGTAAGACACTGCGGGAGTTCACCGATGACGAGTGCACCGATCTCGCGGCCGCCCTCACGTATTTCGCGGTTCTCGCTCTTTTCCCGGCCCTGATCGCGATCTTGTCCCTGCTGAGCCTGGTCGGACAGGCCGACAAGACGGTGACCGCCGTGACCGACATCATCACCGGTGTCGGCGGTGAGTCGGTCGCCACGACCCTGGAGCCGACGGTGCGTAGCCTGGCGACCTCCCCAGGCGGGGGTATAGCGCTCGTCATCGGTCTCGCTACGGCGCTGTGGTCCGCCTCGGGCTACGTCATGGCGTTCAGCCGAGGGATGAACCGCGTTTACGAGATCGGCGAGGGTCGACCCGTCTGGAAGCTCCGACCCATGATGCTGCTCGTCACCCTGGTCATGGTGGTCATGGTGGTCGCCATCGCACTGTTGCTGGTTGCCTCGGGGCCGGTGGCCACGACGATCGGTTCGACCATCGGGCTCAGCTCCACGGTGGTGATGGTGTTTCAGATCGCCAAGTGGCCGGTGATCTTGCTGTTGGCCATCCTGACCGTCGCCTTGTTGTACTACTCCACACCGAACGTGAAGCAACCAAAGTTCCGATGGATCAGCGTCGGGGCTGTTTTCGCCATCCTCGTATGGATCGTGGCGTCGGTCGGCTTCGGCTTCTACGTCGCGAACTTCTCGAGCTACAGCAGTACGTACGGCTCACTGGCCGGCGTGATCATCTTTCTGCTGTGGCTCTGGATCACCAACATCGCGCTGTTGCTGGGCGCCGAGCTCGATGCTGAGCTGGAACGTGCTCGTCAGCTGCAGGGTGGTATCGAGGCCGAGGAAGAGCTGCAGCTCCCCGCACGCGACACGTCCAAGATCGAGAAGACCGAGGCCAAGCAGGCCGAGGACGTGGAGAAGGGACGAGTTCTGCGAGAGAGCTCAGGCGACTCCACCGAGGCGAAGTAGGTCCACGATGGGTCCGCGCGAATGACCGGGCGTCCCGTTGCGTGGCAGGGGGCTAGGCGTACCTTGACCAGAGGTACCCACCCGAAGACGAGGGAGTTGTGATGACCTATCCGGAGGACGTTCCGACGTCGCAGTCGCGTGACGCCGAGGCCCCCGTGGCACGACGTCAGGAAGCGGATCCGACCGTTCCCGACCACGGGCGCCGTGAGTACGGCGGGATCAAGTGGGGTTCGGCCTTCTTCGGGTGGTTGACCGCCACCGGAGCCATCGTGCTGTTGGCCGCCATCGTGGCGGGTGCGGGAGCGCTGGTAGACCAGAACTCGGGCACGGACCTGGATCAGCTCTCCCAAGACCCGCAGTCGGCCGGGATCGTCGGTGGCGTGCTGCTGCTGGTGGTGCTGTTCATCGGATACTTCTGCGGAGGCTATGTTGCCGGCAGGATGGCGCGGTTCGACGGAGCCCGACAGGGAGTGGCCGTATGGGTCTGGGCGGTGGTCATGGCTGCCCTCTTTGCCGCCGTGGGCTACCTCGTTGGAGACCAGTTCGACGTTGGTTCCCCGTTGACGGGGTTGCCGGAGGTGCCGGTCGACGAAGGAGATCAAACGTTGACCGCCGCGGTGGCCGGCGCGGCGGTGGTCCTGATCGCGCTGATCGGGGCAATCCTCGGGGGGTTGGCCGGCATGCGCTTTCACCGGAAGGTCGATGCCGGTGTGGGCGTGAGGTAGGACGGTCGGCAGGCCCGAGGACGCGATCTCGACTGCCCGGTCAGACACGGTGACATGCTATGAAGGTGACGGTGTTCTGATCGAGCACGTCAATGGGAAGGGAATCATGACGCTGAGAGCGACTCACCCGGCCCGGGAGGCGCAGGGACGACTGACGAGAGAGCGCATCGTCGACGCTGCCTTGGCCTTCATGGACGAGCATGGGGTCCAAGCGCTGACCATGCGCAAACTCGGCGCAGCGTTGGGTGTGGAGGCGATGGCGATCTATCGCTACGTCCCGGGCAGGGAGGACCTGCTGGAGGCCGTGATCGCCAGGGTCCTAGGCGGGCTGCCCGACCGACTCGACCGGGAGCTGACCCGCACGTGGCAGGGCTATCTGCAGGCGTATGCCCATCAGGTCCGCGCGATCGCGGTCGAGCATCCCCAAGTCTTCCCCCTGGTGGCGACGAAACACCCCGCGGCGCCCTGGCTCAGGCCCCCGTTGCGCAGTATCGAGCTCGTTGAGGACTTCCTCACCACCTTGTCCGGTCACGGCTTCTCGGATGTACAGGTGGCCGAGACCTATCGATCGTTCACCAGTTTTCTGCTGGGGCACCTGCTGCTCGAGTGCGGCATCCGGGGAGCCACCACGGGCCCTATCGACGAAGCTCTGGACGAAGGACAGGCCACGGTGCCTCGCAATGACGGGATGCGGGGCCTCGAAGGCGCGCCCACCGCGCGCCGTCTACGGCCCTTGCTCAGCGAAGATCGTGCCGAGGAAGAGTTCGAGATGGCCGTGGAGGCACTGCTGGACCGGACCGAGATCGCCATCTCACAGTAGCGATCAATCTCCCGGCAAGCCGGACTGGGCCACGACGGCGGCCAAGGCCGCGGCCAGGGCCACCACTGCACCCACGGCCCGCACCCGATCACTCACGATCAACACCCGCAGCAGTGCCGGGTCCCGCTGGCGCGCAAGTCTGCTGTGGGTGGGGGCAGCCACGAAGGCGGTCGCCGACATCGACAGGGCCGCCCCGCCTGCGGAGATCCACACCAAGGGTTGGGACGTCGCGGACCACAAGGACCATGCGACCGCGGTCAGCAGCGCGCCGTAGGTGAGGACGACCACGGGAGTGATCGCCCGGCCATGTGCCGTGTGCGCCCGCGTCCAGTCCGGAGCATCGACCGCCACCAGGGCTGGGTACACCACGCTGGTCACTGTCAGTTGGAACCCCGCATGGAGTGCCGTCGCGACGGCCAACCACATCACGCTGGCCTCCGGCATCGTCATGGATCGAGCCTACGTGCGGCCCTGGTCGTTCGGCGGGCAGTAGGGCAGACTGCGTAGCACCACTACAGACCCTAGGAGACCCGATGGACTCGACAATGCTGGATCGCATCGACAGCTGGTGGAGGGCTGCAAACTACTTGTCGGTGGGGCAGATCTACCTCCTCGACAACCCCTTGTTGCGTGAGCCCCTCACCATCGACCACGTCAAGCCGCGTCTACTCGGGCACTGGGGCACCACCCCGGGGCTGAACTTCCTGTACGCCCACCTCAACCGTGCCGTCAGCGAGCGGGAGCTGTCGACGATCTACGTGACCGGACCGGGCCACGGTGGCCCCGGGCTGGTCGCCAGCACGTATCTCGAAGGCACCTACAGCCAGACCTATCCGGAGATCAGTCGGGACGAAGACGGCATTCGCCGACTCTTCCGCCAGTTCTCCTTCCCCGGTGGCATCCCCTCCCACGTGGCACCCGAGACGCCCGGATCCATCCACGAGGGTGGCGAGCTCGGCTATGCCTTGTCGCACGCCTACGGTGCGGTGTTCGACAATCCGGACGTGCTCGCGTTCACGGTCGTCGGTGATGGTGAGGCCGAGACGGGACCGTTGGCGACCTCCTGGCATTCCAACAAGTTCCTGAACCCGATCACCGATGGTGTGGTGCTCCCCGTGCTGCACCTGAACGGCTACAAGATCGCCAACCCCACCGTGCTGGCTCGGATCCCGGAGGAGGAGCTCGCAGAGCTGATGCGTGGCTACGGCCATACGCCACACTTCTTCACCGCAGGGTTCGACGATGAGTCGCACGCGGACATCCACCGCCGTTTCGCGGCGTGTCTCGACACGGTGCTGGACGAGATCTCGGCTCACAAGGCGGGCGCAGCCGACGCGGCATCGGCCGGTGAGGAGCCGGAGCGGCCGCGGTGGCCGATGATCGTTTTCCGCACGCCGAAGGGCTGGACCGGGCCGAAAGAGATCGACGGCAACCAGACCGAAGGGTCATGGAGGTCCCATCAGGTGCCACTGTCCAACGCGCGGGACACCCCGGAGCACCTGGCCAGCCTGAATGACTGGTTGGCCAGCTATCGACCCGAGGAGCTGTTCGACGATGCGGGTGCACCGGTGCCGTCGATCGCTGACCTGGCACCTCCGGTGGGTCTGCGAATGGGAGAGAACCCGCACACCAACGGGGGGTTGATCCTCAAAGACCTGCGTCTGCCGAACTGGCGCGACTTCGGTGTCGCCGCGGACGGTAGCGGTCCGGCGATGTCCGAGGCCACCCGCGTGCTGGGGGAGTTCTTGCGGGAGGTCATCCGGCTCAACCCGGACAACTTCCGCATCTTCGGCCCTGATGAGACGGCCTCGAACCGGCTTCAGGCGGTGTACGACATCACCGACAAGCAATGGAACGCTGGACTGGACGACCGCGATCGACAAGAGCACCTAGCCATCCGTGGACGCGTGATGGAGATGCTGAGCGAGCACCAGTGCCAGGGCTGGCTCGAGGGATACCTGCTGACCGGACGACACGGGATGATGAACTCCTACGAGGCGTTCATCCACCTCGTCGACTCGATGTTCAACCAGCACGCCAAGTGGCTCAAGGTGACCAACCACATTCCGTGGCGTCGCCCGATAGCGTCGCTGAACTACCTGCTGAGCTCCCACGTCTGGCGACAGGACCACAACGGCTTCTCGCATCAGGACCCGGGCTTCATTGACCACGTGGTCAACAAGAAGGCCGACATCATCCGGGTCTACCTGCCGCCGGACACGAACACGCTGTTGTCGACCTACGACCACGTCCTGCGCTCCAAGCAGTACGTCAACGTGGTGGTCGCCGGCAAGCAGCCGGCACCCAACTTCCTGAGTGTGGACGAGGCGGACAAGCACTGCTCCCGAGGACTGGGCATCTGGGAGTGGGCTGGGACCGAGTCCGGAGGCGAAGAGCCGGAGGTCGTCTTGGGGTGCGCCGGTGACGTGCCCACGCTGGAGGTGATGGCGGCGGCCGACCTCCTGCGCGAGGCCATCCCCGACCTCACGATCCGGGTGGTCAACGTCGTGGACCTGATGCGCCTTCAGAGTGAGGACGAACATCCGCACGGTCTGTCGGATCGGGACTTCGACGCGATCTTCACTGCGACCAAGCCGGTCATCTTCGCCTACCACGGCTACCCGTGGCTGATCCACCGACTGACCTATCGGCGCACCGGACACGCCAACCTGCACGTTCGCGGATACATCGAGGAGGGCACGACCACGACGCCGTTCGACATGTTGATGCTCAACAGCCTGGACCGCTATCGGCTGGTGATGGACGTCATCGACCGGGTCCCACGACTCGGCGCCAGCTACGCCGGTCTGCGGCAACAGATGGCCGATGCCCGGCACGACGCACGTGCGTTCACACGCGCGCACGGCCGGGACATCGACGAGGTCCAGCGTTGGGTGCGGCCCGACGTCGGGGAGACGGCTGCCACCGAGGGTGGACCGTCGTTGGCCGACAGCACGGGAGGCGACAACGCCTAGGCCGGACCTGAGCGGCCCTTAGACGCGCTTCCTGCCGGACATGCCCTCGGCGACACCGATCAGCAACACGGCGGCGATGATCGCCACGATGGCACCGATGATGTTGAGCTCGAAGATGTCGCCGGAGCCGATCGCCGAGGCGATCAGGCCGCCGATGATCGAGCCCACGACTCCGAGCAGCAGAGTCGCGACGATGCTCAAGTTCTGCTTGCCGGGCTTGATCAGTCGGGCAACGGCCCCGACGAACAGGCCGAAGATGAGAAATCCGATGATGTCGATGATCACGAGTAGTGCTCCTTACGTCTGGGGGGCGCCCACGAGAGCGCCGATTACGGCGTAAGGGTAGTCGTCCGCGCGCGGACCTCTGACATCTCAGCCGTCGTCACCGGGCGGTGAGCGCAGACTCCTTGTGGGCCGCCTTAGACCCGGTCTTCTCGGACTCCACGATGTAGTAGGGGTCGTCGTCGGTGGGTTTGAAGTTTTGGCCCTCGAACTCGAAGTCGTTGACCCGTTTCTGTTTCACGACACCAGGTGTAGGACCCTGCGGTGTCTTCCAGCTGACCTTGTCTCCGTTGCTGAATGCCATATCGGCCTCCCTAGATCGTTCCTGACGATGAGCTAGCTGCTCGTGGACGAGTGGGTGATGTCGTCGGCCGACACGTCGAGCTGCCCCTGCTCGATCGACTCGATGATGGCGGTGGCCACCTGCTCGGGTGGCAGGCCCTCGGGCAGCTTGGGCGCTTGCCCGGACAGGGCCCGGCCGACCAAGCCGGTCTCGGTATGCGGCGGCCTCACGTCATACACGCTGATCTTGGAACGCCGCAGCTCTCGGACCAGTGCACGGTCGGCACCGGTCAGCGCCGCCTTCGTGGAGGCGTAGGCCGCCATGCCGGGCATCGGTTGGTCGGCAACCACGGCCGAGACGTTGAGCACGAACCCCTGGGACTCAGCCAACAGCGGAGCCGCCCGCCGCAGCATCCATAGCGGCCCGATGACATTGGTGAAGAAGAGCTCCTCGATCACGGCGTCCTCGGTGTCCACGAGGTTGCCGAATGCCACGACCCCGGCGGCGTTGATGAGTCCGTCCAGGCGGCCGAACTTCTCACGCGCGACCTTCACGAGGTGATCACCCGCGCTCGCATCGCCCAGGTCCGCGACGACGATCGTGGCGTCATCGATGCCGACGTCGATGAGCCGCTCCTCGTGACGCCCCACCAGGATGACCGTGCCTCCGCGCTCGACCACCCCTCGAGCCACGTGCGAACCCAGCACCCCACTGGCTCCAACGACCGCGACAACAGCACCTTTGAGCTCGTGACCAGCCATACTTCACTGTAAGCACTGGGGTTCGCCGTTCCGCGGGCGGTACCCTCACGACATGCGCATGGACCTCACTGAGGCGTCGTCGAGACGTGGCGGGTCCGTGCCATTGCACGGCTACCTCGCCCTGCCCGACGGTGAGGGTCCGTGGCCGGGGGTCGTCGTCGTCCACGAGATCTTCGGGCTCGACGCCAACTCGCGCGCTCATGCCGATCGACTCGCGAGTCTGGGGTATGTGGCGCTGGCCATCGACCTGTACTCCGCCGGAGGGGCGCGTCGCTGTCTGGTCGCGACGATGCGCAGTGTGCTGAGAGGCTCGGGTCGCGCTTTCACGGATATCGAGACGGCCCGCCTGGCGCTTCTCGCCCGCGGCGACGTCACCGAGCGCCTCGGGATCATCGGATTCTGTATGGGAGGGGGCTTTGCCCTGTTGACGGGCGACGCAGACCGATACTCAGCAGCATCCGTGAACTACGGGATGCTCCCGAAAGATCTCGACTCGACCGCCATCCTGTGCCCGGTCGTCGGTTCCTACGGAGGGCAGGATCGGTCGCTGCGGGGAGCTGCGGCCGATCTGGGAGCCGTGTTGGAACGGCACGGGGTGGAGCACGACGTCAAGGAGTATCCCGAGGTGGGGCACTCGTTCCTGAACGAGCTGCCGACCGGTCCGCGGCCGATGCAGCCCCTCTTCAGGGTGCTCGGGGTCGCGCCCGAGTCGAGCGTCATCTCGGATGCCTGGGGGCGCATCGACGCGTTCTTCGACGCCCACCTTCGACCCAAGGCCCAGCCGGACGGGTGAGCCCGGGGCACTAGGCCTGAACGCGGTAGACGATCTCGTGGGCCACCAGCCCGGCGTGGGTCTCCGGGAGCCAGTGGCCTGCCTCAATCTCCAGGAACCGATACTCCGAGCGGGCGTAGCTGGCGGTGCGCCGTGCGGCCACCGACCCCAGCGCGAAGTCCTTGTTGCCCCACACGTAGGTCGTCGGAACGCGCGAGCGAGGGGTCTTGGCGGGGTGGCGCAGCATCGCCCGGTACCAGTTGATCGGTCCCCTGAGGGCGCACGGGTCGGCAAAGCGGTCGGCATACCGGGCAGCGTGCTCGTCGGGGAGGCCGGACTTGAGGTAGAAAGACCTCAACCGAGGAGCCAGTGCTCGCTCGGGCAAGGCTGGCAGCTGGAACAGGGCCATGTAATAGCTCGACAGGCCCTGGAGGCTGCGGGTGAAGGACCAGGTCAGAGCGGCGGGGTGAGGCGTCGACAGGACCGTGGTGCTGATAATCCGGTCAGATGTGCCGGCCAGATGCCAGGCTACGGCACCACCCCAGTCGTGCCCGGCGAGGTGGGCACGGTCGACGCCCGCCGCGTCGAGCATGGCAAGCACGTCCCCGGCGATGGCACGCAGACTGTAGGAGCGGGCCTCACGCGGCGCGTTGTCCGGACCGTATCCACGCTGCTCCAGCGCGAGGGTGCGCAGGCCGGCCGCATGAAGGACCGGCACCACCGCATCCCAGGCTCGGGCATCTTGTGGGAACCCGTGCAGGAGGACCACCACGCTCCCGCTGCGTGGTCCCTGGTCGCGGACCGAGAAGTGAAGTCCTTCGTGCTCGAACTCGGTGAGCCGTTGGACCTGGCGCTCCGGGGTCGTCGTCACATTCACCCTCTCGATAGGTCAGGCGGACGTCGATGTGGATCGCAACCGGGTGGCCGGGTCGCGCCATGGGTGTGCACGGTGGTCCTCGATCATCTCGTCGGCACCGTCGATCACCGAGACCGCGTGGCGCGTTGCTCCGACGAGCCAGAAGGCGAGAGCGACGAGGAGGGCGACGGCGAAGAGGCCCGCCATCATGTAGTCCCGAGCCATCAAGGCGCAGCCCGCGGCGACACCGGGCATGAGCACCATCGCCCTGGGCGTGGCGAGCCAAGATAAAGCGCTCATAGATAGTCCTCGGTTGCGGTTGGTCACCATAACTATACGTCGTGAATGAGAGGTCAACTAAGGAAAGTTCCAGGAAGTGGAATAGTTTAAACGGCAATTAGATGCATTCTCTCCAAAAGGTATGTATTTCGTAAGAATCCGGCCTGGAGTTGATCTGGTCATGGTCATCTCACTCGTGGCAACGGGGTCTCGGCTCCGCATCTGGACAACTTCGGCCCGGAGGATCCGACGTTCCTGTGGCCGGATCGTGACCAAGGTCACGGCCCGTGGCAGGGCGGTCCACCGTGAGCGGTCTGCCGAAGGCGTAGTCTTAACGCAACGCTCCGCACAGTCTTGCCTCGGAGTGTCGTGCTCGTCGTGGTCACCACGCGGGCCACGTCGCCTCCGACGGATGTCGGTCGGCGCAGCGTGTTGGGCGGGACACCACGCACCAACATCCTGGAGTTTTCTTCTTGTCTACATCGAGTTTTGCTGCCCTCGGCGTGCCCGCACCTCTGGTCGCCGTCCTCACCCACCGCGGGATCACGGAGCCGACCCCCATCCAGCAGGCGACATTGCCGGACTCTATGTCCGGTCGCGATGTGTTGGGCCGGGGCCGGACGGGGTCTGGGAAGACTTATGCCTTCGCCCTCCCGCTGGTGGCTCGGCTGGCGGCCTCCGGCACCCCCAGGTTGGCCAAACGTCCCCGGTCGCTCATCCTGGCCCCCACTCGCGAGCTGGCCGGCCAGATCGCCGAGAGCATCGAGCCTTTGGCGCGCGCCGTCGGGATGCGCACCCTCACGGTCTTCGGTGGAGTCGGCAAGCAGCCGCAGACCAAGGGCCTGGCCCATGGCGTGGACATCCTCATTGCCTGCCCGGGTCGACTGGAGGACCTGATCAACACCGGGCACGCACGGTTGGACGCCGTCGAGATCACCGTGCTGGACGAAGCGGACCACATGGCTGACCTGGGCTTCCTGCCCGGCGTGAAGCGCTTGATGGATCGCACGCCGAAGGTGGGTCAGCGGATGCTGTTCTCGGCCACCCTCGACGGCGGCATCGACATTCTGGTCAAACGCTTCCTCACCAACCCGGTGAGTCACAGCGCCGACTCGGCGCAGTCGCCGGTCTCCAGCATGGAGCACCACGTCCTGCACATCGAGCACGCCGACCGCCTAGATGTGTTGACCGACCTGGCCTCGGCCCCCGGCCGCAGCCTCGTCTTCACCCGCACCAAGCACGGTGCCAAGAAGCTTGCGCGGCAGCTGAACGCCCGCGGTGTGCCTTCGGTGGAGCTGCACGGCAACCTGGCGCAGAATGCCCGCACTCGCAATCTTGAGGCTTTCCACTCCGGACAGGCGCCAACGCTGGTGGCCACGGACATTGCGGCCCGCGGCATCCACGTCGACGACGTCGGCCTCGTGATCCACGCTGACCCACCGGTCGAGCACAAGGCGTACCTGCACCGATCCGGCCGGACCGCACGCGCCGGCGCCTCCGGGAGGGTGATCACGCTGATGACGGACGACCAGGTGCGCGACGTCAAAGCGCTCACCAGGGCCGCCGGTGTCACGGCAACGACCACCCGCGTCCGGGTCGGTCATCCGATGCTCAGTGAGCTCGCTCCTCGCCCTGCCGGAGGGGTGAAGCTGGTCAAGCCCCCCGCCGCCGAGGCGCCGGTCCGGGGTCAGGACGTGTCGCGCAACGGCCAGCGCGGTCAGCAGGGCGGTGGCCCCCGACGACAGAACACCGACCGAGCCCGGCGGTCCTCCACGGGGCGATCGGGGCAAGGTGGTGGGGCGCGTCGCTCCTCGCGATCCTCGGGGTCCACGGCGCGCTAGACCCCGCGCTGGTTCGGCATACAGGTCGGTCCAGCACAATAGGGCGGTGGACGAGCCAGCGGAGCCCCGACCACGCGGCTATGGGGCCCGGGCGATCACCGAGATTGAGATCTACGCGGTGTCCAGCATCATCGTGCTCTACATCCTGGCGTGTGGTTGGACCCTGGTGTCGGCCTCGCAAGGGACCCTGTCCGACACTTGGGCCGTCGCGGCCGTGATCTCGCTAGGTCTTATTGCGCCCGTGTGCACCTGGGCACTGCGCACGGCCGTCGCCCTGCAGGGCAAGCAGGTGACGCGACCTGCCGAACGAGGTGCCCTTTCGAGCGTGCCAGGACTGCTGCTGGGCGCTCTGCAACGCATCACCGAGCGGTTCGCCGGGCCCGCCTCGCGGCTTCGACCCGTGAGCATGGAAGCTGCCCGAGTTGCCGACATCGGTCTGGCGGTGCTCAGCGTGTCGTTGTTCTGGGCCTTCTACACCGGGTCGCTTCTCGCCGCAGTGATCGTGCCTGTGGTCGTCCATTGGGTCCGGCTCAGCCGGCGCCGCCCACGTGGACCGATCCAGCGTTGACCTTGCCTCCGCAGCGCTGCGGGCGGTCAACCGGCCTTTTGAGCCTTCTCGAGCGTGCCCAGTCGGTAGCCGATGCCTCGGACAGGCTCGATCACGCGAGATCCGTGCACCGCGGTGATCTTCTTGCGGAGTCTGCTGATGTGCGCCTCGACAGCCTTCGAGGTTGCCTGGCTATCGATGGCTCGGGCCAGCTCGCGCCGGGTCACGGTGCGGCAAGGATCGCGGACCAGGGCGAGGAGCAAGTTGAACTCACTGCGCGTCAACGCGATCTCCTGACCGTCCATCCAGGCTTCCCAACGACCGGCATCGACCGTCAACGGGCCGACGACGAATCGTTCAGGGGGCCGTCCTTCGCTCAGGCCTGACCGGCGGATGGCCAGGAGCTGCAGGCGCAGTCGTGGGGTGGTGACCGGGAGATCGAGCACATCGTGGGCCCCGGAGGTCACGAAGCGGGTCCGGTCGATCCCGTGGAGCCCGGAAGCCAAGACCATCACCGGGACGCTGAGCTCGGCCGAGGCAACGAGGCGCTCAAGGACCCGAAGAAGCGCCTGCTCAGAGCTCCCGCCGTGCACGATGACGGCCACGGGTGGACTGACGGCGGCCGAGGACAGAGCCGACTCCGCATGAGGGACGACCGTGTGGGCCACTCCCAGGCTGCTCAGGCCCAGCAAGGTCTGGTCGAAGGTCCGGCTCTCGGCGCCCACCGGAATGACGAGGACGTGTCGATCAGTCATAGCAACTCCGCTGTCGATGGTCGATCCACAGGGAGTTCGGAGACACAGACCAGGCGGATTGCGTCTGGAGCGGGACGTGCTCAGGGCACGGCGGTGCTGGGACGTCCGCTCAGGTGGGTGCTCGGTGCGCCGGTGTCGCCCTACGCAGAGGGCTGACCGCCGGGGCGGTGCCATCGTTGCGGCTTCACGACGGTAGATGCTCGCTGTGAGGACCCTGCCGTGGAGCGGGGTTGCTCGGGCGGGATCGACTCACCCTTCGAGGGCTGAGCGGGGGATTCAGCCGGTCGGTCCGGTCGATACTCCACGGTGTAGTCGTAGTAGGCGTCGACACCGGAGTTCGCCAGTTTGTTCAGGATGAGCCCGAGCACCTGACCCTGGGCCTGGTCCATGCGGTCCAAGGTGCGAGTCAGGTGTTCGTTTCTCACGATCCCCGCTCCGACAACCACGATCGCACCGTCGGTGATGGACGCGAGAACGGCCGCATCCGTGACCGGGAGCAGCGGCGGGGCGTCGATGAGAACGATGTCGAAGCGCTGTTCCAGATCGTGGATCAGGGTGCGCATCCGATCGGATCCAAGAAGCTCGGCCGGGTTGGGGGGCAGCGGCCCACTCCCCAGAAGACTCAGGCTGGTGTCGCCGTATCCCTGGACCATGTCGTCCAGATCAGCCTCGCCGATCAGGACGTTCGTGAGGCCGACGGCGCCCTCGAGACCGAGATAGTCGAGCAGCCGAGGCCGCCGCAGATCGCCCTCGACCACGCAGACCTTCTGACCCGTCGCAGCCAAGGTGAGCGCCAAGTGCGCGACGGTGGTCGTCTTCCCTTCTTCGGGCAGCGACGACGTCAGCACGATGGACTGGGCGGGGTCACCCGCGTTGACAAACTGAAGGTTCGTGCGGAGTGCACGGAAGGCCTCGGAGTGGGCGTGATGGGGGTTGTCCATGACCAGCCGTGGAGATCGTGCGGCTTCCTTGTTGAAGGTGATCGCCGCGAGGACCGGGATGTCGGTCAACGCACGGGCGTCCGCTTCGCTACGGATCGAGGTGTCGAGCAAGTCACGGATGAGTGCAGCGGCAACACCCAGGAGCAGTCCCAGGACCACCGCCAGCGCGATGTTGCGGAGAGGCTGGGGGGAGACGGGCTGGTCCGAGACCGCGGCAGGGGTGACGATGGTGGCTTTGATCGGACTCGTCGACCCCTGGCCCACTTGATCCAGGTCAGCCAAGGCCTGCACGAGCTGTCCACTGACGGCCTCGGCGACGTCCAGCGCAAGGGCGGGATCCTCATCGACCACGGATACCTGCAGGATGACGGTGTTCGCGGGCGCCTGCACCGTCACCTGCCCAGCCAACTGCTGGGGGGTGAGATCGAGATCCAGCTCCTCGATGACGGGACCCAGCACGAAGGGCGTGGTCGCTACGTCGGCATACGTTGCCACTTGACGCTGGGTGAAGTTGCTCCCCTGAGCGAGATCGGCCGGGGTCTCAGCGCTCACCGTGGATACGTACAACTCAGCTTGGGCGCGATACTCCGGCTCCGTCAGGACCGTGAAGGCAACAGCAGCGGCGACGACCATAAGAAACGTTGTGACAATGATCTTCCAACGGCGTCGTACGACCCGAATGTAGTCGGTCAACTCCACGTAGTTCTACTCCTTCGATACGTGACGAACTCACGAAAAAAAGAAGTGAGAACGTGGCTATCGAGAACCCTAGCGGATAGAACTCGCTGCGCTGGAGCAGAGAAGGCCGCCGACGAGCAGCACGAATCGGATCATCCGCTCAGCTGACGCGTCGCGCAGGCTCCATCTCACCGAGTCGATAGCCGACCCCTCGAACGGGTTCGATAGCCAACGTGGGGGATGCTCCCGAGACTTTCTTGCGCAGTCTGCTCAGGTGTGATTCCACGGC
>JBARVW010000117.1:0-8565 GCA_049646465.1 Ornithinimicrobium sp.
CGGATCCTACCGGTACTGAAGTATGCGAGGCGATTGCGAACGGCATGATGCGCATCGCCCGCTACGACGCCGCTGCGGTGATGACTACCGACCCGGAGACGCACTTGCCGGCTGGCGGAGTCGTGTACGGATTTGAAGCGAAAGCGTGTGTCCCGTTCTGGG
Source organism: Ornithinimicrobium sp. (assembly GCA_049646465.1). GTDB lineage: Bacteria > Actinomycetota > Actinomycetes > Actinomycetales > Dermatophilaceae > Ornithinicoccus. The sequence continues at coordinate 163 of JBARVW010000117.1, forward strand.
ACAACGAGTTACTCGACCCGGACTTCAACAAGTTCAACGACCTGGCCCGAAGCATCGACCCAGTCGCAACACTCGCTGAAGCCACCGACGGCGACCTCGGGAGAAGCCCCCGCTTCACCAAGATGTACGAGCCCAGCCACGCGTCCGACGAGCTCCGTGTCGCCTTCACCTCCGGGACCACATGTCTCGCTATCGGCGCCTTCCTTCGTTGCGACGGCCAGACCTACACGCCAAGTGAGGTGAACGACGTCAGGAATTTGCTTGTGCCGGCGAGTAATGCTCTCCGTCGAGCCCTCGGGAGACACCGTGGCGAAAGCATCGCTGCGGGACCGATCGTTGTGCTCCTCGGCCCGGACGGCAAGATCCTGTCGGTCACTGAAGGCGCCGAAGACGTCCTCGAGGACCTCCGCGTGGACAGCGTGGACGACGAGATCCCGGGAACGATCCTGGTCGCTGCCTCCAAGGCTCGCGCCAGCCGAGCCTCAACCAAGCTGACGACTCGGCTGCGCGGGCGCAGCGGTCGGTGGGTACGCATCCACGTCTGTCCCATGTCGGGCGGGGTCGAGAGCGTTTCAGTCACTATCGAGAGCGCGCACGCGGGTGACCTGGTGCCGATCTTGCTCGACTCCTACGGTCTCACCACGCGCGAAACCGACATCGTCCTCGCGCTCTGCCGGGGCTTCTCCACCAAGGAGATCGCTGCCGAATGCGGTATTTCAGTCCACACGGTGCGTGACCACATGAAGGCGATCTTCGCCAAGTCGAGGGTCACCAGTCGGGGGGAGCTCGTAGCCAACCTCTTCTCCAAGCACGTGCTCGGCACCTTTCACGAGGCTGTTGTCGACGCCAACGAACATCAACTGCATCGGTAAGCCGCATCCCGCGAAGGACCTCGTTCTGGGGGCTCGGTCGGAAGCCCTCGCTGCGTCCGCCACGTGAGGATTCACGTCTGCTGCGCCCGGCGGTGTTGCGTCCGGTCGCGGCGTGTTGCCGGTGATGCCGTGTGGCAGGGCCAGGTCCAGGCAGAGCGCAGGATGAAGGCCAGGAGCAGCACCTCCAATCCGATGGAGAGGCCGTAGAAAGCGGCCCACTCCAAGGACTCTCCCGCGGCGTTGAACATGGAGAAGGGGATGTAGAGCGTTGCCACGACGAGGTTCGTGATGCGATTCACTCGGGCGGGCAGTGCCACGGAGAGCACCACCATGAGAGCCGGAATCGACACGGAGACCAGAAAGAGGGTCAACAGCGCCGGGCTGATGTCGAACGTGAAGACGAGGCCACCTTGGATGTCGTCGATGACCCCGGGCTTGAAGAAGTTCAGGATGTCGACGTAGATGTACAAGAACATGAAGCTGGTCCACGCGGCGGCCATCTTGGCCTGCACGGGGATCTGCACATCTGCCAGCGCGCTGCGAGACGGCGGGTCCTCATGGGTGATGTGCGATTGAACTGAGGTCATCAGAGTGCTCCTTGGCTTGATGGGGTCGTCCTCTTACCGTCGCGGATGCTGGCGGCGGGCACATCCGCCCACGAGTCACATCAGACCTGACTGTCGGCACAGTCGTGCTCTTGTACTTTCGGCTGATACACCAAGCACGTGGGCTGCCTAGGCTGACTGCATGCCCACCGATGCGCTCCGCTCGTTGTGGGCTGAGCCACGACCCGTGGACGCGCGGAAGCGCGGGGCGGGGGACTGGGCCCTGGTCGCGGTGCTGGTCTGTTGGTCTGTGGTGGAGCTGGTGTATCGCCAGGACCTGGCGCCGATCCCGCTGTTGCTTCTTGCGGTGTTCGGCGTGCTCGGTGCGTTGCTGTGGCGGCGCAGCCATCCGCTCGCTGCGGTCCTCGCCGCCTTCGGCACGTTGATGATCGTCGACGTCCTCAGGATCATCACCGGATCGGACGGTGTCCTGCTAAACAGCATCTCCGCAGCGCTGATCCTCGCCTACGCCGTGTTTCGATGGGGCTCGGGTCGGGAAGCCGCAAGCGGCCTGGGCGTCATCCTGCTCTGGCTGGCCGTCACCAACGTCGCCGACACCGTTCGCCTGTGGGAGATGGTCGCCGCCTACGGGTTCTTCCTGTTTGCCGCCGCGCTGGGCGCCGCGATCCGCTACCGTGCCAAGATCCGTGTCCGCGACATCGACGAGGCCAAGGCCCGCGAACGAGAACAGCTCGCCCGCGAGCTCCACGACACCGTCGCCCACCACGTCTCGGGCATCGTCATCCAGGCCCAGGCAGGACGTGCCGTCGCAACCTCACATCCCGAGCGTTCCGTTGAAGCGTTGGCCACCATCGAGGACGCAGCGACACGCACCCTCACCGAGCTGCGCGCCATCGTCGGTGTGCTCCGCGCGTCCCAGGAGAGCGAGTTCGCGCCGCAACGGGGTGTGGCCGAGGTGGAACAGTTGGCCACGGATGCACTGACGCGTCCCTGTGTCACGGTGACGTTGTCCGGCGAGGTGGACGACCTCAGTCCAGCAGTAGGGGCGGCGATCTACCGCTTGGCCCAGGAGTCCATCACCAACGCTCGAAGGCACGCCCGCCATGCAACCGAGGTCGCGGTCGCTGTCACGGGCGATGCTGACCGGGTCCGTCTCACGGTCGACGACGACGGTTCCGTGCCGACCGGTAGCCGTGCCACCTCGGGCTACGGACTGGTGGGTATGCGGGAACGCGCCACCATGCTCGGCGGCACCTTCGATGCAGGCCCAGCCGAGCGAGGCTGGCGCGTCGAGGCAGTCTTGCCCCGAGCCCGGGCGTCACGATGAGCATCAGGGTTCTCATCGCTGACGACCAAGCCATCGTGCGCAGCGGGTTGACGATGCTGCTCGGTGCTCAACCCGACATCGACGTGGTCGGCGCGGCCGCCGACGGACGAGAGGCCGTGCGCCTGGCCCGACAGTTGCGCCCCGACGTTGGATTGTTCGACATCCGCATGCCGCTGATGGACGGCATCGAAGCCACTCGACGCCTCGCCGGCACTGACGTCACCGACCCCCTGCCCATCGTCGTCATCACCACCTTCGACCTGGACGAGTATGTCCATGAGGCGCTCAAAGCGGGCGCCCGTGGCTTCCTGCTCAAGGACGCCGGGCCTGCCCTGCTCACGCAGGCCATCCACGCCGCCGCCGAGGGAGACGCGTTGATCGCTCCCAGTGTGACTGTCCGGTTGCTTACGGCGTTCGCCCACACACAGTCCTCACCACCGAAGCAGCCGATCGAACCGCTCACCATCCGCGAGGAGGAAGTTCTCGTGCCGGTCGCGCGGGGCCACACCAACGATGAGATCGCCAGCGAGCTCTACATCACCCCCAGCACCGTCAAAGCCCACCTCGCCAGCCTGATGCGAAAGCTCGGGGCCCGAAACCGTGTGGAAGTCGCCATCTGGGCCCACGAGACCGGCCGCATCTGAGACCGGAAAGCCTCCCGCCGTCCTGCTGCAGAAGACCCACAGCGTCCTGAAGGGTGGGCGAAACCCACCTTCCCAATCGGATACAGGCATCAGTGAGACCAACCTGAGCTTGAGAGCAGCATCGTCAACGGCTCCCCGGTGGTGCGCGGCGCAACTCGTGCAGTTCCTCGAGGTTGAGGAGTGAGCCCGTGCCATCTACGACGAGCCGATTTCCTCGAAAGCTCCGGACCTCGTGACCGTGTAGCGTGTTCATTCCTTCGACGAGGGCTTCGTAAAAGTTCTGCCGTTCGAAGCTGTCGGGGCCCTCCTTATCGGCGTTTGCTCCGTGTACGAAGTACCAGTCGAGGTTGTCGTCGCCTTGGAACTCGCGAAGGCCGCGATAGGCCATGAGGTCGCTGTCGACGCGTCCGCCGTTCACGTGCCAGACGAAGGCTTTGCGCCCGTGCGGGGATGACTGGCTGGCGTCACGTCCCGGTGCGGATTGGGGGGTAGCCGGACGGACAACAAGGAGTGCGACGCAGTCCTGGAGCGGTCCGACGTCGCACACTTCTGTGTCGCCGACAACCGTCGCCTTGCCAGGCGGGATTCTTCGCACTGGGCGCAGGTCAGAACTCGGGCGTTGCCAGATCCGACTCCCCGCTTCCTGGTAGCTCGGGAGATCCCGGAATCGGATTCGAATGGGTCGAGATTTCTGGATGTGAAGGGGACATGCGTTCACTGCGTTGTACCGGTGCTTGCTGGGGATCCAGTTCAACTCGTCCGCCAAGTCGAGGGCTTCCCACCCGACGTGTTCGCCGATTCCGATGCATGAGTTCTTGTTGCCGACAGCCCAACCGTCGCCGATCGAGATCATGGCGTGGAGGATGTGGCGCCGTCCCTTCCAGATGTGATGGGATCGTCGAACCTGGTCTGGCTGATCGACCTCGATGAAGGCAATGAATGCCCCAGCAGGCACGCGTTTCATCTCCTCTGGTGTTCGGACGAGGGTGTCGTGTGGTGACACGAATCTCGCGAAGTTCTCCCGCCAGTCGATGTGTGTCAGCTCCTCGGCTGTCTGCAGCGAGATCGCGCCGCCATTGAGTGCGCATCGAATCACAGCGTCCCAGCACATCAGCCCGCTCAACTCGCGGTAGAGGTCACTTCTGATCCCGGCTCGGGCGACGTCTGCGGCGTAGCGCGCCAAGTCGACTCCGTCAGCTCGAGGCATGCGAGAGTCCACCTCGGAGTTTGTGCGTGTGTCTCATCACCACGACTACTCGCTCGGCTCGATGTCTTCGAGCTCGTCGTCCGGGACGTCGGGGAAGTCGGGCATCCCGGGTTCGTGCGTGGGCACGTCAGGGAACTTGGGCAGGTGGGTCGAGCCGTGATCCCCGAGCGCGTCTTCGACCTCGCGACCGACGCCGCCCAACTTCGAGAGGACGTCACCGTTTCCTCCGGCGTCCTTGGCATTGAGGACACCGCCGAGCACGCTGGCTCCGGCACTCTTGTCCGAGTCGACCATGCCACCAAGCAGGCTTGCACCACCGGTCTCGCCAGCCATTGCGACGGACACTGCCTTCGCAGCCATGTCGGAGATGAAGTCGAGCCCGGCCTTCAGGTTGCCCGATGCGATCTTCGCCGCGTTCTCATCGCCGCTCGCGGCGGCCTTGGTCGTTGCTTCGGCAAGCGACTGAAGCATCGCTTGCCCGCTCATGTCGCGGAAGGCCTGTGCTTGGAGCGTTTGCGCAAGCGGGCCGAATCCCGAAGGATCGGGAAGTTGCTGCAGCGGATCGAGCTTCGCTGACGATGGGTCGAGTGCGCCCGGTGTCGTGTTCATCTCTTGCACAGTCGGTGTCGCTGCGTTCAGCGGGTCGATGTTGGTCGGCAGGATTGGGATCGGAGAGTCACTCCAGTTCCAGAAGCGCGAGAGATCGATCTTTTCGGCCGAGACGGCCTGGCCGAGCACGGCCTCTCCGAAGACTCCGCCAGTTGGGACTGCGATGTCGGCTTGAACGCTTGCGAGGTCCTGATCCGGATCTCCGGTGAATGGTTCGATGAAGCGCTGCTTGTAGGCCTGTGTCTCAGCTGTGTCCGTGAAGCGCCAGCGATATCCGACGTAGTTGCCGGTGACGGCAACCGGTGCAGGATCGATCTGTTCGTAGATGGGCTGCCCCCTGAACGAGTTGCGGCGGCGCGCAAGACCGAGGACTTCGGCGGGGGAGAGACTCAGCCACACGGCCTGGTTGAAGAAGAGCCGGTTGTCGTGCAACGGGCCTGAGCGGCCACCAGCGAGAACCAGACGCGCTTCTTCCAGCCAACGCAGCTGGCGCTCGAGGTCGTCGAGGTCACGTTGGACGGCGGCCAGACCATCGTTGAGCCGACGTCGCTTCTGCTGCTCGGATGAGAGGAGCGAGGCCGCGGTCTCTTGGAGTTGTCGTGTTTCGTCATCCAGTGGCTTGAGTTGGTGCTGCATCTGCTGGGCCGCGAATCTCAACAAGGGCTGTGGCGTCCCCTCATACGAATCGATGTCGCTCATCACAATGGCCCGTTTCGCATTGAGTTCGGCCATGCGGGACTCGATCTGATCTCGCTCGACTTTGAATTCTTCTGGCAGCGACGAAACCCTGTCGCGTACTCTCTCTCGCTCGCCCTGGAGTGCAGTGATGTCTTCTCGTGTTCGTGTCATGCGGTCATCGATCGAACTGACTTCGGAGTCGAAATGCTGGATGGCCTGAGCGAGTCCTGGCTTGCCAGCGGAGATGGCTGCGTCGATGAGGACGGCTCGGTACTTCGGGATCAATTCTTGGACATCACGGACGGTGAACGGGAGGAAGATGACTCGTTCGGCGTCGACCACGCGTGTGCGCAAGCTGAAGACCTCGACGACCTCGAAGTACATGACGCTCAGTGCATGCATGTGGTTGTAATTGGCGACCACGCGCGTCGTCAGCGTCTCGTCCTCGCTCTGCGCAACCTCCCGGACGACGCTCGCTCGACGTGTCCTGGCAGCTTCCGCATGTCGCTGCGTGGTCGCATTGATGCTCTGGTTGGACTCCATCGAAAGATTGCGGTCGCCATCGCTGCGTGTCACTGCGGTTGACACCGTCGACGAACTGCCGCTGCTGTGCGAGTTGCCAGAAATGAGGGCATTGACCGACCCGAGGTCGACGCCGAGCCGCGCACCAGTCGACGACGTACCCGAGGACGACGACTTCGATGCAGAACTCGCACCACTGGACCCCGACGTGTGCTCCGATAGACTCCCGTTCTGGATTTCGCCGACAGCCCGGTTCTGCTGGTCGGACGCCGTGGTGGAGTCGGACTGGGAGACCGACTCGCTGTCGGTTGCCCTCGTCGTGTGATTCCAGTGGGTCATCGCGATCTGGGTCACTTCTCCGGGCGCAAGGGCGACGGAATGCAAGAGGTTCCCCAGTGCCAGACCCCTGCCATACCATCCCTGTTCGTGGAAGAGAATGACTCCCTCTGCCGCCGTGTCCATCGAGTCCGGTTCGGCATGAAGCACCGGATCGAGCCGCCCCTCTGGCTCGATACCCAACATCAGGTTGATCTGATCCTCGATCGTCAGGTCCGTCGCGGTGGCGTCGAAGTCAGTCGGCTCGAGACCATCCGCAGTCCATCGCTGCGCCAGGCCGGCCACGGACTCTGGGTCGGGTTGAAAGTACTTTGCGAAGGCCGATGTGGCGTCGCGCGGCAACGTTGCCCCGATGGTGAGCACGTCACCCTCGGCGGCGTCAGCAGCGCCGTCACTACCGTCCAACTCGTATTGGACCCTGAGGGCATTGGGCGTACCGGGGTCTGGGTTACCGAAGTTCTCCTCCGATGCGGCGACGGAGAGGTGGCGTCCTTCGACCATCTCAGCGACCGTCTCGGTGACGTTAATACTGGTCACGGCGACGGATTCGCCAGGGGGGAGAACGCCGTACGCTGCGCCCTTGATGTTGAGCGACCGGGGCAGGTCGAGCATCTCGTTCTCGTTGATGGTGATCGCGCCGCGCATCCCGTCGATGATGAAGTCGACTCGCAGTCTCTTCGGGATGCCGGATGCTGGGTCCGTGAAGGCGCCGTTCGAGGCAAGCATCTGCAGCTGTTGGGTGCGTCCTCGCTCTTCCTGGGGCTCCTTGATCTCGCTCGCGACGATGTCGGTCACGTCGATCGTTGCACCGTCTGGGAGGTCCCCGTAGACCGCGCGTTCTATCTCGATGCGCCCCAAGAGATCGATGCGCTCGTCTTCGTTGCGTGTGATGATCGCATCAGCACCGCTGCCCCAGCTGTAGCGAAGCCTGAGCTGCTTCGCCCGTCCCGGCGCAGGGTCTCCGAAGGTAGAACTATCGACTGCGAATGACAGCGTGTTGGCAGTCACTATGTCGCGAATCGTGCTTCCAACGTCGATCCGCGGGGTCGCGGAGACGTCTCCCCACGTTGCGAGCTTGATGACGAGTTCGCTGCTGTTCTTGACTCGCAAGACGTCCAGCAGCGGGGACCGGAGCCTGGCCCACATGTCGTGAGCGGACATTCCGCCGCCCAGTGCGGTCATGGTTACGCTCTGGAAATGCACCGTGGAGGAGACCGGAATGTCACCGAACTGGGGGATGAGGGCCTTCGGTGTCGGAGGTGTTGGCCACCCCGCCGCACCGCGCTCGGTGACACTGGCGGCGGCGGTTTCGTCGCTCTCTGGCTTCGGTACGACGCTCGTCATTGCGTTACCGCCATCCCGAGACGAAAACGTCGGTCCTTCAGGCAAACCCGTACCAGTCGAAATTGTGGTTCACACCACGACCGCGTTTCCATCACCGCGGCCGATGTCCTGGAGACGTGCCTAGCCTACTGACCGAATCGGCCCTGCTGAGCCAATCTGTGCAATTTATCGGCGACCCGGCAAGCCGTCAAGACATTCCTTCGGCCAGCCCCCGACTGACTGCGAGGTGTGGCGACGTGGTGTCAACCATCACCGGCAACCTCGCTGACCCATGAACTCCCGGACGGCCTGTCAGAGA
>JBARVW010000118.1:0-8373 GCA_049646465.1 Ornithinimicrobium sp.
GCTGTCAGCGCCAGTGCTTTCAGCGAAAGAACACAGGAAGTAGAATCCCATGTTCACCGAATGGCGCTGCACCACCATTCGATCAAGAGCATGACAGCATTCTTGAGTGGACGTGAAGGGACTCGAACCCCTGACCTCTCGCGTGTGAAGCGAACGCTCTAACCAACTGAGCTACACGTCCGTGCGACGACGAAGATTAGCCTGCCGAGGGCGTGCATGACGAATCGACGTCTGAGCTCTGCCGACCTGAGCAGAATGCTGCATGCTCTCGATGCCGGGTCAGGCGTCGTCGTCTCCGAGTCGCTCGCGTGCCCCGACCCCGAGGTCCAGGATGGCCAACAGCCCGATCACGATGAGCACGGCCGAAATCCAGTTCGAGTCGCCGGCGCCGGAGACCCACAACGCCCCGACGGCGCACACAAAGGCAACCAGTGCGGCGGCGAACATGCGCACCGGTGACGCACTGTCACCGGGGATCGGCCCGGCGTCGGAAGGGTTGGAGGACCGAGTGTTCTTCTGTTCCTGTGCCATGAATCCCACTATCTCCCTGCGCGCCGAAAATGCAACCGCAAACGCGTCAGCAGACCCTCACGGGTCGAAGCGCTCGACACTCAACCGGGCAAAGATCTCCTGAGCCTGAGCCGTGATCCGACCTGGAGCGTCGCCGAAGGTGCGTTCCCCCACCGGTGCCCCAGACAGCTGACCGGCCAGGGTGGAGACCGAAGGCACCACCCGAATGGCGTTCACGGGCTGGATGTCCCGAGTGCTGGAGGTCACCCATACCTCGTCGGCCTCGGCGATCAGCGACAGCGGGATCTCGTCCTCGACGACCTGTAGCCCCTCCTCGGTCAGCCACTCGATGGTCAGCGCACGCGTGATGCCCGCCAGAGGCCCACTCTGCAGCGAAGGCGTCAGCACCACGCCGTCAACCACCAGGAAGATGTTGGAGCCGGTGCCTTCACACAAGGCCCCGGCGGTGTTGGCGAAGATCGCCTCACTTCCGCCCAGCTGCTTGGCTGCGGCCAACGCGATGACGTTCTCGGCGTACGACGTGGTCTTCAGCCCGACCGTGGCCGCGCGCTCGTTGCGCACCCAGGGCACGACGGCGATAGCGGTCGAGACGGGTGGCTGGGGCACCGTCCCGGCCCACACGATGTAGGTCATCGGTCCCCCCAGACGGTCCGAACCGAGCGGCCCAGGCCCTGCGGTGACGGTGTAGCGCAGACGTCCCAGGTCGATGGGCCCGTCGGCCATCACGGCCTCGATGCCCTCGCCGACCCGATCGCGGTCGAGCGGATCCAGGCCCAACCCGCGCAGCGACCGGTCCATCCGGTCGTGGTGCCGAGTCAACGCGAAGACCGAGCTGTCGACCAGCTTGGCCGTCTCGAAGACGCCGTCCCCCACGGTCACCCCGTGGTCCAGGGCCGCGATGGCGGGGCCTTCGTCGACTCGTTGACCGTTGACCCAGACCCGGATCGCGTCGCTATCGGAGGTGCTCATGGCGCTCACTCTGCCAGAGGCACTGCGACGTCACTAGGCTGCGGGGGTGAAGACCTCGCTGTATCTGGCCTCAGCCGAATCGCAATCGGGCAAGTCGGCGCTGGCCGTCGGGTTGCTGGCCCAGATGTGTGAAGCGGGGGGCACCGTCGGGGTGTTCCGACCGGTGGTCCGCAACCGGGACCACGACCCCTTGATCGAGCTGTTGCTCCCCCTGAGCACCTCAGCGGCTGATCGCCAAGCCGCCGTCGGGGTGACCTACGAAGACGTCAACAGCGACATCGACGCGGCGGTCGGCAGCATCGTGGAGCGCTACCACGCCTACGCCGAGCAGCACGATGCGGTGCTGGTCATCGGCTCCGACTACACCGGGGTGCCCACGCCCACCGAGTTCAGCGTCAACGCCATGATCGCCGCCAACCTCGGCACTCGGATGTTGCTGATCGTGCCCGGGGTCGACCGCAGCGCCACGGACCTGGTGACCTCAATCGACCTGATGATGACCGAGGCCTCGTCGCGCCACGCCACGATCGCCGGAGTGGTCGCCAACCGGTGCGACCCCGACCAGCGCGACGCCATCGCCACCGAACTGCGCGAGCACCTTGGCGATGTGCCGGCCTACACCTTGCCCGAGGACGACCTCCTCTCCGCGCCCACCGTGCGAGACGTCATGACCTCCTGTGAGGGCACCTTCGAGCAAGGTGACCACACCTTGCTCGACCGAGAGACGACGGGCGTGATCGTAGCCGCGATGACCATGCCGCACGTGCTGGACCGGCTGACCGAAGGCTGCGTCGTGATCGTGCCGAGCGACCGTGAAGGCATCCTGCTCGCGGTGGTCATGGCTCACCAGGCCGTGACCTTCCCGTCGCTGGCCGCCGTGGTGCTCAACGGCGGGTTCCCGTTGAGCGAGCAGACAATCACTCTGATCAGCGGCTTGGACGTCGAGGTGCCCATCCTGCGTGCGGCCGGAGGGACGATGGAGACCGCTCGCGCCGCCGAGCGTGCGATGGGCACCATCACCTCCGACGCCCCCCGCAAGATCGAACGGGCGAGGGCGACGGTCCGGGATCACATCGACGTCGAGCAGGTCCTGCCCACCGCGGGCACCAGCTCGGAGGTGCTGACGCCGTTGATGTTCGAGCACCGCCTGACGGCTCGCGCTCGGACCGCCGGCGCCCGGGTGGTGCTGCCCGAAGGGATGGAGGATCGCGTCCTACGTGCCGCCGACACAGTGCTCGCCCGCGGCATCGCCGACCTCACCCTGCTCGGCGTCGAGGACGACATCCGGTCGCGAGCCACCGCGCTGGGCCTGGACGTCACCCGCGCGCAGGTGATCGATCCCGCCACCGACGAACGACGCGACCGATATGCCGACACCTACGCCGAGCTGCGCTCACATAAGGGTGTCACCAGGGACCAGGCCCGGGACGTGGTCGTCGACCCCTCCTACTTCGGGACCCTGATGGTGCACGCCGGCGAGGCCGACGGCATGGTCAGTGGCTCCATCACCACCACTGCGGCCACCATCCGTCCGGCCTTGGAGATCATCAAGACCACCGAGGACGTCTCGGTGGTCTCCAGCGTCTTCTTCATGTGCCTGGCCGACCGGGTGCTGGCCTACGGCGACTGCGCCATCAACCCGATGCCCAACGCCGAGCAGCTCGCCGACATCGCGATCTCCTCCGCCACGACTGCTCAGACCTTCGGCTTGGACCCCCTCGTGGCCATGCTGTCCTACTCCACCGGGGGATCGGGCAAGGGCGCCGATGTAGAGAAGGTGCGCGAGGCCACGGCGCTGGTCCATGAGCGTGCACCTGAGCTTCAGGTCGAGGGTCCGATTCAGTACGACGCGGCCGTCGACCCCTCCGTGGCCGCGACGAAGCTCAAGGGCTCCACCGTGGCCGGACGCGCCAGTGTCCTGATCTTCCCGGACCTCAACACGGGCAACAACACCTACAAGGCCGTGCAGCGCAGCGCGTCTGCGGTCGCCATCGGACCCGTCCTGCAGGGACTGCGTAGGCCCGTCAACGACCTCTCCCGCGGATCCACGGTGCGCGACATCATCAACACCATTGCCATCACCGCGATCCAAGCGAAAGGCTGAGGTCATGCTCGACCACGTGCTGGTGATCAACGCAGGCTCCTCGTCCTTGAAGTACCAGTTGGTCGACCCGCGCACGGGCGAGCGCCGTGCTTCGGGCATGGTCGAGCGCATCGGCGACTCGGGCTCCAACGTGCAGCACACCGTCGACGGCGCGCGCAGCACTCGCGCGTTCGACTGTCCAGACCATGCGGCCGCCTTCGTCGCCCTGCGCGAGGAGTTCGCGGCCCACGGGCCGGCGCTGTCGTCGGCCGGAGTGGGCGCTGTCGGACACCGAGTCGTCCACGGTGGCGAGCGGTTCTCCGGGCCCACGCTGATCGACGAGCCCACGATCGACGCGATCAACGAGGTGGCGGCCCTGGCTCCCTTGCACAACCCCGCCAACGTGCAGGGCATCCAGGCGGCCCGCGAGACCTTCCCCGACCTGCCGCACGTGGCCGTGTTCGACACGGCCTTCCACGCCACCATGCCCCCCGCCGCGACCGAGTATGCCGTTCCGCGCAAGTGGCGTTCCGAGTACGGGGTCCGCAAGTACGGCTTTCACGGCACCTCCCACGCCTACGTCTCCCGGCGGGTAGCCGCCCTGCTCGAACGCCCCGTCGCGGAGGTCAACTCGATCGTCATCCATCTCGGCAACGGCGCTTCGGCCTGCGCGGTCGAGGGTGGGCGCAGTGTCGACACCTCCATGGGCCTGTCCCCCACCGACGGGCTGGTCATGGGCACCCGCACCGGAGATCTCGACCCCGTCGTGGCCGGCCACCTGGCCGCCGTCGCCGACCTGTCCATCGAGGACTTCACGGTGGCGATTAACAAGCACAGTGGCCTCCTCGGGATGACCGGCAGCGGTGACTTCCGGGAGGTGATGGACAAGGTGGGGGCCGGCGATGCCGCCGCGCAGACGGCATATGACGTCGTCGTCCATCGCATCGTGCGCCACGTCGGGGCTCTCGCCGCGCCGCTGGGACGTCTGGACGCCGTCGCCTTCACCGCGGGGGTGGGTGAGAACAACGCGCGCCTGCGCGCTGACGTGCTCGACCAGTTGGGCATCCTCGGTCTGAGCGTGGACCGCGACGCCAACGACGCGGCCTCCGGAGAAGCGTGTATCAGCAAAGCGGGCGCCACCCCCGCGGCGTTCGTGGTCCCGACCAACGAGGAGTACGAAATCGCCCGTCAATGCGCTGAGTTGCTGGGCGCTCGGTGACATACTCCCGGCATGGCTCTGGGGACCTGTCCACAACGACACCAGGAGTGCTCCCAGGCTGACCTCGAGCGGTGGAACACTCCGCCGAACTGGATCACGCTGACCCGCACCCTGGCCGCTGTGGTGCTCGCTCTCGCGTCCGCGCCCACCGGTAGCCTGACGCTGCTCCTCGTGGCCACCGGGGTCTACTGGATCGGCGACATGGCCGACGGAGCCGTGGCCCGGATGCTGCGCAAGGAGACCCGCACCGGCGCTGTCCTCGACATCGTCTGTGACCGCATCTGTGCCGCCGCGATCTACGTCGGACTGGTGTGGCTGATGCCCGAGATGTGGATCCCGATCGCGGTCTACCTGATCAGCTTCAGCGTGCTCGACCTGATGCTCTCCTTGTCGTTCCTGCTGTTCCCCCTGTCCAGTCCGAACTACTTCGCCCTGGTCGACCCGATGCTCTACCGGCTGAACTGGTCCCGCGTGGCCAAGGGCCTGAACTCGGCGCTGTTCCTGGCGGTGGTGATCCTCTCCGAGTCGGCTACCGCGGCCGGGGTGATCGCCGTCGCGCTGATGATCGTGAAGATCATCAGCCTGCGCTTGCTGAGCCAGGTGCAGGTCGAGCCGGTCGGTGAGTGCGCGCACGAGCTCCGCCAGCAGCACCAGGGCGTCGGGCCACCGTGACCCTGCTGGTCACCTACGTCACCTGCCTCGTGTCGGCCGTCTTTCCGCTCGTCAATGCGGAGGCCTATCTGGTGGCGGTGTCCTTCGCCACCGACTCCCCACGGATCTGGCTGCTGTCCGGTGTCGCCGCCGCCGGGCAGACGACCGGCAAGCTCCTCTGGTACGAGGCGGCCCGCCGGTCCTTATCGTGGCCGTGGGTGGCCAAGAAGCTCGACAAACCCCAGACCCAGGAGACCTTGACCCGTTGGCGTGAGCGTTTCGACGCCAAGCCGTGGCTCTGGAGCAGCGTGCTCTTCCTCTCGGCCACGGTGGGGCTCCCCCCGCTGCTCGTCCTGGCGGTGATCGCCGGCCAGCTGCAGGTGTCCAGAATCTGGTTCACGTCCACGGTGCTGGTCGGGCGCACGTTGCGGTTCGCGGCCATCCTGGGCGGTCTGGACTGGGTGACCGTCCTGTTGATGGACCTCGGCTGAGCCTCTAGGACGGTGCGGCGGCCGGCTCCTCGGCCGCGTGAGCGACGTAGGCCATCGGCATCCAGAGGAAGATCAGGGCCACCAGCGACCCGCCGAAGGCGAACCAGAAGGCGCTGAGCAGCCCGAAGCTCTGCGCCAGCCACCCACCGATCAGGGTGCCGACCGCTATACCCCCGAGAGAGCCGAGCATGTAGACGCTGTTGACCCGCCCCAGCATCTGCTCCGGCACCGCCAGCTGACGCACGGTGGTCGATGTCGTACCCCAGATCGCGGCGTGCACCCCGAAGAGAAACAAGATGACGCCGGCCACGAGGGCCGAATGGGTCAGGGCGAGAGCGGCGTGACTGACGGTCTCGATGATCAACCCCGCACGGAGCAGCACGGCGAAGCTGAACCGTGCGGACAACCGGGCGTACAGCGCCGAACCGAGCACCGCCCCGACCGCGATGGTGGACATCAGGATGCCGAACCCGACATCCCCCACCTCCAGACGCTCCTGCGCGTACAGCACGTAGAGCCCGACGACGGCCCCGTAGGTGACGTTGAAGATCGTGATCATCAACGCCAGGGTGCGCACCGGTGGATAGCGCCACAACCAGGTCATCCCCTCCCGGATCTGCCGTCGTAGAGGCACGACCTCCTCGACGCGGACCCGCCGAGGCAGCCGCATCCTGGAGATGAGGACGACCCCCAGCAGCAGCAGGACAGCATGCACCCCGAAAGCCAGTCCGCTGGCGACGGTGAACAGCGCCGCCCCCAGCGGGGGTCCTGCCATCTGGTTCGTGATCATCGCGGTCCCGAAGATCCGGGAGTTGGCCACCCCGAGATCGGCACGCGGGACGACCGCCACCGTCAGGGTCGAGGCCGCGTTGTCCACGAACGTCTCGGCCGTGCCCAGGAGGAAGAAAGCCAAGTAGAGCAACACCAAGGAGACCTGGTCGGCTAGCAGGAGCGCAAGGACGCCCAACAGCACCACCGCTCGCACCCCGTCGGCGATCATCACGAGTCGTCGACGGTCGACGCGATCGACCACTCCCCCGGCCAGCAGGCCGAACAGGAGCCACGGCAGCCGTTGCGCGAAGACCGCCATCGAGATGGCGAACGGGTCCCGGGTCACCGAGGCGACCAGGAGGGGGCCTGCCGTCAGCAACACCCCGTCACCCAGGTTGGAGGATGTTGACGAGGCGAACAGCCAACGGAAGTCGCGCCCCAACCGGGCGGGAAGCAGTCGTTCGAGCACGAGCGAGACTAACCTGCGTAGGCTGCGTGCTCCCACCGAATACTGCGGGCGACACCAGCCCTCAGACCGACAACGCGGGAGCGCCCATCAAGCGGTTCGAGGAACTGTCCCACCAGCAGACGCGGCTCGGAGAGCTCACCCTGCGCCGGCGGCAGGAACCCGTCACCGACTCGCTGGTCTACGAGGTGAAGCTGGGCGAGGAGTTCTTGATGTCCAGTCTGTTCACTGTGGCCGAAATCGCCCTGGCGGATCTCGCCATCGACCAGCATGTGGCGCGCTCGGGGTCGACAGCACTATCGGTGCTGGTCGGGGGTCTGGGCCTGGGCTACACCGCTGTGGCGGCGCTGCGTCACAGCGCGGTCACCCAACTCGACGTCGTCGAGGCGCTCGAACCGGTGATCGCGTGGCACCGCGACCGTCTCCTACCGACGTCGGAGGAGCTGATGGACGACTCACGCACGCGGCTGCATCAGGCCGACTTCTTCGCGATGGTGACCGGTGATGCGACCTCGTCGCTGGATCGCGGAGCCGACCCTGCCGCATACGACGTGGTGCTGGTGGACATCGATCACGCCCCGGACTTCGTCCTGCATGAGAGCCACCAGAGCTTCTACTCCCAGTCCGGGCTTTCGGCGATGCGTGAGTTCGTCAGTCCGGGTGGAGTGTTCGCGCTGTGGTCGGACAACCCCCCGGACCCGACCTTCACCGCCCATCTGGGCACCGTGTTCTCCTGGGCCCGCGCAGAGGTGGTCAGCTTCGCCAACCCGTTGACCCGTGGGACATCGCACAACAGCGTCTATCTCGCCGTCCGGTGACGACCTTGAGAGCCCAGGAAGATCAGCGCCGCGACAGGGGTTACCCCAAAGTGCCGGAAACGTCCCCACCCCCAACGCGTCAGCGGTCCACCAACCACGTGCTGGACCACCTCGGTCATGAAGTTCTGGGCACTAGGAGAGTGCAATGAGACCCACGATGTCCCCCCTATCCATGATGGGCACTCAGCCGTGCACCACCCTCGCTGAGGAGCACCGCGCGCCTGGTGGCGCCTTCGGTCGGTGGGTGGCGGCCAGCCCCGCCGATCCCGCGGCGACGCAGCGGCTGCGGACCCCGGCGGACACCCTCGGCTCCAGGGACGCGACGTGAGGGCCCCTTGGGACCTCGTCGTCCTCGGAGGTGGCACGGCCGGCAT
>JBARVW010000119.1:0-3966 GCA_049646465.1 Ornithinimicrobium sp.
GCGGCGACCTCGACCGCCGGATCGAGCAGCTGGAACGGCTGCGCGACGAGCTGGACGAGTGCATCGGCTGCGGTTGCCTGTCGCTGCGGTCGTGCCGGCTGAACAACCCCGACGACACGCTGTCCCAGGAAGGCAGCGGCCCACACCTTCTCGAGGCCCCCACGGCGTGACCTCACGTGATGTCCCGGCTCCGGACGCCCAGATCCGGGTGCGTAGGGTCAGACCCATGCATACGAGGACGATCGGCAACGACACCACCGGCCGGCACGACGTGGGTGCTATCGGGCTGGGCCTGATGACCATGAGCCAGGAGGGAGAGCAACCCCGAGCACAGCTGCTCGACACCATGGCCGCAGCGTTGGACGCCGGGGTCACCCTGTTCGACACCGCGGACGCCTACGGCTCCGGAGAGGACGGGGTGCAGGCGCAGGGTCAGAACGAGACCCTCGTCGCCTCCTTGTTGGACGAGTTGGGTGCGCGCGACCAAGTCCTGCTGGCCACCAAAGGGGGCCACGTGCGGACGGATGGAGGAGACTGGGCCACCGACAGTCGGCCCGAGCACCTGTGGTCGGCGCTAGACCACAGTCTGCGCCGGCTGGGGGTCGAGCAGATCGCCCTCTGGCAGCACCACCGTCCCGACCCGGACGTCCCCTACGAACAGGTCATCGAGACACTCAAAGAGATCGCCGACTCCGGCAAGGTGGGCATGATCGGGCTCTCCAACGCCAACGTCGACCAGATTCGCGCCGCGCAGGCCGTGCTCGGAGACTCACTCGTCAGCGTGCAGAACCAGTTCAACCCCAAGTTCCGCTCCAGTGCTCCCGAGATCGAGGTCTGCCGCGAGCTCGGTCTCGCCTTCCTCGCCTGGTCCCCCCTGGGCGGGTTAGCCGACGCCAAGGACCTGGCTACCAAGCACCCTGCGTTCGCCGAGGTTGCGCAGGCTCGGGGAGTCAGCCCCCAGCAGGTCGCACTGGCCTGGGAGCTTGCCCAGGCGTCGGTCGTCATCCCCATCCCCGGCGCGAAGCGCGTTCAGTCGGTCACCGACTCCGCAGCGGCGGCCGACCTGACGCTGACCGACGACGAGATCGCCCAGCTCGACGGCGACGCCAACTCGTCCCCGGCGTAACAGTCTCGACGTTTCCCTAGTCTTCGGTATCGACCGCAGGCAGGCTGATTCTCACCCGGGTCCCACGGCCTTCGTTCGAGCTGACGTCGACGGTGCCCTGATGCCCTTCCATGATGGCGAGCACGATCGAGAGCCCGAGCCCACTTCCAGGCACCTGTCCCACGACCGCGTTGGAAGCGCGGAAGAACCTCACGAAGAGGTCTTTGACCTCTTCGTCTGGGATGCCGATGCCGGAGTCTTCGCAGACGACCTCCACCCGTGAGTCGTGGCAGGCGATCTGCACCGACACGCCTTCGCCAGAAGGTGTGAACTTCACCGCATTCCCCACGACGTTCGTCAGCGCCCGCTCGATCTGGTCGCGATCTCCCAGGACGTAGCACTCCTGCGCCACGGAGGTGCCGTCGTAGTTCAGGACCTCGTCCAGTCCGGATCCGGGACCGCTCAGGTCGACGTTCTTCCTGGCCGCGACGGGGTCCAGGTTCTGAATCACCTCCCGGACGCTGCGGCGCAGGTCGATCCGCTCCCGAACCACCCTTCCTTTCCCGCTGTCCAGACGGTTGAGGATGAGCAGGTCCTCGATCAGCGTGCGAAGCCGGTTGACGTTTCGGCCCAGGACGCCCAGGGCCCGACACTGGGCGTCGTTCAGCTCCCCCAGGTCTCCGTCCTCCAGCATCTCCAGATATCCGCTGATCGATGTCAGGGGCGTGCGCAGTTCGTGGCTGGTCGTCGCCATGAAGTCCGACTTCTGCCGGTCGAGCTCGCGCAGCCGTTCCACGACCTGCCTCTGGGCGAGGAACTGAGTGGTGTTGCTCGCCACCTGACCCACGGCCGCCACCTCACGCTCCTGCCATTCACGGGGCTGGGTCGAGACCAGGGTCAGCACTCCCAACACTCGATCCGATTCGCGCAACACCGCGAGCGCACCGGATTGGGCACCATGACGACGCATCTTCTCCACGGCCAGTGGGGGGAACGTCTGCTCGATCTCTTCCGGCGTTTCCGCCAAGAACAGGGCCTGACCGGCTCGGCCCCCCAGTTTGAGCGTGCTCGCAAAACCGCTGGTGCCGGTCTCGCCCTGGCGATGTCCTGCGCACCCCCAGTGCCCCAAGCGCTTGGTCGTGGGGAGCTCCTGGTGAGCGGTGATGGCCACGCAGTCCAGCTGAAGGCTTCGCCCGAGCTCCTGGCACGCCTCGTCCCAGTGGCTCTCGTCCGTGCCGGAAGATGTCAGGGTGCTGGATACGACCCCGATCATGCGAGTCAGTTCCAAGTCCTCCTGGATCAGTCGCTCGGCTTCCTCCTGAGCGTCAGCCAGCCGGTTGAACGCCGCCGCAACCGACTGAACCTCGGCACTGCCCTGGTCTACCGGCGCTCGGACCTCGGTGCCGCCGCGCTGATGACGTTGCACGACGTCTCGGAGCCCCGACAGCGGGGACGCGAGCCGCGTACCCACTCGCCTGGTGCTGGCCATCACGGTTGCGGTCCCGAGAAGTCCGGCGACCAGGATGGCCAGTTTGCCCCTGGACATGGCTTGGAGGTAGTCGTTGCGGAGCTCGTTCCGGGTCTCCAAGATCTGGTCGTTGAGCCGTGCGTTGTCACTCATGATGTCTTCATAGGACTGACGGGCGATCGTCAGGTCCTGCGGGCCGGTGTCGTCGACCTCTCGCATCAGCGCCGTCGTCAGCTCGAACCAGTCTTCGGTCTCTCGGATGAGGGCTTGCGCCGCGGAGCGGTCAACGATCTCGGTGCGAGTGGCCAGGCTTTCCTCCAGCTCGGTGACGTCTTGACGCTGTTCGCGATAGTCCTCGAGCAGCAGGGGATCCTGCGTGTAGATATAGCCTCGGAAGCTGCTTTGAGCCAGGGTCAAGGCGGTGCTCAGCCGGCCTGCCTCGTCGACGGCCGGGGTCACGTTCTCGCGGAAGTCGGTGATCTGGTCCTGGATCGAGTTCACCGACGCGATGCCGATCGCGATGGTCAGTCCCAGCACCAGGATCAGCACCACGGACAGGCGCTTGAGCATGCCCGCAACCGTGTTGTCGCGCAGAAGGTCGCCCATCACTGCTTCCTGGTTCTTGAGGCGGGCGCGCTCGGAACGTCGGCGTCAGGGTCGTCGTTTCCGAAGCCCGTGCGTGTCATCACACCCCAGGTCTGCTGTCGGCCGGCGACGCTGGCGGCCCAGCCCTGCAGTCGCCAGAGTGCCGTGAACTGCCGGTAGCCCACGTTCTCCGCGAGCGCCGCCCATAAGGTGACGAGGAGGTCACTCCATCGTCCGTAGCGGTGAAAGCTGTACTCCTCGACGGTCACCGCTGACAAGGTGACCAACATGCCGAAGAGGTAGGCCACCCCCATGAACAGCAGCAGGTAGCCGGTGTCCACCACGCCCAGCAGCCAGCCCACGGCGACCAGGATCAGACCTCCCATCTCGACGATCGGCGCCAGAAGCTCAAAGACCCAGTAGAACGGGAGCGCGACGAGGCCGACTCGTCCGTAGCGGGGGTTGCCGAGCATGCCCCGGTAAGCCCAGAGCGTCTCCCACAGGCCGCGGTGCCAGCGGCGTCGCTGTCGTGCCAGCACCGCTGCGGAGGAGGGGACCTCCGTCCAGCAAATGGGTTCGGTGACGAACTGGACCCGGTAGGGACGTCGAAGTTTCCGCATCCGGCGGTGCACCCGGAGCACGAGCTCGAAATCCTCACCGATGCTGCTCGGGTCCAAGCCACCGACCTCGACCAGGACGTCGCGACGGAAGATCCCGAACGCACCGCTGATGAGGATCAGGGCGCCCACCCTGGACCACCCGGACCGCCCGAGGTGGAAGGCTCGCAGGTACTCCACGACCTGGATGC
>JBARVW010000120.1:0-1809 GCA_049646465.1 Ornithinimicrobium sp.
GACCAGGAGTGGTCACCTGAGCAGATCGAGGGCCGGTTGCGCCTGATTCATCCCGAAGACCCAGCGATGAGGATCAGTCACGAGAGCATCTACCGGGCGATCTACACCAGGAGGTCGAACGTGATCCCTAAGCACATGTGTCACACGTTACGCGCGAGGCGTCCGATCCGTAAGAGCAAGAAGAACACCGTCAAGGGGCAATGGGGTTCCCAGATCATCAGCGCTCGCCCGATTGATGAGCGTCCCGCCGCAGCAGAGGACCGGACAGTGTTGGGCCACCAAGAGGGTGACCTGATCATCGGCGCGAAAGTCAGCCAGGTCGCTACCCTCGTTGATTGAACCGCGCCGGGTTCAGTAGAGAGTCGTGTGTGCTTCGGCAGCGGTCGCCGTCGAAGGATTGTGGGCAGCGTAGTAGGCGTGTTCGTACGCTGCGGGTGCGAGGTAGTCGCACCAGGTGTGCGGTCGGGTCGTGTTGTACCAGTCGACCCACCGCAGGACCTCGAGCTCGACGTGCTCGAGCGTTCTCCATGGTCCTCGCCGCCGGATGAGCTCGGTCTTGAAGACCCGGTTCAGCGCTTCCGCGGCCGCATTATCGTAGGAGTCGCCCTTGGATCCGACCGAGGCGACGATGCCGAGTTCGGCCAGTCGTTCGGTGTAGCGAATCGCTCGATATTGGACACCGCGGTCGGCGTGATGGACCAGCCCGTCAAGGTCTCGTCCCTGACGCTGGCGCTGCCAGACGGCGTGCTCCAAGGCATCCAGGGCCAGGTCGGTGTGCAGCGAGCTGGTGACCCGCCACCCGACGACGCGCCGCGAGTACAGGTCCATCACGAACGCGACGTAAACGAACCCGGCCCAGGTCGGCACGTAAGTGATGTCGGCGACCCACCGGTTGTCCGGTGCTGGTGAGGTGAAGTCCCGATTCAACTGATCGGCCGGGTGGGTGTCCTTGGCCGGGATCGTCGTCCGGGGCCGCTTATGGTCGCCGGCGACCGCCCCGGACAAACCCAGTGCCCTCATCCGCCTGGCCACGGTGCACCGGGCCACCGAGGGGTAGCTCCGCCCGGTGGGACGGCCCTGCTCGTCCAGGACTTGTTGGCGGTTGAGCACCTTCCACATCTTCATCACCCCGTACACCTCGTAGTTGCCGTCGTAGGTGCTCTGGATGCGCTCATCCAGCGCCGCGTCGGACAGGGTCCGATTCGAGGGCGGACGTGTCTTGGCGGCGTAGTAGGTGCTCGGGGCGATCTTGGCGCCTGCCTGGGTGAGGGCGGTGCAGATCGGCTCGACCCCGAACTGGTCCTTGTGCTGGTCGAGGTAGGCGATCAACGACTCGAGGGGCGGTCGAGCTCCGCCGCGAAGAAAGCCGAGGCCGATCGCAGAATCGCGTTCGCCCGGCGCAACTCCCGGTTCTCCTTCTCCAACGCAATGAGCCGCTGGTGCGGGTCATCAGCCGTCTCGCCCGACCCGGCCACCAGGCCCGGGCCGCGGACCCAGTTGCGCAACGTCGCCCCCGAGATGCCCAACTGCTCACCCACCTGACGGCAGGCGCGCGTGACCGGCATCCCCGGGTTCTCCTTGATCGTCTCGCTCACTGTGCGGATCGCACGCTCACGCAACTCGTC
This sequence comes from Ornithinimicrobium sp., assembly GCA_049646465.1. Lineage (GTDB taxonomy): Bacteria > Actinomycetota > Actinomycetes > Actinomycetales > Dermatophilaceae > Ornithinicoccus. The sequence goes on from JBARVW010000120.1 coordinate 1,626, forward strand.
GCTGTACTTCCTCGGTGCAGGCATGACTCCACTCTCCCGTAGAGATCAAGACCCTCCACCAAACCCGGGGCGGTTCAACCAGTCGCTCACCGCAACACCGTCCCAGTCATCGATCGGCGGATCCAAGCGGTCAACGCAACAGAAGTGGTCCGATCTGTTCGATCGGTTTCTTGAAGGCTAGTCG
>JBARVW010000121.1:0-13715 GCA_049646465.1 Ornithinimicrobium sp.
GTTGGACGGCCTCCCTCGTCACCGACGGCGCCTCCGTCGCGGTCCCGCCGGATGAGGATGGTCTGGATTGGGAAGGCGAGGTGGCGGCGGTGATCGGTCAGCGCCTCAACCGGGTTGACCCCGACACCGCTCGTGCTGCTGTCCTGGCGTACGCACCGTTCAACGATCTGACTGCCCGCCGCGCACAGAAGCTGACATCACAATGGACCCTCGGCAAGAACGCCGACCTGTCTGGGCCGATGGGTGACCTCGTCACGGCGGATGAGGTGGGCGACCTCCGCGACGGGTTGCACCTCCAGACGATCGTGAACGGGGAGGTCGTCCAGGACGGTAACACTCGGGACATGATCTTCGAGGCGGGAGAGGTGCTCTCCCGGGTAAGCCAGATCATGACTCTCAACCCCGGCGACATCTTGGTCACCGGGACGCCGGAGGGGGTGGGGTACGTAAGGACCCCCCCATGGCTTCTGAGTGAGGGCGACCGGGTCACGGTGACCGTCGAACGGCTCGGTTCGGTGAGCACAACGGTGGTCGGGTCGACCCCCTTGACGTGAGCTCCTGGCGTGGGCACAAGCGAGCGGTACCCGCAGAGGCGAGTCACTACCCCCTCACCATGGAAGGTTGAGAGACGACAATGACCGTGGACCAGGCACAGCAACGGTCTGTTCAGCCGCCCGAGGTCCATGGCTGATGTCGGACTTCCGGTGACCGCTCAGCAGCCTGCTCTCGAGGTGCTGCGCGCTGTGCTCGATCCCGGAACACTGACGCTCTGGGACGAAAATGTCGTTCAACCCGACCTGGGCGACACGTACGCCGCCCAGTTGAGCCAGGCGCGCGAGCTCAGCCGCGTCGACGAGGCCCTCATCACTGGCGAAGGCCTTCTCGATGGCCGCCGTGTAGCGGTCGCTGCTGGCGAGTTTGCCTTCTTGGCGGGATCCATCGGAGCGGCTGCGAGTGAGCGGCTAACCCTCGCAGTGGAACGAGCAACAAGGGAGGGCCTCCCCTTCCTGGCTTCACCATCGTCCGGCGGGACTCGGATGCAAGAAGGCACACCAGCCTTCCTTCAGATGGTCAAGATTGCCCAGGCCGTCGTTGCCCATAAGCGCGCCGGCCTGCTCTACCTGGTCTACCTACGACACCCCACGACCGGAGGCGTCCTCGCCTCCTGGGGATCTCTAGGACATCTGACCATAGGCGAACCAGGCGCCCTCATTGGGTTTCTGGGGCCACGGGTGCGGGAGGTTATCCACGGAGCGCCCTTCCCCGAGGGTGTTCAACTCGCGGAGAATCTCGCCCGCAGAGGGGTTATCGACGGAGTCGTGCCCCTCAGCGGTGTACGAACTGTCGCAAGCAGAGCGCTCGCCGTGCTGCTCTCCCCGCAACATCCAGTCGGTGAGCATGTGGGACCAACGCATGCTGTCGTCTCTCGACCTGCCTGGGCATCAGTCCAAGCGACGAGGCGACTCGATCGACCTGGTTTGCGAGAGTTCATTCATCATGCGGTCGACGTCTTCATCCCCCTTCGGGGCACGGGCTCGGGAGAATCCGATCTGACGGTGATCGTGGGGCTCGCGCGCTTCCGAGGATTCTCCTGCATCCTCGTAGGGCAGGATCGTCAAGCCCAACAGAATGCGTATCTTGGTCCAGCCGCACTTCGAGTCGCCCGGCGCGGATTTGAACTTGCCGAGGAACTTGATCTCCCTGTTATCACGGTGATCGATACCCCCGGCGCCGAACTATCTACGGAGGCAGAGAATGGGGGAATGGCGGGGGAAATAGCTCGATGCTTGGGAGCCCTCGCTACGGTGCGGGTGCCCGTGATATCGATCATATTGGGTGAGGGGACCGGTGGTGGAGCGTTGGCTCTGATGCCCGCAGATCGCACGATCTGTGCTGAGAATGGGTGGATCGCCCCTTTGCCGCCGGAGGGTGCCAGCGCCATCGTGCACCGCACAGGGACGAGGGCACCCGACATTGCCGATGCTCAAAGGATAAGGGCCCTGGACCTTCTCAGCATCGGGGCGGTCGACGAGATCATCCCGGAATCGCCTGATGCCGCACGATATCCTGAGCGATTCTGCCAACGTATTGCCAGCGTTGTAGCGGTCCACGTTCGGGAGTTGCTGCAGCAACCCAACGAGACACGACTCGGCCTGCGCCATCAACGATATCGCGAGATGATTTAGTCGAGTTGAGCCGCTTACGGGGCTATAGCTTCAAGACTTGGGGGTGCGGTTCGTAGCGGGTCAGAGGGATTTTGCTGACGGCGGTGGGTTCGGTTTCGCCCGGACGTGGGCGCGTTGTCCTTCGGCGCTGATGAGGATGAGCAACTCGGTGGGAGTGCCGGTCGGGTTGACGAACGCGTGAGGGGTCCGGGTGTCGAACTCGGCGACCTCGCCGGGGGTCAGGGTGAGGTCATGGTCACCGAGCAGCAGGCGCAGTCGGCCGTCGAGGACGTACATCCATTCGTATCCCTGGTGGCTGCGTTGATCGGGCCTGCCCGAAGGGAAATCGGCGGGAACGATGAGCTTGAAGGCCTGCAGACCGCCGGGTCGGCGGGTCAGCGGGAGCCAGGTCATCCCGTGGCGAACGCTCGCGCGGGCGTGGATACGAGGGTCCCCGGTGTCGGGGGCGGCGACCAGCTCGTCCAGAGTGAGCCGATAGATGTCGGCCAGCCGCAGGAGCAGGTCGAGGCTGGGTCGGCGTTCACTGGACTCCAGACGCGACAACGTGGCCTGAGAACTGCCCGTGGCCTCAGCCAGATCGGCCAGGGTCATCGCCCGGTTGCGGCGCAGACCGCGCAACCGTGCCCCGATCCCGCTGAGGACCGCGGCTCGGTCGTGCTCGGGGCCGCCGGAGCCGCGTGGTGCACCGGTGAGGTTCTCCACCACCTCAGTTTGCCAGATCCGCAAGAATAATTGGCATCCGACCCTGCCAGCCGCATCGTTGCTGTAGCGGCCACACCGGTGCCGCTGAGATCCGATCGAGAGGCACTTCATGAACATGACCAGCGTGACCGATGCAGCGACTGAGACCGTGGACGTCGTGGTGGTGGGAGGCGGGCCCGCCGGGCTGAGCGCGGCCAAGATCCTGGCCCGGTCCCGCAGATCAGCACTCGTTGTCGACGCCGGTGACGTGCGCAACGCACCGGCCGCCGGGGTCCACAACTATCTCTACGCCGAGGGCCAGGCGCCGACGGACCTGCTCACGATCGGACGGCGCGAAGCCCAGACCTACGGCGTCGAGATCCTCGAAGGCCACGCGACTGCGGCCATGGTTCTGCCGGATCCGCCGCCCGGCGCAGCCCACTTCACCGTGGAGGTCGGCGCCGCCAGCGGCACCAGCCGGATCGTGCACGCCCGGCGGTTGGTGCTGGCCACCGGCCTGGTCGACGTGCTGCCCGACGTGCCCGGGCTGGCGGCGCGGTGGGGACGCGACGTGCTGCACTGCCCCTTCTGCCACGGTTGGGAAGTCCGCGACCAGGCGATCGGGGTGCTGGGCACGAGCCCCATGGCCCTGCATCAGGTGATGCTGTTCCGCCAGCTGAGCGACGACGTCGTCTACTTCCAGCACACGGCCCCGGACCCGACCGACGACCAGGTCGAGCAGCTCGCCGCGCTCGGGGTGGACTGGGTGGTGGGCGAGGTCGCCACGGTCCGCGTCGACGACGATGCCCTCACCGGAGTGCAGCTGGTCGATGGCCGGACCATCGACCGTCAGGCGTTGGCGGTCGCGACCGGACTGGAGGCACGCACGGATTTGCTCGCCGACTTGAGCCTGGTCACGACCGAGCTGGAGCTGGGTGGCACCGTCGTCGGGACGTTTCTGCCCACCGACCCGGCCGGGCTCACCGCCACGCCCGGTGTCTGGGCGGCGGGCAACCTGGCCGCGCCCATGGCACAAGTCATCACCTCCGCAGCCGCAGGCTCCGCCGTGGGTGCAGCAATCCACATGGACCTGATGAGCGAGGACACCGACATCACGGTCAGCGCGCTGCGGCGGACGTGAGGGGCTGGTTCTGCGCTGTGATCATGAACTGGGTTTGGAGGTCGTGTCCTGGGGAGACGCCGTGCTGACGATCCAACTCGAGGATCTCGGTCAGGGGTGTGACGGTGACGTTGGTGAAGCCGGCGTCCTGGATGAGTTGGGCGGTGTCGTGGATGGTGCTCGCGGCAGCCAGTGGGAGCTCTCGGGTGACGTCGTCGTTGTAGGCCTGCCAGAACGTCGACCCGTGTCCGGTGTCGAAGCCGTGAGCAAACCAGGTGCTGTCGACGACCGCCAGGACGCCGTGCGGTCGTAGCACGCGGCGCCAGTTGGCCAGGGCCGTCTCGGGTTGTCGCAGGGTCCACATCAGGTAGCGGTTGGTGATGGCGTCGACATGGTCGGTGGGGAAGTCCGGGTCGACCGCGTCCCCCAGCGCCAGGGTCAGGGTGCCTGCTCGCCCCGGTTGGCTCGCTTCGTGCGCTCGAGCTCGGTCGAGCATCCCCGTGGACAGGTCGATGCCGGTGACGTCGTAGCCCATTCCGGCCATGAGGCGCGCCATCGTCCCGGACCCGGTGCCGACGTCCAGCACTCGGGCGGGGCTGGGCGGGAGGTGTGCCGCCCAGATGCGTGACCACGCCTCTTCGTCGGCGGTTCGGCGTTCGGGACGTTGTTGGTAGTCGTCGTAGGCGGCGGCGTGGTCGGTCCAGTAGGTGTTTACGCGCTCTTGCATGTCACTTCTCCAGGGTGGAATAGCAGGTGAAGGTCACCGTCCTGCTCGACGCGTTGGACGCCGATGCCGTAGACCCGTTCCAGCAGGGTCGGCTCCAGCACCTCATCGACGGTTCCTTGGCGGGCGACGGTGCCGCGGTCCAGAAGCACGAGATCGTCGCAGTAGCGGGCAGCGAGGTTGAGATCGTGCAGCACGACGATGCCGCCTTTTCCGAGGGTGTGCACCAAACGCAGGACGTCGTGTTGGTAGCGGATGTCGAGGTGGTTGGTCGGTTCGTCCAACAGCAGATGCTCCGCTTCTTGGGCTAGCGCCCGGGCGATCAGGACGCGTTGCTTCTCACCACCGGAAAGCCCCGCGAAGGCACGCGGACCCAGGTCAAGGGCCCCCACCCGCTGCAACGACTGCGTCGCTACCCGCTGGTCCTGCTCGGTGAGCCGTGCGAAGTTCTTGCTGTGCGGCGTCCGGCCCAGCAGGACCATCTCGGCGACGGTCATCGTGGTGTCGCCTCCGCCTTCCTGCACCACCACCGCGACGCTGCGGGCCAGCTCGCGGGAGGAGACGTCGCGCAGCCGGCGGTCATCGACCCGCACTTCCCCGGCTGAGGGACGTAGCGAACCGTAGAGGAGTCGCAGCACGGTGGTCTTACCGCTGCCGTTGGGGCCGATCAGTCCCAGAACCCGCCCGGGACGGGTCCGCAAGGACACGCCCTGGACCACCGGGGTGTCCTTGCGCTTGGTGCCGTAGGAGAAGGTCAGACCGTCCGCTTCAATCATTGGCCGCTGCCGAACCGCTCCTGGATCCGCTCCAGCCCCTCGAGGGCCAGCGGGGATGGTGGTTCGGTGAAGTTGAACAGCTGGGTCATCAGGTCCCCGTTCCTGACCGCGGTGAGCTTGCCGGCCCCGGGCAGGGACGTCACTGCTTCCTCGACCTTGGCCGGGTCACCGTCGGTGTAGAGCATGATGATCACGTCCGGGTCGCGCCCGAGGAGCTCTTCGAAGGTGACCTCGAACACGCGCTGGTTCGTGTCGGCGAAGACATTCTCGAACCCGGCTGCCTCCAGTTGCGGCGCGGCCATACTCTTCGAACCGTAGGCGTAGGTCACCCCTCCCCCCACGGTCGGATAGAGCACCGCGGCCGTGCGAGTCGAGGTCGAGCCGGCCGTGTCCTCGACTGCGCCCACCCGCTCCTTGAGCTCCTCGACCGCGCTCGCCGCCTCCTCCTCGCGGTTGAAGACCTTCCCGTAGGCCGTCATCTGGGAGTAGACGTCGTCGAACCCCGGGTCCTCGATGCCTTCGGGACAGAGCCCTGGCTCCTCCAGCAGCGGGATCCCGACCGCGGACAGTGTGTCGCGGTTGAGGTTCTCGACCTCGCCCAGCACCAGGTCGGGTTCTTGCGCGATCACCACTTCCTTGGAGATCTGCAGGTGCCCACCGGTGTCGGTCTGGTCCGTGAGCAGCGGGATCTCGGCCAGAGCAGCGTTGGTCGCCTCGTCGTAGTACTCCTCGGGGTACAACCCGGCGCGGGCCACTACGTCGTCCAGGACACCGAGCTCCTGCAGGTAGGGAACGGCAGCGCTCTTCAGGAGCATCATCCGCTCCGGCTCCGCCTCGAACGTCACGTCCACTCCACAGTTGGTCACCGTCAGCGGATAAGGGCTGCCCGCCTCCACCTCCGGATTTGATGATGCACTCTCGGTCTCGCCTGAGGTGCCACAGGCAGCGACAAGGGCACACAGAACAGCGAACGAGGCAACGGTGGTGGGTTGGCGCATGGTGCTCCTTCTTCTGGGGGGTGATCAGGCGCTGGCGACGTGCATTCGACGAATCAGGACGAGCAGGAACGGTGCACCCACCAGGGACGTGATGATCCCGATGGGCAGTTCTTGTGGTGCCATCAGGGTCCGCGCGAGAACGTCGGCCCAGATCAGGAAGATCGCGCCCAACAGGGCCGCGACGGGGACCGCGCGCTGGTGGGTGGCCCCTACGATGCGTCGGGCCAGGTGGGGCACGACCAGGCCCACGAACCCGATGCTGCCCGAGGCCGAGACCAGCACTCCGATGCACAACGCGACCAGCACCAGCAGCTGGGTGCGGAACCGTTCGGGCGAGATGCCCAGGGTGTGCGCGGTCTCATCACCGATCGCCAACGCATCGAGACGTCGCCCCCACAGCATCAGCAGGCCGATGGTGAGCAGGACCACGACCACCACGACCACAAAGGGACTGTCCCAGCGGGCCAAGGCAAGCGAGCCCAGCAACCAGAAAAGCACCGAGCGGGCGCCCTCGGCCGATCCACTCGCGAAGATCAAGAAACTGGTGGCGGCATACAGCGCGTATCCCACGGCGACCCCAGCCAGGAGCAGTCTCGCCGAGGTGACCTGACCGCCGCTGCGAGCGATCACGTAGACCAGAACGGATGCGGCGAGCGCCCCCAGGAACGCGCTGACCGGTAAAGCGTGTTGTCCCAGTCCCCCGGCAAACCCGAACAAGATCGCGGCCGCAGCTCCACTGGAGGCGCCAGAGTTGACGCCCAAGAGGTAGGGGTCAGCCAGGACGTTGCGCACCATGGCCTGCAGTGCCATGCCGCATACCGCCAGGCCGGCACCCACGCACGCACCCAGCAGGGTCCTCGGCAGACGGACCTGCCAGACGATCGCTTCCTCGGGAGGAGTCCACGACACCTCACCCCACCCAAACGTCTGGTACATCACGATCCGAGAGACCGCGGCCGGGTCTATGGCGACCGCCCCCAGCCCCACCGCTACCACGATGGTCACCACGAGGGCCACACCAAGCCCGAGCGTCCAGACCAGACCACGTCGACGCTGACCCTGCAACCCCAGGCGCTCGACCTCAGGCTCCAGAGAGCGCGCGCGTATGGCGGTGGAGCGCGAAGTGAGCATGACCATCCTTATTGCGAATTGTTTGCAATAAGGTACAGGACGCCTTGCTCTGGTGCTTCCCGCTGGGTCGTTCCATCCCTGCGTGCCCAATCTTCCGCGCGCGACAGTGGTAATGATACTGATTCTCATTCTGATACGGTGCCCGCATGACTTCTTCCCCTCGCTCCTTCCCCACTCGTTCAGCGGCCGTATCGGTCGCCGCCTGCTTGACCCTGGCCTTGTCCTCCTGCGCCGACTCGGGCTCGGGGCAGGAGGAATCCAGTCCAAGCGAGGCCGCTGATACCACGACGCCGACGGCCGACCCAGCACGAGAGACCGTCGAGGCCCAGGGGCCGAGCCCCCGGCTCGGCATCACCTACGACGGGGGCGTCCTGGTCGTGGACGCGATGACCTTGGAGACGGTGGGCGACTTCCCGGCTGAGGGATTCACCCGGCTCAATGCGGCCGGAGATGGGCGTCACTTGCTGCTGACCCAGGGGTCAGCGTTCCAGGTCCTCGACGCAGGGGTGTGGAGTAAGCCGCACGGTGATCATGACCATTCCTACGCCACGGACCCTGAGCTGACCGATGTCACTGTTGAGGCGCAGGAGCCCGGGCATGTGGTGACCCACGCAGGTAAGACCGTGCTGTTTGCTGATGGGACGGGTGAGATCACCACGTTCGACTCCGACAGCGTGACCGGGGAGGAGTTGCCCGATCTGGAGCAGATGCAGACGCCGCGGGCCCACCACGGGGTTGCGGTCGAGCTCGAAGACGGGAGCCTGCTGCACACGATCGGAACCGAAGACGAGCGTTCCGGAGCGGTGGTCCTGGACTCAGAAGGTGAAGAAGTCGCCCGCAGTGAGGACTGCCCCGGAGTGCACGGCGAAACCGTCGCAGCCGATGAGGTCGTCGTTCTCGGCTGCGAAGACGGCGTCCTGACCTACGACGACGGTGAGTTCACCAAGATCCAGGCTGCGGATGACTACGCCCGGATCGGCAATCTTGCCGGCAGTGAGGCCTCTCCAGTCGTGCTGGGCGACTACAAGACCGAGGAGGACGCAGAGCTGGAACGACCCACGACGATCTCCCTGGTCGACACCAGGAGCCAGGAGATCACTCTGGTCGACCTGCCGGCGAGCTACACTTTCCGTTCCCTGGGCCGCGACGCCGAGGGCGATGCGCTGGTCCTGGGCACCGATGGAGTGCTGCGCACGATTGAGGCCAGCACCGGCGAGATCGCCGAAGAAACCACCGTGGTCCAGGCGTGGGAAGAGCCTCTGGACTGGCAGGAGCCGCGCCCGCTCCTGCACGTCATGGGCGACCTCGCGTACGTGACCGAGCCGGCCACCAACGAGGTGCACATTGTCGACCTGAGCACAGATGAGGTCATCGACTCAGTGACCCTTTCGCAGACGCCGAACGAGCTGAGCAGCGTCACCGGTTGAGCGAGACTCGGCGGGGCCGGAACCGCTCATTCACGGAGCCGCGAGTTGATAGAGGACACTGGGACCCGATGTAGCGACTCCGAAGGAGTAAGTCAGTGCAGCGGAGGATCCCATGACCCCGACCGTTCGACGTCCCAGCCGGCAGCAGGCGGCGGTGACGGCGGTTCTCGGCGACATCGAAGACTTCACCTCGGCTCAGGAGCTGCACGCCCGGATGCGAGCCTCGGGAGAGAGCATCGGGCTGGCGACGGTTTATCGCACCTTGACCGCTTTGGCCGCAACAGGCGAAGTCGACGTATTGCGCACTGACGACGGTCAGGCTTCCTACCGGATGTGCAGCACCGGGCACCACCACCACTTGGTGTGTCGGGACTGCGGGCGCACGGTCGAGGTCGCTGGTCCCACCGTTGAGCAGTGGGCCGAGAAGACTGCCGCGCAGCACGGGTTCCGCGACGTCTCTCACACCTTGGAGATCTTCGGCAGCTGCGGCGCCCACTGACGCAGTTGGCGTCATCACCACATCTTCGGTCGGGCGCTGCTCACGATCGTCATCTGGGTCACGCCGAGCCTGAGGTCGACGTCCGGGTCAGTGCTCGTCGTAGTGGTCCTCATGCGAGGCGTGACGGTGTTCACCGTGCAGATAGTCGACGTGGTCACCGTGGCGCACCACCTCGTGCTCGCATTCCTCGCCGTGGGCGTGGTCGTGGTCTTCTGCTCGCACATGCACTGGTGCCGGGTGCTCGTCGACGTGGTCCTCGTGCACGTGGTGGGTATGACCGTCGTGAAGGTAGTCGGTGTGACCGTCGTGCTCGATGGACGCGTGGCCACAGTTCTGACCGTGGGTATGAGTGTGCTCAGCGTGGGTGTCGTGAGTGTGCATGGTCATGAGGGGTGCTCCGCTTCGGGTAGGGGTCCATCGGGAAGGTTGTCCGAGCCCAAGGGGCCTTCGATGCTGTGGGCCATCGCGTCGGCCACCAGTTGGCCGACGTGGTCGTCGGCCAGGTCGTAGACGATCTCTTTGCCTCGGCGGGTGCCACGCACCACGTCGACGCTGCGCAGCACCCGCAGATGCTGTGAAACCAAGGGCTGGGACAGATCAAGGTCGCTGACCAACTCGTGCACGCACGCTGGCCCGGACACGAGGCGATGGACGATCGCTAGCCGGGTCTCGCTGGACAGTGCCTTGAACATGGCGACCGCACCGCTGATGCCGCGCTCTGTTGCCACTTCAATAAATTAACACATGCGCATAGGTGCATGCGATGGTCCCGTGACCCGCCCCGGTGTTAGGCCACTGGGGCGATGGGTCCGAGCCAGCGCTCGAAGCCGTCTTCGGCAACGTTCCATCGACTGCCGGTTGCGCGAACTTCAGCAAGCGTGAGGAGGCACTCTTCGAAAGCAGAACGGATGTCCTGGGCGCCGTCATCGAGACCTGTGACGGTGATCCGGGTGAGCCGCTTGGACGAGCCCCACGCTCCGATAGGGCCCACACTGAGTTGGCCGCCGGCCCCTTGCCACCCGCAGATCTCACCGGGTCGGCTGGGGAGCCAAAAACACCCCCGCGACCGTCTCGGTCCCCCGCCGATGGACTCCAGGGCTTGCAGCAAGCGGTCCGGGTGCAAGGGCCGGTCCGAGCGCAGATCGAGGGTCCACGCGTCCGCTCGGGCCGCGCGGAGCGGAGCCCTGCGAACGTCGGCAACCCACGACTCGCACGCCTGGTGTCGACGCTGCCGATTCAGCACGATCGACGCCTCCAGATCGCTGCAGTCCCGCCATACCGGGACGCCAGGGCGAGCAAGCGCTGATACCAGCGCTACGCCTTTGGCGGCGGCCACTCCGCTGAGCGCCACGTGATCGGCATACTCGATCATCGCGGCACCCACCTCGCCGACGCCCCGCTCATCCTCGTCCGAGGAGTGCAGTCCTCGCTCGCAGAGCAGCTCGTCACCCAGCAGGTCATGGATCAATGCCTCGCCGTCGAGGGTGGCGATGACTCCGGCTATCGGCACCCCGGCATGCCCTTGCGACGCGCTGACCCGGCACAGCTGCGAGGCTTCTGCACCGACCGGCAGGTGTGCGATGACCGCATCCCAGCGGCCATCGTCACTGACTCGACGAAGCGTCGGCACGACGTCTTCACGGATGGCGCAAGGGACGCAGGCGTGCTGCAGATCAATGACGGCGTGGTCCACGGTCCCGCTGACATCACTGACCACTCGGTGCAACTGTTGCGCAGCGACGTCGATGCTGTGCTGCACCACCACGGCGTTGGGGAGGTCCCACTGCAGGGCGATCGTGGCCGCTGCCATCGGCGCCTCTGCGATGCCGGTGACCACGACGACACGAGCGCGGTTCATCGCTGAGCACCGTAGCGCTGCTCGAACCGCTCGACGCGACCTGCGGTGTCGAGCACCCGCCCTCGCCCAGTCCAGAAGGGGTGACTCGCACTGGAGACGTCGACGTCGATGACGGGGTAGGTCTCGCCCTCCCACTCCATCTCCTGCTCGGACGTCATGGTGGAACGGGTCAGGAAGCTCACGCCCGCGGATCGATCGCGGAACACGACCGGCTCGTAGGGCGGGTGCACACTGTTCTTCACGTGCGGTCCTCTCTCATGTTCGATAATGATTCTCATTTTACATAGAAGTACTCAATGCCACGCAAGGGAGCACGTCCGCACCCCCCCCCGAACCACCGACGAGCTTGAAGCAGCGGTCAGAGCGATGGGCCGGTTGCCCTGGGATGCCAGTCCCGTCCGTCTGCGGAATCGCGATCAGGTGAACGGGCGGCCACGTGGCTACGTCGGCACGGTCGAGTTGTTGCGGAAACGTTTCCGGAGTTTGGTGCACCGAGCGCCAGCCCACCGATGGTCGGGTCGTGGCGGTGCGTCAAGGAAACAGATACCGCGGTTGTGGCTCATTGCGCACACCGACGGTCTCCTGAAGCAACAGTGGCCAGCACGCGGGGCGCATCCATCGTCTCCCGGCGCGTCGACGCTCGCCCCTAGCGATTCGACATCCATCAGTTCGCGGCCACGGCCGAAAGCCCTTATTACCCGAAGGGCACCCCGGTGGTCTTCCCAAGCCAAAACTGTCACGGACCCACACGCGTTGCCGCAGTGATCCTGGCCACCGCTGGCAATGAGCGATCCCGCGGCTTCTCCAAGCGTCGTGGCTTCGAATTTGGCCACACCGCAGTGGGATGACACGGGACCACGACCTCTCTCAGGAGGATTTTGTGCGTCTCAACGTGTCAGAACGTGACCACCGGGAGCCGAGATGCCGACGGGTAGATATCCGCGGTTCAGACCCATCTATCGCCTGGTCAGGACGGGAGCAATCGAGGGGACTCGAACCCCCTGTTTACAAGACAGCCGCTCACATCTTGCTGACCTGGCCTTTCACCTCTCTGTGCCGCTTGAAAGGTCGTTTCGTGCAACATACGTGCCACAAGGACGGCGCGTCGTGACTCGTTCTGGCCACCGTGCGGCCAATCGCGAGCGGCGGAAAGTCCTGTGCACTACGACCGCTGCGCATAGAACCCAACGGCCCTCGCCGTCGTCACGCCGCGCACGTTCGAAGCCGCCGGATCAGTTTCCTATGCTCAACCGGCGCCCACAGCCGTCAACCTGGGGACCGGTGACGACGCTGAGAGGACGGACGCCAACTTGGAGCAGGTGCTCATGACAGCACCCGCCCCCATGCCGAGTACAGGATGGCAACTGGCCTGACCGCTCGAGCACGGAACAGACCCGCTGCTTTCTCCCTATGAGGCGTCGTGGGCGCTACGGTCAAGCACGCGAGAACGACGCTGGCCCTGGATAGTGGCATCGGTTCTGCTGCTGGCGGCCGCGGTCGCCGCCTAGTCGACCTCCCTGCACTGGCTACTGAAACGCACTGGGAAAGTTGGAGGCTCCTGACCTTGGAAACGAGGATGGAGTCATGCCGAAAGACAGCACGCCGGGGAAGCCGACTACGCGTCGGTACAGCCCGGAGGAGAAGGCGGCCGCGGTCCGGATGGTCCGCACGTTGCGCGCGGAGTTGGGCACTGAGCACGGCACGGTGCACCGCGTCGCTACCCAGTTGGGGTATGGCACGGAGTCGGTGCGGTCCTGGGTGCGCCAGGCCGATATCGATGATGGGCATGCCCCGGGGGTGAGCATGACTGAGGCCTCGCGGGTCAAGGACTTGGAGCAAGAGGTCCGGGAGTTGAAACGGGCGAACGAAATCTTGAAACGGGCGGCCAGTTTCTTCGGGGCGGAGCTCGACCGCCAACACAAGAAGTAGTCGCGTTCATCGACGCCAACCGCAACGATGTTGTCGAAGAGCGCCGGCTCGGGGTCGAGCCCATCTGTGAGGTGCTGTCCAGCACTGGCCTGCAGGTGGCCCCGAGCACCTATTACGCGGCTAAGGCCCGGACGCCGAGTGCCCGGTCGGTCCGTGACGAGGTGTTGCGCCCGGTGCTGCGCCAACTGTGGCAGGAGAACTACCAGGTGTACGGGGTCCGGAAACTCTGGAAAGCAGCCCGCCGGGCCGGGCACGATATCGGGCGGGACCAGGTTGGGCGGCTGATGCGCGCTGAGGGCATAGCCGGCGCGGTGCGCACAAAAAGGGTCCGCACCACCAGGGCCGACCCGTTGGCGGTGCGGCACCCAGACCTCGTCAAACGGGAC
>JBARVW010000122.1:0-2798 GCA_049646465.1 Ornithinimicrobium sp.
AGATCTCATGGAACTGCTCCAGCGTGCCCGCGCCAGCCATGACGCCGCCGTCGACCGTGGTGAAGCTGAGCCCACGGGACCTTCGGAGCTCCTTCCGCCGCGCTCTTGACCACCCGGTCATGTTTCGTATCACCATGCCTTGCGATCGGCCGAAATACGAGAGGAGACGATCGGGACCAGCAGCGCGTGTAGCCGGCTCATCAGCGGGGTTCGGGTGCACACCCTATCCTCGCGGTGATCTGACACCGCCCCTAGGGCAGCGATCGTCTCGTCGATCTCGACAGTGCGTAGCGCTTTGACTGACCACGCGGCGATACCGGACCACAGCGCGTCAGCTTTGTCGCTTTGCGGCAGTGGCCTGGCCGTGGCCCCCGCCGTGGCCGGGCGTTGGCCATGACGAGCTCTGGCGCCGTTGTCACTCCACCCCTGTGCCGGGTCCTGAGTCAGTCTGCCCGTGCTCGTGCTCCAACGCAGCCAGCAGCCGTTCGAGCAATCGCTGCTGGGCGAGGGTGACGTAGTCCGCGGTGTGCTCCTGCAGCTGCGCCTGGGCGAGGTTCGGGGGCTGGGGTGCTCCGTTGTGGGCGAGCTCGGCGAGGACGGGGACGAAGAGCTCGGTGAGCTGTCCGACGAGGCGGTCGATCTGCGCCTCGGTGCTCTCGTCGTCGAGGTCGGCCCAGGCGGCCATCGCCGCGGCCGTCGCCGGCGCCCGGGCGGGTCTGCTCATCAGGTCGTACACGGCGGTCAGGTACTCCTGTCCGCCGACGCCCAGCACCTGTGCCAGCAGCAGGGCGTAGTCACGATCCAGCTCCGCGACGCTCTCGGGCAACCCGGAGCGTCGGAGCAGCTGGTGTGACGCAGCGATCTCCGGGGGGAGATCGGGCGGCACGCCATGACGTCGGAGGTGAGCCAGCAGCTCGCGCTGGCGGGTGAGCCGTGCGATCTGCTCGACGAACTCGGCGTCCAGGGTGTCGAACAGGTCATCCGCGGCGGGTCCGCCGCCCTCGACGATGGTCGCGATCTGGGCCAACGAGAACCCCAGCTCCGCCAGACGGCGGATGCGCAGGACCCGGACCAGGGCGTGGGTGTCGTAGTCGCGGTAGCCGTTGCCCGAGCGGAGCGGCTCCTCGAGCACGCCGACCTGGTGGTAGTGGCGCAGGGTACGCACGCTGATCCCGGCAAGACGGGCGAGGTCGCTGCTACGCATGCTGAGGCACCTCACTGTGGTCGAGGACGTCCACCCCGGGCGCGTCGAGGTGGCGCATCGGCCGGGCAAACAGCGCGAACAGCAGACCCAGGGCCCAGACCGAGGCGAGGACCACCAGGGACGTGTGGACTCCGGTGAACTCCGTAATGGCCCCGGCAGCGAAGATGCCCAAGGGCGCGGCTGCGGTGACGAACGTGTTCTGCGTCCCCAGCACCCGCCCGCGCTTGCGCTCAGGGATGCGCTCGATGGAGAGCACTCCGATCAGCGCCCCGAAGAGCCCGACCGAGAAGCCGAGCATGAAGGCGCCGGCCAGCAGGACCCATACCGAGATGAGGGTGGCCAGGGTGACCAGGGCGAGAATGCTGCCGAGCACGCCGGACACGAACCACCCCCGGCGAGAGCCCTTCGTCCCGGCAAGGGCATAGATGCCTCCCCCGACGAGGGAACCGGCGGCGATAGCGCTCATGACGAACCCGACCATCCCGGGTCGCTCGATCTCGATGAAGTAGAGGGGCAGGATGATCCCCTGCAGCCCGGCTATGGCGGCCACCGCGACAATCGTGATGACGGTGGTGACCCGGACGAAACCGTTCCTGATCACCTCCGACCACCCCTCCCGCAGCTGCGTCCACGCCCTGGTGGCTCGTGCGCCACCAGCATCCTGCACGGCTTCGAGCTGCCCCACCCGGTGCGGGATCAGCAAGGTGATCAGCGCGGCGGCGAGCGAGGTCGCCGCGGTGACCCACAGTGCCGTGGTCCCGCCCCATACTGCCACCAGTATCCCCGCGGCGGCCGGGCCCACGAGCAGGGCGACGGCGCCCAGCGCCTCGCGGGTTCCGGTGATGCGCTCGGCCGAGATGGTGCCGTGGCGGATGATCGCCGGGAGCAGCGCCTCCCGTGCGGTGATGCCCGGGACGTCGCCGACGGCGCCGATGATGCCGAACAAGACGAACCAGCCGACGGACAGCCCGGTGATCATGTCGACGACCGGCAGGGCGAACATGGCCGCGGCAGAGATCAGGTCGGTGATCACCGAGGACGTGCGCCGGTTGATCCGGTCGATGACCACCCCCATCAACAGGCCGGCCAGCACCGCCGGCACGACGGTGGCGGCGGCCACCGTGCCCGCGGCCAGCGCACTGCCCGTGGTCTGCAGCACCACCAGGGGCAGCACGATCGCGGCAACGGAGTTGCCGAGTCCGGACAGCGTGTAAGAGGCCAGGTAGACGGTGGGGAGAAGTCTCATACCGACAGCAGAAACTATGACGTCGCGGCGGGGTCAAGAGGGCACTTCGATGGCGCTCATCCTAAGGACGCGCCCACGGCGGACCGAGCGTCGACGTTAGTCGGGAGGGTCGCGCTCGGGCACCTCCGCGTCGTCCTCGTCGTCTTCCGAGGATCTGCCCTCGACCAGGAGGACGCCGGGGACTGCGACCACTCCCGCATGTCTAAGGACGCGTCGACAGTCACCGGCAAATTCGGAGGTGGAGCACAATTCGGACATGGGGTGGACAAAATAACGGCCCCGGAACCGCGTCTCGGCTGGTCAGGAGCCGACTACTGGTGGTGGGCGATACTGGGATCGAACCAGATT
>JBARVW010000123.1:0-16152 GCA_049646465.1 Ornithinimicrobium sp.
GTCGGTGGCCACCGACCGGGTGTCGCCGAGCACGCCGACCGTGCGAGCCCGGTCGGTCGCGCTGATCCCGGTGCTCACCCCCACCGCGGCATCGACGGTGACGGCGTAGGCCGTCCGGAACGGGTCAGCGTTGTGCTGCACCATCAGGGGCAGGTCCAACCGGTCGGCCCAGGTCTGGGGCATGGGAGCACAGATGTATCCGGAGGTATGTCGCACCGTCCAGCCCATCCAGGGCGCGGTGATGGTCTGGGCCGCGAGGATGACATCCCCCTCGTTCTCCCGGTGCGCATCGTCCAGGACCAGGACGGGTCGCCCGGCCCGCATCGCGTGGAGGGCGGAGTCGATCCTGGAGCTGCCCTCACGCATGGCGGGGTGCTCCCATGAGTCGCTCCACGTACTTGGCGAGGACGTCGACCTCGACGTTCACCCGTGCCCCGATGGCGCGTTGGCCCAAGGTCGTCATCTCCAACGTCGTGGGGATCAACGACACCGAGAAGCGAGCGGGTGTGGCCCCGTCTCCGTCCTGCAGGTCGCTGACGGTCAAGGACACCCCGTCCAAGGTGACCGATCCCTTGTGCACGACATAGCGAGCCACCTCGGCGGGCAGCGCGAAGGTGAGCACCTCCCACTTCTCGCCGGGCTCGCGGGAGAGCAGCTCGGCGGTGGTGTCGATGTGCCCCTGAACGACATGACCACCGAAGCGCCCGTCACTGCGCAGAGCGCGTTCGAGGTTGACCGGACTCCCGACGCTGAGGTCACCGATGCTGGTGCGGGACAGCGTCTCGGCCATCACGTCGGTGCTGAACTCCTGTTGGCCCGTCGGCGCAGCAGCGAAGTCGGTGACCGTCAGGCACACCCCGTTGACGCTGATCGAGTCCCCGTGACCGATGTCGGTGGTGACGACGTCCCCCTGGATGCGGATCCTGGCCGAGTCGCTCAAATGCTCAATGGACACGATCTGACCCAGTTCTTCGACGATTCCGGTAAACACGTGGTTCAGTCCTCCTGCGGGGTCGGGCGTGGGTGGGCGGTGATGCGAAGGTCGGGCCCCACCGGCACGGTCTCCACGAGGTCGAGCCGGGCCATGCCGGCCATGGTGGTGATGCCGAGGTCGCCGACCGCTGAGGCGCCGGAGCCCAGGAGGGCAGGAGCAAGGTAGGCCACTACCTCGTCCACACAGCCGGCTCGCCAGAGGGCCGAGGCCAGGGTGGGCCCGCCTTCGAGCAACACCCGGTGGACTCCTCGGGTATGCAGCTCGTCCAGCACCTCGGTGACCTCGTGGGTGCGCAGGTGTAACGGGCGGGCCACCGAAGGGCCGGCCGTGGCCCGGGTGGCGCTGACGTCGGCTGTGGTCTCCTCGGCGTGGTCCTCCGGGGCCGAGAGATGGGCCCGCTCCGGGAGGTCTCGCCGACCGACGACCACCCTCAGAGGCTGGTCTGCATACAACGAACCGTCCTCGTGCCGAGCGGTCAACGTGGGGTTGTCCGCCAGCACCGTGCCGGTGCCGACCATGATCGCCCCGCATCGCGACCGGAGCGCATGCACGTCGGCGCGGGAGGCGGCCGAGGTCACCCAGGCGCTGGATCCGTCGCTGGCGGCCACTCGACCGTCGAGGGTGGCGGCGAACTTCCAGGTCACCCACGGTCGCCCAGCACGGACCGCGAAGGCCCAGTGCTGCACGACGGCCTCGGCCTCGGGGAGCTGGATGTAGTCGACCCGCACGCCACGCTGCGCCAGCCACTGCGCTCCACCGGCGGCTCGCGCGTCGGGGTCGGCCACGGCATACACCACCCGCGCAACGCCGGCCTCCAGCAGGGCCTGAGCACAAGGTGGGGTCCGGCCGTGGTGCGCGCATGGCTCGAGACTCACGTAGGCGGTGGCACCATGGGCCCGGTCCCCGGCCTGGGCCAGCGCCACGACCTCAGCGTGCGGGGTGCCGGCGCCATCGTGATGACCCACTCCGATCACCCCCCCGGCCTCGTCGACGATGACTGAGCCGACGCGGGGGTTGGGGTTGACCTCGGGCCCCTTGAGGGCGGCGGCTACACAGCGGGCCAGCATCGTCAGGTCGATCGGCTCCGGAGAAAGACCGGGAGAGGGACTGAGGGCGTGCTCGGAAGTCATCGTCGGTCTCACCGCTTCCTCGCTCGTCGCTGGTCTCCAGCTCCGGGGGGTCAGCATGGTGCCGACGGCGACGATGAGGACGGCTGACCATCCACGACGATGGCTTCATCGTCGAGATGACCGACCGATCACCGACCTGCACAAGACAGGGCCACGCGCGCCTACCATCCGGACTTTCACCGTCGGTCCTGGACTTTCACCAGGTCAACCGGCCGCTGGCTGCGGTCGGGTCGCGGACTGTCACCGCCGGCTCGGAGTTACACCGACCCCGGAGCGCGTTCTACGAAGCACCATACCCCCGGGCGGTGGGGAAACGACACCGGCCGAGCCCCACGCCGCGTGATCCCTCGCCGCACGCGGGTCCGCCGGGAATGTCTGGTGGCAGGCGTATCGTTCACTGCTCGATGAGCCAAGGCCCTTTGATCGTCCAGTCCGATAAGACCCTCCTGCTCGAGGTCGACCACCCCGGCGCTGAGGATGCGCGTCGTGCGGTCGCCCCGTTCGCCGAGCTGGAGCGAGCCCCCGAGCACGTACACACCTACCGGGTGACCCCCCTGGGCCTGTGGAACGCCCGGGCCGCGGGTCACGACGCCGAGCAGGTGGTCGACGCCTTGGTCCGGCACAGCCGCTACCCGGTGCCGAACGCACTGCTGGTGGACATCGCCGAGACGATGGACCGCTACGGACGGCTCACCCTCGAGCTCGCCCATCCCGACCTGGCCGGGACACCAACGAGCGCCGCTGGGGCCGGCACGGACGAGACCGACGCCGGGCCAGGCCCCCTGCCCGAGCGCCGCCTCGTGTTGCGCACGACCGACCGCGCGGTGCTCACCGAGATCATGCGCCACAAGAAGATCCGCCCGCTCCTGGGTGACCGCATCGACGAGGACACGATCTCGGTGCACCCCTCCGAACGGGGTCACCTGAAGCAGGAGCTGCTCAAGGTCGGCTGGCCCGCACAGGACCTGGCGGGGTACGTCGACGGGGAAGCGCATCCGATCGACCTGGTCACCGACGGTTGGACGATGCGCCCATACCAAGAGCAGGCCGTCAACGGCTTCTGGGACGGTGGGTCGGGCGTCGTCGTGCTTCCGTGCGGAGCGGGCAAGACGATTGTCGGTGCCGGGGCGATGGCCAAGTCAGGCACCACCACGTTGATCCTGGTGACCAACACGGTCGCCGCCCGGCAGTGGCGGGACGAGCTCTTGGCCCGGACCTCGCTGACCGAGGACGAGATCGGTGAGTACAGCGGATCCCGCAAGGAGATCCGCCCGGTCACGATCGCGACCTACCAGGTGCTCACGCTGAAACGCAAAGGCGTGTACCCCCACCTGGATCTCCTCGATGCCCGGGACTGGGGCCTGGTCCTCTACGACGAGGTGCACCTGCTCCCGGCCCCGATCTTCCGGATGACGGCCGACCTTCAGGCCCGTCGTCGCCTCGGCCTGACCGCCACGTTGGTCCGCGAGGACGGCCGCGAGTCCGACGTCTTCTCCCTGATCGGCCCCAAGCGTTTCGACGCCCCCTGGAAGGACATCGAAGCCCAGGGGTATATCGCTCCCGCCGACTGTGTGGAGGTGCGGGTCAGTCTGCCCGAGCAGATGCGGATGGCGTACGCCGTTGCCGAGCCCGACGAGCGCTACCGGTTCGCCTCCTGCGCCGCCGACAAGGACGCCGTGGTCCAGCGTCTGGTGGAGCGACACGTGGGCGCCCAGACGTTGGTGATCGGGCAGTACATCGACCAGCTCGAAGGTCTGTCGGCGCGCCTGGACGCCCCGCTGATCACCGGGTCGACCACGGTCGCGGAGCGCCAGAAGCTCTTCGGCCAGTTCCGCGACGGCGCCATCTCGTTGTTGGTCGTGAGCAAGGTCGCCAACTTCTCGATCGACCTGCCCGAAGCCTCCGTGGCCATCCAGGTGTCCGGCACGTTCGGCTCCCGGCAGGAGGAGGCCCAGCGGCTCGGTCGGGTGTTGCGACCCAAGGGCGATGGTCGCACCGCGCACTTCTACACGATCGTGTCGCGGGACACCGTGGACGCCGACTTCGCCGCCCACCGGCAGCGTTTCCTGGCCGAGCAGGGCTACGGCTACCGGATCATCGACGCCGACGATCTCGACGAGCTGACCCCCACCTCGTAGCCCCTCCCAGCCGACTTTCAGCAGACCCTCAGGAAAAGTGCCGATAATAGGGCCATGACCACGCCTGAAGCCACCCTGCTCGTCGTCGAGGACGAAACGAACATCCGTGAGTTGCTGTCCACCAGCCTGAAGTTCGCCGGGTTCGAAGTGCACGCCGCCGCCGACGGAGCCACCGCGCTGCAGATGGCTCAGGAGTTCGACCCCGACTTGGCTGTGATGGACGTGATGCTGCCCGACATGGACGGCTTCGCGGTCACCCGCCGGCTCCGGGACACCGGTCGCGAGCTGCCCGTGCTGTTCCTCACCGCGCGCGACTCGTTGGAGGACAAAGTCACCGGTCTGACCGTGGGCGGAGACGACTACGTCACGAAGCCGTTCAGCCTGGAGGAAGTCGTGGCCCGGATCCGCGCGGTGCTGCGTCGCACGCAGGACGGTGAGCCCGAGGACGACATGACCCTGCGGGTGGCCGACCTGGAGCTCGACGAGGACAGCCACGAGGTCCGTCGCGGCGGCATCGTGATCGAGGTGTCCCCCACCGAGTTCAAGCTGCTGCGCTACCTCATGGTCAACTCCGGCCGGGTCCTGTCCAAGACCCAGATCCTGGACCACGTGTGGGACTACGACTTCCGCGGGGAGATGGGGATCGTCGAGTCCTACATCTCCTACCTGCGGCGCAAGATCGACCGAGATCCGGACACCGAGCCTCTGATCCACACCAAGCGCGGCGTCGGATACGTGTTGCGCGCGCCTCGCAGCTGAGCTCGTGAGGCTCGTCGGGTCCGCCAAGTCGACGGCATACCGGCACCTGCACGCACTGTCGCTGACCAAGCGGCTGGTGACCGTGGTCGTGGTGATGGTGCTGGTGGCCTACCTGGTCACCGCCTCGGTGACCACCATGTTCCTGCGGAGCTACCTCACCGACCGTCTGGACACCGATCTGCAGCAGTACATCGGCCCGCTCGGCAACTTCGCCTATGCCCGTTCGGTCGAGGGTGGCGCCTTCGTCGCCGCCGGGGTGCCCAACAGCTACTACGTGGTGATCACCCCCCGGGCCGAAGGCTCGACACCGTTCCCCTTCGTGACCGAGGCCACCGACCCGGACCACCCCGACCTGGGGCGGGTGGAGTTCGACGACCCCACGATCGACGCCGATCCCTTCACCGTCGAGGCCCCTGGAGGGACCAACTGGAGGGTCGCCACGGCCCAGCTATCCAACGGCGCCGGGACGGTCGCCGTCGCCGTGCCCATGACTCCGATCGAGCGCACCGTGGGGCAGCTCTGGCAGCTGACCTTCCTCGTGGGGCTGGCCACGCTGACCGCGGTCTCCGTGATCGGCTGGCTGGCGGTGCGCCGGGCGTTTCGCCCGCTGACCAAGATCGAGGACACTGCTTCCGCCATCGCCGCCGGAGACCTCACCCGCCGCGTGCCCACACCCGCCGCGCAGGACGAGGTCTCCTCCCTCTCGGACTCGTTGAACATCATGCTGGCCGACATCGAGCAGGCTTTCGCGGTGCGCAAGGCGTCGGAGCAACGGATGCGGCAGTTCGTGGCCGACGCCTCCCACGAGCTGCGCACCCCGCTGGCGACCGTGCGCGGGTACGCCGAGCTGTATCGGGTCGGCGGGGTGAGCGAGCCCGACGACGTGGCCGCGGCGATGCGGCGGATCGAGGACGAGGCCACTCGGATGACCCGGCTGGTCGAATCGCTGCTGCTGCTGACCCGGTGGGACAGCGCCGGCCAACTGGCCAGCGAGCCGGTGGATCTGACGGTGCTGAGCTCCGACGTGGTCCAGGACGCCCGGGTGCGTGCACCGGACCGTGACGTGCACCTGGTGCCGTTGGGCGCCGGGTCCGGACGTCCCGTGGCCCTCGGTGACGACGGCGCATTGCGGCAGGTCCTGACCAACCTGGTCGCCAACGCGATCGCGCACACCCCCGAGGGCACCGACATCGAGGTGGCCCTCGGCGTGGAGTCCGCGCGCTGCGTGGTCGAAGTCCGTGACCACGGGGACGGTATCGATCCGACCACGGCCGAGCGGGTGTTCGAACGCTTCTACCGTGCGGACGCCGGACGGACCCGGGAGCGCGGCGGCAGCGGGCTGGGGCTGGCCATCGTCGCCACCATCGTGGCCCGTCACGGCGGGACCGTTCGGCATACCCCCACCACCGGTGGCGGGGCGACCTTCCGGGTCGAGCTGCCGCTGCAGTCCCGATCCCAGGCCGGTCAGGACGAGTCCCTGGAGGAAGACTCCGCGGACGACCACGACACTCCCGCACGCGACATCGAAACACGCGACGCCGAGATGCGCCGTTGAGTCGCGTCCAGCCAACGCACAGTGAAACGTCAGGAACCGCATATCCCGAGGGTGTCTCATAGAGGTCGTGGCCAGGTGGCCCGCACATCACCACCCCATTGCATCCTTGGAGGAACTCATGTCCGCGACTTCGACCGGTCGGCGCACACGTCTGGCGGAGCTCAGTGCCGTCGGCCTGCTCTCTGCCGTGCTCGCGGCGGGCGGCACCTACGGCGTCGTCGCGACCACCGCCGATGGTCCTGTCGTCACCTCCGCCAACGGAAGCGTTGAAGCCGACGCCAACCCCGCCGACGCCAACGCCACGCCTGCTTCGCTCGTCGACGGGCTGGACTGGGGCTCGGTCGCCGACACGGTCTCGCCCAGCGTGGTGTCGATCCAGGTCCGGACCGCTAACGGGGGTGGTGAGGGGTCCGGGGTGATCTGGGACGACCAGGGACACATCGTCACCAACGCGCACGTGGTCGAAGGTGGGCAGGAGGTGCGGGTGACCCTCAGTGACGGTCGTAGCTATCCCGCCGAGGTCACGGGGTCCGACCCCTCCACCGACCTGGCCGTGCTGCAGGTCCGCGACGCGCCCTCGGACTTGTCGCCCATCGCCATCGGTGACGACCAGGGGCTGACCGTCGGTGACCCGGTGATGGCCATCGGCAACCCGCTGGGGCTGTCAGGGACCGTCACCACCGGCATCGTCAGCGCCTTGGACCGCCCGGTGAGCACCGCGCCGCTGTCGGCCAACGATCCGGGCAGTGCCGCGGTGACCAACGCGATCCAGACCAGCGCTGCCATCAACCCCGGCAACTCCGGTGGAGCGTTGGTCGACGCCGACGGCCGTCTCATCGGCATCAACTCCGCCATCGCCTCCCTGCCCACCGGAGGGGGATCTCAGAGCGGCAGCATCGGCATCGGCTTCGCCATCCCGATGACCGTGACCACCAGCATCGTGGACCAGCTCATCCAGTCCGGCGTCGCCGAGCATGCCTTCCTCGGGGTGGGGCTGACCGAAGGGGAGGACACCGTCGACGGGGCGACCCTCACCGGCGCCGAGATCTCCGGGGTGGAGCCGGGCTCACCCGCTGAGGCAGCCGGGCTCAGCACGGGGGATGTCATCGTCAGCATCGACGGGGAGCGGGTGCCCAGCTCGACGGCTTTGGTCGCCCAGGTCCGTGAGCGGACGTCAGGGTCGGAGACCGCGATCGACTATCTCCGTGACGGGAAGCAGGACAGCGTGAGCGTCACGCTGGACACGCGACCGGACGATGGAAGCTGAAAACCACCCGACGGTGCGGATAAGAGCCACCGCCTGTGGTTCGATGTTGTCAGCATCTCATCCGGTGTTTCCTCTCGACCCCCAGGAGTCTTTATGCATCCCACTCACATCCCGCTTCGCCTCACCACCGGGGCTTTCATCCTCAACTCGGGCATCAGCAAGCTCGGTGCCGACGAGGAGACTGCCGAAGGGGTCCACGGCATGGCATCCACGGCCTACCCGATGTTCAAGAACATCAAGCCGAAGGACTTCACCGAGCTCTTGGCCTACGGCGAGATCGCCCTGGGCACCGCCCTGCTGGTGCCCAAGGTTCCCTCCGGGGTGGCCGGGACCGCCCTCGCAGGCTTCGGAGCATCGCTCCTCGGTCTCTACTGGCAGGTCCCCGGGATGCGCCAGGAGAACAGCATCCGCCCCACGCCACAGGGTCTGGCCATTGCCAAGGACTCCTGGCTGGTCGGGGTCGGAGTCACCCTGGTGATGCAGAGCGCGCTCGGGGCAGCGAAGTCGGCCGCCAAGAGCGCGAAGGGCTCGGCCAAGGATCTTGCCAGTGACATCTCCAGCGGCACCAAAGGCTTGGCCAGCGACCTCTCAGCCAGCGCCAAGGGAGCCGT
This sequence comes from Ornithinimicrobium sp., assembly GCA_049646465.1. Classification (GTDB taxonomy): domain Bacteria; phylum Actinomycetota; class Actinomycetes; order Actinomycetales; family Dermatophilaceae; genus Ornithinicoccus. The sequence goes on from JBARVW010000123.1 coordinate 8,455, forward strand.
GTCGTTCAACTGAGCACCCCCGAAGAAGGTGCCATGCAGCCCGAGAAGCTCCGCCCCCGCGCCAGCACCCTGGTAGCACTGATCTGGGGAGCCCAGACCGTGATTGCGGCTCTGTGGATCGTCAGCAGTCTCGTCGACGGCGCGAGCTTCTGGGTGTGGCCGTTCGGCTTCGCCTGGGCCACCTTCGGGATCGTGATGGCACTGCGCACCCGCCGACAGTGGGTGATGGTCGACGAGCAGGGCATCACGGTTCAGTCTGGTTTCAGACCCCGATGGTCCTGGACCTGGGACCAGATCGGCGATGTCACCGCGCAGCCGGAGGGACCCCTGGTCACCCATCTCTGCGTGGTGGGCGTCGACGGGCAGATCGCTCAGACACCCCTGGCCCAAGGCGACCCACGGCTGCACGAGCTCTGGTCCACGCGCAGCAGCAACGCCGGGCCGAAGGCTCAGGCTCCTCCGACATGACCTCCCCGGCCCCCTGGGCGATCGCGGACGCTCGCGCGCAGTGGCGCAGCGATATCGCCGCGATCGCCCCTGAGGCCGGTGCCGCCCTGTGGGACGCGGAGGGGTTGTTCATCATCCGCAGCTGGACCGAACCGCATCGGGCGTACCACTCGTTGCGGCACGTCGCCGAGATGTTGCTCGCGCTGAGGGAGCTCGCGGACCACGGCGTGGCCTTGTCCCCTCGGGCCCTGACGGTGGCTCGGATGGCCATCTGGTTCCACGACGTGAGCTACGACCCGCGAGCCACTCCGGGCAGCAACGAGCAGCGCAGCGCGACCTTGGCTCGGGATCACCTCCACCGGCTGGGAGCCGAGACGGCGGACATCGACGCGGTGGAAGCTCTCGTGCTGATGACGGTGGACCACCAGGTGCCCGGTGCCGCGAGAGCCGAGGTGCTCGACCCGGATCTGTTGGAGGCCTTCCACGACATCGACCTCTGGATCCTGTCTGCGCCCGCCCCGCGCTATCGGGAGTACGCCCGCCAGGTCCGCGACGAGTTCGCGCACGTGCCCTCCGAGCTCTTCGCGGCCGGCCGACGTCACATCCTGCAGGGGTTCGCCGAGCGCCCTGACATCTATCGGACGGCCCACGCCCAACAGAGGTGGCAGGAACGGGCACGGTCCAACCTGAGCACCGAGATCGCCGCGCTGACCTGAGGGCTAGTCGGGCGCGCTGTCCAGCCAGTGCTGCACCACGAGCCACCACGGCTCCTGCCCGCACTCCACGGCTGCCTCGGCGAAGGTGAACCATCGCGCTTCGAGCACATCGGGCGCCTGGGTGGCCACCGGCTCCCGCGGTCGCACCGGGGTCGCGAACACCGCGATGTAGTTGGGACCGTCGGTCCAGGGGCTGCGCGACTCCCCGGCCGCGATGCTGATGCGTTCGTAGCCGACCGGCTGCAGGGTCATGGCCTCGAATCGCAAGCCGGTCTCCTCCAGGAGCTCGCGCGCTGCCGCTTCCCGCACGGTCTCCCCCTCATCGCGTTTGCCCCCTGGCGGCGCCCATCCCGGCCGGGAGCCGTTGCGCACCAGGACCATACGGGTGCCGTCGCTGACCAGCAGGACGGCAGCACCCGCGGTGGGCAGGGGCTCCAGCGGGGAGGCGATGATGTCCAGGGTGTGTGGCCCGCCCACGGCGACGAGTCCATCCTCGAACCGCCCCAGCGGGCGCTCCCCTTTGCGCTTGCGGAACCGGAGGCCGCTCATAGCCAAGCGCCGGGCCACGTCACGACCGCTGGTGATGGTGGCGCCCGCCGCGATGACGTCATCCAGGCGATGGGCCGGGACGTCGTAGTGGTCCCCCTCGAAGGACCGAGCGGGTATGCCGGCCCGCCGGGCGAAGTCGTGCAACTCGGCGAGCGACACGTCGCTGATGACGTGGGACCACAGGTGACCGTGCGCGGGCCACACCGCCGGATCAACCCAGATCGTCACAAGCAACGACCCTATCCCCCCGCCTTCGGCCCCGGAACGGACGGACCGGACGACCCCGAAACGACGGACGGGACAGCCCCGAAAGGGCCGTCCCGTCAGTCGTTGTCGCAGCGGTTCAGCTGCGGCGATGGATCAGAAGTCCATGCCGCCCATGCCGCCGTCGCCACCGGCCGGCATGGCCGGAGCCTTCTCCGGCTTGTCGGCGATGACGGCCTCGGTCGTCAGGAACAACGCCGCGATGGAGGCAGCGTTCTGCAGGGCAGAGCGCGTCACCTTCACCGGGTCGGCGACACCGAAGGCCAGCATGTCGCCGTACTCGCCGGTGGCTGCGTTCAGACCATGGCCAGCAGGCAGGTTGCGCACCTTCTCGGCCACGACTCCGCCTTCGAGACCACCGTTGATGGCGATCTGCTTCAACGGTGCCTCGACCGCGACCTTGACGATGTTGGCGCCCGTGGCCTCGTCACCGGTCAGGTTGAGCGAGTCGAAGGCGGTCGCGGCCTGGATCAGAGCAACGCCACCACCGGCGACGATGCCCTCTTCGACGGCAGCCTTGGCGTTGCGCACGGCATCCTCGATGCGGTGCTTGCGCTCCTTCAGCTCGACCTCGGTCGCCGCTCCGGCCTTGATGACCGCCACGCCACCGGCCAGCTTGGCCAGGCGCTCCTGCAGCTTCTCGCGGTCGTAGTCGGAGTCGGAGTTGTCGATCTCCTTGCGGATCTGGTTGACCCGGCCGGAGATGGCGTCGGCCTCGCCGGCGCCCTCGACGATCGTGGTCTCATCCTTGCTGGAGACGACCTTGCGGGCCTTGCCCAGCATGTCCAGCTCGGCGGTCTCGAGCTTGAGGCCGACCTCCTCGGAGATAACCTGACCACCGGTCAGCACGGCGATGTCGCCGAGCATGGCCTTGCGGCGGTCGCCGAACCCGGGAGCCTTGACGGCCAGCACCTTGAGGTGGCCACGGAGCTTGTTCAGCACCATCGTCGCAAGGGCTTCCCCGTCGACGTCCTCAGCGATGATCGCCAGCGGCTTGCCGGACTGGATGACCTTGTCCAGCAGCGGGACGATGTCCTTGATGGCGCTGATCTTGGAGTTGATGATCAACACGTAGGGGTCGTCCAGCACGGCTTCCATGCTGTCGGTGTCGGTGACGAAGTACGGCGAGATGTAGCCCTTGTCGAAGCGCATACCCTCGGTGAGCTCGAGCTCCAGGCCGAAGGTGTTGGACTCCTCGACGGTGATGACACCTTCGTTGCCGACCTTGTCCATCGCCTCGGCGATCATCTGGCCGATCTCGGTGTCGGCCGCGGAGATCGAAGCACTCTGCGCGATCTGCTCCTTGGTCTCCACGTCGGTGGCCATCGACAGCAGTTGGTCACTGACTGCGGTCACGGCAGCCTCGATGCCACGCTTCAGCGACATCGGGTTGGCGCCGGCGGCCACGTTGCGCAGGCCCTCGCGCACCATGGCCTGAGCCAGCACGGTGGCGGTCGTGGTGCCGTCGCCGGCGACGGCGTCCGTCTTCTTGGCGACCTCCTTGACCAGCTCGGCGCCGATCTTCTCGTAGGGGTCCTCGAGCTCGATCTCCTTGGCGATGGAGACACCATCGTTGGTGATCGTGGGTGCTCCCCACTTCTTCTCCAGGACGACGTTGCGGCCACGCGGGCCCAGGGTCACCTTGACGGCGTCGGCCAGGGTGTTCATGCCCTTTTCGAGCCCCCGGCGAGCCTCCTCGTCGAATGCAATGATCTTGGCCAGTGGGGTGGTTCCTCCCACACACTCAGCGTTTGGTGGACCGATCTGCAGCCCGCGACGGACGGATCGAGTCGCCGCGGCTCACGTCGCCACCACGCACTCGGTCCTCAACAGATCGATCGATGCACTTGTTATCACTCTCGTGGTGAGAGTGCTAGGTCCATGATTAGCACTCGACCCCCCCGAGTGCAAATAGGTGTGCGGCGGCGCCGCGCAGGAGGCTGGCTCAGACCGGGTCGGTCGGCCGCTGGGGCACCCTCGCCGTAGACCCTGCGTCGGGACGTCCGGCCGCCGTCTCCAGGGCGCGGACGGCGGCGTTGCGCAACGTGCGGTCGTCGAACCCCAGCCCGCGGCACCGGTCCATCAGCGCGCTGACGTCACGGCTGTGGCTGTCGAGCCCGTCCTGGAGGCAGGCGGCCAACTGTCGCAGCTGCTCGATCTGCGCCGCGACGAACGCGGCATCGACCACGTCTCCGTGACCGGGGACCGCGACCGAGGCGTGCCTGACGCCTTCGGACCTGACCAGGGCCCGCATCGACGCAGCCCACTCCAACGGATAGCAGTCCTCCATCGCCGGGTCCGCTCCCTGCTCGATCAGGTCACCCCAGAAGACGGCCTCGGCGTCGGGAACGCAGACCACCAGATCGTGGTCGGTGTGGCCCCTCCCGCCGAAGAGCAGCTGGATGGTGCGTGCCCCCAGATCCAAGGAGATGTCGTCCTCGATGAGATAGAAGGGCAGCACGACCTCGGTGTCCCGCAGGAGCGCGGCGTCCTCGGGTCGTTGCTGTCGGTCCAGGTGGGCCATCGCCGCTTCCCGCTGGCGCTCCGCGGTCTGCATCAGACCCTCGGCTGCTGCAGCGTGGGCGTAGATCTGCGAGTCACGGAAGGCCGCGTTGCCGAAACAATGGTCGTAGTGCGCGTGGGTGTTGACCACGATCTGCTCGAGCGGCGTGACCTGTCGCACCGCATCAGCCAGCTCGAAGCCGCTGCGGGTCGTGGTGGCGGTGTCGATGACCAACGCCCGTTGGTCGCCGACGACCAGCCCGCAGTTGAGGTCCAACTCGCGGTGTCGCCGGACCATCACCCCCGGTCCGACCTCTTGCCACATTAGCGGGCCCATCCACCGACTGTAGGCCCAAACATGGCGACGGCGTCGAGTTTCCGCGCTCGCGCATTCCGACATGCGGGATGACCGTGAACGCTTTACGGTATTGCACGGCCGTCATCGTCGACCTCCGGAGCATTCATGCCTCAGTTCCCGCACCGCATACTTTTGGCCGTTGACGGGTCGCCGGAGTCCACTCTGGCGATTCATCACGTGCTCGACCTTCATGGGTACACCCAGACAGAGGTGCACGTCGTGCACGTGGGCCTGGTGTCCGGCTGGACGAACTCGCGCACGCTGAGCACCGAGCAGCTCAACCGCCTCCGCGCCGAAGCCCAACTCGTGCTCGACGAGCAGGTGGCCAGCATGGTGGAGGCCGGGCTGACGCCCACCGAGACCTACGTCCGGATGGGACGCGCGACCGACGAGATCCTGCGGTTGCGCGACGAGATCGAAGCCGACCTGATCGTGTTGGGTAGCCGCGGGCTGAACGCCTTCACCCGGGTGCTGCTCGGCAACGACGCCGAAGGCGTGGTGCGACACGCGCCCTGCCCCGTTCTCGTGGTGCGGAGGGACAAGTAGTGATGCTTCCTACTCAGGACAGCGGCGGCGGAATGCCGGACTTCACCGTCGGCCCCATCGACCTGACGGTCATCCTGGTGTATCTGCTGCTCAGCCGGATCATCCCGCTGGTGGTGGCGTCACGCCAGAAGAAGAAGGCGGCCGTGGCCGCCAAGGAGAGCGGCAAGGAGAGCAGCGCGACCGAGGACTACTTCCTCGGTGGCCGCAACTTCATCTGGCCCTTCGTCGGGTTGTCATTGGTGGCGACCAATATGTCGGGCGCGACCTTCGTCGGTCTGGCCGGTGGCGCCTACAACCAGGGCATCTCGATCTTCGCCTACGAGTGGATGACCACGGTCATCCTGGCCGTCTTCATCTTCTTCATCCTCCCCTTCTACCTGCGCTCCGGGGTCTTCACGTTGCCGGAGTTCCTGGAGAAGCGCTTCGACCGGCGTTCGCGGATGGCGTTCGCCGGGTTCAACCTGTTCGCCAACATGTTCATCGACATGGCCGCGGCCCTGTTCGCCGGCGCCGTGGTCATCCAGACGCTGTATCCGGACATCCCGATCATCGTCTCAGTGGCGGCTCTGGCCATCCTGGCCGCGATCTACACCGTGATCGGCGGTCTGGGAGCGGTCATGGTCTCGGACAGCATCCAGGCCACCGTCACCATCCTCGGTGGGCTCATCGTCTTCATCGCCACCTGGCGCGCGATCCCCTCGTGGAGCGAGATGGCGGACACCGCCGGCGAAGACAAGATGAGCCTGATCCTGCCGGCCGACAACGCCAACCTGCCGTGGCCGGGGTTGCTCACCGGTGTGCTCGTGATCGGCTTGTACTACTGGACGACCAACCAGCTGGTGGTCCAGCGAACGCTGGGGGCCAAGAGTCTGGATCACGGCCGCTGGGGTGCCCTGATGGCCGGCTTTATCAAGCTGGCCTTCCTGTTCCTGTTCATCTTCCCGGGCGTGATGGCGATCTCGCTGTACCCGAATCTGGAGAACCCCGACACGGTCTTCCCCACCCTCGTCTTCGACCTGGTGCCGGTCGGCATCCGCGGGCTGATCCTGGCCGCGGTCATCGCGGCGATCACCTCGACGGTCGACTCGATCCTGAACTCGGCCTCGACCATCGTCACCATGGACTTCGTCAAGACCCTCCGGCCAGACACCTCGGACCGTGCGTTGGTGTCCATCGGTCGGATCGCGACCGTGGTGGCTCTGGTGGTCGCTATCGTCTGGGCACCCTTCATCGCCCAGTTCGACACCCTGTACGGCTATCTGCAGTCGGTCTTGTCGTTCCTGGTGCCACCGGTGGTCGCGGTGTTCCTGTTGGGCATCGCCTGGAAGCGGATCAACGCACCGGCCGCGTTCTATACGTTGGTGATCCTGCAACCCCTGGGTGTCGTCGCGTTCTACTTCACGCAAGTCCGGCCTGAGGAGCCGTCGATCCAGTTCCTCTACGCCGCCGGCATCGGCCTGGTCGCTGCGGTTGTCATGCTCATCGCGATCAGCATCCTTGGCCCGACACCGGACCTGGAGAAGACGGACGAGCTGACCTGGAAGAACGAGTACTGGACGACCGAGACCAAGGAGCTCAAGGGCACGCCGCTGTTGATCAACTACCGCTTCCTGACGATCGTCATGCTGGCGGTCACGGTGGTGCTGGTGGTCTGGTTCGCCTAGGAGAGGTTGACGATCTCGCCCTCGGCATCCAGGTCGATCGCGTGCGCGGCCGGATGGCGTGACAGACCGGGCATGGTGCGCATGGCGCCAGCGATCGGGTAGATGAACCCGGCTCCGGCCGAGACGCGGACCTCGCGCACCGGCATCCGCCACCCGGTCGGGGCACCCAGCAGCGAAGCGTCAGAGCTCAGCGACAGGTGGGTCTTGGCGATGCATACCGGCAGGTTGCCGAACCCTGCCTCGGTGTATGCCGCCAGCTGCTTGGCGGCCTCGGGCGAGGGGTCGATGCCGTCGGCTCCGTAGACCTCGCGGGCAACCTTGTCGATCTTGTCGTGCAGCGACATCTCCAAGCCATACAGCGGCGTGAAGGTGCTCGGCTCCTCGCAGGCCTCGACCACGGCCTGAGCCAGGTCGATCGCCCCGTCGCCGCCCTCGCTGAAGTGGTTGGCCACCGCGACGCGGGCGCCCGCTGCCTCGGCGATCCGACGGATGGTCTCGTGCTCGCTGGCGTGGTCGGTCGGGAAAGAGTTGATCGCGACGACCGGAGAGACCCCGTGCAGACGGATGTTCTCGATCTGCTTGATCAGGTTGGGGGCGCCCGCTTCGACGTCGTCGGTGTTCTCCGCGAGCAGCTCCTCGGGCAACGGCTTGC
>JBARVW010000124.1:0-1505 GCA_049646465.1 Ornithinimicrobium sp.
TGCACGCGGTCGAAGTCGACCTGGAGGTCCAGGACAAGGCTGTGCTGATCTCCGCGACGGTGCGCACTGCGGACCGCACCGGCGTCGAGATGGAGGCTCTGACCTGCGTCAGTGTGGCCGCGCTCGCACTCGTGGACATGATCAAGGCGGTCGACAAGCGGTCGACCATCAGTGACATCCAGGTGGTGGCCAAGTCGGGCGGTCGCTCCGGCGACTGGTCCCGCGAGGGCTCCTGATGTGGACCTGGCCCCACGAGCTGCGGACCCGACAACCTCAAGGGCCGTTGATCACCTTGCGTCCGCTGCGGCGCGTGGACCGCGTGCCGTGGCGTGACCTGCGCGCCCGCAACGCCCGCTGGCTGCAACCCTGGGAGTCCACACCACCTGCGGGGATCAACGTATCGCCCAGTTTTCGCCGACTCCGGCGCAGCTATGACCGGGGGGCCGAGGAGGGCAAGCTCGTCCCGTTTGTGATCGACGTCGAAGGAGTGCTGGTGGGCCAAATGCACCTCTTCGACCTGCAGTGGGGGCCGCGGTGCTCGGGATCCGCCGGTTACTGGCTGGACGAGAAGGCCACGGGCCAGGGGATCGCCACCTGGGCTCTGGCCATGGTCTTGGACTATGGCCTCGGCGACGTCGGACTGCACCGGATCGAGGTCAACATCCGCCCGGAGAACGCCCGCAGCCTCGCCGTGGCTCATCGCCTCGCGCTGCCGGAGGAGGGTTTGCGCCGATCGCTGATGCACGTCGACGGGGCGTGGCGGGACCACCGTTGCTTCGCGGTGGTGGCCGAGGACGAGGCCGCAGGGTCTCTGGTGCAACGCCTCCGCGCGTCGACCGCAACGCCCTAGCCGCCAGGTAGTTCGCCGACACACCGCTCGGCTGCCCTCCGGGGGGAAGTCCAGCCCCTACCGTGACCTATGTGCTTCCCAGTAGCTTGATTTTCGCAGTCATCTTGGCTGTCTGGGCTGCCTATCTCATGCAGCACTGGGTCCGACGCCGCGATCACATCGCCACCGCCCGGTCCGTAGATCGATTCTCCGAAGCCATGCGCGTGCTGGAACGGCGTCAACGCCGGACGCACGTGGACCTCTCGGAGCCCACCGCCCGGTCGTATGCCGTCTCGTTGACGCGTCCGGGGGCGCCGAACGTCGTGGTCAAACGTGCCCAAGCGTCGGCCTCCGTGGCACCAGTTCCTGTGGTGCCGGTCGCTCGTGAGGAGGCTCCCCGGAAGGCTGTGGCTCGCAAGGCTGTGGCTCGCAAGGTCGCCGAGACAGGTCGCGCCACCGCGACTACTCCCGTTGATGGCTCGGTGCGCACCCGAGGCATCCTGCTGCTGGTTGCTGCGGCTGTGATGCTGCTCGGCACCGCCCTCGGCACGATGGCTGTGCTGCCCTGGTGGACCATTCCCGCCGGCATCGGGGTCTTCGTCGCCGCTCTGTTCGCGGTCCGCCGGTCCGTGCACCGGGCGGCCCGATCCGCGCGACGTCCTCGCGCTGCGACGCC
>JBARVW010000125.1:0-2686 GCA_049646465.1 Ornithinimicrobium sp.
ACCCACGTCGCGGTCGCGAACAAGGTCCAGACCGTGACCGACGGTCGGTGGCTGTCGCTGGACAGCCGGCTGCTGCACAAGGCCACCGTCTCCGCGTCGGAGACGTACAACACGGCCCTGGAGAAGCACCTGCGGCCACTGGGGATCACCTTCGCCCCCAGGACACCAAGCACCGGGGCAGATGCCCGGAAGCGGCCGGTGCGCGAGATCGTCGGTGTCGACGACCGGCTCAACCAGGCGTGGTCGACCCGGCGGGCCAACATCCAGGCCCGGCGCAGCGTGCTGGCGCAGGCGTTTCAGGCCCAGCACGGCCGGCCCCCGACGCCGGTGGAGTCAATCCAGCTGGCGCAGCAGGCCACCCTGGAGACCCGCGACGCCAAGCACGAACCCCGCTCGGAGGCGCAGCAGCGGCAGACCTGGCACTCTGAGGCCCTGGCCGTCCTCGGTGACCAGGGCGCGTTGGAGTCGATGGTGGGGACCGCCCTATACGGGACACGGACCCACGGCTTCGGTGAACTCGTGGACGAAGCGTGGGTGGAGCGGACCGCTGCACGGGTCGTGGCCACCGTGCAGGCGTCCCGGTCGACGTGGCAGGTCTGGCACGTGCGCGCTGAGGCCCAGCGCCGCGTCCGCGCCGCCGACATCCCCGTGAGCCATATGGAGGACCTCGTGGAGCAGCTCACGGAGGCGGCGTTGGTGCGCAGCCGACGCATGGTTGGCGCCAGGGCCGACAGGATCACCGAACCGGCACCCCTGTGCCGGGCCGACGGGACCAGCGTTTACACGGTCGCCGGGTGGGACCTGTTCACCTCCACGGAGATCCTGGGGGCCGAGCAGCGGTTGGTCGGCGCGGCCAGCCGCACGGACGGGCGCCGGGCCGGCGAGCAGGACGTGGAGGTGACCCTGCTGGAGCAGATGGCCAACGGGGTGGCTCTCAACGCGGGGCAGGCGGCGCTGGTGAAGGGGATGGCGACCTCTGGTGCGCGAGTGCAGCTGGCGATCGCCCCGGCCGGGTCGGGCAAGACCACGGCCATGCGCGCGCTGGCCCGGGCGTGGGAGTCCTCCGGCGGCACCGTGATCGGGCTCGCCCCGTCCGCAGCCGCCGCCGCCGTGCTCCGCGACAGCACACAGACGCAGGCGGACACACTGGCCAAACTGGTCTGGCACCTGGAGCACGATCCCGACCAGCTACCCCAATGGGCCCAGGACGTCGACGAGCGAACCCTGGTGGTTGTCGACGAGGCGGGGATGGTCGACACCCTCTCCCTCGACAAGACGGTCGCCTACGTGCTTGCACGGGGTGGGTCGGTGCGCCTGGTCGGTGACGACCAGCAGCTGGCCGCCGTCGGCGCCGGTGGGGTGCTCCGCGACATCCGCGCCACCCACGGCGCCCTGCACTTGAGCGAGCTGATGCGGTTCACCGGCGCCGCCGAAGGAGCCGCGTCCCTAGAGCTACGCGATGGCCGCCTGTCCGCGCTCGGGTTCTACCTCGACGCCGGCCGGGTCCACGTCGGTGACCTGGCCACCATGACCGAAGAGGTGTTCCAGGCTTGGTCCGCCGACCGGTCCCAGGGGCGGGACGCGATCATGCTCGCCCCCACCCGCGAACTGGTCGCAGAACTCAACCAGCGCGCCCGCGACCACCGCCTCCACGGCGCACCCAGGCCCACCGAGCAGGTCGCCCTGTCCGACGGCAACCACGCATCCGTGGGGGATGTTGTGATCACCCGCCGAAACGACCGGCGCCTGTCGACAGCGCCGACCGACTGGGTTAAGAACGGCGACCGGTGGACCGTACTAGACGTGCCCGGCGACGGGGCCCTGGTCGTCCAGCACACCCACACCAACCGCAAGATCGCCCTGCCAGCTGTTTACGTGAGCGCCGCCGTGGAGCTCGGGTACGCCTCCACGGTGCACACCGCCCAAGGGGTGTCGGTCGACGTCACCCACGGACTGGCTACCGGCCAGGAGTCCCGCCAGCAGCTCTACACGATGATGACCCGCGGCCGGGACGCCAACCACGTCTACCTTCAGATGGTCGGCACCGGCGACGAGCACGACACGATCAGGCCGGACACGATCAGCCCGCGCACCGCCACCGACCTTCTCGAAGCCATCCTGGCCCGGGACGAAGCACCAGCCTCGGCCTCCACCATGCTCCGCGAGCTGGGCGACCCGGCCGTGGTCCTGGGGCAGGCATGCGCCCGGTACGTCGACGCCCTCTACACCGCAGCCGCCACCACCATCGGTACCGACAACCTGGAACGCCTGGACCGGGCCGCCGAGCACCTTGTCCCCGGCATGACGCAGGCATCGGCGTGGCCGACCCTACGGGCACACCTGACCCTCATCGCCGCCAGCGGGCAGCACCCGGTCCAGGTCCTGCGCGAGGCGATCGGCGGCCGGGAGGTCGACACCGCCGCCGACCCCGCAGCCGTGCTCGACTGGCGCCTGGACGACACCGGGATGCGCAACACCACCGCAGGCCCCCTGCCGTGGATCCCGGGCGTCCCCACCACGTTGGTCCGTGACCCGGCCTGGGGCCCGTACCTGACCGCCCGCGCCCAGCGCGTCACCGACCTCGCCCAAGACGTCGCCGAGCACGCGGTCACCGCCCCCACCCCCACCTGGGCCGGGCAAGGCACCGCCCGGCCGGCCGACGAGGTGCTCGCCCAGGTCGCCGTGT
>JBARVW010000126.1:0-1672 GCA_049646465.1 Ornithinimicrobium sp.
GTGCACCCCTCGACCGCGCTGGCCACCGTGCTGATCGACGAATGGGTCCGCTGTGGGGTGCGCGAGGTGGTGCTCTGCCCGGGATCCCGCTCGGCGCCGTTGGCGTACGCCGTGGCCGCAGCCGAGCGCGCCGGGAGGCTGCGGCTGCACGTCAGGGTGGACGAGAGGTCGGCGGGCTTCCTCGCGCTGGGTCTGGCGAAGCTGACGCGCAGACCGGCGGTGGTGATCACCACCTCGGGCACCGCAGTGGCCAACCTGCACCCGGCTGTCCTGGAAGCCTCTCACGCCTGCGTCCCGTTGGTCCTCCTGACGGCGGACCGACCGGCCGAGCTGAGGGGGACCGGGGCTAACCAGACCACGGTCCAGCCCGGGATCTTTGCCTCAGCCCTGCGCCACGAGCACGACCAGCCTCCCGCGCAGGGGCGCCCGGGAGAGCAGGCGTCGTGGCGGTCGGCCGTCTGTCGTGCCTACGGCGCGGCGGTCGGCCGTGCGGGTGATCCGGGACCGGTGCACCTGAACGTCTCGCTGCGCGACCCGTTGGCCCCGGACCTCTCCGGCTCGGTGGAGTGGCCCGAGGCGCTGGAGGGCAGACCGAGGGGTATGCCGTGGGTCCGGTGGGGACGCGACGCCGAGGCCGTGGTGGGCCGGGCGAGCGACGACGAGGTGCCGACGTCCGAGCAGCCAGAGCACCCCCAGACGTTGGTCGTGCTCGGAGACCTGCCCGATCCGGCCTTGGCCGCCACCGCACTGGAGGTGGCCCGGCGTAGGGACTGGCCGGTGATCGCCGAGCCCTTCGGCGCCCGAGGCTCGGACCCGCATCCGGTCCTCCCGCACGGCCCGCTGCTGCTGAGCGACGAGGCCTTCATGACGTCCCACCGGCCATCGCGCGTGCTGGTGGTCGGGCGTCATACGCTGCACCGAGAGATCGCCGCGCTCGCGCGCACCGGGGGGATCGTTGTCGAGCAGGTCAGCGTCACGACGCAGTGGAGCGACCCCTCGCACGTCGTGTCGCGGCTGTGGACCTGGGAGGAGTTCACCGCTGTGCCGCCCGATGATGCGGCTCGAGGATCCGACCGGGAGTGGTCGCAGGCCTGGGCCGAAGCGGGTCGACAGCTTGCCGAGCGGGTGACGCGAGAGCTTTGTCGCGTCCCCGAGCTGGCGGGGGTCCGCATCGCCGCCCTCGTGCTGTCGGCCCTGTCCAGCACCGACACGTTGCTGCTCGGCTCGTCCAACACCCCACGTGACCTCAACCTGGCTGAAGGGTCGGACTCGGACCGTCCCGTGGTCCTGGGCAACCGCGGCCTGGCCGGGATCGACGGCACCAATGCCTGTGCGGTGGGCCTGGCGTTGGCCTCATCGGGGGGCAGCGTGGTCGCGCTGATGGGTGACCTGACCTTCGAGCACGACATCAACGGGTTGCTGATCGGTCCCGAGGAAACCAGGCCCGACCTGACCATCGTGGTGGTCAACGACCAGGGCGGCGGCATTTTCGGCACCCTGGAGTACGGCCATCCCGACCGGTCCGAAGACTTCGTCCGGATCTTTGCGACGCCGACCGGAGCGGACCTGTCGGGCCTGTGCTCGGGCTTGGGTGTGGCCCACGAGAAGGTCGCCAGCCTTGGCGAGCTGCAAGCGGCGATGGCAGCGGAAGCGACCGGCATCAGAGTCATCG
>JBARVW010000127.1:0-10724 GCA_049646465.1 Ornithinimicrobium sp.
GAGTTGATCGCGACGACCGGAGAGACCCCGTGCAGACGGATGTTCTCGATCTGCTTGATCAGGTTGGGGGCGCCCGCTTCGACGTCGTCGGTGTTCTCCGCGAGCAGCTCCTCGGGCAACGGCTTGCCCGGGACGATGCGGAACTTGCCGGAGTGCGCCTTGAGCGCCCGGGTGGTCACCACCACGACCGCGGCATCGGGGGCCTGGCCCGAGGCCCGGCACTTGATGTTGAAGAAGCGCTCGGCACCCATGTCGGCGCCGAACCCGGCTTCGGTGATGACGTAGTCGCCGCCACGCAGACCGACCAGGTCCGCCACCACCGAGGAGTTGCCGGTGGCGATGTTGCCGAAGGGCCCACAGTGGATCAGTGCGGGTGTGCCTTCCAGGGTCTGCAGCAGGTTGGGCTTGAGCGCTTCCCGCAGGATGACGGCCATGGAGCCGGCGCCCTGCAGCTGCTCCGCGGTCACCGGGGCGCCGGCGCGGTTGAAGCCGATGACGATCCGCCCCAGACGCTCACGCAGGTCGGTCATGTCCTTGGACAGCGACAGGAGGGCCATGACCTCGGAGGCGGCCGTGATGTCGAAGCTGGCCTGCCGGGTCACCCCGTCCAGACGACCACCGAGGCCCACGACGATGTTGCGCAGCGCTCGGTCGTTGACGTCGAGCACGCGGGGCCAGGTGATGTTCCGGACGTCGATGTCGAGCTCGTTGCCGTGGTGCAGGTGGTTGTCCACGATCGCTGCGAGCAGGTTGTGGGCGGCGGTCACAGCATGGAAGTCGCCGGTCAGGTGGAGGTTGAGAGTCTCCATCGGCACGACCTGGCTCATCCCACCACCGGCAGCCCCGCCCTTGATGCCGAACGTCGGTCCCATCGAGGGCTGACGCAGGGTGAGGACGGCCTGTTTGCCGATCTTGCCCATTCCCTGGGCCAGCCCGACCGAGGTGGTCGTCTTGCCTTCCCCGAGCGGGGTGGGGGTGATGGCGCTCACCACGACGTACTTGGCCTTCGGCCGGTCGGACATGGCCTCGATCGACTCGAGACCCACCTTCATGACGTTGCGCCCGTAGGGCTCCAAGAACTCCGCAGGGATCCCCATGTCGGAGGCGACGTCACCGATCGGGCGCAGCGTCGCGGCCCGGGCGATCTCGAGGTCCGAGGCCATCGGACTACCGGCCCTCGAAGCCGAGGCGTTTGGCGGAGCGGGCTCGCTGCCGACTGGACCGCATCCGCCGCAGCCGTTTGACCAGCATCGGGTTGTAGGCCAGCGCCGCTTCGGAGTCCAGCAGCTGGTTGAGCCGCTGGTAGTACCGCGTGGAGCTCATCTGGAACTCCTGGCGGATGCTCGACTCCTTGGCGCCCTGGTACTGCCACCACTTGGCTTCGAAGTCGAGGAGGTGTGCGTCGTCAGCGTCTAACCCCTCGGTCGTCGCGGCTTGCTCGATCTGGTGAGCGGCGCCCATAAGAGAGGTCCTTCCGAGGAGCTGGATGCACAGTATCGGGAGTCTACGGCGGAATGACAGGCGTGTCATTCACCGGTCAACACGGCCTGACGGTCCGCACTAGGACCAGGACCGACGCGACCGCCGCTCCCAGTAGCCCACCGGTTCCTCTGCGACCAGATCCTCCAGGACCTCGGGTGGAAGCTCGACCTGCAGAGCGCCGAGGTGGGACTCGACCTGCGGGACGGTGACCGCCCCCGACAGCACACGGTCCACCCAGGGGTTGCTCAGGGCTGCCGCCATGGCCAGCTGGTCCAGGGTCACGCCGAGCCGGTCTGCCCACGACACAGCACGTTCCACCGTCGGACTGTCGGGCGGCTGGCTGGGGGTCAGCCGCCCATTGGCCACGCTCTCCTTGACGACCACGCTCAGCCCGGCCCGAGCAGCCTCCGCCAGAGCGGGGCCCGCCGAGGGCTCCAACAGGTTCCAGGTCGACTGGACCACGCTGAACAACGGCATGCCCCCCACCTCGATCCGCGTTGCGGCCCGGATGGTGTCGGCTTGACCCGGTCCGGAGGTGGAGAACCCGACCCGCAGGCCTTCGTCCCGCAGCCCGGCCAAGATCTGCTGCGCTTGCGTGTCGTGCAGCACCGGGGACTCCCCGGTCAGGGAGTGCACCTGATAGATCGAGAGCCGATCCCCCAGGATCGCCCTCGACTCCTCGACCTGGCGCCGCAACGCGGCCACCGAATGGTCCTTGATCTCGTGCTCGTCGGCCACCCGTCGCCAGTCCCCGACGTAGCGGTATCCCCACTTCGAGGCCACCATCACGTCGTCGACCTCCGGCCGCGAGCGCAGCCAATGAGCCAGGAACTCCTCTGCTCGCCCGTAGGAGCGAGCCGCGTCCAGGTAGCGCACGCCACCGGCGTAGGCCGCGTCCAGGACCCGCACCGTCCGCTCCTGCAGATCTTCCACGGACCGCTGCTCCCCCAGGTCCTGTGCGCGACCCGAGGTCAGGTAGGCCGGCCGTCCCAGGGCCGCCAAGCCCAGGCCGATCCGGTGGTGTGGGGCGTCGCTTCGTCGTGGCTCGAGCACGGCCTCACCCTCTCACCTCCTCATCTGCGCGGGAACGCCACCGGTGCCCCTCACGACGAGGCCCGTCATACAGTTGGGCGGTGACCACCACCCCCACCCCGCTGCGCGACCTGGTGCACCCCAGTTGGGCTCGAGCGCTGGCGTCTGCCCAGGACACGGTCGCCGAGCTGGGTGAGTTCCTGCGTGAAGAGGTCCGTGCCGGCCGAGGCTATCTGCCTCCGGGGCCGCAGGTGCTTCGGGTCTTCGACCAACCGATGGACGACGTGAGGGTGTTGATCGTCGGCCAGGACCCGTATCCGACGGTGGGGCATGCGGTGGGGTTGAGCTTCTCGGTGGCCCCCGACGTGCGACCCGTCCCCCGCAGTCTCGGCAACATCTACACCGAGCTCGTCGACGACCTGGGCGTGCCGAGGCCTCCCAACGGCGACCTGACCCCGTGGACCGAGCAAGGGGTGATGCTGCTCAACCGGGTGCTCACGGTGCGCGCCGGAGCCCCGGCGAGCCACCGCGGCAAAGGGTGGGAGGCGGTCACCGCCTTGGCGATCGACGCCCTGGTCAAGCGAGGGGGACCGTTGGTCGCCATCCTGTGGGGCCGCGACGCTCGCTCGCTCGCCTCCTCGCTGGGAGATGTGCCAACCGTGCAGAGCGCCCATCCCTCACCCCTGTCGGCGCGCAGTGGCTTCTTCGGCTCCAAGCCCTTCAGCACCGCAAACGACCTGTTGCGCTCCCAGGGCGGAGAGCCGATCGATTGGACCCTGACGTGATGGACGACACTGCACCTCTTTCCTTCGACGATGAGAACAGCCCGGGGATGCCGTTCGGCGCGGCCCACCGAGCGGGCAGCATCCGCCCGCAGGCCCAACCCTGGCGCCGTTACGTGGCCATCGGGGACAGCTTCACCGAGGGGATGTCCGACCCCGACCCGAGCGCCGAGAACGCGTTCATCGGGTGGGCCGACCGGCTGAGTGCCCTGCTGGCCTCCCACGTCGACGGCTTCCAGTACGCGAACCTCGCCGTCCGGGGACGCAAGCTCGACGCCATCGCCGGGGAGCAGACGGATCAGGCCATCAGCCTGAGTCCGGACCTGGTCAGCCTGGCCGGGGGCGGGAACGACATCCTGCGCCCGCGCGCGGATCTCGACGCGCTCGCAGCTCAGCTGGAAGAGGCCGCCGCGAAGATCCGGGCCACAGGCGCCGACGTGGTGCTGGTGACCCCATCGGACCCCTCGGAGGCCCCGGTCATCCAGCGCTACCGCGGGAGGATGGCGACGTATAGCGCCCACGTCTGGAAGATCGCCCAACGCCAGGGCTGTTACGTGCTGAACCAGTGGGGCTTCGACTTCCTGAAGGACTGGCGGATGTGGGCCGAGGACCGCATCCACATGACGACCGAGGGCCATCGCCGCATCGCCCTGGCTGCCTACGCCGCGCTGGGTCACGACCCGGCCGACGCCGACTGGCACGTCCCGCTGCCACCGCAACCTTCCGCGGGTCGGATGGAGACGATGCGGAGCAACGCCCTGTGGGCCAAGGAGTATGCCGGGCCGTGGGTGCAGCGGCGGGTGCAGGGGCGCTCCTCGGGGGACCACGTGAGCCCCAAGCGACCGGACCTCACCCCGCTGGACCTGCCCTCAGAGTGGGCCTAGCACCCGAGGACAGACTCTCCGACGGAGATTGAAGACGCATTTGCGGCTGTATGCTGCCGATCATGTCGCATATGCGGGTCAACGAAGCAGCTGCCCTCCTCGGCGTCTCTGCCGACACGGTTCGTCGCGCCGTCGACAGCGGCCGACTGACCTCCACCAAGGACGCATCGGGCAAGTCCGTCATTCCTGGTGTCGAGGTGGCCGCGCTCGCCGCTGAGCTGCATACGCCACCGGCGATCGGCACGCTCGGCTCGACCTCCTCCCGCAACCAGATGCGCGGCATCGTCACCCGGATCGTGATGGACACGGTGATGGCCCAGGTCGACCTGCAGGCCGGTCCCTTCCGGCTGGTCTCGCTGCTCAGCGCCGAAGCGGTCCGGGAGATGGGGCTGGACGTCGGGAGCGTCGCCGTGGCCTCGATCAAGGCCACCCACGTGACGGTCAGCGTGCCGCAGTGAGGCGGACGATCGTCGCCGGACTCGCCCTGCCGCTGGCCCTGACCGCCTGCGGTGGAGGGAGCGGCGACACCGTTACCCTTCTGGCCGCGTCCTCCCTGGCGGACGTCATGCCGGCCGTCGTCGACCTGGCTCGACAGGAGCACCCTGACGACAGCTTCGAAGTCTCCTACGCCGCCTCCTCCCAGATCGTCCAACAGCTGAACGCGGGGGTGGACGCTGACGTGGCGGTGCTCGCCGGGGAGGGACCGGTGGACTCACTCGACACCTCCCCAGGTGAGTCGACCATCGTGGCCACGAACACCCTGACCCTCGCCCTGGCACCCGGGAACCCAGCCGGGATCTCCTCGGTCGAGGACCTGGCCGCCGACGGCATCACCCTGGTGCTCTGCGCCGAGCAGGTGCCGTGCGGCGAGGCCGCCGGGCAGATGCTGGCGCTGGCCGGCGTCGACGCCCGCGTGGCCTCCTACGAGCCGGACGTGCGGGCCACGCTGGCCAAGGTGGCCTCCGGGGAAGCCGACGCCGGGGTGGTCTACGTGACCGACGTGGCGCGCGGAGTGGGTCGGGACGTGGAGACCCTGGCGGTCCCGGATGCCGTCCAGGTCATCAACCGCTACCCCGCCTTCAGCCTGGAGGGCAGCACCGGTGGGGAGGACTTCGTCGCCCTGCTGCACTCCGACCAGGCCCAACGGGTGCTCCGGTCCGCCGGCTTCGGACCGCCGTGAGCAACACCACCCACCGCATTCCGGCGGCCAGCGGCGAGACGAGGCTGCGGGGCTCGCAGCCCCGTCTGCTCCGGTGGCCCCTGCTCGTGCCGGCCTGGCTCGCGATCGGCGTGCTGGTGCTGCCGCTGGCCGCACTGCTGCTCCGGGTCGACTGGACCGGACTGATCGCTGACGTGACCAGCCCCTTGGCGCTTCAGGCCCTACGACTGTCGGCGGTCACCACCTCGACCACGCTGGTCATCGTGGTGGTGCTCGGCACGCCCTTGGCCTGGGTGTTGGCCCGCGGCGTTCATCCGCTCCTGCCGTGGCTGCGAGCGCTGGTCACCGTCCCCCTGGTGCTGCCGCCGGTGGTCGGCGGAGTCGCCCTGCTCGCCGCCTGGGGACGCACCGGCGTGCTGGGGGGGCCGCTGGACGCCGCCCTCGGCATCACGATCCCGTTCACCACGGTGGCCGTGGTCTTTGCCGAGGTGTTCGTGGCCCTTCCGTTTTACGTCATCTCGGTCGAGGGGTCGATGCGCGGGCTCGACAAGCGCTACGACGCAGTCGCAGCCACGCTCGGGGCCTCGCCGGTGCGCATGTTCACCACCGTGGTGGTCCCGCTGGTCGCTCCCGGTATGGCGGCCGGCGCGGCCTTGGCGTGGGCCCGGGCGTTGGGCGAGTTCGGAGCCACCATCACCTTCGCCGGCAACTTCAGCGGGCGCACCCAGACCGTGCCGCTGGCCGTCTTCACCGCGTTGGAGCAGGACCCGGACGCGGCGCTGGCCCTGTCGGTGCTGATGCTGGCCATCTGCGTGGTCGTCCTCGGGGCCTTACGCAGCCGGTGGATGCCATGACTCGGGTCACGCAGTCTTTGCCCGCCCCGGCCCCGCTCAGGGTGGATCTCGGCGTGCAGCGCGGTGACTTCGACCTCCGGGCGGCCCTCGAGCTCGCCCCGGGCACCGTCACCGCGGTGCTGGGACCCAACGGATCCGGCAAGTCGACTCTGCTCCTGGCGCTGGCGGGCCTGATCCCGCTGAG
The DNA here is from genome assembly GCA_049646465.1 of Ornithinimicrobium sp. GTDB lineage: Bacteria > Actinomycetota > Actinomycetes > Actinomycetales > Dermatophilaceae > Ornithinicoccus. The sequence goes on from JBARVW010000127.1 coordinate 6,378, forward strand.
CAGCGGCACCATCCAGGGTGCTCGACCCTGGTCCGACCCGGCCCGAGGGATCCACCGGGCCACCCAGGACCGGCAGGTGGGGTTGGTCCTGGCCGACCCGCTGCTGTTTCCCCACCTGTCCCTGCTCGACAACGTGGCGTTCGGGCCCCGGTCACGCGGGGCGTCTGCGGCCGTGGCCCGGGACCGGGCCCGGGGAGAGCTGGAGCGGGTCGGCCTGAGCGCCCTGGCGGACCGCAAGCCGGAGGAGACCTCGACCGGGCAGGCCCAACGCGCGGCGCTGGCTCGCGCGTTGGCCACCGATCCCGAGCTGCTCCTGCTCGACGAGCCCCTGTCGGCGCTGGACCCGCATACGCGTTCTCAGACCCGGGCGGACCTGCACCACCGCCTCCGCGGGTTCAGCGGGGCCACGGTGATCGTCACCCACGACCCGGTGGACGCGCTGACGCTGGCCGACCGGCTGGTCTTCCTGGAGGCGGGTCGCGTGGTGCAGGTCGACACTCCGGCGGCGGCGATCGCCCAACCGCGCAGCCCGTACGTTGCCGGCATCGTGGGACTCAACCTCCTCTCGGGCACGGTTCGCATCGATCGCCAGGTCGTCGTCGATCTCTGCGCAGGGGTCCTGGTCACGGCGGAAGCCCCTGCCGAGGTGGTGGCGGGGTCGAAGGTCTGGGCGACGATCGACCCTGCGGCCGTGGCGCTCTACCCCACCCGCTCCGAAGGCTCCCCGCGCAACGTCTGGCCGGTCACTGTGCGGGAGGTCACCATCGCCGGGCAACGGGCCCGCGTCGGGCTGGACGGTCCGGTGTCCTTGGTCGCCGAGGTCACCACCGCAGCAGTAGCCGAGCTGGGACTGGTCGCCGGGCGTGAGGTGTATGCAGGGGTGAAAGCCACGGAGGTGACGATCTATCCGGCCTGAGCGCCGGGTGGCTAGCGACTGACCCAGCGTCAGTGGCTACAGTGCCGAGCATGGTTGTGCAGCGGGTGCTCCCCAGCGAAGAAGCTGAAGACCTGATGGCCCTGGTGCGGGAGATCGCGGCGGAGCAGCTGATGCCTGCCGCCGACGCCGCCGAGGCCCAGAGCCGTTTCCCCGGCGAGGTCTTCACGATGTTGGGTCGCAGCGGGCTGTTGTCGTTGCCCTACCCCGAAGAGTTCGGCGGTGGTGCCCAGCCGTACGAGGTCTACCTGCAGGTGCTGGAGGAGATCGCCTACGCCTGGATGTCGGTCGGGGTCGGGGTGTCGGTGCACTCGTTGACCTGCTTCCCGATGGCGACGTTCGGCACCCGGGAGCAGCAGGAGAAGTACCTGCCCGGCATGTTGTCCGGAGACCAGCTCGGCGCCTACTGTCTGTCCGAGCAACAGTCCGGGTCCGACGTCGCCTCGATGCGCACCAAAGCGGTCGCCACCGACGGGGGGTATGCCGTCTCCGGCACGAAGTCCTGGATCAGCCACGCCGGACACGCCGACTTCTACTCCAGCTTCGTGCGCACCAGCGACGACGGGGCGCGTGGGTTGTCGGCCCTGCTGATCCCCGCTGACGCCGACGGTCTGAGTTTCGGCGCGCCCGAGCGCAAGATGGGCCTGGCCTGCGACCCGGTGGCCGACGTCCTGTTCGACAACGTGTTCGTCGAGGCCGACCGGCTGGTCGGCGAGCCTGGTCAGGGTATGACGATCGCCATGGCCGCTCTGGACTCCGGCCGGATGGGCATCGCCGCCACCGCCACGGGTTTGGCCCAGCGTGCCCTGGACGAGGCGACCGCATACGCCATGGAGCGCGAGCAGTTCGGCAAGCCGATCATCGCCAACCAGGGTCTGGCCTTCCTGCTCGCCGATATGGCGGCAGCGGTCGGGGCTTCGCGTGCGGCCTACCTGCACGCCGCCCGCCTGCGGGACGCCGGTCAACCGCACAGCCTGGAGTCCTCCATCGCCAAGCTGGTCGCGACTGACTCGGCCATGAAGGTCACCACGGACGCGGTCCAGGTGCTGGGCGGATACGGCTTCACCCAGGACTTCCCACTCGAGCGCTTCATGCGTGAGGCAAAGGTGACCCAGATCTTCGAGGGCACGAACCAGATCCAACGGCTGGTCATCGCCCGCCAGCTGCAGAAGAAGTAACCCGGACCGACCCCTCACGAAAGAGAGTCAGCGTGCAGATCACCTCAGACGTCGTCGCCCTCATCACCGGAGGTGCCAGCGGCCTCGGCGAAGCCACCGCCCGGCGCTTCCTCGCCGACGGTGGATCCGTGGTGCTGGTGGACCTCCCCGGCGGACGAGGTGAGGAGGTGGCCGCCGACCTGGGCGACCGCGCCCGCTTCTCCCCTGCCGACGTGCGCGATGAGGATGAGGTCCGCGCCGCCATCGCGGTGGCCGGTGAGCTCGGGACCCTGCGCGTGGTGGTGAACTGCGCCGGAGTCGCCACTCCCGGTCGGATCCTGTCCAAGCGCGGCACGCTGGGCTTGGACGACTACCGCAACGTCGTCGAGATCAACCTGATCGGCACCTTCAACGTCATGCGTCTGGCCGCGGAGGCCATGGTGACCAACGAACGGCTCGATGGCGACCGCGGGCTGATCGTGATGACCGCCTCCGTGGCTGCCTACGACGGGCAGATCGGCCAAGCCGCCTACGCCTCCTCCAAGGGAGGCATCGTCGGGCTGAACATCACGGCCGCTCGGGACCTGGCCGACAAGGGCATCCGGGTGATGACCATCGCGCCGGGGGTCATGGAGACGCCGATGATGGACGGACTGCCCGGCGAAGTGAAGGCCAGCCTCGAGGCGCTCGTCCCCCACCCCTCCCGGCTCGGCAAGCCCAGTGAGTATGCCGACCTGGTCGCTCACATCGCCTCGAACCCGCTGCTGAACGGCGAGGTCATCCGGCTCGACGGGGCCTTGCGGATGCCTCCTCGCTGACCTCAGCCCTGACTCAGGCGGGCGACGGTGAGGCCGGTCGCACCGGGCCCGTCCATCGCGCACAGAGCGTCCGGGAGGTCTTCCAGCCGCACCACGCGGCCTAGCAACAGGCTGGGGTCCAGCCTTCCGGAGGCCACGGCGGCCAGCATGGCGGGGTACTCGTGGGCCGCCATACCGTGGGAGCCGTAGATCTCCAGCTCGTGGGCCACCACTCGGTCCATCGGCAACGGCGGGGTGGCGGCATCGCCCAGCAGGAGCCCGACCTGGACGTGGCGGCCTCGGCGGCGCAGGCTGCATACCGAGGTCACCGCGGTCTGGGCGCGACCGAGCGCGTCGACCGAGACGTGGGCACCGCCGAGCTCCTGGATCCGGGCTGCCACATCACCTGCGGCGTCGAGGACCACCTCCGCCCCGAGGTCACCCGCCCGTTGCAACGCGTCCGGGTTGATGTCGACCGCGATCACCCGCGCTCCCAGGGCCGCACCGATCATCACCGCGGACAGCCCCACCCCACCGCACCCGTGGACGGCCAGCCACTGCCCTGGCTCGAGTCGCCCGTGAGCGGTCAGGGCACGCCAGGCCGTGGCGAAGCGACACCCCAACGACGCTGCGGTCACGTCGTCGAGCTCATCGGGCACGGCAACGAGGTTGAAGTCCGCCGCGTGCACCACCACGCGCTCGGCGAAAGACCCGGGGCCGGTGAAGCCGGGCTGGGTCTGCTCCGGACACACCTGGGCCTGTCCTGCTGCACAGACCTCGCACCGTCCGCAGCCGCAGACGAACGGGACGGTCACGCGGTCCCCGACGCGCCAGCCGGTCACCGATTCCCCGACCTCGGCGATGGCGCCCGCGAACTCGTGCCCCGGAATGTGCGGGAGCTCGACCGGGTCGTGCCCGCGCCAGGCGTGCCAGTCCGATCGGCAGAGGCCGGTCGCCCCGACGGCGACCACGACTCCGGCGGGTGGGCACTTCGGCTCAGGCACCTCCACCACGGCAGGTCGCTCGGCGTAGGCATGGTGCTGGACGGCTCTCACCCGACCCAGACTAGGCAGTCGCGCTCCTCCCTCCATCGAGGGCACGGTGGCAAGCGGTCATGGTGGGTCGGATCCGGCAGACTGAGCTGGTGGACACCCCTCGGATGTATGCCGACCTGGCCCGCTGGTGGCCGCTGCTGAGCCCACCGGAGGAGTACGTCGAGGAGGCAGCCACGATCGCCGGGTTGCTCGGCACGGGAGTGGCCGACGTGCGCACGCTGTTGGAGCTGGGCAGCGGAGGGGGCCACAACACCGTCCATCTGAAACGTGACTTCCAGATGACCCTGGTCGACCTCTCGCCCGACATGCTCGCGGTGTCGGCGTCGCTCAATCCCGACTGCGAGCACCTCGAGGCAGACATGCGCACGCTGCGCCTCGGCCGCATCTTCGACGCCGTGCTGATC
>JBARVW010000128.1:0-6283 GCA_049646465.1 Ornithinimicrobium sp.
GACAAGCCAATGCCGACGCGTTCCTCGTCACCCTGAAGAAGTCCGAGGCCGACTACTCCCCCACCACGATGTACCAGGACTACGCGATCAGCCCTGAGCTCTTCCACTGGGAGTCGCAGTCCGTCACGAAGGCCGCATCACCGACCGGTCAGCGCTACATCCACCACCGCGAGAGCGGCAGCCACATTCTGCTTTTTGCCCGAGACACCAAGGCCACCGACTTCGGCACCGGCGCTCCTTACCTGTTCCTCGGGGAGGCCGACTACGTCGACCATCGCGGCGAGAAGCCGATGGCGATCACGTGGCGGCTGCGGACCCCGATGCCGGTCAGCGCCTTCGAAGCAGCCAAAGTCGTGGCGTAGATATCGCGCAGGATGTCCCACCATCACGAGTGGGCCCAGGGTGTCAAACCCTTGACGGACCGTCCCCGCCAGGGAACTCTAGGTGTTTGCCGGGGCCGCGTATTCCGCGCCCTGCTACTAGGAGGCGATTCACCCGTGACCACCTCGACGTCGACCTTGGCGCCCGTCAACGACGGGACACTGGGATGGATCGGCTGGCACAGGCAAGTACTCGCTGCTGAGCCGGTCCCACGCCCCGTCTGGCACGAGCAGCCCCCCGACATCGACACGATCAGGCGCCGCCTCGCTCAAGAGGTCGACCATGCATCATCGGCCCAACAGGCCGCCGCTCAAACGTTGCAGTACGTGCGCAGTGCCTATCGGTGGGCTGTGGCCTCGATCGTCTTCCCGCTCACGTTGCTCCTCGCCCTCGCCGTCAGCAGTGCCGTGTTCGAGGTGACTCTGCCCACGACCACCTCGGCCGAGTTCAGCATCAGCCCCCTGGTGGGGGCCATCGCCTTTGTGATCCTGTTCAGTCCGTGGGTCGCAGCGAAAGCGCTGAGCGCTCGCAAGCGGCTGTCGGCGGGCAGTGGGACCCTCCTCCGCGGCTTGGGGTTGTGGATCCTGTGCGCCATGGTCGCCCCGTTCGTCCTAGGCATGTCGTTCGTAGTGATCCCCGTAGCAGTCGGTGTCTGGGTCTTGCTGTCGCGACCGAAGGTGTTCCAGTTCGCCTCTCCCGTCGCGACCCAGGCCCCGGAGTCCTTGCTCAAGATCTACCGCTCGGCCAGATCCGGAATGTCACAGTCCTCAGGCACCATTCGCTCCTTTGACCGCCGAGTGCGCGCCGAGCACGACCAAGCGATGAAGGCCTACGATCAGCGACACCAGCAGTTCCTGGTCACAGAAAACCAGTGGTCACCCTTTGAGCTCGTAGAAATCCCCGAGCAGCAGGACATCCTGGTCATCGGTGGAGCAGCAGTGGAGCGGGGTGACCTGCTGCACCACATCGGAGCTGCTGTTGAGCAGCAAGACCAGGGTTTCTGGGTTTTGGACCTCGAAGGACGAGGCACACCCAGTCGACTGATCGCCGAAGCGGGTCACCGGGGCCGGCACGTCAGTCACCTACACGCAGCAAACGAAGCCGCCACTACTCACCTCCTGGACGGGTTGGACCAGATCAGCGTCGGCAAACGCTCACTGATGGTGGAAGTCCTTGCCGCCGGCATCGCCTATGACGCGGACGGTCGGGTCACCTCCCGCACTCGTGAGGTCGCGGACACGCTGAAGCGGCTGAGCGCGATCTTGCGTGAGCATCAAGGCAGTGCGACCGTGAACGGCCTGCACGCGGCCTTGGAGGTGCTGCTCGGTCGAGCCGAAGAGAAGTCCAGCAGCACCACCGTCGACGACTTCGGCCTGCAGCCCGCCACGATCGACGAGGGCACGGATCACACTCTGTCGACGGCGGCGGTCTCTGCCATCCGGGCAGCATTCACCCAGCAGGACCGCCAGCAGTTCCACACCGCCTGGACCGACGTGCGGGTCAAGATCGAGACGATCCTGGCGCACGAAGGCGACGAGTTCGCCGCAGAGTCGGCGATGTGGGACCCCCACTGTCATCTGTCGGTGTGCACCATAGACCTCGGCCTTCCACCATCCGACCGTGAACTGCGCACCGCGCTCCTGGCCTCCCACCACGTCGAGCTGCTCCGCTCCTCACCACAACTACGGCCCACCGCGCTTGCCGTGATCGGCGCGGAGGCACTGCCCGTGGACCTGCTGCGCCACCTCTCCGAGGTCGCCCAGTCCGTCGGCACACAACTGATCCTGATGTTCGGCGAGCTGGTCAGCGAGGTCCAGACGCTCGCACGAGGGCGACGCATCGTCGCTGCCTTCGGTGGCCACGGCGCCACCGCCGCCGAGGAACTGGCCGACCTGTTCGGGAAGGACTGGACCGAGCGACTGCAGAACTACCAGCAGACCTGGAGCACTTCCGAGGCTACGAGTCGCACCGAGACGACGGGACGCAACTGGTCGAGCAGCGACAGCAGCGGGTCAAGCTCATCGTTCGGATTCTGGAGCGACAGCACCAACCAGTCACGCTCGAGCTCCAACGGCGACAGTGCCTCAGCAGCCGAAGGGTCCACGACCACCGACCAGACGGGAGGAACCAACACGGTCCAGAGGGAGTACGAGCGCCGGTATACCGGTGCCCAGATCAGCAAGCTCCCTCCTTTCACGCTTCTGATCAAGCACGGCAACACCGTCCGCTACGCCGATGTGAAAGCGGGTCTGCACTTGCCGGATGACGTCGTCAAGGGTGCGCTAGCCACATTGGCCTCGGACCCCGAGAGGTTGTCTGCTCCGCGCCCCAATGCCAGCTTGGGCATGGGCAACGGCACGCCTCAAGGTTTTGGCGTGAGCAACACGCACTCTGCTGATCAGACCGAACCACGATGATCGGCACGGAAGAGGCGGCAGGCTCCCGGCAGCTCATCACCCGCCTCTTCGACCATCACGGCGAGGCAATGAGCGCGGTGCGCTACGCCAGTGTCCCGCGGCTGCACCGACCAGGTGCGCTCACCCAGCTCACGTCGCCGCTGGCCGCTGCTTACCAGTCCGGGGCCAAAGTCTTTGCGTTGTGGCAACACCATCGCCGTGGGCCCTTCACGGTGCATGTCGGTGGCAGCCACGGCTTCCCTTCGATCTCGGAGCAGGATGTGCGAACCCCCGGTCGGATCTTGTTTCCACCCGGGGCTCAGGGCAGCTCGGTGGGCGACGCGGCCGAGGGTCTGGGGGCGTCCTTGGCGAGCACGCCGTCCTGGGTGCGCCTTGGAGCGGTCTTGGATCCGGCGGCGGCGATGGCCGGGGACCACATGGAAACCCTCGAGGATCATGCACCCTTTCTGTCAGCAACCACCTTCTGCCTGCTCTCGATCGCCGTGCCGGTGGCCGCGGACCACGTTGAGCAGGAGCAGGCGAGGCTGCGTCGAATGCTCCACGGGGAGTCTGAGCGACTGGAAGCCGAATGGGGCGGCATGGCCCGACAGCGTTGGCAGGCCCAACTCGAACAGCACACGGCAGCGCTGACGGCCGGATTGTGGCGGATTCACCTGTTGTGCGGGGCCGACACTCCCGCCGAAGCGGCCCAGGTTGCTGCCCTCTGGGCCTCGGTGGCTCGCGGACCCGGCCCTGAGGCCTACCGGCTTGCCCCTGCCAGCGCCCCAGGGTCTCTTCAGGAAGCCGTCTCTTCCACACTCACCGCCCAGGACCCCTTCAGCCTGTCCGCTCCGTTCGTGGCGGGAAGTGCGACGCTCGCGACGGTCTGTCGCCCACCGCTGGATGAGATCCCCGGCATCCAGGCGCGCACCACCAACCCGTTCGACGTGGCGACGCCTGGGGTCGGCGAGATCGAGTTCGGTCAGGTGCTGGACGTAGCCAAGAGCGCCGTAGGGCCGATGCGCGTACCCCTGTCCAGCCTCGGGAAGCATACGTTCGTCCACGGAGCGACTGGAGCCGGCAAGAGCCAAGCCACCCGCCACCTCCTCACCGAGTTCAGCAAGCTCGGGATTCCCTGGGTGGTGCTGGAGCCGGCCAAACAGGAGTATGCGGACGGGATGCACCAACGTCTGACGGATCTCGGTGAAAAGATCTCCGATCCCGAGCTACGCAGCGTGCACGTGATACGACCGGGCGACCCGCACGCGACTCCGGTCGGTCTCAATCCGCTGCAGCCGGAGGAAGGCTTTCCCTACCAACCACACCTGGACACTCTGGTCGATCTCATGGTGGCGGCCTTCGACGCCGACTCACCCTTCCCGGAGGTCCTGGCCCAGGGCATCATGACCGCGGTCAAGGACGCGGGCTGGGACCCCGCGTTGTCCCGCCCCATCCGCGCCGTCGAACAGTTGTATGCCGACGGCGAGCGACCGGCGTATCCCGATGTGGCCGATCTCGTGCGTGCGTGCCATGAGGTCATTGACGCCAAGGGGTACGGCCGCGAGGTCGCTGGCAACGTGCACGGTTTTGTCGATATGCGTCTAGCCACACTCACCACCGGCACCAAGCGCGCTGCCTTTACCTCCGGCTATCCGCTGTCGCTGAGCAAGGTATTGCGGCACAACGTGGTCCTCGAGCTGCAGGACCTCGGCAGCGACGCGGACCGGGCGCTGTACATGGGGCTCTTCCTGGCCCGGCTCAGCCAGGCCGTCCGTGTCCGCCACGGCGCTGACCCCCAGGAGGGAGTCGTCCGAAACGTCGTCGTGGTCGAAGAAGCCCACCGGCTGTTGCGCAACCCCGAGGGCCTGGAGGGTGCCTCGGCCCGTGCGGTGGAGAGCTTCACCGACCTACTCGCCGAGGTCCGTAGCCAGGGTGTCGCGCTGATCATCGCCGAGCAGATCCCCCGCAAGATCGCACCGGACGCCGTGAAGAACACCGCCGTCAAGTGCATGGGCCGCACGCCCGCGCAAGACGACCGAGACTTTGTCGGGGCGGCCGTCGGGCTGACGGATGAGCAGTCACGCGAGGTGGTGTCCTTGCCCCCTGGGGTGTTCGCTGTCCACACGGATGAGGACGATCGCCCCGTCTTGGTGCAGTTCCCCTACGTCGAGGAGAGGACCCGCGGCGCAGCCAGCGACCCAGCGGCGCTCGTTGACTCACTTCCCTCGGCGTTCGGCTCCTCCGCCGCTGCGGGGGCTGCCAACCAGCAGGACGTGGCGTGGGCCGCGCAGGCCCTGGGTCATCCGCCGCTGGTGACGTTGTGCGAACTGGTTCTGCTCGCTCACCTCATGCACGAACCTCTGCCTGTGATCAAGCCCGAGCTGCTAAGGACCGTCCTGCCCTCCCTCGACGTGAAGGCGGACCGTGCCGCGCTCGATGTCACCATCGGCTCAGCCTCCCTCAGCGGAGTCAAGGCTCGAAGCGGAGTGCTCGGCGAGTACCGCCCCGAGGCGTTGGCTGAAGTCGTAGCCGCGACCATCCGCGACCGGCTGCACGGCGGGCTTGGGGGCCTACCGGATCCGAAGTGGCGCAGTCGCTTCCACCGAGACAGCTTTGTGAGCCGACAGCTTGACGACCGTGACCCGAACACTCCGCCACACCCTGACACGCCGACGTGGGCCTCTTGGGGAATGCTCCATCTCGACGGCAGGACGAGTGGCGAGCAGCGCATCGCGCTACGACGCTCGGCGACCTACCGGGGCCACGACCGGCGCATCGTGCTCCTCGGCGCGAGGCGACCCGGAGCACTGGAGTCGGCGGTGGCCACCACCGGATACGACTTCGAGGGAGGTCTGCGCATCCTGACTCGCTTCATCGCCAACCGCGCTGACATCAAGTTCACCACCGACCAGTTGGTCCAGGCGGCCACGCCGAGAAAGGGAGGCTCACGTGAGTGAGATCGAGAGCACACCGGTCGAACAGACCGAGACCGTGGACCAATCGCCAAGCGCCGAACAACCCGAGGATCCGTTCGACGGTGCACAAGACGACCGTTTCGGAGAGTCGGAGGACAAGAACTACGGCTTCTACGGCGACGGATCGCAGCAAGGCACCGACACTCTGTCCGATGACGGAGACGGGTTATACGCCGAAGGGCCGGAGCAGGGCCTTCGTAGCCTGGACGAAGCCGGCATGTGGCACTCCGACGACCCACTGGGCGGACGACCCGACCACTGAGCCATTGGGCGACACGATCCGTCGCATGTGCACCATCCGGCATGCGCTGACCCCGCCGCTACCCCCGCGGTTGCACCCACCCTGACGGTCCGGTCATGCAGCGGCTCCGCGAGGGGCTCGACCGCGCTCTCTCGCAGGAGATCCCGGCAAGACACGATCTTGACCCGCTCCAGACACGAAAAGGGTTGTCGCGGCATACCCCGTCGTTGAGACTCGATCGGTGATCCCTCGACGCCGACGCAGCCGCCGCACTCTGAGCACCATCGCCA
>JBARVW010000129.1:0-2712 GCA_049646465.1 Ornithinimicrobium sp.
GTCATAGCCAGTAAGGAATGGTTCATATCAGCGGTGGCCTTCCCGCGCCATGAGCCCACCGTGCACGCGCAAAGAAGCCAAATGCTTCCTACCTGGGGGCACTAGGCGCGAACGTGTCGGTAAGTGCTTTCCAGAAAGTAACCGGTTGCAATAACGGCCACCAATAGCAAAGAACTCACCAAGAAGCGGGCTCTACCACTTCTGACCTGCTGAACTACAAAATATAGGATCAACTATCCCGCTGAGAAGCCATACCAATTTGACGAGTCTCTGACCAACTCGCACACAAATTCTGGGGCTATCCAGGCCACCGTGACGCAGCGGATCTTTGCTCCTCGCTGCGCCGCCACCCCAGAAGGGTCAGACGGTGACTTCGTCCCGGATGAATGCCTCGACCTGTTCGCGCCCGAGGGAGTCCGGCATCTGCTGAGGAGGGGACTTCATGAGGTATGCCGACGCGGACAGGATCGGTCCACCGAGGCCGCGGTCCAAGGCGATCTTGGCCGCACGGATGGCGTCGATGATGATGCCGGCGGAGTTCGGGGAGTCCCAAACCTCCAGCTTGTACTCCAGGTTCAGGGGAACATCTCCGAACGCACGTCCCTCGAGTCGGACGTAGGCCCACTTACGGTCATCGAGCCACTGCACGTAGTCGCTGGGACCGATGTGCACATTGCGAGCGCCCAGGTCGTGCTTGATGTTGGACGTCACAGCCTGGGTCTTGGAGACCTTCTTGGACTCCAGGCGGTCGCGCTCCAGCATGTTCTTGAAGTCCATGTTGCCACCGACGTTCAGCTGGTAGGTGCGGTCCAGCACGACACCACGCTCCTCGAACAGGTGGGCCATCACGCGGTGCGTGATCGTGGCACCGACCTGTGACTTGATGTCGTCACCGATGATCGGCACGCCGGCGTTCTCGAACTTCTCGGCCCATTCGGGGTCGGAAGCGATGAAGACGGGCAGGGCGTTCACGAAGGCCACCCCGGCGTCGATCGCACATTGGGCATAGAACTTGTCGGCGTCCTCCGAGCCCACCGGCAGGTAGGAGACCAACACGTCGACCTCGGCCTCACGCAAGGAGGCGACGACGTCGACCGGTTCGGCATCGGACTGCTCGATGGTCTCGGAGTAGTACTTGCCGATGCCGTCCAGCGTGGGGCCGCGCTGCACGATGACGCCCGTGGGCGGCACGTCGGCGATCTTGATGGTGTTGTTCTCGCTGGCGGCGATCGCCTCGGACAGGTCGAAGCCCACCTTCTTGGCGTCGACATCGAAGGCAGCGACGAACTTCACGTCGCGCACGTGGTAAGAGCCGAACATGACGTGCCTGAGGCCCGGGACCGAGGCCGCCGGGTCGGCGTCCTTGTAGTACTCCACACCCTGAACGAGCGAGCTCGCACAGTTTCCAACGCCGACAACGGCGACGCGTACCGAATTCATGAGTTACTCCTTGTCCAGTGCGTCGCCATGAGGGCTGAGCGCACGATCGTGTTTTTGCCGTTCTGTGTCGATCATTCGGGCGATCCACCGAAGGTCGGCTTCAGTGGATTCGACCCCGTGACGATGCAGCTCGTCGAGGTAGGTGTCGGGACCACGCGCAGCGGTGCTGCGTGCGGGGCCGTTGGCTCGGATCAGTGCCAATCGCTCCTCGAGCCGGGAGCGTCGGCCCTCCAGAATGCGCAGCCGGACGCTGGCGTCGGTGCGACCGAAGAAGGCGAAGTGCACCGCGAAGGCTTCGTCTTCCCAGGCGCTCGGGCCGGCCGCGGAGAGCAGGTGGGCGAGCCGGTCCCGTCCGGCGGGGGTGACCGCATACGTGATCTTGGCCCGACGCCCGGGTAGGGGGCGGTCAAGCTCCCGCAGGTATCCCCACAGGACCAGATCGCGCAGCCGCGGATACAGCGTGCCGTAGGACAAGGCGCGCACCGTCCCCAAGACCCGGTGCACCTGCTTGCGCAGCTCGTAGCCGTGCATAGGCGCGTCCTGCAGAAGACCGAGGATCGCGAGTTCGAGCATGTCGGATCGACGACTCACTCAAACCTCCTTAGATCCATGGGGCCTCGAACGGCGGACTTGGCCGAGCGTGTAGGTCAACGCTCGATGCAACAACTCAATATATCGGTACGATACATCGAGAGCGCAAACTCGGCGTGCCCAGCGACACGCGCCACAATGGCGCTCGACACCCGTGCATCTTCAGGAGGATCAGTGGCTGGCTCGTCCAACCAGACATCACGCACCGCATCCGGCTCGAAGGGGTCCTCTTCGGGAAGCCCCGGCGGCCGAGGAGGCCGAGGCAGTCAGACCAAGCGACCTCGCTGGCAGCGGGTCCTGCTGTGGCTGGTGGGTCTGGGGCTGCTGGCAGTGCTGGCCCTCGCCGGCGTGTTCGCCGTGGCCTACGCCAGCACGGATATCCCGGACCCGAACGAGTTCGCCGAGTCTCAGAGCTCGATCATCTACTACGCGGACGGCGAGACCGAGATGGCCCGGTTCACCGGGGGCACGAACCGTGAGTCAGTGCCCCTCGACGAGGTGCCGGACCACGTGCAGAAGGCAATGCTCTCCGCAGAGGACCGCACCTTCTACGAGAACGAGGGTGTCTCCATCACCGGCACGGCACGGGCTGCCTGGCGCAACCTCACCTCCGACAGCACGCAGGGCGGCTCGACGATCACCCAGCAGTACGTGAAGAACTACTACCTGACCAGCGAGCAG
>JBARVW010000130.1:0-4016 GCA_049646465.1 Ornithinimicrobium sp.
CGAGCTCCACCCTGAATCTCTATCGCGAAGCGCTTCGACTCCGCCGAGAGCTCTTGGTCGGCGAGGACCTCGTCTGGAAGGACACCGGACGAACGGAGGTGCTGCGCTTCTCGCGGCGCGGTGGCTGGGACGTCTTGACGAACTTCGGCCCCGGAGACTATCGACTGGGGGACGAGCAGGTCCTACTTTCGTCCTCCGGCGCCCTGGTGGACGGCGCCGTCCCCGCCCGTACGACGGTCTGGATCGGTCCCGCCGAAGTCAGGGCTTGAGCACGACCTTGAGGCAGCCGTCCGTCTTCTTCTGGAACATCTCGTAGGCTCCCGGAGCCTCGACCAGCGGAAGCCGGTGCGTGGCGAGGCCTTCGACGCCCAACACGTCTGCGTCCTGCGCCAGGACCTTGATGATGTCGTCGGTCCACTGGCGGACATGGCACTGCCCGAAACGCATCGTGAGACCGCGGTCGAAGATCTCCATCATCGGCATGGGGTCCTTCTCGCCTCCGTAAACCCCGGAGACGGAGACCGTGCCGCCACGACGCGTCGACTTGATCGCCGTGACGAGGGCCTCCAGTCGGTCCACCCCCATCGTGTCGGTGACCGGCTTCGCCACTGCATCCGGCAGGTGACCGGCGGCGGTGAGGACCGCACCAGCAACGGGTGAGCCGTGCGCCTCCATGCCGACCTCGTCGATGGTGCCGTCGGCGCCTCGCCCATCCGTGAGGTCGAGAATCGCCTCCGGGACGTCGTCGACCGCCGAGAGGTCCACCACTTCCACACCCCGACTGCGCGCCAGGGCGAGGCGCTCGGGGACGAGGTCCACACCGATCACGCGGCACCCAAAGTGCTGGGCGATGCGAGTCGCCAGCTGACCTACTGGACCGAGCCCGAACACGGCCACGGTCCCGCCCTCCGGAACATCTGCGAACTGAAAGGCCTGCCACGCGGTCGGCAGGATGTCGGACAGATAGAGGAAGCGTTCGTCGGCGACCCCGTCCGGCACCTTGACCGGGCCGAACTGTGCTTGGGGGACGCGCAGATACTCGGCTTGACCCCCAGGCACGGATCCATACAGCTCGCTGAACCCGAACAGGGCGGCTCCCTTGCCCTGGGAGCGCACCTGGGTGGTCTCACACGCGGCATACAGTCCTCGTGAGCACATCCAACAGGAGCCACACGAGATGTTGAAGGGGATCACCACCCGGTCACCCACCTTGAGGTCACCGGCCTCAGGCCCGACCTCTTCCACCACGCCCATGGTCTCGTGGCCGAGCACATCGCCAGGATTGAGGAACGCGCCCAGAACCTCGTAGAGATGCAGGTCCGATCCACAGATGGCCGTCGAGGTGACCTTGATGATCGCGTCGTTGGGTTGTTCAATCCGGGGATCGGCCACCTCCTCGACCGAGACCGTGCTCTTTGCCTGCCAGGTCAATGCCTTCATGGTGTGCTCCTACCTCGTGATGTATGGATGGTCGGCGCGGACCCCTTGAATCATTCGCTTCACCGCTTCCGACCCTCAAAGTTTAGTGATCAACCACTCCGGGCAAGATCCGGGGTCCAGTTCAGCCACGTCGCGGCGATAGGGTTGAGCGGGTCGCACCCGCTCTGAGCGCGAGCAGAAGCCCCATGGTCTGACACGAAAGGACCTTGTGACGGTGTCCCCAGCCCCCACGCACTCGCGGGGGGCTTCGTGGGCAGCGGCGCGCATCGTCATCGCCCTACGTTGGCCGATCGTGGCCCTGTGGATCATCGTGGCGGCGGGAGCGACCGGCTTGGCCCCCAGTGCACCGATCACGGCAGGTGGGATCTCCGGTCTCCTGCCCGAGGACAGCACGCCGATCCAAGCGGAGCAACGGTCTTTCGACGAGTTCGCCCTCCCGATCCTGTCCCGAGTGGTGGTCGTTCAACACAACCCCGACGGACTACCAGCACAGACCAGGCAGGAGACGCTGGCAGCCGCCACCCGTCTCCTCGCGAGCTTCACCGAAGACACCACCGAGACCAGCCAAGACTCCGTGCTAGCAGCGCTGCCCTTGATCAACAGCACCACGGACATCCCCTCCTCGACAGGAGATGGCACGACCGCGGTCACCTATCTCTTCACGGCGCCCGACATCAGCCTGGGTCGACAGACACGAGCGGCAGGGGCCTACGCCGATCGACTCGGGGGCGCCTCCGCTGACGTCGTCGGACTGGCCGGGCTCGTGCCCGCTCAATACGAGCAAGCTCGACTGATCAAAGACCGCCTGCCCCTCGTGGAGATCGCCACCGCAGCCTTCGTCCTTCTCGTCGTCGGGGTCGCGCTGCGCTCCATCGTCGCGCCCCTGGTCACAGTCGCCACCGCCCTGCTGTCCTACCTGGTCGCGACCCGACTTCTGGGCATCGTGCAGACCTTTGTCGACATCTCGGTGCCCCGAGAGCTCGAACCCCTGATCTTGGCCCTCCTGATCGGGGTCGTGGCCGACTACTCTCTGTTCTACCTCTACGCCTTTCGCCGACAACTCCAGGCTGGTCTCCCCCGACTGGATGCGGCCCGTATGGCGACCGCCGACTACAGCAAAGTCATCCTGGTTGCCGGGCTGACCGTAGCCGCCGGCACCGCGTCGTTGCTGGTCGCACAGCTCAGCCTCTTTCGTGCCTTCGGGCCGGGCTTGGCACTGACCGTTCTGACGGGCCTGGTCATCTCCCTCACCCTCACCCCGGCCCTCCTGGCCATACTCGGCCGCTTCGTGTTCTGGCCGAGCCGAGCGCAGACCGTCACGCACGAGCGTCGACACCGCATGATCGAGCTGATCACTCGGCGTCCGGTGGCCGCCATCGTGGCGACCGGCTGTGTCACCGTGCTCATCGTGGCGGCCTCACCGGTGCGGGAGATGGCGTTGAACCTGTCGTTCGCCAACGGACTGCCGGCCGACAACCCGGTCCAGCAGGCACAGGCGGCGGCCGATCAAGGCTTCGCGCAGGGGATCATCTCCCCCTCGGTGCTGCTCGTCGAAGGGTCTGACCTTTCCCAACGCACTGACTCACTGGAACAACTGACGACCCGGCTCGGCGACTTCCCCGGGGTAGCAGGAGCCCTCGGCCCGGAGGGGCTCCCCGCCGACCGTGGCCGGGAGATGATCCTTTCCCCGACCGGGGACGCCGCACGACTCCTCCTCGTGCTGGACGCGGATCCGCTCGATGCCAACGCGGTCGCGATCATGCAGGACCTTCAACGAGACTTACCCGAGATGCTCGCCGATGCAAAGCTTGCCGACACGGAGGCCACCTTCGTGGGGGACACCGCGATTGCGGCGGAGCTCGTGCGGCAGACACGGTCCGACTTCCTGCGCATCGCTATTGCCGCTCCCCTGGTCCTGCTCGTCCTCCTCGTCCTGCTCCTTCGATCGGTCATCGCTCCGCTGTTCCTGTTGCTCACCAGCATGCTCGGCGTGGCCACTGCCCTAGGGATATCGACCTGGCTCTTTCAAGACACGGTGGGTCGAGCGGGCATCACCTTCTACGTGCCTTTCGCCACCGCAGTGCTACTCCTCGCCCTGGGCTCGGACTACAACGTCTTCAGCGTGGGGCGAGTCTGGGAGGAGGCCCGACATCGCTCGCTCAGAGACTCCCTGCTCCTCGTCGTCCCCCGCACCAACGTCGCCATCCGGACCGCCGGCATCGCCCTGGCCGGCAGCCTCGCCCTGGTGGCTCTCATCCCCCTGTGGCCCTTCCAAGAGATCGCCTTCACCATGGCCCTTGGCCTCCTCATCGACGTCTTCATCATCCGCACCCTGCTCGTGCCCTCGTTGATCGTCCTCTTCGGGTCCGTCAGCATGTGGCCCGCACGACCCCGCACACCGCAGTTGTCAACCAACGGTCAGGCAACACCACCGGGCTGAGCGCGGATCAGCGCACCCGAAGTGGCACCGGTGCTGCATTGCGGCCACGTGCTTCAGACGTTGAAGCGGAACGAAAACGGGTGTTTTCGGTGGTCGTTGACCAACGCTGGTCGCGGCCGAAAAACACGGTCTGACC
>JBARVW010000131.1:0-5163 GCA_049646465.1 Ornithinimicrobium sp.
GATCGGTCACTGGAGACGTTCCGGCTACGCCTCCAGTTGTGAGGTGCCTGTTTCCTGCAGGAGCTCGATGCCTCGCTGCGCGAGTGGGGTCAGGAAACCCATGACAAGGCCGACCTTGGTGTGTGGATGACTCACGCCCCGGTTGGCAAGTCCTTCCGTGGTTCGGTAGATGAACCGCTCGGCAACGACAGCCCCTATCGTGAGCGGCACGAGAGCGAGTACAAGAACGAGACCCTGCCTAGCCGGGTTAACGGTAGATCGCCCCTCATCCGAACGGCCCTGCTCCGTCGCGCCCAACCCAACCTCTTCCGCTGCTACCTCGCGGCCCAGGCGGGCACCGTAGAAGGCCACTGCCGCCAGTAGTACCGTTTTAGCCGCAGTCCTCCGTTTTCTGCTTGGAACGTAGTCGGGCAAGGCATACCACAGGCAACTCATGAGACCGGGTAAACCTCTTGTCCAGACGTTGCGACCAATGCGATTGAACCCGGTAGCGCGGGGTTTGGCTTCGGTCATGTTTCCAGCATTACTGCGGACACGGAGGTTGTCGAGGCGACGGCGGAGAAGGCGGCCTGCATCCCGAATCAGCTACGACTACACCCTCGGTCGTACCGAGCCCGCAAACGCGGTCAACCCTGACGAACAAACTCTTGGAAACTGCCCGGTTGGGGATCGGTGACCGGGACGGGATCGTCATCCGGTGATCCGTGATTTTGGGCGCACAAGAGAGAATACGACGTGTCTTACGACCTTCATGTGTTCGGGCGCAGCGGCGAGCCGGTAGCCGCTTTGGCCGCTGTCCTCGCTGCGTTCCCTCACCAGGTCCATGGGTTCGGTGCGGCTGTTCGCGGCAACCGCCCTGAAGCCCTGCTGACCATCGACGGCCCCCTGGACGTCGACCGGGAAGACATCCCCGCCGAGGTGCTCAAGCGGGTGCTGGCTCCCTCGGTCGTCTACCAGCTCAGCGCCACCAGCAGCTATCGCCAGCCCGACGCGAGGCGACTAGCCCGCGGCCTCTCGGATGCCGTTGAGGGAGCGGTGTACGACTGCCAGGACGGCCAGCTCTTGTGGCCGCGCTCCAGGACCGGACACCGGCGTACGGGCACGGTGACCGCCGAAGACGGGCTGGTCGACGCCCTGCACCTGTCCTGGTACTTCAGGCCGGCCGACCTGCCCGACAGGTTCGAGCATCGACTCCTCGACCTAATGCGCGGCAGTTTGCCCGAGGCCGTCCCGCAGCGGTACGGCGACTACGAGCCCCCGCAGCATCGCCTGGAGCGCGACGGGGACGACCACTTCACCGCCTTCGCCGCAACTATGGACGGGACCTTCTGGACCGGTCGTCGCCCCGTGGTCAGTGCTCACTACACCCGCCGCCTGGGCCGGTCGGTCCACCGCTCACAAGCCCGCCAGGTCGGCTACCTGGAAATCAGCCTGCTCCTGGACGCCGTCGACACGCCGGCATGGCGCGCCGAACTGCAGTACACCCTCGTCAGCATCGCCGAGCTCAGCCGCGCCTTCTACGCCCAGGCCGCCGTCGGCCGGCGCTACCGAGGCGTGCGGCTGGCCTCCGACGGTGACACCCGGTCGCCTGAGCCGCTAGCTACCGGCTATGGCTGGCAAGGCTTGCCCAACCGCCCGGTCTGGCTGGCGTGGTTCGGCGACATCTACCGCCCCCTCGTCGAGGCGCACCTCACCTCACCCCTGCCGCTCATCCGGACAGCAGAGCACCCTGCGGCAGCGACTCGCCTAACGCTGCCACCGGAGATGAAGGTCCGTAACGCGGAAACGATCAGGCCCGGACAGAGCGCCTCACAGGTACCCGAAGACCTCAAGCTCATGGAGTGATCCGATCCCGCTCAGCCATCGACGTCCGGGACGGGGTTGATTTCCGGGACCACCCGGCCGCAGGTTCGGGCCGATGCCGTCGTGGTCTTCGAGGCGCTTTGCACCAGGAAGCCCTAGTCGGTTCTGGATAGTCTCGCCTTGTGTCTGAGGATCGCGTGTGGTCGACCGGCGGGGGTGATGTTACGGGCGACACTGACGTTTCCGGTGCCCAGGCCCTGGCCTGGGGCAAGGACGCGGCCCATCGGCGCAGGCAGGTGGTTCTGCGGCACTTTGCGGGGGGTCTTATTTTACCGTGGTCGGATACGTGGTGCTCCTCGTGCTCTACCCCTTCGGTGATGGTGGGGCACCAATTGAACAGGCGGCATTCATGGGGGTCTTCGTTGGCACGTTTATGGGACCGTGGTTTTGGTTCATCTTCTACCGCGCGCAGGCTCGCAGGCTGCGCGAGCTTGAGGAATCCGATGCCGTTGAGCAGGTTGTGGTTCTAGGGAAGGGCTCGTCAATGCTGACCGTAGGCCGTCTCAGCGAGAGCGGCGAGGAGATCTCGCTACTCGTTGGCGGCAAGCGTCTTGAGAAGTTCGAAGCAGGCGAAAAATGCTGGAGACATTTCTGCTCGGCCAAGAACGGCTGGTCTACAGTCATCGTCCGAACGGGGCACTCTCCGACGAGGGCACTTGCTGGCCCAGCCAGGGTCAGAGGCTAGAGAACCTCACGATTGGCCAGAGAACGATTGCGCCCGTGGGCATGTTCCGCGACGTGCACGCCGACCCCGAAGAAGGCTCTGGCGCACCCGACTGGGCCGACTAGTCAGAAGGGACGCGTCACCCGTCGGGGTGAGGCTTGGATCGGTGGCTGTTGACACACTTCCGGTTCGGAGGCAGCCACCTCCGGTACACACATGCCCACTGTCTAGGCAGATCTCACGCCGCGACCGGGGTATCGGCTTTGGTGGTATTCGGTGAACTGCCCACAGCCACGGCATCACACTGGATGGGTGAGAAAATGTTGGTAACGGGGGCGGCCTGCGTGGTCATTCTACTGGTATGGGCGGGGTTGCTGACGGGGATAGTGATACTTACGCGCCCCCTAGGTCCTAGCCCGTGGAGACGTCTGGACGTGGGATCGCCAACAGTGGCGGCCGCTTTGACCTGTTCCTTCCTGGTGTTCCTGCTGACGGACATCGTGATCGTGGCCGGGGTGACGTTCGGTCTCCTCCGATGGTTCTTCACCGCCAACAGCACTGCGCCCAGCGCCGGCCCGGCACACTCTCCTGACACGCATCGCCGGAACACATGATTGCTCACCTGGGCGCGGTGGGCAACGGTAAGGACAGTCGCAACGACGACGGAGAAGAGCCCGCCATGCGTTCCGGGTTCGACAACCACTTTCTGGGCGTGCTCTCCCCGCTGCCGGGCGCGGGGGGCCGCAGCGTGACCAGGGTGGATTACGTGCACTCCACGGTCGTGCTGGACCGTGACCGGCGGCTAGCGCTGACATCTGCGGTGAACATCAACGGCGCGGAACTGCGCGAGATCGAACGAGATGATGAGTGGCGTTACGACCCTCGCATCCCCGAAACACTGCAAGTCGGGGAAGAGGTCTACGCCGATAACCACCTCGACCGCGGACACCTGGTGCGGCGACGCGACCCCGTATGGGGAAGCGCGGTGAGGGCTGCGATCTCACGGATGGGTACAAGGACATCATTCTCTAACCGCGCCAGCGACCCATGGGTACACGTCTCCAAACCAGTCACGTTTTTTGGTTCATCGAACCCACCGCATCTGCGGGCTGGGACGGTGAATTGAACGCTGCCTGCGCCGTAGACCGGTGGACGGGGTCGCCTGCTAGACAGCGACCCCTCCGGGGTTGCCACTAACGTCCGTGGTGCCTACATCTAGGTGACGTTCCAGCCGCCGATGTGGGTGGAAAAGTTCACGGTGTCGCCATCCGTAGGCCGTGTCGGCTACGAAACCTGTGTGCTGCTGTTAAAGCTCCTACCGGTCGCGACCGACACAAGGGGACGATTCCATGGGTGAAGTCGAAGTCTGGGACGCCGCCGACCCGGACGCCACCCGCAGGGTGCGCGCCTTGGCCCGCGAAAGCGCGTTCGGGATGTCGACCATGTCCTTTTGGTACCTCTGCGCGGAACTGTCGGTGCTGATTGCCGTGGCCAGTTACGCAATGGTGGACCTACCCTGGTGGGGCGTGTTAGCCCTCAGCCTGCCTGGGGGTCCTTTGCTGTACGCCGGAGTTTGGAGCAAGCTCACGTTCCGAATAGGCATTAAACCCGGAGACCAGTGGTTCGTCCTCAACAGTGGGCGCAATCGAGCGGTGGCGCTGGTCAAAACGCGAGAAGGAAGGACGTTTGTGGCCGGACACGCCGCCAACAGTTTGGATGGCACCCGCCACCTTCACCAGCACATCGACGACCGGATCCGACGCGGCGGACACTTCCTGACCAGCCCGTAAGCCAGACCACCATTGATGTCCGCGCTCATAACCGGCGACACGGCGAGAAACTTCTCAGGGATCGCGGCCACATTTCGGGGGGCTACACGATGGGGTCTACCTGGGCGTCCACGTGGGTCGAGTTCGCGACGGCATCGACACAGCGACGACACGTCCTCGGCAGCCTCTAGCCGGCGACGGATTCAGGGAGGTGGCCTTTGCGTTTGGCGTAGGCCTGGGTGGATTGGTGGTTGATGAGTACGCGGACCAGTTGGACGAGTGCGCCAGAGACGAGCGCGAAGGCTACTGCTTCGCCCCAGTTGACTTCGGGGTCTTCGGGGTTGCTGGGTGAGTTGCTGCCGGTGACGGCTTTCCAGATCTTCTCGGTGATGTTCTTGGCCATGGTCCCGCCGCCGATAGCGGCGGCGGTGGTGGCCAGGTTCCAGATCTTGTCGCTCATCGGTGTTCTCCTGTTGCGTCGCGGTGGTGAATGTCGGTGGGGGGTGCGTGGTCGTGATCGCCGCGGACCGTGATGGGTTCGTGGTGTCACCGTTTGCGTTGATGGCACCACGGCCCTACGGTTTACAGCGTAAGGACAGGGGCATGCTGGTGCAACACGAGCCGATGGTCACCATTGTTGATGCTCACACCCGGCGGCCTGTCATCAACACGAAGGAGCAGACGATGAGCAAGATCACTATGGCAGCAGCGTTCGGGGTGGGGTACGTCGTGGGCGCGAAGGCAGGCCGGCAGCGTTATGAGGAGTTGAGCGGCAAGGCCAAGGAACTGTGGAACAACCCGAAGGTGCAGGAGCAGGCGGGCAAGGTGCAGGAGCAGGCGAAGAACCGGTTGCCTGGCGGGGCGAAG
>JBARVW010000132.1:0-4358 GCA_049646465.1 Ornithinimicrobium sp.
GGGTTGAAACTGTAAGTGGACGACGAGAGAGAGTCAGACAAGCGATGGCGGGACAAAAGATCCGCATCCGGCTGAAGTCATATGACCACGAGGTCATCGACAGCTCGGCGCGCAAGATAGTCGACACGGTTACCCGTGCCGGCGCGACTGTAGTTGGCCCCGTGCCACTGCCGACGGAGAAGAACGTGTTCTGCGTCATCCGGTCGCCCCACAAATACAAGGACAGCCGCGAGCACTTCGAGATGCGCACGCACAAGCGCCTCATCGACATCGTCGACCCGACCCCCAAAGCGGTCGACTCGTTGATGCGTCTCGACCTCCCGGCTGACGTCAACATCGAAATCAAGCTCTGAGGGGAGGAGCGACCATGACTACGACTATGCAACGCGCGGTGACCGGCCTGTTGGGCGAGAAACTCGGCATGACCCAGATCTGGGATGCCGAGAACCGGCTCATCCCCGTCACGGTGATTCAAGCTGGTCCTTGTGTCGTGACCCAGGTTCGCCAGACGGAGTCGGATGGATACGACGCGGTCCAGATCGCCTTCGGTGCGATCGACCCCCGCAAGGTCAACCAGCCGATGAAGGGTCATTTCGCCAAGGCAGGCGTGACGCCCCGCCGCCACCTCATCGAGGTGCGCACGGCCAACTCGGGTGACTACTCGTTGGGCCAAGAGCTCACCGTGGAGACCTTCACCGATGGTCAGCAGGTGGACGTCACCGGAACGACCAAGGGGAAGGGGTTCGCCGGTGTGATGAAGCGGTACAACTTCCACGGGGTCAGCTCCTCCCATGGAGCCCACAAGAACCACCGCAAGCCCGGATCGATCGGTGCCTGCGCGACTCCCGGACGCGTCTTCAAGGGGCAGCGGATGGCGGGACGTATGGGTGGCGAACGCCAGACCACGGCCAACCTCACGGTCCACGCCGTGGACGCCGCCAAGGGCCTGCTGCTGATCAAGGGTGCCGTTCCCGGCGCTCGTGGCAGTGTCGTCCTGGTTCGCTCGGCTGCGAAGGGGGCCTGACATGACCACGATCACCCTTACCAAGCCCACGGGCGAAGAGGCTGGTTCCGTGGAGCTGCCGGAGGGCATCTTCGACGTCCAGACCAACGTCCCGTTGATCCACCAGGTGGTGGTGGCACAGCTCGCCGCCGCCAGGGCCGGAACGCATTCGACCAAGACCCGCGGTGAAGTCCGCGGTGGTGGTCGTAAGCCGTACCGCCAGAAGGGCACGGGCCGTGCCCGTCAGGGTTCCACCCGCGCGCCGCAGTTCGCCGGCGGTGGAGTGGTTCACGGACCGCAGCCGCGCGACTACAGCCAGCGCACCCCGAAGAAGATGAAGGCCGCTGCGTTGCGTGGCGCCTTGTCGGACCGCGCCCGCAACGGTCGCATCCACTGCCTGACCGCTTTTGTGGAGACGGACGCACCGTCGACCAAGGGGGCGGCAAAGGCGCTGGCCAGCCTGACGGATCGTCGCAACGTGCTCGTGGTCATCGACCGTGAGGACGCCATGTCGAACCTCAGTCTGCGCAACCTGGACGACGTGCACGTGTTGTTCGTCGACCAGCTGAACACGTACGACGTGTTGTGCTCGGACGATGTGGTCTTCACCGAGTCAGCCTTGACTGCGCTGATCGACAACCACGTGCCGTCCAAGCGCGCCAAGACCAACAGCGCATCTGAGAAGACCACGCAGGAGGCCGCAGAATGAGCATCCCCGCTGTCAACAAAGATCCGCGTGACGTGTTGATCTCCCCGGTGGTGTCGGAGAAGTCCTACGCCCTGCTCGACCAAGGCAAGTACACCTTCGTGGTGGATCCCCGGTCGAACAAGTCGGAGGTCAAGCGCGCGGTGGAGTCGATCTTCGGCGTCAAGGTCGAATCCGTCCACACGTTGAACCGTCGCGGCAAGACGCGCCGGACTCGCTTCGGGACCGGTAAGCGCAAGGACACTAAGCGCGCCATCGTTACGCTCAAAGAAGGCACCATCGACATCTTCGGCACGCTCTAAGCGCCGAGAGCTCGAGACCAGAGAACCTAAGGACTGCAAAAACTATGGCTATCCGCAAGTACAAGCCGACTACGCCGGGCCGTCGTGGCTCCAGCGTCGCCGACTTCGTCGAGGTCACCCGCTCCACTCCGGAGAAGTCGTTGGTCCGCCCGCTGAGCAAGACGGGTGGGCGCAATGCCTCCGGTCGGATCACGACCCGGCACATCGGTGGCGGTCACAAGCGGGCATACCGCGTGATCGACTTCCGTCGGGCCGACAAGGACGGGGTCAACGCGAAGGTCGCCCACATCGAGTACGACCCGAACCGGACCGCGCGTATCGCACTGCTGCACTATGTGGACGGGGAGAAGCGATACATCATCGCCCCAAACCGGCTCAAGCAAGGCGACACGATCGAGAACGGCCCCTCGGCCGACATCAAGCCGGGCAACAACTTGCCGCTGCGCAACATCCCGGTCGGTACGGTCCTGCATGCCATCGAGCTTCGTCCCGGTGGAGGCGCCAAGATCGCCCGCTCCGCAGGGACGCGAGTGCAGTTGGTGGCCAAGGAGTCCGGTATGGCGCAGCTGCGGATGCCCTCGGGCGAGATCCGCAACGTCGATGCCCGCTGTCGTGCCTCGATCGGTGAGGTCGGCAACGCCGAGCAGAGCAACATCAACTGGGGTAAGGCCGGCCGCATGCGCTGGAAGGGCAAGCGCCCGACCGTCCGTGGTGTCGTGATGAACCCCGTCGACCACCCGCACGGTGGTGGTGAGGGGAAGACGTCCGGTGGACGCCACCCCGTCAGCCCCTGGGGTCAGCCTGAAGGCCGCACCCGTCATCCAAACAAGCCAAGCGACAAGATGATCGTGCGTCGCCGCCGCAAGAAGCGCTGAGTAGGGAGTTCGCGAAGTTATGCCTCGTAGTCTGAAGAAGGGTCCCTTCGTCGACGACCACCTGAGCAAGAAGGTGGACGCCATGAACGAAAAGGGCACCAAATCGGTGATCAAGACCTGGTCACGCCGCTCGATGATCACTCCCGACATGCTTAGCCACACGCTCGCCGTCCATGACGGTCGCAAGCATGTGCCGGTCTTCGTGACCGAGTCCATGGTGGGACACAAGTTGGGTGAGTTTGCTCCGACTCGGACCTTCAAGGGTCACGAGAAGGATGACCGGAAGGGACGTCGTCGATGAGCACCAGCAATGTCGAACTGGACGTGAGTCAGGCCCGTGCCCAGGCACGTTTCGTGCGGATCACGCCGATGAAGGCGCGTCGTGTGGTGGACCTGGTCCGCGGCAAGCGCGTGCCGGAAGCCGTAGCCATCCTGCAGTTCGCGCCTCAGGCGGCGAGCGAGCAGGTCCTGAAGGTGCTGCAGTCAGCGGTCGCCAACGCGCGTTACCGCGCCGACGCAACGGCTCAAGCCTTCGACGAGAACCACCTCGTCGTCACCGCGGCTTTCGTGGACGAAGGTCCGACGATGAAGCGATTCCGTCCACGGGCTCAGGGTCGGGCCAGTCAAATTCTCAAGCGCACGAGCCACATCACCGTGGTCGTGGGCGAATCCGCTAATCGCGCCAAGGGAGGTGTTCGCTGATGGGTCAGAAGATCAACCCGAATGGCTACCGCCTGGGCATCACGACCGATCACCGTAGCCGCTGGTTCGCAGACTCCACCAAGGCGGGGCAGCGTTACCGCGACTACGTGAAGGAAGACGTCGCGATCCGCGCGTTGATGTCCACCGGTATGGACCGGGCAGGCATCTCCAAGGTCGAGATCGAGCGGACGCGTGACCGCGTCCGGGTCGACATCCACACGGCTCGTCCCGGCATTGTGATCGGGCGTCGTGGCGCGGAGGCTGACCGCATCCGTGGTGAGCTGGAGAAGCTCACCGGCAAGCAGGTCCAGCTCAACATCCTCGAGGTGAAGAACCCCGAGATGGACGCCCAGCTGGTCGCCCAGGGCATCGCCGAGCAGCTGGCTGCCCGGGTGACGTTCCGTCGCGCAATGCGCAAGGGCATGCAGTCCGCTCAGCGGGCCGGAGCCAAGGGCATCAGGATCCAGTGTTCCGGTCGCCTCGGCGGTGCGGAGATGTCGCGTTCGGAGTTCTACCGCGAAGGTCGCGTGCCTCTGCACACGCTGCGCGCCAACATCGATTATGGCTTCTACGAGGCCAAGACGACGTTCGGACGCATCGGTGTGAAGGTGTGGATCTACAAGGGTGACCTGACGGCGAAGGAGCTGGCCCGCGAAGAGGCCACCGCTGCTCCTTCGCGTGGTGGCGCCCGTGGTCGCCGCGACGGCGACCGTCCCGGTGGCCGTCCGGCCCGCCGCGGCGACCGTCCCGAGCGTTCCGATGCCCCAGCT
>JBARVW010000133.1:0-13553 GCA_049646465.1 Ornithinimicrobium sp.
GGAAGTTGTCGTAGGACCCGAGCCGGTCGCAGCACTGGTGCCCAGGTCGGTCGAGTCAGTCAGGCCAGCCGTGGAGGGCGAGCACGCTGCAGCAGTCACCACCAAAGGCGCAATGGTGAGGAGGACCGAGGAACGAATGCCTCGGCCCCCTGTGCCCTGCCTCGTCTTCGCACCACTACCCACATCACGAGGGTAACTACCTCCAACGTTCGGGCCAAGGACCGAAGGGCGGGTGCAGCTTCCAGCACCACCGTCTCGACGTGCCATCCGGACTGCGCGGCCTACTCCGTGCCCGGACGCCGATCCCTGCGCGGGCGGCGACGAACGCGGATAGCGTCCAGCCTGTGACCCGATACGTGATCGACGCCCCGACTCTGCTGCACCTCGTCGCTGACGATGTCCATGTCAGTCCAGCACATCAGCTCGTGGCCCCGAGTGGCATCCGCTCCGCAGCGATGTGCTTGCTTCTAGAAGCGGTGCAACATGGTGAACTGAGCGAGGATTCAGCGCCTCAGCACCATGAGCGCCTCACTGAGCTGAAGATGAGGCTGCTCAACGACCGTGTGTCGCGCCGCGCCGCCTGGAAGATCGCGCGGGACCAGGGTTGGGAGACTACCTATGACGCGGAGTACCTCGCCGTCACGATACTTCAGGCCCGCTGACCAACAGCAGTCCTCAGTTGCCGGCTTTGACGTCGTCGATCTTGTAGAAATAGTGGTTTACGGCCTTCCACGCATCCACGACGGACCGGTCCTCGACGTTCTTGATTTCATACCCCGAGTCCCGGTAGCGGAAGGTGAAGGTGCCGTGGTATGCGTCGGCCAGCAGCTCGTCTATTCCGCGGGTGCCCGACGTGTGGTAGACCCGTAGCTCGACGTACTTGTCGAGGTTGGAGTCGATCACCGTCTTGTTCTGACCTGCCAAGGATTGCTTGAGACTGGTTGCCACCTTCGCGCGGTTCGGAGCGTTCGTGGCCAGGGTCCAGAACGTGGGCAGATTCATGAAGAAGTACTGCTTCCCGTCAAATCGGATGTTCGTCTTCAAGTAGAGCCGGCCCGACGGGCGGCCCCCGCGGGAGATGTAGGTCGTCCGTGCACCGGTCGTCGCGAACCGCTCACTGAGCTGTTGTTGGAAGTACCTGCTCTCCGGTATCCCCGTGCCCCGTTGGGTCGCCATCTGTTCCAGGTCGTTCAAGAACTTCGCGTACTGCCCGACGAGGATGCCCTTGGCGTTCGTGTGCGGCGACTCGGAATCGTACTCTGGCTTCATCCGCCAGTACTCGCTCTTCAGGCGGGTACCCAGAGTTCCGACGAGGTTGGTGAGTGCCTCCTTCCTCTTGGCGCCCAGTTCGTCGACGACGCCGTTGACGAACTCGACGATCTTCACCTCAGCGCCCTTCTGCGACATGTCCTTGATGTCGTCGCGCAGGCCGAAGGAGCTCTCCTTCAGGGAGGCGGCGACTCCTTGGATGACCTTGTTGGCGATCTTGGCTGGTATCAGCGTGTCGATGGCCCCTTCGACTGCGCCCGCGAAGACCCTGCTCAAGAACTCGGAGGGCGCCCACTCCTCGGCGTCCTCGCCGTCCATCAGGGTGCGTTCGAACTGACCGATCCCGCGTTCATAGCTCGCCCAGAACTCCTGCTCCCAGTCGACGAGCTTCTGGACCTGTTCAGTGATGAAGTCGGTCGCTGTCTCGTCGGGGGCTAGCTGCCGAACAGGTGTGCTCACGGTGATCTCGGGCAGTTGGGTTGGTGGGTTCTTTCGCTGCAGCACCGGATTCGGGACGCCCGATGATGGGTCCAGAGCAGAGGTGACCGCCCGGTTTCCGGCTCGGCCTTGCAGGGCAAGCACCGCGCCCCTCGGACCAGCCTCAGCGTAGGGCCTGGGTGTCGCGGCCCAATCGGTACGTGGCCGACCCTGATGCGGTTCTGCAGCCTTACGATGGCCCATCGTGCTATTCCTTTATGACGTACGACTTTATGACGTACGACCAAACTACTGTCGGCACATCGTGAAGTCTCGGCTCCGATGCTGTCCGGCACAAGGGCCCAAGGGGAGCCTAATGATTCCTACCGTGGTGCCCGATCGGGCAGCCAGTGGTCGGAGTCGACGGCGCAGTTGGCATCCCGGTCACTGCGGCGGGAGAGTCGGTGGCGGTCGGCGCGGCCCGAACTGACCGGGACGGGTGAGGTCCCGCCAGAGAGCAGCGAAGGAGGCCTGGGAGCGGAGCCGGTCTGGGTTCCCTCATCGGACGAGGCGGCTTGGGGTTCCGGACGGCTTGGCGCTCCCTCGGATGACTTCGGTGCTGCTGCACTCGGTGCTGATGTCCCTGCGAGCCAGCGACGCGTCGCGCTCTTAGGATTGTGGCGTGGTCGTGAACAAAGGTCGACGATCGCAGTTGCGCCGCAAGTACCTTTCGCTGGGGCTCGGTGAGCTGTTCGCGGTCACGCTGTTCATCTGGGTCGTGTTCCTCTGGTCGAATTTGGAACTGTTCAGCGATCAAGAACGGAGGAGTTTCTTGGCTGGGTTCGCGGGCCTGGTCATAGTTCTCACTCAGGCAGGGATGTATTGGCTGCTCGCGCGCAGGTGGGTCGAAGTGCGTCCGATGCCGCGGCAGCTAGCTCGCCTCTACCGGCTTTTCCAAGTCTTTGACGTGCTCGTTCTGTTGGCTGCAGGTGCTTACATCGCTGTTCACCTGCCCAGGACCGGCTGGGCAGGAATAGCGTCCGTGACTGTCTGGCTCTTCGCGGTCGTCGAGTTCGTTAACTACTACATGGTGCGACTGAGCTACCCGTGGACTCAATGGCTCGGCAAGGTGACCCAGTGGCGCACTCCCCGACTGGTCCAAGACCTCCGGTCCGGCGACAGAACAGTTGCCTGACCCGTTCGCCCCAGCTCACTGCGGATTCCCTTACCGATGCGGCACCGCAAGTCGATCCTCACGCGGGGACGAGCCGGGACGCCCACGTGTCAGCGGCTGAAGACCGCGAGGTTGCGACTGATTGCGGCCTGGTTGCGCCGCGCGTCGAAGGAGGCGAGGGCCCGCAAACCCGTCCACGCCGCGAGCCGCAGCGTTGGCACCCGGTCTCGATGCTTGATCGTCGGTCTCCTGGGCTCTCGACCCTGCTTGGTGCACCGCACTGCGATCCAGCGTTCGGATGCGCAACGGTGACCCGAACGCGATCATTGACCAATCGGGGGTTTCTACAGGAGCGCGATGGTTGACGCGCAGGCCCACCCGCGGCATCACTCCATCGTCGGTTCCCGTTGCCTCTAGGCGATGCAAACGCGGACCGGTCTGGGAGGGCTGTCCCAGTGTTTGGTGGCGCGAGAGCGGATCGTCGACCTGTTGATTGACGCCACGCTGATCGCCGACCGCAAGTCGTGGTTTGTGTGCGCCTCGAAGTCGATGCTGTGGCGCACGCCGTAGCCGGGCGGGACGTTCTTAAGCCTGTCAGCATGGCGCTTACACTCGCGGTGTGACGACTTCAGCGTCTGTGCAGCGGCCCGCTTCATTATCGGAGGCAGCGGCTTTGTTTGGGCCGTTTGATGATCGGGTGTGGATGAACACTGCCCATCAGGGTCCTCTGCCAGCTCCTGCGGTGCAAGCCGCACAGGATGCGGCCCTGATGAAGGCGGCGCCGCATAGGTTGGCTGACGAGGCCTTCACTGTTGTCCCTGAGGAGCTGCGTCGGCGGTGGGCTGAGCTCGTTGGTGCGGATCGTGATGATGTCGTTCTTGGGGACTCGACCTCACACGGAATGCATGTGGTGGCCAATGGGCTGCGCTGGCGCTCAGGGGACGAGGTGCTGACCGTGGCCGGTGACTATCCTGCAACCGTGTTGCCGTGGCGGCGCCTTGGTGAGCAGGGGGTGAGTCACCGAGACTTGTTTCCGGCCGGTGTGGTGTTGACGGCCGAGGAGTTGACTTCTGCGATCACTGATTGCACGAGGGTGGTTGCCTTGACGTGGGTGGACTCCTTCACGGGACAGAGCGTGGACTTGGAGTCCCTCGGGGAGGTCTGTCGTCGGGCTGGCGTGTTGTTCGTCGTGAACGCGTCTCAGGCTTTGGGGGCACGTCCCCTGGATGTGGCAAACGCACCCGTCGATGCTGTCGTCTCCTGTGGGTACAAATGGCTATGTGGCCCCTACGGCACCGGTTTTACTTGGCTCCGTCCACAGCTTCGCGAGCAGTTGGAACCGCAACAGGCCTATTGGTTGGCGATGCTGGCCGGTCGCGGTCTGGACCAGATGCGTGGTCTTGACCTGCGCCACGACTTAGGCGTGCGGGCCTTCGACCGTTTTTGCCCTGCGGACTTCGGGGATAGCCTGCCGATGATTGCTGCTCTTGATGTCATCCTTGGTGCTGGTGTTGATGCTATCGCCGCGCACAATCAGGGTCTCATCGACCGACTGCTCACGAGCTTGGACCCCGAGCGGTACGAGTTGATTAGCCCTGCAGAGGCGCAGGGGCGCTCGACCCTGGTCGTGTTGCGTTCCCGCACCGAGGACACCCAGCGTTTACGGCAGAGATTAACGGTGGCAGGCGTTGACACCGCCTACCGTGAGGCTTCTCTGCGAATCTCGCTGCATCTTTTCAACACCGAGGAGCAGGTTGACTACGTGCTCGAGCTCCTCGGGGATCGGTCATCGATCGGCCCGACCTGAGAGGCACACGTTCGTCTAGTCCGGTCGATGCCGCAGTGGAGCGACCCAGGGCTCGCCGAAGATCAGCTGCGTGCGGCAGTGCGCCACTTGAGGTAGAGCGAGCAGTTTGTCGATGATGAGTGTCTGTAGCTCGGTGCTGTTGGCCACGGCCACGTGGACAAGGTAGTCCTCATTGCCGCTCACGTTGTATAAGGCGAGAGTCTCGGGCAACGCGAGGGCCTTGTGGACGAAGTCGTTGGCAGTGTCGCGGGCATGAGGTCGGATTTGGATGCCGAGGAATGCCTGTTCCCCTTTGCCGAGCAAGCTTGGGCGCACGTGGGCGCGGGTCGCGATGATGGTGCCGTTACGGCGCATCCGTTTGATCCGCTCAAGGCAGGTGCTCGGTGCCAGGCCAACCTGGGCCGCGATCTCTTTGTTGGCCACCGTAGCATCGACCTGCAACAATTCGATGATAGCCCAGTCTGCCGAATCTAGTTCGGGTTGAGCTCTCGATTTACTCTGTGATTCGGCCATGGCTGCATTCTATCGAATCTATCACCTACGTTGGGCCTAAGCGAAGTTATAGGCCGGAGGTAGCGGTGGGAATTGAGTCGTGGGGGGCATTTGCTCTCGCGCTGTTGGTAGCCCTGGCGGTGCCAGGCCCGGACCTGGTCCTCGTAGTGCATTCGGCTACACGCGGAGTACGGGAAGGCGCATGGACGGCGGCGGGCATCGTCACCGGGTTGATGGTCCACGCTCTGCTTGCCGTTGTGGGGGCCACCGCGCTGTTGGTGTCGTCACCGGCCGCGCTCAGCGTGGTTCAGCTTCTCGGCGCCGGTGTCCTGCTGTGGATGGGTGGGGGCATGCTCCGCGTTGGCCTGCGGCGCCAATCCGCCGATCTGGTAGATCCGCACGTCCCAACACGGGTCGGGTACGCCCGCGGGTTTCTCACCAATGCAGCCAACCCGAAGGCGTTGTTGTTCTTCGCGGCGGTCTTGCCGCAGTTCATAGGTCGCGGCGATGGCGCGGAGATACGAACGGTGCTTCTTTGCTCGACGGTCGTGTTGGGGGCAGGTCTGTGGTGGGCTGGAGCGATCACCCTTGTCCGAGTCTTTGGATTCCACCAGTCCGCTGTTACGGACCGCATCGTGACTCGATGGGGCGGCATCGCCCTACTGATCATCGGAGTGAGCTTCCTGATGGCCGCATCAGATCTCTTTGGGTCACAGACATGAACGGGTGCTCTGACAAGTTCATTGGATTACCCCGCGAGGCATGCGTTGAGGACACGACTGAGATGGCGGCGACCAGTACCTATGTCGCCACTGCCTCCCTCACGCAACTCCCACCTCGCATAGTGATGCTGGGTCGAATCCGCGATCTCGCGGACGCGATGATCGTCTCTCTTCGTGGGTGACGGCGGCGAGCTGGAACTCGTCCAGGTCCTCCGTCCAGTGCACCGGAAGGCCGCAGCGGTCGGGCTCGGGTCTCGGTGTCCAGATTCCGTAGGCGGCTTGGAGGTAGGTGACGAACGTCGGGGGTGAACGTTGCGTACCCGACCCCGTAGCGCCGCTGAGGAGTAGGCACGATCTCACCGGGTGCTTGTTGCTTGCCGGTGGGACCGTCGTGGTGGGGGGCCACTTTTGCTGATCGCTCAGATCGTTGATGGTGAGTCGATGAGGTCTTGCGCTTGCAGCCATTCGATGAACGCGGACACTTCGCGCCGTGGTGGTCGGGCGTCTTCGGGACGCAGGCAGTAGTGGGCTTGGCGCATTGAGACGGTCTGCGGGTGGGCCAGAGAGACCCGACCCTCTCGGAGCGCACTGCGGGTGAACCGCTCTGGGACGATGGCCCAGTAGTGACTGGCGGCGACCAGCTCCACCGCGTTTACCGACGTGTCGACGCTCACCGCGCGGGGAGGTGAGCCCGGGAAGCTGGAGTCCGAGGCAAAGAATCGTTGCCACACGTCCTCAAAACCGAGGGTGTGGATGTACTCACGTTGGGCCAGGCTCTTTAGGTCGAAGGCTTCGCCGTGCTGGGCTTGCTGCCTTGGACCGCAGATGGCTACGGCGTTGTCGTCGTGCAGTTTGGTCGCGATAAACCCGGGCCATGATCCGTTGCCCTGACGGATGTCGAGGTCGATCTCTGACGGCGGCAAAGCATCCGCCCAGATCGCGGAGAGCAGTCGCACCTCGACATGGGGCATGAGCGCACAGAACTGCTGCAGGCGTGGTGCGAGCCAGGTCGCCGCATAAGAGACCTGCACCCGGATGGTCAACTGCACCTTTCCGGCGTTCCCGAAGAGACCGGTCGTGGCAGCCGAGAGCTCCTCGAAGATGTCGCGGACCGCGGGTAGGTAGGCCTCTCCTACCGAGGTGAGCCGCAGTCCGCGCGGCAACCTTTCGAACAGTTGCGTGCCGAGGTGAGCCTCCAGCCCGCGCACCCGCTGGCTTACGGCCGACGGTGACAGGTGCAACTCCGCAGCAGCCTTGGCGAAACTGAGATGTCGCGCCGCTGCTTCATAGGCATGCAAACCAAGCAAGGGCGGGGTAGACGCTGCCACCGCCTCATCGTAGCCACACATTTTGCACCCCTTAAGGCCTCAAACAAACGTTTGACGCACCCCTCATCTCAGCTTGAGACTCGAGGCAGGCCTACGGAAGGAGCCCGCATGGTCATTCAGACCAGCACCACCCATCCCGCATCACCGGAAACGAACGCCACCGGGGTGCAGCGGTTCGACCGCCATCTCAGCGTGCCGCTGAACGGAGCCACCACCCGGTTCCACTACCTCTGGCTACGAGACAACTGTTGGTGCAGCGAGTGCAAGGTCACCCAGTCCGGGGAGCGGCGCCTGTTCACCGCACACATCCCTCCCGACATCACCGCTGTCAGCGCCGACCTCGATGATGCCGAGACACTGCACGTGCAGTGGACCGACGGCCATCACTCGGCCTACTCCTCGCGGTGGCTTTCCGCCTACAGCTATGAGGACGACGCGCGGAGCCGCCTCGTTCACGACCCCGTCCTGTGGGACGCGAGCCTGAGCTCGGTGCCCACCTTTGAGCACGCTGACGTCGTGGGCACCACGGAAGGTCAGCTCGCCTACCTCGACGCGGTGCGCGACTACGGTATGGCGATCGTGCGGCACACACCGTCGAAGGACGGCGAGGTGGAGCGCTTCGCCGAGGCGTTGGGCCACGTGCGCGAGACCGCCTTCGAGCGGATCCACAACGTGCGTCACGACCCCGACGGCTACAACGTGGCGCACACCCCCATCGAGCTCAAACCGCATACCGACCTGCCCAGCTATCACTGGCCACCGAGCGTGCAACTGCTGCACTTCCTGGTCAACGAAGCCGATGGGGGTGAGAGCACGGTGACCGACGGGTGGGCCGTGTTGGCCGACCTGCGCAGCACTGATCCGCAGGCCTTCGACACGCTGTGCCGGACCCCGGTGCACTTCCAGCTGTTCAGCGACGAGGAGGACACTGCCGCCGTCGCGCCGATGGTTGCCCTAGACAGCAACGGGTGCGTGCAGTCATTCCGCTACTCCAACCAACTGGCGCAGCCCTTGTCCGTGGCCTTCGATGAGGTCGAGGAGTTCTATCGCGCCTACAGTGCCCTCGGGCAGCTGATCGACGGTGACACCTACAAGCTGCCCTTCAAGTCACGCAACGGTGACCTGCTGACCGTGCACGGGCACCGCGTGCTCCATGGTCGCCTGGCCTTCGACCCTGCCAGCGGCGCGCGCCACCTACAGGACGTCTACATGGAGTACGACGACCTGATGGCCCGTCGTCGGGTCCTAGCCGGCACCCACAAGCCCCTGTCCGCGCTGGATCTGACCTGATGAGTGAGGACACCGCCGAAGTCGTGAGCTTCACGGCCATGGCCGACGGGACGGCCGAGGATTACGCCCTCCTGGCCCGTATCGAGGCCGAGGAGATGGCCTCCTTCCCAGATCGAGTGCTGGGGTGGCTACGCACCATGCAGGACTCCGCGGGCTACCCGATCAGTCGGCTCGACCACAGCCTGCAGGCGGCTACTCGCGCGCAGCGGGCCGGCGAAGACACAGAAACCGTCGTGTGCGTGCTACTGCACGACATCGGCGACTACCTCTCACCCGCCAACCACTCCGAGGTGGCGGCCGCCGTGCTCCGCCCCTACGTCAGCGACAAGAACTACTGGATCGTCAAACACCACGGGGTGTTCCAGGGCTTCTACTACTACCACCACACCGGGGAGAACCCGAACGCCCGAGACCAATGGAAGGACCACCCCTACTACCAGGCCACCGTCGACTTCTGTGCGAACTACGACCAGGTTTCCTTCGACCCCTCCTACCGAAGCGAGTCTTTGCCCTTCTTCGAGCCGATGGTGCGCGAGATCCTGTCGGAAGAGCGACGTCAGCACGGCACGTGATCTACGGGCTCTCGACCGCGGAGATCCGGTACTTCGCGACCTCGGCACCGAGGAGCTCCGGCGTCGGCAGCGGTTGAACCCTCTCGTCCCCTGAGCTGCGGAAAGACATGAGCAACTCGTCGGTGCCCCAGCGCTCGTAAATGTTGATGCGCTCCGGATCGATCGGGTCGGCCGACTGGACGAAATCATGACACCCCGGCGCTCTGCGAGCCTGAATGGCCGTATCTTCCACTGCTGCGAGGTACTGGTCGTGCTCGGAGGCGGCCACGCAAAGATGGCCCGCGACGATGATCACCCTCCAAGATTGCCACAACGAACGAGTCGGGCGTCCTGGTCAAGTGCTCGCTCCTGAGCGGGCGGGGCGTCCTTAAATGCCAAAGACTAGGCACGCGTCAGACCGCTGGACATGGACGGCAAAGCACCAGTCCCCGCTGACCTATGCGCGGTCTGCTGCTGTCCCGCATGCGGATCCCCAATCGACACACGCCTGGGTCGGATGATCGACGTCCAGTTCCGTGTCGCTGACCGTTGGTCTAGCGAGGCAAGCGGAGGTCAGCCACTAGTGCTGGCGCGGGAAACCTCACCGACCCGTCCGGCTCGCAGAATCGGCCGAGTTCACGGGGTGCTTCCTCACGCAACTCGGCGAATGTCTCATCGGAGATGAGTGGGCGCAGCGTCCAGGCCCGGATGTCAGTCTCCAGCCAGTGCAGGACGGACGGGAATCGCGCCGTGCCGTCCCACTGTCGGACTCGGACATCGGGAAAGGTCTTGGCCATCACCTCGTGCAGAGCCGACTCGGTGCCGATCGAGAAGGGTGCCAGGAGCGCGTTCGCCGGTTGATCACCGGCCACCCTGCGGAGCAATTCGACCATGGCCGCGTAGCCAGGACTGGTCGACACGTCCGCCCAGGTTGCGAGGACGACGAAGCCTCCGGGGCGGGTGACCCGGGCGATCTCTGTGAGGGCCCTGTTCGGGTCGGTGAAGAACATCAGCGCGAACTGGCACAGGACCCGGTCCATCGTGCCGGTGGCAATCGGGAGGTCCTCGGCCACGCCCTTCAACCAGACCACCTCACGATCCGTGCGCTCAGCGACGGTGAGCATCCCGTCATTGGGGTCGACCCCGGTGACCGAGCCGGACGCGCCCACGACCGGGCGAGCCGCGCGGGCCAGGACACCGGTGCCACACCCGACATCGAGGACCTTGTCCCCGCTTCCGACCTCGGCCAGAGTCAACAGCCTCGCAGTCCACTGACCGAACAGCGCCGGCACAAAAAACCTCTCGTAGAGCTCCGCGGCCCCGATATCCACCTGCCCAGTCGTCGCTTCTGTCATGGGTACATCGTCGGCCGTGCCCAGCGCAGACCTCAAGACCTAATTCAGCACTTCACCTCGGTGCAGATCGGGGGCAGTATGAAGTGGTGCGGACCTATGGGCAGTACTGTCCGATCGCGCGGGCCTCCGAGATTCTCGCGGAACGCTGGACCCCGCTCGTGATCCGCAACCTGATGTTCGGAGCCGACACCTTCTCGGCCATCTCTCAGGGTGTCCCGTCGATGTCGCGGTCGATGCTCGTGACCCGTCTCAAAGAGTTGGAGCACGCGGGCATCGTGACCCGCGAGCCCAAGCCGACCGGAGCTGGGAGCCGCTACTTCCTCACCGCCGCCGGGCAGGACCTGGCTGGCGTGCTGGAGACAATGGCGGCCTGGGGGGAACGCTGGGCTGAGATCGAGACGGACCACACAGATCCGGGGTTCGCCCTCTGGGCCTGGTGCACGGCACAGCTGAACCGTGACGCGCTACCGGCCCAGCGCGTGGTCGTGGTCTTCAGGTTCGTGGACCAGCCACCCGCACACCGCACCTACTGGCTGCTGGTCGAGAACCGGGACGCGCACCTCTGCTACACCGATCCTGGAGGCGAACCAGCCCTGTACGTCGAAGCCCAGACCCGCTGCTTTCTGGAATGGCACCGCGGTCAGTTGTCCTGGTCGCGCGCCCTCAAAAGCCATGGGATCACCGTCAGCGGTGATCCAACCCTGGCGGCCAACCTGCCACGATGGAACGCGCGCGAGCCACGCTGGGCCACGCCACCCGCGCGCTCCTGACCCAAGTGCCGAACCACTCACCCAGGGTTGCCCCTGGTACCCGCCGGTCAGCCCGCCTTTCCGACAGCCGCAGGACGCGGTCCATCCGGGCTCCAAGGGCGCAGGTACCCGGGTTACCAACTTCGCACCCTCCCACGAGACGAACCGTCACCGGTCAGCGATCCTTCTTCAAGGGGGCCACGGAGGGAGACCGTCACGAATGACTAAATCGGGTGGTCGGGCACGCCTACCTTCGGGAATCCCTTTCTCCTTTCATGACGCGCAGCTGTGTCGATAGGTTGGACCGGGCCCAGCAGCTGTCGGGGATCGCCGCGGCCACCTTTGCGTAGCCCAGGGAACGACTACACACCTTCTGACGTCACATGGTCATGCGTAATACTCGGGCAGCAACGTTCGTGGTGTGCTGTGCTGCCTCCGTGTCGGCGGCTCCAGCAGCACACGCGGACTGCGTAAGCCCCTCCATCGTCGCGAGGATCGACTCCACCGGCACCCTGGTGGTGAACGGCGAGGCGTTCGGCACCAACTGTTACGACGGCCCGGGGCCGCCGGAGGGCCAAGGGGTGCTCGGCTATCCCGCCCACGACATCAGCGTGGTGGTCCGCCAGCAGGGAATTGAGTGGGTAGTCGCTCGGGGAAACGCAGACCAGGACTACACCTTCCGCGTTGACGTGGAGCAGCCGCCCGTGGAAGGGGAGGCGCAGGTCGAGGCGCGCTACGCGGGCCAGGAGGGATTCACCTCTCAGCTTGTCGCAACCGCCGAGCTGACCATGGCCGAGCCGGAAACTTCGTTAGGTGGCAGGACGGTCGCCACATTCGGTCAGCCAACGCCCGTACCAAAAACTCCCACCGTCAGCCCCACTGAGTCCTCGTCCAAGACTGCCCCGCGTGCCGACGCTCACAACGAGGAAGCGACCACAAACCTGGAAACCCCTCTCATCGCCCTCATTACCGGAACGCTGCTCGGCTCACTCGCAATGCTGATCTGGACCCGGCGTCAGCACAACGCATGACCCACCGACCAGTACCGACACGGACAGCGCCAGCAGCCAGAAGACGTGAAACTACCGAGGTCGGAAGGCTCCTCACCCCTCATGGTCTGGGCAGACCCGGTGACGCACCCACTCGCTCGTCAAGGACGTCTGCAACCCTGCGCCGGAGAGGGATCCCTGCGGGATGAACGTGATGGCTGTGGTCATCTCGCCGAGCGAGGCGGATCTGCTCCGATGACCCTTCGGCTTGTGGGACGCGATCCACTGGACATCGATCCCTACGTACCTGGCAGGTAGGACTCGGACCGTGGGCCGGACTCTATAGTGAGTCGTGGTTGTGGTTGTGCCCGAGCCACCAGCCTCGGCAATGGGTCGAGCAGGTGCGGCTGTGTCGGTCAGGAGTATCTCTTGGTGAGCGCTTTGCCGATGTCGGCGAGGTGGTCTCGCACGGCTTGGGGGCTCGTGATGTCGAGCCACTCGATGAGGCCGGCGAGGTGGCCGGCCAGTCCGTACTCGCTGTGACCGTGCATTGCCACGATGATGCGTCCTTCTGTGGTCGTGCCTCGTATCTCGAGGTTGTCGCCCATAGCGACGCGGAGCAGGTTGATTCCGTCGGGTGCGCAGGTCGCGTGTATCTCGATAGGTGTTCGGATGCGGTCGATGTTGTCGGCGATCTCGCGCCAGCTCTCGCTGAGGTCGAAGTCCTGGGGGCGGTGTACGGGCCGGTCGGTCAGGTCCGCGGAGGAGACGCGGTCGATTCGCAAGGTCCGCTGGCCGGTCTCGGTGTGGGCGATGAGGTACCAGGACCGGCCCTTGGCGACGATGCCCAGCGGGTGGACAGTCCTGTCGGTCTCGACGCCCGCGCGATCCACGTAGCGCAGGCGCACTTGGACACCGCGGATCACGGCGTCGTGCAGGTCCTCCAGAAAGCGCGGAGGTGGCTGCGCGATGGGAGTCGTTCCCCATTGCTGTGGGTCATGGATCAGTGAGGATGCGGCGGCCTCGGCTTGCGCCTGAAACGTTTCCGGCAGGGCGCGGACGAGTTTGCGCAGGGCGGCCTTCACGGCTGGGTTTGCCGTGGCGGCCGGGCCCGCGACCAGGAACAGAGCGCGGGCTTCGCTTTGGCTCAGTCCGGACAAGTCGGTTCGGGCGCCGCCGAGAAGGCGCCAACCGCCGCCTCGGCCCTGGATCGAGTACACCGGGATGCCACTCATGGCCAGGGCGTCGAGGTCACGGCGGGCGGTGCGCTCGGAGACTTCGAGCTCCTTGGCGACTTCCGGGGCGCTCACCTGCTCGCGCCGTTGCAGCATCAGCAGTATGGCCACCAGCCGGTCGCTTCGCATGTCGCCAACTTTCCCAGATAAACCGGTCACGTGTTGACCGGTTTAG
>JBARVW010000134.1:0-12977 GCA_049646465.1 Ornithinimicrobium sp.
CGGTTGATGGCCCGTCTGCTCCTGAACCAGCTGGACCCGCCGCAGGACTGCACGTGGCCCGAGGGTGTGCACGACGTCGAGAACGGGTCGCTGATGCTCGATGTGGAGCTGGTGGTGCGCGACAGCGGCTGACGATGCGGCGGGGCGATGCCTCGCTCCCGGCCGAAGAGGCGGACAATAGAGGTATGCCGCTCTATCGGGACGCCGCAATCGTGCTGCGGACCCACAAGCTGGGCGAGGCGGACCGCATCGTCACCTTGTTGACCCGGGGGCGCGGCAAGGTGCGGGCGGTGGCCAAGGGTGTGCGCCGGACCAGGTCCAAGTTCGGGGCGCGCCTGGAGCCGGGGATGGTGGTCGACGTCCAGTGCTACGAAGGCCGGAACCTCGATACTGTCACCCAGGCCGAAGGGCTGGCGTCCTACGGTGAGGCGATCTCACACGACTACGACGCCTGGACCGCCGCCAACGCCATGCTCGAGTTGTGTGACCACCTCATCAGTGAGCATGAGGTGGCGCCTCAGCAGTTCCTCCTTCTGGCCGGCGGTTTGTCCTCACTGGCTGACGGGACGCACGAGGCTCGGATGGTCCTCGACAGCTACTTGCTGCGCACCATGGCCATCGCGGGCTGGGCGGCCAGCTTCCACGACTGTGCTCGCTGCGGCGCTCCGGGGCCGCACCGTGCCTTCAACGCTGGGATCGGTGGAGCGGTGTGTCCGGTCTGCCGTCCGCCCGGCTCCTCGGCCCCGGCCCCGGAGACGTTCGAGCTCCTCGCCGCGCTACAAACGGGCCACTGGGCTGCCGTCGGCGACAGCCGCAGGCAGCATCGCACGGAAGCCAGCGGACTGGTCGCGGCCCACCTGCAGTGGCATCTGGAGCGTGGGGTCCGCGCCTTGCGCTACGTCGAGACCAGCCCGCCAGCCCCTCTGGCATGATCGCGCCCATGGCTGGCCCGCATGCAGCACCGAAGAAGCCCTTCGCCCATCCCAGCGGTGCTGAGCCCCCGCAGATCCCGGCGCATCTGGTCCCCCGACACGTCGCGATCGTGATGGATGGCAACGGTCGGTGGGCCAACGGTCAAGGGCTGACCCGGGTCGAGGGCCATAAGGCGGGGGAGGCCTCGCTCCTCGACGTGGTCGCCGGTGCTATCGACGTGGGCATCACCTGTGTGTCCGCCTACGCGTTCTCCACCGAGAACTGGAAGCGATCGCCGGAGGAGGTCCGCTTCCTGATGGGGTTCAACCGCGACGTGATCCGGCGACGGCGTGACGAGATGGACTCCTGGGGAGTGCGGGTCGTGTGGTCCGGTCGGCGGCCCCGGCTCTGGCGCTCGGTCATCAACGAGCTACAGGAGGCCGAGGAGCGGACGAAGAACAACGACGTCATCACCCTGAACTTCTGCGTCAACTACGGGGGGCGGGCCGAGATCGCCGACGCCGTGCGAGCCATCGGCGCCGAGGTGGCCGCCGACCGGCTCAAACCGTCCCGGATTGACGAACGCACCATCGCCCGGCACCTCTACCACCCGGACGTGCCGGACGTGGACCTGTTCCTCAGATCCTCCGGCGAGCAGCGCACCTCCAACTTCATGCTCTGGCAGAGTGCCTACGCCGAGATGGTCTTCCTGGACACGTTATGGCCCGACTTCGACCGGCGTGACCTGTGGCGTGCGGTCGAGCTGTACGTGGACCGGGACCGTCGCTACGGGGGAGCGGTGGACCGGTCGGATCCGATGCGCTAGGTCGCGGGGTGGTCGGGATGGAAGGTCTGCAGCCCACGGCATACCGCGTCCAGCCAGGGCCCCACCGACGCTCGGGCTGACGGTGTGTCGGGGTAGCGGCACCGCAGGTGCATGCCGGAGGCATTCACGACGAA
Source organism: Ornithinimicrobium sp. (assembly GCA_049646465.1). Classification (GTDB taxonomy): domain Bacteria; phylum Actinomycetota; class Actinomycetes; order Actinomycetales; family Dermatophilaceae; genus Ornithinicoccus. The sequence goes on from JBARVW010000134.1 coordinate 1,873, forward strand.
CCAGATCATCACTCCGTCGGTGCGGATGACCGCTGAGACGTGCTGGGCCTGCAAGGCGGGGTCGATAGACACGGGGAGGCGGCGGTTGTCCAGCCACGAGATAGCGAACATCCCGGGTGTGCTCGGCATCCCGCCGTAGGGGGCCATGATCGGAGCAAGTGGGTAGGAGCCGAGGGAGATCGCTTCGCGGATGGCGACCGAGCACGCGACCGGCTCCGGGTCGGTGGACTCGATGACCGCGTTGGTGATGAACCACCCCACGCTGGAGTGCCAGCGGTCCTCGTGGCGGCTGTGCACGGGCAGCACCGCCCGCAGGGGTTGGCCGGACATCTCACCGAATACCCGTGTCAGCACCGACAGGGCCGCCGGGAACATCCGCAACCCCCTTGCTCTCAGGACCCGCTCGAACTGCTCCAGCTGTGCGCTGTCGAAGACATCCCGCACGTCCACGACCTCGGCCACCGGCGGACTGATCTCACCCAGGGGCAGCGGGAAGGTAGGCATGGCTCCGCCGCCGGCCTCCAGGATCTGCGACCAGCGCCCGCTGACCCGCTGCGGAGCAGGCGGCATGGACTCCAGCGCCGCGGTGTGCTCGGCGAACGACGGAGCCGGAGGCAGGTTCACCCCCGGAGAGCGGCCGGCGGCGACGTCATCCAGGCAGGCCGCGAGGTCACGAGCCAGCACCATCAGCGACCAGGCGTCCGTATGAGCGTGATCCAGGCCGATGATGATCGCTGGCTCCTCAGTGTCCTTCCCCAGCAGCAGCAGTTCGTGGGAGGGGCGGGAGAACGGCGCGCACGTCTGGTCCAGCAGTGTGCGGACCACCTCGTGTGGGGGCCTGTCGAGGTCCGGATGCTCGACCCAGTCGCCAGCCTCGACCTCGACCTGATGCAGCACCACCGCGTCGTCGGCGTCCCGGGAGAACACCGTCCGGAGCGTCCCGTGGCGGCCCACGACTGCGAGCCAGGCCCGGGACAGGTCCCGCGGGCTCACCGGGCGCGGCCAGCGCACGCACACTGCCATCCAGGAACCCGGTCGATGCCCCTTGCCGACGTGGATGCCTTGGTCGAAGGAGACGGGGAGCTCGCGCTCGTCGTGACCGACCCCGACGGCATAGGCCAGGACCGGCCCAGGGGGCAGGTCGAGGTGTGCCACGCTGGTCAGCCGCATCAGGACGTACCCTATGGCTTTCCCGCTTGCCCACCCAGGAGGCCGGTTGCCCACGCTGACCGCGAGGAACGCCACGCTCGACTACGACGTGAGCGGTGCCGGGCCGACCATCATCGCGCTGCACGGCCTGACCTCGAGTCGGGCTCGGGACGCGGGTTTGGGGTTGGACCTGTCCTGCCGCGCCTCAGAGAACCGGGTCATCCGCTACGACGCCCGCGGTCACGGAGCCTCCTCAGGTGACGATGACGCACGGTCCTACACATGGTCTGCGCTAGCCCTGGATCTCCTCGCCCTGATGGACGCCGTCGCGCCGTGGGAGGCCGTGCACGGCGTCGGCCAGTCGATGGGCAGCGCCACTCTGTTGCACGCCGCCCTGGACCGCCCCGACCGGTTCGCCAGCCTGGTGCTCGGCATCCCCCCGACGGCCTGGGGGTCAAGGGTGGTGCAGCGCCGGGTGTATCGGTCCAATGCGGACCTGGTGGAGCGCTCTGGACTGACGACTCTGCTGGCGGATGATGAGGGTGCAGGTCGGCCACCGGCCTCGACTTCGACCGCGACGCTGCCGCCGACGGTGGCCGAGGCGCTCATGCCGACCGTCTTTCGGGGAGCCGCCCTGGCTGACCTACCTCCGCCGGAAGAGCTCACCACCATCACCGCGCCCACCCTCATCCTGGCGTGGGTGGGCGATCCGGCGCACCCGCTCAGCACCGCCCAGCGGCTCCATGACCTGCTGCCGCACAGCCGGCTGGTGGTGGCGCATACCCCCGCCGATGTGGAGACGTGGCCCGACCTGGTGGCTCAGCACTGTCAGCAGGCGCGCGGGGCTCTTGAGAAATAGCCATTGACATTGGGGCGGTGATCGGACTTACTCGGGGTATGACGAGTCGCGCGCAGACGTTGGCCCGGTTGCTGACGGCACTGGAGGAGATCGAAAGCCACGCCGAGGCCAACATCGAGCGTGGCCTGACGATCCAACGCAAGGTGCGGTGGATGCGGGAGCAGCTCGACACCGGTGTGCCCGTGTCCGACGTGGTCGAGGCGGAAACGTCACCGCGGGTCGTGGCCCTGATCACGACCAACAAAGAGGCGCTGGAGAGCGCGGGTTCGGAGCTGCGGGCATCGCTGGCGCTCGCGCTGCGCGAAGACGGGTTGACGCTCGCGGAGATCGCAGAGCTGTTCGGGGTGACGCGGCAGCGGATCTCGGCGCTGCTGCGCCAGCGAGCCGCTTTGGAGGTGGGGTCGACCCCGGTGCACGAGGGACCGAGCTGAGCCCAGGCGCCGACTAGTGCCGCGAGCAGGTGCCGAAGATCTCCAGCGTGTGCTCGACCTTGACAAAGCCGTGCTCGTCAGCGACACGCTCGGCCCACTGCTCCACCGCGGGGCCCTCGATCTCGACCGTGCGGCCGCACAGACGGCATACCAGGTGGTGGTGATGTCCGCTGCTGCAGGCCCGGTAGACCGACTCGCCGTCGTCGGTGCGCAAGACGTCCACCTCTCCTTCGGCGGCCAACGTCGTGAGCGTCCGATAGACCGTCGCCAGGCCGACGGACGACCCAGCTGCGCGCATCCGGGCGTGGAGGTCCTGCGCCGACGAGAAGTCCTGGGTGGCGGTGAGCTCCTCAGCCACGGCGGCCTGCTGGCGGGTGGGTTTGCGACCGGTGGCGGTCATCGCGGCACCTCCTCGGGGTGACCGTCAGGGGCGTGCTCGTCGTAGTGGCCCCCATGGGGCGCGTGTCGGTGCCCGTCGTGGACGTAGTCGACGTGATCGCCGTGCGGCAGGGCTTCGTGGCCACACCCAGGGCCGTGCTCGTGGTGGTGCTGCTCGGCCACGAAATGTCGCCGGGCGAGCCACGGGTGGACAGCGGCCCGGCCCAGCGCCACCACCGCGAAGATCGCGATGGCACATAGCACGATGGTGCCTCCGGAGGAGGTGTCGGCGTAGAAGGAGACGACCACTCCGCCCACCGCCGAGAGCAGCCCGAAGACCACCGCCCAGATCGTCGCGGTGCGGAAACTGCGGGCCACCTGCTGTCCGGCCGCGTTGGGCACGATCATCAGAGCGCTGATGAGCAGGAGGCCCACCACGCGCATCGAGACGACGACCGTGACGGCGGTGAGGGCAGCCAGGAGCAGGTTCAGGGCCAGCACCGGCATCCCGCTGGCGCGGGCATACTCCTCGTCACCGGCAACGGCGAAGAAGCGCTGTCTCAGGACGGTCGTGACCACGATGATCGAGGCCGAGAGCACCCCGAAGACGATGAGGTCAGCCCGCGAGGTGGTGGTGATGGCGCCGAAAAGGAAGCCCGTCAGGTTGGACGTCTGCGATCCGTCGACCTTGTTGATGATCACCACGCCGGCAGCGATACCGCCGTAGAACATGATGGCCAGGGCAATGTCGCCGCTGGTGTGACCGCGCATGCGAATCAGCTCGATCACGACCCCGGCCAGCAGGGCAGCGACCATCGCGGTCAGGATTGGTGCCTGGTCGGTCAGCACTCCGACCGCGACCCCGGCCAGGGCCACGTGGCCGAGACCGTCGCCGATCAGCGACAGTCGTCGCTGGACCAGGAAGATGCCGACCAGGGGCGCGGCGATCCCCACGAACGCGGCGGCCAGGATGGCATGCCGCATGAAGTCGAAGGACCACAACTCACCCATGTCCGTGGCCCTTCTGGTCCCCATCGGAGGGGCCCTTCATCAGCGGCGGTCGGCCGGGTGGGTCCTCGTGGTGGTGATGATCGGCGCCGGGCTGACCAATGATCATGGCCCCGACGTACTCGGTGTAGTCCGCGGGTGGGCCGTCGAAGGCTACCGCCCCGGCCTCCATGGCCACGATGCGTGTCACCACCTGATGGAGCACCGACAGGTCGTGGGTGACCACCAGCATGGTCACCCCTCGATCCACGAGGCGCTGCAGCACCCTGGTGAGGACGTCCTGCGAGGCCGTGTCGACGCCAGCGGTGGGCTCGTCCATGATCAGGACCTCCGGCTGACCGGCCAGGGCTCGGGCGATCAGAACCCTGCGCTGTTGACCGCCGGAGAGAGTGGCGACGTCGGCCTGAGCACGGTCGATGAGCCCGACCGTCTCCAAGGCGTCGTCGACGAGCTCGCGGTCCAGTGCTGTGGCCCGACGCCACCAGGGGCGGTGCGTGAGCCGGCCGGTCGACACCACTTCGCGCACAGTGGAGCGGACGGACGAAGAGAGGGTATGCAGCTGCGGTACGTAGCCGATCGGCGTGCGGTCACTGCGCCGGGTCACCGGGACCCCCAGGACCTCGATCTCTCCGCCCAGGTGGTCGTTCAACCCCAGGAGGCCGCGCACCAGGGTGGACTTGCCCGAACCGTTCGGGCCCAGGAGAGCCACGACCTCACCGGTGCGGACCGTGAGCGACACGTCCGTGACCACGGAGGAGCCGGCATACCCGAAGGAGGCCGTGTGCACATCGATGACCGGATCGGTCGCAGCGAGGGAGGGGGTCATGAGCACTGTTGGCCGGTGCGTAACGTGTCGAGGTTGGAGCGCATGACCTCAAGGTAGTCCTGCCCCGCCGACTCCTCGGTCAGGCCTTCGACCGGGTCCAGGACCAGGACCTCGGCGCCCGTCTCTGTCGCCACCGTCTCGGCGATGTCGGCGCCTACCAACACCTCGGAGTAGATCGTGTCCACGCCGGTCTCGCGCACCAGGGTGGCGACCTCGGCCAGTCTCGCGGGGGAGGGCTCGGCTTCGGGAGAGATCCCGGCGATGCCGACCTGGTCGAAGCCGTAGTTGAGCGCGAGATAGCCGAAAGCTTCGTGCGTGGTCACCATCTGCTCCTGCTCGCAGGACGCGAGCCCGTCGCGGTAGGCGGCATCCAGGTCCTCGAGCTCGGCCACCAACGCGTCGGCATTGCTCTGATAAGTCGTCGCGTGGTCCGGGTCCATCTCCACCAGGCGCTCGGCGACGAGGTCGGTCACGCTACCCATCCGCGCGGGGTCGAGCCAGAAGTGGGGGTCCAGCGAGGTGTCCGCACCCTCATGCTCGTGCTCACCTTCGTGCTCATGTTCACCCTCGTGCTCGTGCTCACCTTCATGCTCGTGCTCACCCTCGTGCTCGTGTTCGGCGCCGGTGCTGATGAGGTCGGCCGCTTCGTTGACGTCGAGAGTATGGTCGCCGCCCTGCTGCTCGACGGCGTCGTCGACGGCGGCCTGCAGGTCCGCCGAGTAGAGCACCAGGTCGGCCGTGCCCACCGAGCCCACCGCTTGGGGCGACAGCTCGACATCGTGCGGCTCTGCGCCGGGAGCGGTGAGGGTGTCGACGGTGGCGAGGTCCCCAGCCACTCGGGTGGCGATGAACTCCAAGGGGTAGAAGCCGGTGACGATGGTGGTCTCCGAGGAGGAGGCTGAGGGCTCTTGGTCCGAGGACCCGCACGCCGAGGTGGCTAGCACGCCCACTCCGGCCGCGATGGCTACGAGGACACGGGGATTCGGGCGTGGAAGCAATGTCATACCGGGAGTCTGATCGAATTGAGAATGATTGTCAAAATCAGTCCGAGCGGTGGCTCCTCCGCTCAGCGGGGGATGATCTGGGTGGTGGCGATCCCGATGACGAGCAGGAGCACGGCCAGTCTCAGGAGGCGTTCGGGTGGACGCAGGTGGGGCCAGGTCAGGTACAGCAACCACCCGAGGAACGCGATGGGCACCAGGAGCATGACCGCTCCGATCGGCCCACCCACGAAGGCGCCCACCAGCAGCACGGCGAACATCACGATGAAAGGCAACAGCGGGGGCATCTTGGCCATGGCCGTCAGCAGTGGGGTGCTGGCCCGCTCGATCCGGGCCCGTGGGCCCGCGCCGGACGCGCCAGGATCGGGGCCGGGTGCGGAGGGTTCGGAGGGCGTGGACACGATGGCAGCCTAATGCGAGTGGCGCTCTAGGATGGCGCCCATGGCCGCCCCCACCACCGTCGAAAGCGTCGTCAGCCTGTGCAAACGCAGGGGTTTTGTCTTCCCCTGTGGCGAGATCTACGGCGGCACGCGGTCGGCCTGGGACTACGGCCCGCTGGGGGTGGCGCTCAAGGACAACATCAAGCGGCAGTGGTGGCGAGCCATGGTCCAGACCCGTGAGGACGTGGTCGGGCTGGACTCCTCGGTCATCCTGCCTCGCCAGACGTGGGTGGCGTCGGGTCACGTGGGGGAGTTCACCGACCCGCTGACCGAGTGCCTGAGCTGTCACAAGCGCTTCCGCCTGGACCATATGCAGGAAGCCGCGGCCGAGAAGGCAGCGAAGAAGGGAAAGGAGATCGACCCCGACGACGTGGCCATCGAGGACCTGAACTGCCCGAACTGTGGGACGAAGGGCCAGTGGACCGCTCCCCGGGAGTTCAACATGATGTTGAAGACCCATCTCGGGGTCCTCGAGGAGGAGTCGGGGTTGCACTATCTGCGTCCCGAGACGGCTCAGGGCATCTTCGTCAACTTTGCCAACGTGATGACGAGCTCCCGCAAGAAGCCGCCGTTCGGCATCGCCCAGACAGGCAAGAGCTTCCGCAACGAGATCACCCCCGGCAACTTCATCTTCCGCACGCGCGAGTTCGAGCAGATGGAGATGGAGTTCTTCGTCGAGCCTTCCAGCGCCGCCGAGTGGCACCAGTACTGGATCGACCAGCGAACCGCCTGGTATGTGGATCTGGGGGTCGACCCCGACAACCTGCGGCACTACGAGCACCCGGCGGACAAGCTCTCCCACTACTCCGACCGCACGGTGGACATCGAGTACCGCTTCAACTTCGCCGGTTCGGAGTGGGGAGAGCTCGAAGGCATTGCCAACCGCACCGACTTCGACCTGAAGACCCACTCGGAGCACTCGGGCACGGACCTGTCGTACTTCGACCAAGCCAGCGACGCGCGCTACACCCCCTACGTGATCGAGCCGGCAGCCGGGCTGTCCCGTTCGCTGATGACCTTCCTGGTGGACGCCTACACCGAGGACGAGGCTCCCAACGCTAAGGGTGGGGTGGACAAGCGCACGGTCTTGCGCCTGGACCCTCGACTGTCGCCCATCAAGGTGGCGGTGCTCCCCTTGAGCCGCAACGTCGACCTCTCACCCGCCGCGAAGCAGCTGGCGGCGAAGCTGCGTCAGCATTGGATGATCGACTTCGACGACGCCGGTGCCATCGGCCGTCGCTACCGCCGGCAGGACGAAATCGGCACGCCGTACTGCGTGACGGTGGACTTCGACACGCTCGACGACCACGCGGTGACCGTGCGAGAGCGGGACTCGATGGCTCAGGAGCGCATCGCGTTGGACCAGGTCGAGAGCTACCTCGCGCAACGACTGATCGGCTGCTAGTCGGCATACCTGGGACAGTCTTGACCAAATCGTGACCGGAACTTTGCATCACTGAGAACCTTCAAAGGTCTTAGGTGGTGGATGTAGTTCCCGTGACGAAGGGGTGTCTCATGAAGCTCAGCGAAGTCCGCAGTAGTCGACGGACCGTTCTCGCCGGTGGAGTCGGGGCGGCGATGGCGACGTTGCTCAGTGCGGCCCCGGCCGATGCAGCGACCACGTACCGTCGGGGGAGCCGAGGCTCCGGGGTCGCGTCCTTGCAGAGGTCGCTCGGGGCTCGGGGGTACTGGTGTGGACGTGCCGATGGCGTCTTCGGCCATCTCACCCAACAGGCGGTCTGGGCGCTGCAGAAGCGGCACGGACTGGTGCGCGATGCGGTGGTTGGGCCCAACACCCGGGCCGCGCTCGCCTACGACACCACGTTGCGACCCAGCGGCGGATCGGGCACTCGTTTCGAGGTCAACCTTTCCCGACAGCTCGTGCTCGAGGTTCGGGAGGGGAGGACCTACCGGCTGTTCAACACCTCCACCGGCAACGGCAAGCCCTACCGATGGCACGGGCGGACCTACAACGCCCACACCTACCGCGGATCCTTCACGGTCCACTCGACCTACAGCAAGGGCTGGCAGGAAGGGCCGCTGGGGTCCCTCTACCGCCCGGCGTACTTCGACCGTGGCCGGGCGCTCCACGGGTCGACGTCGATCCCGCCCTACCCCGCCTCGCACGGGTGCTGCCGTCTGTCCACGGCGGCGACGGACCTCCTCTGGTCCGGAGGGACGATGGTGCGTGGACACCGAGTCCTCGTGGTGTGACAGCGCCGGAACGGTCGGCTCAGGTGGAGTGAACCGCGCGTGATCTGATGGTGGTATGCAGATCCGCCCCTTCGCCCGCGACGACACCGAGGCCGTGGTGCGGTTGTGGCACCAGGTCGGGATCACCCGGCCCTGGAACGATCCGCATCGCGACATCGAGCGCAAACTGACGGTGCAGCCTGAGCTGTTCCTGGTGGGCGTCTCCGGTGGTGAGGTAGTGGCCAGCGCGATGTCAGGGTTCGACGGGCACCGCGGGTGGCTCTACTACTTCGCGGTAGCCCCGGATAGGCAGGGTGAAGGTCTCGGTCGGAGCCTCCTCGACGAGGTCGAGAGGCTCCTGAGGGAGCGTGGCTGCCCCAAGCTGAACGTCCAGATCCGGGGTGGAGACACCGACCTGGTGGAGCGCTACGAAGCGTGGGGGTACTCCGAGGATGGCGCTACCGGCATGGGCAAGCGGCTGATCCCGGACTGACCTCTCTGGCTTACCTCGTGGATAGGGGTTGCTGGCGAGGTCGGGAACAACGACGGGCTCCTAGGCCTTTAGATAATTGACAGATCAACTACTTCTGAGTGAGGCTGAGAATCATGCAGTTCGGAGTATTCAGCGTTGGCGACATCACCATGGATCCGACCAACGGTCGGACCCCGAGCGACGCCGAGCGCGTCCAGGCGCAGGTGGCGATCGCCCAGAAGACCGAAGAAGTCGGCATGGACGTGTTCGCTACCGGCGAGCACCACAACCCGCCCTTCATGTCGTCGTCGCCGACGACGATGCTGGGCTACATCGCGGCAGCCACGACGACGCTGAAGCTCTCCACTGCTGTCACTCTGATCACCACCAACGACCCAGTGAAGATCGCTGAGGACTACGCGATGTTGCAGCACCTGTCCGGTGGCCGGGTCGACCTCACCATGGGTCGAGGCAACACCGGGCCCGTCTACCCCTGGTTCGGCAAGGACATCCGCCAGGCCATGCCGCTCGCGGTCGAGAACTACGACCTCCTGCGACGGTTGTGGCGAGAGGACGTCGTCGACTGGTCGGGTCAGTTCCGGACCCCCCTGCAAGGTTTCACTGCCACCCCACGTCCCCTGGACGGCATACCCCCGTTTGTGTGGCACGGCTCGATCCGCACGCCGGAAGTTGCTGAGCAGGCGGCGTTCTACGGGGATGGCTTCTTCCACAACAACATCTTCTGGAACGTCGAGCACACCGCTCGCATGGTCGCGCTCTACCGGCGTCGCTTCGAGCACTACGGCCACGGACCGGCCAACACGGCCACGGTGGGACTGGGTGGGCAGGTATTCATGGCCAAGAACAGCCAGGACGCCATGCGCCACTTCCGCCCCTACTTCGACAACGCTCCGGTCTATGGTCATGGGCCGTCGATGGAGCAGTTCATGCGCGAGACGCCCCTGACGGTGGGCAGCCCGCAACAGGTCATCGAGCGCACCCTGAGCTTCGCCGACGACATCGGCGACTACCAGCGGCAGCTGTTCCTCATCGACCACGCTGGGTTGCCGTTGGGGACGGTGCTGGACCAGTTGGAGATGTTGGGCTCGGAGGTCATCCCGGTGTTGCGTCGCGAGTTCGAAGCCCGTCGACCCGCTGGAGTGCCGTCGGACCCGCCGGTGCACGCGTCGTTGCTGGAGGCGGGGGACCGTCACCCGAACGCTCACGTCCGCCCGGCGCAGTTGACCGCGCAGGTCTCGGCATGACGTCACGTCAACTCTCTGTCGTGGTGGTCTCGGCGGGGGTGAGCACGCCCTCATCGACCCGGCTTCTGTCTCAGCGGATCGCCGACTCCGTAGGGGACCGGCTGCGGGTGCGGGACCTACCGGTCAGCTTCACGTTCGTCGATGTGCGAGAGGTCGCCATGGAGGTGACCTCTGCCATCGTCAACGCCGGCCGACGGTCGAGTGCTCTGGAATCCGCGAACGCGGCGCTCGCGGACGCCGACGCGGTGATCGCGGTGACCCCGGTCTTTGCCGGCTCGTACTCAGGGCTGTTCAAGTCCTTCTTCGATGTGCTGGACCCCGACGTCCTGCGAGGAACGCCGGTCCTCATTGCGGCGACCGGGGGCTCTGAACGGCATTCTCTGGTCCTCGACCACGCGTTGCGACCCCTGTTCGCGTACTTCCACGCTTTGGTCCTGCCCACCGGGGTCTTCGCGGCCACGTCCGACTTCGGTGGGGCCGCGTCGAACGGGCAAGGGCTTGCCGACCGCATCGATCGTGCAGCCGAGGAGCTGTCGGGGTCACTCGCTCCGGATGGTGCTCCCGGAGCCTCCGAAAGCTCGCGGGGTCCGCGGTCGGCTGATGACCTGTCGGCGGCGGAGTCCATGGAAGCCGTCGGCACACTGCCCGACTTCGGTTCGTACCTCCCCTCGCACCGCTGAGCTCGCTGTGACCTGAGTCGTCGCTTCCGTTCGTTGAAACGGGATCTCGTCAGTCCATGGCCCTGTCGGTGGCCTCTGTCACACTGGATGTATGTTCGATTCCGAGCCGGTGGATGTGACCCGTGTGGGGGCCGGTGACGTGCTGGGCGGCGGGTGGGGGTCGGCGTATCGGGCGCCGGGGGCCGTGCTGGAGGGCCACATCGGCGACGGGACCCGCGCGGTGGTGTTGGCCTCGACGGTGGCCCCGCTCACGCCCCGCCTCAGCGGGGATGAGGTCACCACGGGTTTGGAGGGTGTGGATACTCTCCGGGCCCGGATGGAGACGTTGACGCTGCACCTGCTGATGGAGGCCCTCGACCGGGGACTGCCCGGCGAGGTCGGGCTCAGCGCCCAGGACTGGTTG
>JBARVW010000135.1:0-94276 GCA_049646465.1 Ornithinimicrobium sp.
CGGCAGACCTGCGCGCCGGCACACGAGCCGTCCGGCAGGTCGAGGTCTCCCCCGAGGTGATGGGCTACATCGTGGACATCGCTCGCGCCACGCGCTCGTCACCGTCGCTGCAGCTCGGCGTCAGCCCACGCGGAGCCACGGCGCTGCTGGCCACTTCGCGGGCGTGGGCGTGGCTCAACGGCCGGACCTTCGTCACTCCCGACGACGTCAAGGCGCTCGCACCCGGCACCCTCACCCATCGCCTCTCGCTACGGCCCGAAGCCGAGCTGGAGGGGGTCACGGTGCGATCCGTCCTGGACAGCGCGTTGAACTCCGTGCCGGTCCCGCGCTAGGACCTCGATGGTTCTCCGTTGGCCGAGCGTGCTCGTGGTCCTGCTCGGCATCGTCCCCGTGGCCCTTTGGGCCGACTCCAGGGTCGTCGGCTGGTGGTTGCTGCTGGTCCTGACCCTGGTGGCGGTGGACCTCGCCCTGGCCCCGTCCACCTCCACCGTGATGATCCACCGCGCCGCGACCGGCAGCACCGCAGTCGTGGATGCTCACGATGTGGTGTCGCTGTCGGTGCGCCTGGGCGAGAGCACCACTACTTCACTCCTCGTGTCCAACCCCGGCTCCCGCACCGTCCGCGGTCAGGTGCGCGACGCCTGGGTGCCCTCGGCCGGTGCCAGTGGCAACCGGCATCGCCTGTCGTTGCCCGGTGGCGAGCGTCGGCGGCTGTCGACCACCCTGCTTCCGACCCGTCGCGGTGACCGTCGCGCCGAGCACGTGACCGTACGGACCTACGGCCCCCTCGGCTTGGCGGCACGACAGCGCTCCCGCACCGTAGCGGGGGTCGTGCGTGCGCTGCCCCCTTTCCGCTCCCGCAAACACCTGCCCTCCCGGCTGGCGCGGCTGCGCCAGCTCGACGGCCGGTCTGCGGTCCGGACTCGAGGCCAAGGCACCGAGTTCGACTCGTTGCGCGACTACGTCGAGGGGGACGACGTCCGCAGCATCGACTGGCGGGCCACCGCTCGCCGGCAGTCTGTCGTCGTCCGCACATGGCAGCCCGAACGGGACCGTCGGGTCATCATCATTCTGGACACCTCGCGCACCAGCGCAGCTCGGGTGGGCGACGAACCGCGGCTCGATGCCGCGATGGACGCCTGCCTGCTCCTGGCTGCGCTGGCCTCTCGGGCGGGCGACCGCATCGACCTCATCGCCGGGGACCGTGCCATCCGAGGCCGGGTCCGTCCCGACCCGGCCAGCTCCACACTGCTGAGCTCGATCGTGACAATGTTGGCGCCGATCGACCCCGTGCTGGTCGAGGCCGACTGGTCCATGCTCGCGGGTGCCATCAACGCCACAAGCCGCCGTAGGGCCCTCGTCGTCCTCCTGACGTCGCTGGATCCCGCAGCGCTGGAGGAGGGCCTCCTCCCGGTGCTCGGTTCGCTGACCGCATACCACCAGGTCGTGCTGGCTTCGGTGGCCGATCCGCGACTGAAGGAGATGTCGCAGGACCTGCACAACCTGTCCGCGGTCTACGGTGCCGCCGCCGCCGAACGCACCACCTCGCTGCGGGATCGCACGGCTGCGGCGATGCAACGTCTCGGGGTGCAGGTGCTGGACGCCGAGCCCGACGAGCTACCGGTGGTGTTGGCCGACCACTACCTCGCGCTGAAGGCACGGGGGATGCTGTAGGTCGCTAGACCTGGATGGGGGCTTCGGCCGAGAGCATGTTGTCCTCGACGTCCCCGGTCCGTCCGCGCTGAACCGCCCAACGCCCCAGAGTGAAGACGTAGAGGAAGAAGAGTCCCAGCGCGAGCGCCCCGATGCTGACCCGTGCCCACGTCGGCAACGGCGAGGGGGTGACGAAGGCTTCGATCAGACCCGAGATCAAGAGCACCACCACCAGGCCCAAGCTGACCCCCGCTGCGCTGCGCCCTTCGCGGGCCAACGACGACACCCGAGTGCGAGGCCCCGGCTCGACCCAGGCCCAGAAGAGACGCAGTCCCACGCCGGCCGCCACGAAGATGGCCATCAGCTCCAGCAGCCCGTGCGGGGTGATCAGGCCCCAGAACAACGCTCCCCGCCCCTCGCTATGCATCAACGCCCCGACGATGGCGACGTTGGAGACGTTCTGCCACAGCACCCACAGCACGGGCAGCCCGAGCACTCCGAAGGCGATGCACTGGGCGGCCACCCAGGCGTTGTTGATCCAGACCTGGGCCGCGAAGCTGCTGGCGGGGTTCTCGGAGTAGTAGCTTTCGAAGTCCGTGTCCACCAACTGCTGGATCTCGGCGCTGGAGATCAGCGTGTTCTCGATCACGGGGTTCTGCACCAGCCATGCTCCCAACACCAGGCCTACGACGACGTTGAGAAGCGCCGTGATGCCCCACCACCAACGCATCCGGTACAACGCCGCAGGAAAGTCCTCCACGAAGAACCGACCGATGCTCGCCCACCCCACCGTCCGGCTACTGCTGGAGCGGACCCGGGCACGGGTCAGCAGCAGAGAAAGGTAACTCACCAGTGCCGGGTCGGGGGCAGTCGACCGGACCACCGACAGGTCGGTTGCGGTGCGCCCGTACTCGTCCAGCAGCTCGTCAGCCTCCGAGCCGGTCAGCCGTCGTGACTTCGACAGTTGAGCCAGCCTGGTCCAGGCCGCCTGACGGCGCGCGATCAGGGCATCGACATCCACGTCTGCACTGTAGTCAATGGCCGTAGGCTGGATGCATCATGGCAACCACCGGGATCATGGACACCCAAGGTTTCGTCACGCCCGAAGCGGTGGAGCTCGACCTGCCGGCGGCGAACATCGGGCTGCGGATCTGCTCCGGTCTGATCGACCTCCTCATCACCGTGGCTCTGCTCTTCCTGGGCATCTGGATCGTTTCCGGCACCGCCGTCGTTGCCGACGTCGCTCTGCTGCAGGCTCTGGTCACGATCGCGTTGGTCGGTGCCCTCGTCGGGATCCCGATCACCTTGGAGACCCTGCTTCGTGGGCGCACCGTCGGTAAAGCGGCGATGGGCCTGCGCACCGTGCGCGACGACGCGGGGCCGATCGGGTTCCGCCACGCGGTCATCCGCGGGCTGCTGATGTTCGTCGAGGTGTATCTCACCCTCGGCGTGCTGGCCGCAGTGGTCTCGGTGACCAACGCCAAGGGCAAGCGCCTCGGCGACTACCTCGCCGGCACCTACGTCGTCCGTGACCGCGTTCGCCTGCGCCTGGCTCCGGCACCGCAGTCGGATCCCCTCTTGGACCCCTGGGTGCGGGGCGCCGACATCTCCGGACTGCCCGACGCGTTGACCGTGGCGGTCCGACAGATCCTGAGCAGGTCGTCCAGCATGACTCCCGCGGCCCACGCCGCCATGACGGCGCAGCTCTACAGCAACGTCATGGAGCACGTCTCACCTCCACCTCCGAACGGTGCCCCCCCGCTTGCGGTGATGGCCACCGTGCTGGCCGAGCGACGACGACGAGACGTCCTGCGCACCGAGCGGCACGACGACATCCGGTCACGTGTGCTGGGGCCCGATCCGCTCCCCCCGCACCCCTGCCCGACCCCCGGGCCGCTACCCCAGCGCCGCCGCGTACCCCGGCAGGATGACGTGGTCGATCAGGACTCGACGCTCGTCGTAGGGCAGGAACGCTGACTTCATCGCATCGATCGTCACTCGGCGCAGGTCATGGATCTCCCACCCGGCCTCCTCGACGAGCAGCTGCATCTCCCGCGTCATCGTGGTGCCGCTCATCAACCGGTTGTCGGTGTTGACCGTGACCCGAAAACGCAAACGTGCCAGCAGCGTGATCGGGTGCTCGGCGATGCTGTCCGCGGCTCCGGTCTGCAGGTTGCTGCTGGGGCACATCTCCAACGGGATCCGGCGATCTCGGACGTAGGCCGCCAGCTTGCCGAGCTCGACTGCCCCCACCTGGTCTGTGGTCCACTGCCCGTAGCGGCGGTCCGTCTCCGACAACGGGCCGGCGTGCACGCTCAGATCATCGAGGATCCGCACTCCGTGGCCGAGTCGCTCGGTGCCGCAGTACTGGATGGCCTCCCAGATGCTCGGCAGGCCGAAGGCCTCCCCTGCGTGAATGGTGAAGTGCGCATTCTCCCGGCGCAGGTACTCGAAGGCGTCCAGATGCCGGGTGGGCGGAAAGCCCACTTCCGCACCGGCGATGTCGAACCCGGCTACCCCGCCGTCGCGATGCCGAACGGCCAGCTCCGCGATCTCCCGCGAGCGCGCGGCGTGACGCATCGCGCCCAGCAAAGAGCGCGCCACGATCGGGTGACCCTCCGCTGCGGCGTCCCGCATGCCCTCGGAGAGTCCCTGTGACACTGCGGTGACCACCTCGTCGAGGTCGAGGCCACCCTCGAGATGCTGCTCCGGGGCGTACCGGATCTCGGCGTACACCACGCCGTCACGGGCCAGGTCGAGCACACACTCCCGGGCAACCCGCTGCAACGCCGACACCGTCTGCATCAGCCCCACGGTATGCACGAACGTCTCCAGATACCGCTCGAGGGACCCGGAGTCGGCGCTATCTCTGAACCAGGTTGTGAGCGACGCGACGTCCCCGGCCGGCAGGTCCGCATACCCCTGCTCCTCAGCCAGCTCCAGCATCGTCTCGGCGCGGAGGCCGCCGTCGAGATGGTCGTGCAGAAGGACCTTCGGTAGGGCGAGGATGTCTTCAGTCATCACGGTGGCACGCCTCCAGGTCAAAGGCCGGCACGCAGATGGCCAAATACTCCGCGCCCTCGTCACCGACGCGGTACCGCACCCAGTCCCCCGACCGGGACAGCGCCGCCTGACCAGCCTCCACCGTCAGCGACCCGTCCTGGTGGGTCAGCTCCACCGTCCCCGCGATCACGTAGGTCACCTCGTCGAACTCGGGCGCCTGCCCGGGCTCGGACCACCCCGCCTCGGCTCGGTTGTGGGCAATGGACACGTTGGCGTGGCCGCTGCTGATGCGACCCACCATCTCGTGGATAGCTTTGCCGCCCGGGAGGGGGAACGGAGTTGCTTGCAGGATCTCGGCCATCCCCGCAGTCTAAAGTGGCGGCCATGACAGCACGCATCGACACCGGGACCTCCCTGACCAAGCAGGACATTGCCGACCTCATCGACCACGCCCTGCTCAAACCGGACCTGACCCCCTCCAGCGTGAAGCAGAGCGTGCTCGAGCTGGCTGCTGCACACATCTGGTCGGTCTGCGTGCGACCCAGCGACGTGGCGCTCGCGGCCGCCACCATTGCCTCGGTCGAGGGTTCTCCCACCCGGGTGTGCACGGTCATCGGCTTCCCCCATGGGACCACCTCCACGCCGGCCAAGGTGGCCGAAGCGACGCAGGCGCTCGCAGACGGCGCCACCGAGCTGGACATGGTGCTCAACATCGGGCGACTGATCGATGGCCGGACCGAGGAGGTCCAAGACGACATCGCCGCCGTGGTCCAGGTGGGTCACGACGCTGACGCGTTGGTCAAGGTGATCTTCGAGACCGCGTTGCTCGACGAAGCGCAGAAGATCGCCGCGTGTGTGGCCAGCGACGGCGGTGGCGCGGACTTCGTGAAGACCAGCACGGGGTTCGCCGGCGGCGGGGCAACGATCGAGGACGTGGCCCTCATGCGCGAGCACTGCGGCGACCACGTCCAGGTCAAAGCCTCCGGCGGGGTGCGCGACATCGACACCGCGCTCGCCATGGTCGCCGAGGGCGTCACTCGACTGGGCACGTCCAGCACCTCGGCGTTGCTGGCCGAGGCGGAGCAGCGTGAGGGTGAAGGCACCATGGTCGTGCCTGCGGCCCGCACCGAGGACGACGGGAGCGACCTGCCGAGCGGGTCCCGTCCTCCGGTCAGCGACACCTACTGAGTCAGGCTCCCACCTCCGCCCCCGGGTTCTACTCAGCGGCGATGCGGTCCAAGATGACGTCCCGGGCGTAGTCCCCGGTGTTCCCGGCATTGCCCTCGGAGATCTCCCAAGCCCCTTCCAGCGCTTGGCGCGCTCGGGCAAAACGCTCGGGGGTGTCGGTATGCAGCGTCACGATCTTCTGGCCCTGACGCACGACCTCGCCAGGTTTGGCGTGGATGGTGACCCCGGCTGCGGCCTGCACGACGTCCTCCTTCCGCGCACGCCCGGCCCCGAGACGCCACGCTGCCATCCCGACCGCCAAGGCATCCAGGCTGGTCAGCACCCCGTCCGCGTCGGCGGTGAGCTCCTGGGTCTCCTCGGCCTGGGGCATCGCAGCGTCCGGGTCCCCTCCCTGGGCGGAGATCATCGAACGCCACACATCCATCGCCCGGCCGTCGTCCAGCGCCTTGGCGGGGTCGATGTCGGCATACTCCGACCCCGCGCCGGCCAGCATCTCCCGAGCCAGAGCCACCGTCAGTTCGCGCACGTCGCTCGGGCCGCCCCCGGCCAGCACCTCCACACTCTCGGCGACCTCGAGCCCGTTCCCAGCGGTCAAGCCGAGCGGGACTTCCATATCGGTGAGCAGGGCAACGGTGTGGACGCCGGCCTTGGCGCCTAGATCGACCATCGTGTCGGCGAGCTCCCTCGCGGTCGCGAGGTCCTTCATGAAGGCTCCCGAGCCGACCTTGACGTCAAGCACCAGCGTGCCAGTGCCTTCGGCGATCTTCTTCGACATGATGGAGGAGGCGATGAGCGGGATCGCCTCCACGGTGCCGGTGACGTCGCGTAAGGCGTAGAGCCGCTTGTCCGCGGGGGCCAGCCCCGACCCGGCAGCACAGATCACCGCACCGACGTCCTCGAGCTGGCGTTTCATCTCCTCGTTCGAAAGCGACGCCTGCCAGCCGGGGATCGCCTCCAGCTTGTCCAGCGTGCCACCGGTGTGTCCCAAGCCGCGCCCGGACAGCTGCGGCACAGCCACACCACATGCGGCCACCAGAGGAGCCAGCGGCAAGGTGATCTTGTCGCCCACTCCTCCGGTGGAATGCTTGTCTGCCGTGGGGCGGGAAAGCCCGGAGAAATCCAGGCGTTCGCCCGAGGCGATCATCGCCGCCGTCCAGTCCCCGATCTCCCTGCGATTCATCCCGTTCAGCAGAATTGCCATGGCCAGCGCGGACATCTGCTCATCGGCCACGATCTCGCGGGTGTAGGCGTCGATCACCCACTGGATCTGAGCCGTGCCCAGCTCGCCCTTGTCGCGCTTGGTGCGGATGATGTCGACGGCGTCGAAGTCTTCACTCATGTGGGGTCTCCAGGGTCGGGTATGACATCGTGCTCACGTGAATCTTGCTGATGCTATGGCCCTCATCGTGCCACCCGTCAACGACCTCAAGCGCCGGGCGTTGTCTCGCGCCGACGGTGAGAGGACCATGTTTCCCACCCTGGTCGTGCTGCGTGGCGATCGTGTGCTCGCTGCGGTGACCACCCCCCGCGCCGAGGCGACCCTGGGCTGTGCCCACACCGTGGCCGTGGGTCTCGCCCCGCAGATGCTGGCCTTCGCCGCCCAGGTGACGCTGCCCGACGGGGCCGAGGCGGTCGCCTACACCACCATGACCAGTGACCACCGGGCCGCCCTCGCGGTCCAGCGCTATACCGTTGCGCCACCGACCGCCGAGGGACCGACCGTCGAGATCACCTTCGATGTCCCCGAGCGTGGCGACCCCTCGGATCGCACCATCATGGATGAGCTGGCCAAGGCCATGACTCATGCGCCGTTGGATCCCACCAAGGTGTCCTCCGGCGGCTCCGCCCCAGCAGACCAGTCGGCGGATGCTCCCGAGCCGGAGTTCATCTCCCGCGAGCGCGGTCGGATGGTCCTGGACTCCGGGACGTGTGCCTCGCTGGAGCGCTCCCTCTCGGGCATCGCGGGGACGGTGCTCTACATCCCCACCTCCGACGAGCATGCGCAGGACCTGGCGGCACACGGCATGCCCGCGAGTGTCCTGTTGACCGGCTCCGGGGGCCCGCCCCCGGCCTAAGGCGCGCCGAGGTAGGCCGCCAGATGTTGCCCGGTCAGGGTGGTGCGGTCGGCCACCAATGCCGCCGGAGTGCCCTCGAACACCACCGAACCACCCTCGTGACCCGCACCAGGGCCTAGATCGATGACCCAGTCCGCGTGGGCCATCACGGCCTGGTGGTGCTCGATGACGATGACCGACGTGCCGGACTCCACCAGCCGGTCCAACAGCGCGAGCAGCTGCTCGACGTCTGCCAGGTGCAGGCCCGTGGTGGGTTCGTCCAGGACGTAGACCCCACCCCGCTCACCGAGATGCGCCGCCAGCTTCAGCCGTTGCCGCTCGCCGCCGGACAACGTCGTCAGGGGCTGTCCGAGGTGCAGGTAACCCAGACCGACATCGACCAGGTGCTGCAGCACGGTATGGGCGGCGGGCGTGTGGGCCTCCCCCGCGCCGAAGAACTCTTCCGCCTCGGTCGCGGACATGGCCAGCACCTCACTGATGTCACGACCGCCGAGGTGGTAGTCCAGGACGGAGGCTTCGAAGCGTCGGCCCTCGCACTCCTCGCAGCGAGAGGCGATCCCGGCCATCATCGCGAGATCGGTGTAGATGACCCCCGCCCCTTTGCAGACCGGGCAGGCTCCTTCGGAGTTGGCGCTGAACAGCGCCGGCTTGACCCCGTTGGCTTTGGCGAAGGCCTTCCGGATCGGTTCCAGCAGTCCGGAGTAGGTTGCGGGGTTGCTGCGCCGCGAGCCCTTGATGGTGCCCTGGTCGACGGCGACCACTCCTTCACCGCCGACCACCGAGCCGTGGACCAAAGAGCTCTTGCCCGAGCCGGCGACCCCGGTGATCACGACGAGGATTCCGAGCGGGATGTCGACGTCGACGTCGCGCAGGTTGTGCGTGTTGGCTCCGCGGACCTCGATCTCGCCGGTCGGCACCCGGACCTGCTTCTTCAGCGCGACTCGATCGTGCAGGTGCCGGCCCGTCACGGTGTGGCTCTCGGACAGCCCCGAGACCGACCCTTGATAAACGAGCTGCCCGCCATGGACCCCTGCGCCGGGCCCCAGGTCCACGACGTGGTCGGCGATCGCGATGACCTCAGGTTTGTGCTCCACGACCAGCACGGTGTTTCCCTTGTCGCGCAGGCTCAACAGCAGGTCGTTCATCCGCTCGATATCGTGCGGATGCAGACCGACCGAGGGCTCGTCGAAGACATAGGTGACGTCGGTCAGGGCTGACCCGAGATGTCTCACCATCTTGACGCGTTGCCCCTCTCCCCCCGAGAGGGTGCCGGATGCGCGGTCCAGTGACAGGTACCCCAAGCCGATGTCCACGAAGGAGTCCAGCGCCTCGGTCAAAGCGCCGAGCAACGGCGCCGTAGCGGGGTCCTCGATCCCCGCCACCCACTGCACGACGTCGCTGATCTGCATGGCACACACTTCGGCGATGTTGGCGCCCGAGATCGTGGACGAGCGGGTCACCTCGTTGAGCCGGGTGCCGTGACAGTCCGGGCAGGCGGTGAAAGTGACCGCCCGCTCGACGAAGGCCCGGACGTGAGGCTGGAGGGAGTCGACGTCCTTGGACAACATGGACTTCTGGATGCGGGGGATGAGTCCCTCGAAGGTCAGGTTGATGTTGTCGACCTTGATCTTGCGCGCCGCGCCGTAGAGGAACTCCTCGCGCTGCGCGGCCGTGAACGAGGCAACCGGCGCATCACCGGGCACCACCGCGCTGAAGATCCGGCCGTACCAGCCGTCGGCGCTGTACCCCGGGACGGTGATCGCCCCTTGCGCCAGTGACTTCGACTCATCCACGATGGCCGAGAGGTCGATATCGGTCACCGAGCCGCGTCCCTCGCAGCGCACGCACATCCCTCCGGTGACGGTGAAGGAACGCCTCTCCTTCACCGTCCTGCCGGCCTTCTCCGTTGTGACGGCGCCCGAGCCCGAGATCGACGCGACGTTGAACGAGAAGGCGTTGGGTGAACCGATGTGCGGCGTGCCCAGACGGCTGAACAGGATGCGCAGCATGGCACCGGTGTCTGTGGCGGTGCCCACGGTTGACCGGACGTTGGCCCCCAAACGCTGCTGGTCGACGATGATCGCCGTGGTCAGACCCTCCAAGACATCCACTTCAGGTCGCGACTGCGAGGTCATGAAGCCCTGGAGGAAGGCGCTGTAGGTCTCGTTGATCAAACGTTGGGACTCAGCCGCGATCGTGCCGAAGACCAGAGAGCTCTTCCCCGAGCCCGAGACGCCGGTGAACACCGTCAGACGGCGTTTCGGCAGGTCGAGGTCGATGCCGGTCAGATTGTTCTCCCGGGCGCCGCGGACGCGGATCCGGTCGTGCCGGTCGGCGCGCGCATCGGAGGCCACGAACGTCAGTGTGTCGCGTCGGTCAGTGCCCGGCAAGGTCCTCTCGACCGAAGGCCTGAGGAAGGACGTCCGCCATGGACCGGACCCCGACGGGCGTCATGATGTCGGCGTCCGGCCCGGCGTGCTCGGAGATGAGCTGTCGACAGCGACCGCACGGCATGATCACGTCATGCTCGGAGTCCACGCATACTGCCGCTCGCAGCCGACCCCCACCCGTCGCGATCAGCTGCGAGATCATCCCGCACTCGGCACACAGGGTGAGGCCGAAGCTGGCGTTCTCGACGTTGCACCCGCTGACCACGCGCCCGTCGTCGGTGAGCGCCGCAGCTCCCACCGGATAGCCCGAGTACGGCGCGTAGGCCCGGCGCATGGCGGCACTCGCCGCCGCCCGCAGAGCGTCCCAGTCCACCGAGGTAGCCATCAGCTCTTGGTGTACGCCGTGCCCTCGGCTGCCGGCGGACGCACCCGCCCGACGAAGCCGGCGACAGCGAAGATCGTGATCACGTACGGCAACATCAGCAAGACCTCGGAGGGCACCGAGCTACCGATCGTGGAGATGACGTTGCCGAGGTTCTTGGAGAACCCGAAGAGCAACGCCGCGAGCACCGCGAGCTTGGGGTTCCACTTACCCAGGATCATCGCGGCCAAGGCGATATAGCCCTGGCCTGCCGACATCTCCCGCCCGAAGGCCAACCCGGAGCCCACGGTGAAGAAGGCGCCACCCAGACCGGCGATCGCCCCACCGAGGATCGTGTTCCAGACGCGGCGGGTGTTGACCTTGATGCCCACGGTGTCCGCAGCGCGGGGATGCTCGCCGACCGCCCGCGTCCGCAGACCCCATCGACTTCGGAACAGCATGAACTGCAGCACGACCACCAGCGCATACATCAGGTAGACCAGGATCGTCTGGTTGAACAACACCGGTCCGAGGACCGGGATCTGCCCTAACAGCGGGATCTCGATGGCCCGAAGGGGGGGTGGTGAGTTCCAGTTGGCCTTGTCGTCGGCCAAGACGGTGGAGAACAGGAACCCGGTCAGCCCGATGATCAGGGTGTTGAGCACCACCCCGACGATGATCTGGTTGACCCGGAACGACACTGCGAACCACGCCAACAGGGCGCCGACGCCCGCCCCGGCGATCGGCGCCGCGATCAGGCCCGCATACCCGCTGGCCAACTGAGAGGCGACCACGGCCGCGGCGAACGCGCCGAAGAGCAACTGCCCCTCGATGGCGATGTTGATGACCCCGGAGCGCTCACACACCACTCCCGACATGGCGCCGAAGATCAACGGGACCGACAGCGCCAGGGCGCCGGCCGCCAGTGACGTGATCGGGATGACCGAGGCCTTGCCTGCGCCGACCCACACCAGGAAGCTCAGGACGAACGCCAGACCGACGAGACCGTGCAGCCAGACCGGGACGGTGGCGCGGCGCCGCGCCAGCAAGAAGGCGACGACGCCCGCCGCGGCCATCACCAGGAACAGCAACAGGATCGAGGCAAGCGCGGGGACTGCGAACGTGGGGATCGTCAGCCAGGTGCTTCCGGAGCTGATCTGGAACGTGGTGTCGACACCGGACTCGGTGCGCATCAGGAAGAAGAAGCCGATAACGGCCGCCACGGCATACATGATCGGTGTGCGATAGCCGATCCGCTTGTGGACCTCCTCGTCGACGAGCTCTTCGGGGGATGCGCTGGGCGCGGCTTCCGTAGTGATGCTCACACCGTCACCTCCTCAGGGGCGGATTTCGTCGCTCTTCGCCGGGGCCGGTCTGGATCGGGAAGCCGGAAGATGGCCCGGATCAATGGAGGCGCGGCAATGAGCAGCACGATGATCGACTGCACCACCAAGATGATGTCGATCGGGGTCTGGGTCTCGGCCTGCATGAGGAACCCGCCGGACTTCAGCGCTCCGAACAGGAGTCCGGCCAGCAGGGTCCCGACCGGTTTGGATCGTCCCAGCAACGCCACGGTGATGGCGTCGAAGCCGTAGGAGGCCGCTACGCCCGCGGTCAACGAGCCCTCGGTGCCGAGCACCTGCGCTGTGGCCGCCAGTCCGGCCAGCCCCCCGGCGATGCACATCGTGATCACTGTGACCTTGCCGACCGACATCCCCGCGGTCCGCGCAGCGTGCGGGTTGGCCCCCGCGGCCCGCAGCTCGAACCCGATCGTGGATCGCTCCAGCAGCCACCAGACGACACCGACCGCGATCAGGGCCACCACGAAGCCCCAGTGCAGACGGAAGCTGTTGCCCGGCACCAACCAGTCCGGGATGAGCAAGGGATAGGTGGCGCTGTCGGCGATGGCGGGACTGCGCTGACCCGAGCGGCCCGGGTTGAACACGGGCTGGCTCAAGGTGTAGCTGATCGTGTAGACCGCGATGTAGTTGAGCATGATCGTGACGATCACCTCGTTGGCCCCGAAGCGGGCCTTGAGCACCCCAGGTATCGCTCCCCAGACGGCGCCGCCGATCGCTCCACCCAAGATGGCCAGCAGCAGGTGCAGGCCGACCGGGAGGTCCCAGGCGAAGCCGATGTAGGAGGCGAAGATGGCACCGATGATGATCTGTCCCTGCGCGCCGATGTTGAACAACCCGGCACGAAAGGCCACCGCGATCCCGAGACCGGCCAGGATCAGCGGGGTGGCGAAGACCATCGAGTTCGTCAGCGGCCTCACCTGGGCGGCGAAGGTGTCCTGACGCCAGTCGAAGATGGAGCCCCGGAACAGCGCACTGTAGGCCGAGCGGACCGCTTCGAAGGCCTCGCCCAGCAGGTCTGCGGGGCGGGAGAAGAAGTAGGTCGAGGCCTCGCGGACGTCCTCGTTGGCGAAAGCGATCAACACCCCACCGATGGCGAGCGACAGGACGATGGCCAGCACGGAGATGGCGGCGTTGCCACCGACGATCTGGCGCACGATGTCGCCCCGCGCGTCGACCTCGGTCTCGGTCGTCTCTGCCCCGCTGCGCTCCAGGTTCGTTGAGTCGCTCTTCTGCGGCTCGGTGCTCATCGCGAAGCCTCCTTCTCCGCCTGAGGGGTGGATTGTTTGCTGCGTGCTTCGTCCAACGGCACCCCGGCCATCATCAGCCCGAGCACGTCGCGGCTGATGCCGTCCGGGGACTCAGCGGCATCGACGATGCCGACGACCTTGCCTCGGTACATCACGGCCACCCGGTCCGCGAGCGCGATGACCTCGTCCAGCTCGGTCGAGACGATGAGGACTGGGGTCCCCTTGTCCCGTTCGTCGACGAAGCGCGAGTGCACGAACTCGATCGACCCGACGTCGAGCCCCCGGGTGGGTTGCGAGGCGATCAGGAGCTTGAGCGGCCTCGACATCTCCCGGGCCAGCACGACCTTCTGGGCGTTGCCGCCGGACAGGGTCGAGATGGGGTCGTTCACGTCCGTCAGCCGCACGTCGAACTCCTCGGTGCGCTGCTCGGCGTTCGCCCGCACCTTCGCCGGGCTCATCGACACGCCGCGAGCAAACGGCGATGTGTGGTAGAGGTCCAGGACCAGGTTTTCGGCGATGGAAAACGACCCGATGACCCCGTCCGTCGACCGATCCTCCGGCACGAAGCCGATCCCAGCGTGCAGCCGCTCTCGGACCCCGAGGTCAGCCAGATCCGTGCCGTCCAACGTGATGGCACCGGCATCGATGTCGGTCAGGCCCAGGATGGCCTCGGCGAGCTCGGTCTGACCGTTGCCCTGCACCCCCGCCACGCACAAGATCTCGCCGCGCCGTACGTCCAGCGACAGACGGTCGACCAGGGCGACGTTGGTGGGGCTGAGGACCGTGACCCCCTTGATCCGCAAGGCCACCTCTCCCGGATCGGCGTCCTCCTTGTCGATGGACAGGCTCACCGAGCGACCCACCATCAGTGAGGCGAGCTCGGTCTCGGTGGACTCGGGGCTAGCCTGGCCCACCACGGCCCCTCGCCGGATCACGGTGATGCGGTCGGCGATCGCGCGGACCTCCCTCAGCTTGTGCGTGATGAAGACGATGGACGTGCCGGACTCCTTGAGCTCGCCCATGATCGAGATCAGCTCGTCGGTCTCCGCCGGCGTCAACACGGCGGTCGGCTCGTCGAGGATCAGGACCCTGGCGTCGCGGGAAAGCGCCTTGATGATCTCCACCCGTTGCTGGACCCCGACCGGCAGGTCCTCGATCAAGGCATCCGGGTCGACGTGGAACCCGAAGCGTTCACTGATCTCGATGACCCGCTCCCGAGCGCGTGCGAGGTTGAGCACCCCGGCCGTGCTGGTCGGCTCGAAACCGAGCGCGACCGACTCGGCCACGGTGAAGACCGGGATGAGCATGAAGTGCTGGTGCACCATCCCGATGCCTGCGGCCACCGCGTCACCGGGACCGTTGAAGTCCACCGGCTTGTCGTCGAGGAGGATCTGACCCTCATCCGGCTCGTACAGCCCGTAGAGAACGTTCATCAGCGTGCTCTTGCCGGCACCGTTCTCGCCCAGCAGGGCATGGATCTCCCCCGGCTCGACCACGACGTCGATCGAGTCGTTGGCCACCAGGGACCCGAACCGCTTGGTGATCCCTCGGAGTTCCAGTTTCACAGCAACTACTCCTGTCGCTCGTGCTCAGACGCGGCAGCGGCCCGACCCATCGGGTCGGGCCGCTGGACGTGCGTGGTGGTGCTTAACCTACGGGGCGTTCGGCGACTCGACGGTGAGCGTGCCGTCGATGATCTGCTGCTGGTAGTCCTCGATCTGGGTGCTCAGCTCCTCGGGAACCTCATCTTCGAAGTCGTGGAACGGTGCCAGACCGACCCCGTCGTTCTCCAGTGTGCCGACGTACGGCTCGTTGGAGAACCCGGAGTTGACGGACTCGGTGATGGTCGAGTCGACGGCAGGACCGATCTGCTTCAAGACCGAGGTCAGCATGATGTCTCCCGCATCGGTGGACTCGAACCCGTCGGAGTCGACCCAGATGATCTTGGTGCCCTCCTCGCCTTGAGCGGCCGCGACGGCTCCCAGGCCCACCGGCCCGGCGACCGGCATGATGATGTCGGCACCCTGGGCGATGAACTGGTCGGTGAGCGTCTGTCCTTGGCTCTGGTTGTCGAAGTCACCGGAGAAGGAGCCGGACTGGGCTTCCTTGTCCCAACCCAGGACCTGCACCTCGGTGTCGTTGTCCTCGTTGTACTTCGTCACCCCGTCGGCGAAGCCGTCCATGAAGATCGCCACCGAGGGGATCTGGACGCCGCCGAAGGTGGCCACCGTATCGGTCTCGGTCATCCCAGCAGCCAGGTAGCCCGCCAGGAAGCTCGCCTCCGCGGTGTTGAACAGGATGGGCTTGGCGTTCTCGATCTCGACCGGAGCGAAGTCGGCGTCGGAGAAGGCGGAGTCGATCAACGCGAAGTTGACGTCGGGGTTGTCCTCGGCGCCGGTCTGGATGGCGTCCTCGAGCAGGAAGCCGACCCCGATGGTCAGGTTGCACCCCTGCGAGACCAAGGTGTTCACGTTCGTGGCGTAGTCGGCGTCGGACTGGGACTCCACCAGCGTGGTCTGGATCCCCAACTCGGACTCTGCGGCCTCCATGCCTTGGCGGCCGGACTGGTTGAACGACTGGTCATCGAACCCGCCGGCATCGGAGACCATGCAGGCCTGGAAGTCTTCGCTGTCTGCGGCGGCGTCACCGCTGGAGTCCGAGGCCTCCTCGGATCCTCCGCTCTCCGGCTCGTCGTCGGGGGCATCGCCACAGGCGGCGAGCACGAGGGTGGCGGCGGCCGAGACAGCCGCGAGCTTGATGGCCTGGCGCACAGGTTTCTCCTTCGGTACGTGAACACAGTGCGTGGATGCACCATCGGACTGGAGCCCCACGCCGCAGATCGTACCCCTGGCGCGGGCCGGTTCGAGGATTCTTCCCAGGACCATCAGCCAAACGTGACGCAAAGGTGATCTGCCCTCAGTGCAGGGCCACGACCGCCAGCATCTTCGCGGCGTGCAGGAGTGCTTCGTCATCGACCACCAGATCGCCCTGGTGCAGCTCGAAGGTCGGGCCGCCGGGAGTGCGGGTGCCCAGTCGGGCCATCGCCCCGGGGACCTCGGTCAGATACCAACCGAGGTCCTCACCACCCAGCGACTGTTGCGTCGGCACGACGGCGTCCGGCCCGATCACCGCCCGGGCGGCCACGTCGAGGATCGACACCGCGACAGCGTCGTTGTCCACCGGCGGCACCCCTTTGACGTGCCGGACCGTGGCGTGGACGCCGTAGGGCGCGACCACAGCGTGCACGATCTCTTCGATCAGCGGAGCGGTGGTGTCCCAGGTGTGCGAGTCCAACATCCGCAGCGTGCCGATGCACTCCCCCGAAGCGGGGATGACGTTGGCCGCTGAACCAGCCCGGACCGCGCCCCACACCAAAGCGGTGCCTGAACGGGGGTCCAGCCGACGGGACAGGATGGCCGGCACCTCAGTGATCACCTTGCCCAGGGCGAAGGTGAGGTCGGAGGTCAGGTGCGGACGCGAGGTATGGCCGCCCCGACCGCTCAGGGTCACCCGGATGGAGTCGGAGGCAGCGGTGATCGGGCCCGACTTCAACCCCACCTGCCCCACGTCGAGCGAGGGGTCGCAATGCACGGCATACAAGGCGTCGACCCCCGCGATGGCCCCCGCATCCATCATCGTATGGGCGCCCCCCGGCATGGACTCCTCCGCCGGCTGGAACAGCAACCGCACGCCGAGGTCACGCCTCAGGAGCTCGTCCTGCATGTGGGCGAGTGCCAGGCCTGCCCCCAACACAGCGACCGTATGCAGGTCGTGCCCACAGGCGTGGGTGACGCCGGAGTTCTGGGAGGCGAAGTCCAGGCCGGTGACCTCGTCGACCGGCAGGGCGTCGAGATCGGCACGGAGCGCGACGCGGCGGGTCGGGTCGCTGGACCCCAGGTCGACGATGGCCCCCGAGCCGGGCAGGGCCGTGATGCGGGCATCGGTGCCCTGCAATGCGTCCAGCAGGAGCGCGGTGGTGCGGTGTTCCTGCCACGACAGCTCGGGATAGCGGTGCACCTCGTGGCGCCACCGGAGCAGGGAGTCGCGCATACCGTCGATGCTGCGTACGAGACGAGCGGTCAGGGCGTCGGTGGGGCTCGGGGCGGTCGTGAATTCAGCAGTCACAAGAGGCTCGACAGATCACATTTCGCATCGGGGGCATAGGGATATAGCGGCTCACGCCAAAACGCCACCATACCGGCCCGCCGTGAGGGGTCTGGATGCTCCTGCGACTCACCGAGGCCCGACTCAGAACGTCTCACGCGGCACGTACTGCCCCCAGACCTCACGGAGCGCGTCCGCAACCTCACCGCCGGTCGCCCTGGCTCGCAGCGCCTCTCGCATCGGAACGAGCACGTTGTCGCTGCCCGAGGCCGCCTGCTGCATCTGCTCCAACGCGGCAGTCACCGCGTCCCCATCGCGACCGTTACGCAGCTCCTCCAGCCGGGCACACTGCGCAGCCTCGATCGCCGGGTCGACCTTGAGCGGCTCGTAGGGTTCTTCGCTCTGGCTGGCGAACTTGTTCAGCCCGACGACCACCCGCTCCCCGGAGTCGATCTGCAGCGCGATGTCGTAGGCCGTCTTCTCGATCTCGCTCTTCTGGAAGCCCTCCTCGATGGCCCGCACGGCTCCCCCGCGGTCGGCCACGGCACGCATCAGCTCGACAACGGCCTCCTCCAGGTCGTCGGTCATCGACTCCACGACGTAGGACC
Organism: Ornithinimicrobium sp.; assembly: GCA_049646465.1. Taxonomy (GTDB): domain Bacteria; phylum Actinomycetota; class Actinomycetes; order Actinomycetales; family Dermatophilaceae; genus Ornithinicoccus. Next base: position 17,991 of record JBARVW010000135.1, read on the forward strand.
CGGCGAACGGATCCACCGTGCGGGTCACGTCCGTCTCGTAGGCCAGCACCTGTTGGGTGCGCAGTGCCAACCGTGCGGCTTTGGCCGTAGGGAGGGCGATGGCCTCGTCGAAGGAGTTGGTGTGCAGCGACTGTGTCCCGCCCAGCACCGCACCCAGTCCCTGGAGGGCCACCCGCACCAGGTTCACCTCGGGCTGCTGCGCGGTCAGCTGGACTCCGGCGGTCTGGGTGTGGAAGCGCAGCATCAGCGACTTGGGGTTCTTCGCGCCGAACTCCTCGCGCATGATTCGGGCCCAGATCCGTCGAGCAGCGCGAAACTTGGCGATCTCCTCCAGCAAGGTCGTGCGGGCGACGAAGAAGAAGGACAACCGCGGCGCGAAGTCATCCACGTCCAGACCGGCCGCAATCGCAGCTCGGACGTACTCACAGGCGTTGGCCAGGGTGAAGGCGATCTCCTGCACGGGGGTCGCCCCCGCCTCGGCCATGTGGTAACCCGAGATCGAGATGGTGTTCCACCGGGGCATGTGCTCGGCGCACATCGCGAAGGTGTCGCTGACGAGGCGCAACGACTCCGCAGGCGGGTAGATGTAGGTGCCCCGGGCGATGTACTCCTTCAGCACGTCGTTCTGGATGGTGCCCGTCAGCTGGGTCGAGGCGATCCCTTCGTGCTCGGCTGCCAACTGGTACATCAGCAGGAGAGTGGAAGCCGGGGCGTTGATGGTCATCGAGGTCGACACCTCGTCCAGCGGGAGTCCGTGCAGCAGCACCCGCATGTCCTCGACCGAGTCGATGGCCACGCCTACCTTGCCCACCTCACCGCTGGCCAAGGCGTGGTCGCTGTCGTACCCCATCTGCGTCGGCAGGTCGAAGGCGACCGACAAGCCTCCCGTGCCATGGGCCACCAGCTCGTGGTAGCGGGCGTTCGACTCCGCCGCCGTGCCGAAACCGGCGTACTGGCGCATCGTCCACGGTCGCCCCGTGTACATCGAGGGATAGACCCCACGGGTATATGGGTAGCCCCCCGGATCACCCAGGCTGCGCTCCGGGTCGAAGTCAGCCAAGTCGTCCGCGTCGTAGACGGACTTCAAGGGCAGGCCCGATTCGGTGTGCAGATCGCTCATCGGGCCAGGTTACCCACCGCAGTAGCCTGGACCAGGCTCTACTCCGCGGACGCCTCCGCAGCCACTCGACTGGAATCGTCAGCGTCAAGGCGAGGAAAGAGCATCTTGCCGACGACCGCGAAGACAGCCAGCACTGCGACCACACCGAGGAACCCGACGACGCCACTTCCGGTCCAAGCCAGCACGACGTAGCCGATGAGCGCCGCTGTGGCGCCGACCAGCGCATACGGCAGTTGGGTGATGACGTGGACGATGACGTTGCAGCTAGCACCCGTCGAGCTGAGGATCGTGGTGTCAGAGATCGGCGAGCAGTGATCACCGAACACCGCACCAGCCAACACGGCACCGAAGGCGGGAAGCAACAAATCGGGTTGGTCGATGGAGTTCATGATGTCGCCCGCAATCGGCAGCAGGATCCCGAAGGAGCCCCAAGAGGTGCCGGTGGAGAAGGCCATCGCCCCGGCCGCGATGAACATGACGGGGATCAACCACTGCGGCTCGATGTTGGCACCCTCGACCAGACCACCGAGGTAGTCCCCGGTGCCGAGCGCGCTGATCAGCGACCCGAGCATCCACGCCAGCAACAAGATGTAGACGGCCGGCAACATGGACTTGATCCCTGCCCCCAAGCCCCGAGCCAGGACACCCCCACCAAACTTCGGGCTGTTCAGCGTGTACCGCAGGTAGTACACAAAGGCTGAGACGAACCCGAACACCGCGCCATAGATGAGCGCCTCGTACGGGTCGGTATTGGCCATGACGTCGAGCGGCGCCCAGCTTGGTTCGTCGGCCTTCGCGTAGCCCGTATAGATGATGCCACCGACAACGCCGACGACCAGGGCCAGGAAGGGGACGATCAAGGCCCGCTTCGCTCCCGGCTCGTAGACGGGGAGATCCTCGTCGAGCTCACCAGGAATGTCGAGCTCGTCATCGAAGGTGCGTCCCTCTTCGACTGCGCGCTTCTCCTCAGTGCGCATCGGGCCCATGTCAATCCTCAGTGTCACGACGATGAACACGGTGAAGATCGCCGCAATGGCGTAGTAGTTCATGCCGGCCGACGTCACGAACGCCTGGAAGTCGCTGACGTCCAGGGTTGAGGCTGCCACCATGGGAGCCATCACTCCGATGATGTAGGCACCCCAGCTGGAAAACGGTGCCAGCACCGCCACGGGAGCCGACGTCGAGTCGATCAAATAGGCCAGCTTGGCGCGGGCGACGTGGTGGCGGTCCGTGACCGGCCGGGCCACCTGTCCCACAGCCAGGGCGTTGAAATAGTCGTCGATGAAGATGACCACGCCCAGGACCGCGCCCAGGAACTGGGCCCCCCGACGGGTCTTGATCCGCTGGACAGCCCACTCCGAGAAGGCTGCGCTGCCACCGGCCATCAGGATGAGGGCGGTGATCATGCCCAGGGTCAAGGTGAAGATCAAGATGTAGACGTAGGCGGTGTTCAGCGCCCCGTCGAGCCAGAAGATCTCCACGAAGGACGTCCAGATGAGCGAGAGGGTCTCCAGCGGGTTGTACTCCGCGACGATGAAGGCGGCGGAGATCACACCGGCACCGAGGCTGAGCAAGACCTTCTTCGTGGTAATGACCAGCACGATCGCAAGGACCGGCGGCAGGATACTGAGGATGGAACCGTCCATGGCGTGAGCCTTTCCCTCGGTGAGGCGCCCAGGATATTCCCAGATTCCCCTCGGCACCAAGCGCTACGCCGCGAGGGCCTAGAGCGTGCGGATCCCTCGCACCAGCGCAGGACCGCCGTAGACCAGACCCGTATACACCTGGACGAGGGAGGCGCCGACGTCCAGCAGGGCCGTCGCGTCCTCCACCCGCATCACTCCGCCGACCCCGATCACCGGGAAGTCGGTGGTCCTGACGATGCGCGCGACCATCGCTCGGGAGCGCACCGTGAGGGGAGCGCCGCTCAGCCCTCCGCTCTCGGCCGCCCGGGTGGCGTCACGGGCGTGCAACCTGTCGCGGCTCAGCGTGGTGTTGCTGGCGATGATCCCGACCACCCCAGCGTCCGTGGCCACCTGGAGGGCCTCGTCGGTCGCAGCGTCGCTGAGATCTGGGGCCAGTTTCACGAGCACGGGGGTGCCGGATGCTGCCTCGACCAGCGAGGTCAGCAACTCGCGCAGGGGTGCTGCGTCCTGGAGCGACCGAAGGCCCGGCGTGTTGGGGCTGGACACGTTGACCGCGATGTAGTCGGCGACGTCGCGGACCGCGTGCAGCGACGCGAGGTAGTCCTCGGTGGCGTGCTCGACGTCGGTGACCTTGCTCTTGCCCAAGGACACCCCGACGGGTATGCCGAAGCCTCCCTCCGCCTGCCGCCTGCGCAACCGCTGCCCCAAGGCCACGGCCCCCTCGTTGTTGAAGCCCATCCGGTTGATCAAAGCGCCACTGCGCGGCAACCGCACCAGTCGAGGTTGCGGGTTGCCGGGTTGCGGGATCGAGGTGACGGTCCCGACCTCGACGTGACCGAATCCCATGGCCTCCCAGGCGGGCAGAGCCACGCCGTTCTTGTCCATCCCGGCCGCCAGCCCCAGCCTGTTGGGGAAGCGCAGGCCCCACAGTTCGACCGCCGACTCCTCCCCACGGTCCAGCGCCATGAGCGCCGCGAGCACCCGTCGCGTCACCGCCGAGCTCCCTACCACTTCCGCCGTCCGCAGACTCAGATGATGGGCGCGCTCGGGATCGAGCTGGAACAGGATCGGCTGGGCCACGTGGGAGTATGCCGCCGACACGGCGCGGCCGCGCAAAGTGCTCACGAAGCGTCACTGTACAAGCGGTGACCAGCAGTCCCACCGACCTAGACTGCACCGATGGGCACGCAGCAGCAGGGGGCTTCAGCCGGGACACCGGCCGCGCTGCCGAGCTTCTACGCCGTGGTGCCGGCCGGCGGCGCGGGGACGCGACTGTGGCCGCTGTCGCGCGCCGACCGCCCCAAGTTCTTCCACGACCTGACCGGGTCGGGCCAGTCCCTGCTGCAGCAGACGGCTCACCGGCTCCGCCCCCTGTGCGCCGAGCGGCTGATGGTAGTGACGGGGCCGACCCACGCTGCGGAAGTGGCCGAGAGCCTGCCGAGCCTGGTTGCTCGCAACCTCTTGGTCGAGCCCTCCCCCAAAGACTCGTTGCCCGCCATCGGGTGGGCCGCCGCGGTGGCCGCGCTTCGCGACCCCGAGGCCGTCATCGGCTCCTTCGCCGCGGACCACATCATCGAGGACGAAGCGGCGTTCCGTCGCTGCGTGACGACAGCGGTGGCCGTGGCTCAGCGTGACGTGCTGGTGACCCTCGGGGTGCAGCCCACCTACGCCGCGACCGGCTTCGGGTACATCCGGCCCGGGCCGGCTTGCTCCTGGCACGCGGACGGGACGGAGTCGGCTTATCGCGTCGAGTCCTTCGTGGAGAAGCCCAGTGCTGAGGTGGCAGAGCGCTACGTGGGCGAGGGACATCTGTGGAATGCCGGGATGTTCGTGGTCCGGGCGGACGTCCTGCTTCGGATGATCGAGCAGTGGCAGCCTGAGTTGGCCGGTGCCCTGCGCGCAGCCGCCGCCGATCCTGCGGCGATCGAGTCGAGGTGGGCTTCCGTGTCCGCCCGGTCCATCGACCGTGCCGTCGCCGAGCCCGCTGCTGACGCGGGCCAGGTCGTGGTGGTGCCCGCTGACTTCGACTGGGACGACCTCGGCACCTTCAGGGCCCTCCACCATCATCTGGCGGATGACCCGCATCGCCCTGGGCTTCGCGTCCTCGGGGGTGGGACCTCCGTGGTGAGTGTGGAGAGCACCGGCCTGGTGGTGGCCCGGGGCGACCGGACCGTGACCCTGCTCGGGATCCAGGACGTGGTGATCGTGGACACTCCCGATGCACTCCTGGTCTCGACCAGAGATCGGGTGGAAGATGTCAGCACAGTGGTGCAAGCCCTTCATCGGGGTGGGCGAGAGGACCTGACCTGAACGACACGAGGACACGCGAACGCGGCACGCCGGCTGGTCGTCGTCGTGACGCGTTGGCGCACCCACTGGTCACCCGAGCGCCATCTGGTCGTTCGGTCCCCCACGCCCAACCGTCACGTTCGGCGTCCACCCTGAAGCATGTGCGCGTAGCCATCGTCACCGAGTCCTTTCTGCCTGCCCTCAACGGAGTCACGACCAGCGTCTGCAAAGTGTTGGAGTCGCTGAGCGCCCAGGGTCACGACGCCATGGTGATCGCTCCCGGGACCAGCCCTTGGAGCACGACGGCCACTCCCGAGCGATACTGCGGCTTCCCGGTGCATCCCGTCACCAGCCTTCCGGTGCGACAGTTCCGCGTCGGGCTGCCCTCGTACGAGATCGAGACCGTGCTGCATCGCTTCGCTCCCGATGTCGTCCACGTTGCCTCCCCCTTCATCCTCGGAGTCCGTGGTCTGACCGCGGCCCGAGGGCTGGGTTTGCCGAGCGTGGCGATCTACCAGACCGACATGCCGAGCTACATCCGCCAACACAGTGGACCGGCGGGGAATCTGACGGCCCGGGCGACGTGGCGCTGGATACGGCGGATCCACGCTCAGGCCGACCTCACGCTCGCTCCCTCCACCTCTGCTCTCGAGGACCTCCACGCTCACGGCATACAGCGCACCGCGTTGTGGGGGCGGGGCGTCGACTCCGATCTCTTCCACCCGGAGCGGGCTCTGGACCATGAGACGCAGGAGCTGCGTTCGCGCCTGGCCCCGAACGGAGAGATCCTGCTGGGCTACGTCGGCCGCCTCGCTCCTGAGAAGGAGCTCCACCGCCTCGTGGAGCTCGGCTCACTCCCTGGGGTCCGGCTGGTGCTCATCGGCGAAGGGCCGAGTGCCGACGCGCTTGCGCAGTCGCTGCCCTCGGCGCACTTCCTCGGGCGCCGTGAGGGACGTGACCTGGCACGGTGCTACGCCGCTCTGGACGTCTTCGTGCACACCGGCACCCGCGAGACCTTCGGCCAAACCCTGCAGGAGGCCTCGGCGAGTGGACTGCCCGTCGTCGCGCCGGCTCGTGGTGGTCCTATCGACCTGGTCGACCACGGTCGCACCGGCATACTCTTCGACCCCGACCAGCCCGGGGCACTCAGTGCTGCGGTCGCGTCCCTCGTCCCGGCCGACCCGATCGACGGTGAGGCGCTGCGACGGCAGATGGGCGTGCAGGGACGGGCGGCCGTCGTGGCCCGGTCCTGGCCCGAGCTGACCCGACAACTGGTCGGCCACTACGCCCGCGTGATGACGACCACGTCGACGTCGGTGGCCTAGGAGGACCCGGCGCTCAGTGGCCGAGTCGATAGACCTTCCTGACCTGCCAACCCCGCTCGCGGTCCAAGCCGTAGAGGCACATCTGCGGCACTTCGAACTCATCCTGCAGGTCGGCGTAGTCGTCGGCAACCTCGTCCAGCACCTCCGCGGCCAGGTCGTGAGCCAACGTGATGTGCGGATGGAAGGGAAAGGCGGAAGGAGACTTCACCGGGCCGGAGCACACCGCGGCGTTGAGTTCTGCACACTGCTGAGCCCCCTGTCCTATAGCCAGGTAGACCACTTCGGAAGCGGGCCGGAAGGTGTCCGTGCCGGTCACCTCGATCGTGAGCGGACCGTGGCTCGCTGCGACCTGCGCCAGGTGCTGCTCCAGCGCCCTGGTCCGCTCCACGCTGATGCTGGTGGGCGGCAGCAGCGTGATGTGCGTCGGGATGGCCATTCCCAAGGTGTCGCCGATGTGCGTCCGGAGGCGGGTGACCTCCGACCCGATCGGGTCGGGGACGATCAACACCACTCCCACGGTGTCGCTGGTGTTGTTCACAGCCGGTGACCCTACCCCTATGTCTTGGTCCGCCGCATACCCTGGGCTGATGGCCGAATCATCCACCGAGACCCACCACGACCAGGACACCTCTGCCCCGAGCCCGGTTCAGGACGACCTGGTCACCACCGAGCACACCGTGCAGGTGGGAGGCCGGACCTTGCGTTACACGGCCACCGCCGGACGGATCGTGCTGCGCCAAGAGACCTTCGACGGTGACACCTTCACCGGACCCGCCGACAAGGCCGAGGTCTTCGTCACGTCCTACGTGCTGCAGGCCGACGACACGGAGGCTGCGCGCTCCGGAGCGGCGCGGCGACCCGTGACGTTCGCCTTCAACGGCGGTCCGGGGTCATCATCGGTGTGGTTGCACCTGGGACTGCTGGGCCCTCGCCGAGTGGAGATGGGTGATGTCGCCGCCCTGGTGCCGCCGCCGGGGCGGTTGGTCGACAATGTCGAGTCGCTGCTAACCGTGTCCGACCTGGTCTTCATCGACCCGGTGAGCACCGGATACTCTCGCGCGGTGCCCGGCGAAGCCGCCAAGCCGTTCCACGGGGTCCGCGGTGACATCGAGTCGGTCGGTGAGGTCATCCGACTGTGGACCACCCGCAACGGTCGCTGGCTCAGCCCCAAGTTCCTCGCCGGCGAGTCCTACGGAACCCTGCGGGCGGCCGCCCTCGCCGATCACCTTCAAACCCGTTTCGGGATGTACCTGAACGGGCTGATGCTGATCTCCTCGGTTCTCGACCTGGGCTCGATCGGGTTGAACGAGCCCGACGAGGACCGGGGCTTCGTCTCTTTCCTGCCTACGTATGCCGCCATCGCTCACTTCCACGGACGTCACCCGGGCGGAGCAACGCTGGAGCAGGTCGTGGCGCGGGCCAGGACCTACTGCGAGCGTGACTATCCGTGGGCGTTGAGCCGTGGCAATCGGCTCACCGGCTCGGAGCGGGCCGAGCATGTCCGCACCCTGTCCGAGCTGACCGGCCTGGATCCGGCCTGGGTCGACCGAGCCGACCTGCGGATCGAGCACCAACGCTTCTTCGCCGAGCTCCTTCGCGGCGACGGCCTCGTGGTGGGCCGTCTCGACGCACGGTTCACCGGACCTGCCGCAGACGGCAACGCCCCGATGCCCGACGCGGACCCCTCCTACGACGCCATCTCCGGTCCGTACGCTGCCGCCTTCAACCACCATGTCCGCGACACGTTGGGCTACCAGAGCGACCTGCACTACGAGCAGATCTCCGCGGCAGTGCACCCTTGGTCCTACAGCGACTTCGAGGGCCGCTCCGTGGACGTCACGCCCCGCTTGGCACGGGCGATGAGGGCCAACCCGCACCTTCTGGTCCATGTGGCCTACGGGTGGTATGACGGGGCGACCCCGTTCCTAGCGGCCGAAGAGGTGCTGCACGCCCTCAACATTCCCGCAGCCGCCCACGACCGCATAGAGCACCGCTACTACCCGGCCGGGCACATGATGTACGTCCACGAGCCCTCGCGTCGGCAGCAGTCGGCCGACCTCGCCGACTTCGTGCTCCGAGCGGCGGGCAGCTCAGACGCCTGACGGTTCGTGGAGGTCGTCCAAGTCCTGGTTGAAGGTGCTCGAAGGACGCATGACCGCGGTGGCCTCATCACGATCCGGCAGGTAGTAGCCGCCGATGTCGACGGACTGGCCTTGGACCTCAGCCAGCTCGCGCACGATCACGTCCTCGTGCTCGGCCAGCGTGCTGGCGATGTCGGCGAAGGCCTGCGCCAGCTCCGGATCCTCGCTCTGCTCGGCCAGCTCCTTGGCCCAGTAGAGGGCCAGGTAGAAGTGGCTTCCGCGGTTGTCGATCTCGCCGATGGTGCGGCTCGGTGAACGCCCTTGGTCCAGGACCGAACCCGTCGCGCGATCCAACGCCTGCCCCAGTACGGCAGCCCGAGGGTTGTCGGCGGCCTGGGCCAGGTGCTCCAGGCTGACGGCCAGCGCGAGGAACTCACCCAGGCTGTCCCAGCGCAGGTGGTTATCGGAGAGCAGCTGCTGCACGTGCTTGGGCGCTGACCCACCGGCTCCGGTCTCGAAAAGGCCGCCTCCGCTGATCAACGGGACCACGGACAGCATCTTCGCGCTGGTGCCGAGCTCGAGGATCGGGAAGAGGTCGGTCAGATAGTCGCGTAGCACGTTCCCGGTCACCGAGATCGTGTCCTGACCCGCGCGGATCCGCTCCAGGGAGAAGGCGGTGGCCTCCACCGGCGTCATGACCTCGATCCGGAGACCCTCGGTGTCCTGTTCGGCGAGATGCTCGTGGACCTTGGCGAGCAGGTTGGCGTCGTGCGCCCGGCTCTCGTCCAACCAGAACACTGCTGGGTCACCGGTGGCCCGAGCCCTGGTGACCGCCAGGGCGACCCATTCGCGGATCGGCACGCCCTTGGTCTGGCAGGACCTCCAGATGTCCCCCTCCTGCACAGCGTGCTCCATCAGCACCTCACCCGAGGAGCTGACGATCTGCACCGTGCCGGCCGACTCGACCTCGAAGGTCTTGTCGTGGCTGCCGTACTCCTCGGCGGCTTGGGCCATGAGGCCCACGTTGGCCACCGATCCCATCGTGGTGGGGTCGAAGGCTCCGTTGGCCCGGCAGTCGTCGAGGACGACCTGGTAGATACCTGCGTAGCTGCTGTCGGGGATGACGGCGAGCGTGTCGCCCGGCTCCCCATCCGGGCCCCACATCTGACCCGACGTACGAATCATCGCGGGCATCGAGGCGTCCACGATGACGTCACTGGGCACGTGCAGGTTGGTGATGCCGTGGTCGGAGTCGACCATGGCGAGGTCCGGGCCGTGAGCCAGACCCTCGTCGATCAGGGCGCGCACCGCATCCGCCGTGGTCTGCGGCAGGCGGTCCAGACCGTTCAGGATCGCCCCCAGCCCGTTGTTGGGGTTCAGCCCGGCGTCGGCCAAGTCCTGGCCGTGCTGCCGGAAGACCGCGGGCAGGAAGGCACGCACGACGTGCCCGAAGATGATCGGGTCCGAGACCTTCATCATCGTTGCCTTCAGGTGCACCGAGAACAACACGCCCTGCTCCGCGGCCAGGGAGATCTGCCGGTCCAGGAACTCCCTCAGGGCAGCGACCTGCATCACGGTGCCATCGACCACCTCACCAGGCTCGACCGGGATCGCGTCCTTCAGCACGGTGCGGGTGTCGTCCTGGGAGATGTGCAGGACCTGCAAGGTGTCCTCGGCCGACATGACGATCGACTTCTCGCTGTGCCGGAAGTCGCCGTCGCTCATGGTGGCCACGTTGCTCTGCGACGTCGTGGACCACGACCCCATGGAATGGGGGTGCGCCCGGGCGAAACTCTTCACGGACGCGGGAGCCCTGCGATCGGAGTTGCCCTGGCGCAACACGGGGTTGACGGCGCTGCCCTTGACCGAGTCGTACCGCGTCTTGAGGTCTTCCTCCTCCTCACCGGAGGGCGCATCCGGATAGTCCGGCACGTCCAGACCCTGGCTTTGCAGCTCCGCGATGGCCGCCTTCAGCTGGGGGAGGGAGGCGCTGATATTGGGCAGCTTGATGATGTTGGCCTCGGGGGAATGGGTGAGCTCCCCCAGCTCGGCCAGGGCATCGGGCACGCGCTGGTCCTCCGGCAACCGATCCCCCAAGGCAGCCAGGATCCGCGCGGCCAGCGAAATGTCCTTGGTGACCACGTCGATGCCCGCGGTCGCGCAGAAGGCTTCCACGATCGGCTTGAGCGAGTGGGTGGCCAACATCGGGGCCTCGTCGGTGACGGTGTAGATGATCGTGGCCATGAGGCGAGCAACTCCTGAGGACGGTGTGGGCGAGGACAAGCGGTGGGGCAGTGACACCAGGCGTCAGGCTATCGCGAGCGGTCGCTGCTAACGTTCTCAAGGACCGCATACTCACCGTTAGTTGGGACGAAGACACCGTGGATCGCAAGCCAGTCAAGGTGGCTGTCACCGGCGCTGCCGGCCAGATTTGCTACAACCTGCTGTTCCGGATCGCCTCCGGCGAGATGCTGGGGCAGGACACACCGGTGGAGTTGCGCCTGCTGGAGATCCCGGACGCGCTCAAGACGCTGGAGGGTGTTGTCATGGAGCTGGATGACTGCGCCTTCCCGTTGCTGCACGGCGTCGAGATCGGCTCCGACCCGAACGTCGTGTTCGACGGCGTCAACATCGCCCTGCTCGTGGGGGCCCGTCCCCGCGCCAAGGGGATGGAGCGGGCCGACCTGCTGGAGGCCAACGGTGGGATCTTCACCGGGCAGGGCCAGGCGTTGAACGACCACGCATCCAGCGACATCCGGGTCACGGTCACCGGCAACCCGGCGAACACCAACGCGCTGATCGCAATGAGCAACGCCCCCGACATCCCCCAGGAGCGCTTCAGCGCACTGACGCGGCTGGACCACAACCGGGCCACGGCTCAGCTGTCACGCAAGACCGGACACCCGGTGACGGATATCACCCGGATGACGGTCTGGGGCAACCACTCGGCCTCGCAGTATCCCGACCTGTTCCACTGCCAGGTGGCGGGACAGAACGCGGCAGAACTGGTCGATGACCAAGACTGGATCGAGGACACCTTCATCCCGACCGTCTCCAAGCGTGGAGCGGCCATCATCGAAGCGCGCGGGTCATCCTCGGCAGCCTCGGCGGCAGCAGCGACCATCGACCACACGCGCGACTGGATCGCCGGCACACCCCAGGGTGACTGGACGTCGATGGTGGTTTCCTCCGACGGCTCCTACGACGTGCCCGAAGGCCTGATGTCGTCCTTCCCGGTCACTACCTCGGCCGGGAGCTGGGCCATCGTGCCCGACCTCGAGGTGGCCGCCTTCTCCCGCAAGCGCATCGACGCCTCGGTGGCTGAACTGGAGGAAGAGCGCGCCGCGGTCACCGGGTTGGGCCTGATCAGCTAGCGGATCACCAGGCTGAAACTCAGGGTTGCGCAGGCGGCCGACAGCACGACGAGCATGGCCACGTCCCAGGCCCGCGAGCGCACGATCAACCCTCCGGCGCGCGCAGCTGGAGTCACCAACCGAATGACGCCAGCCAGGGCCAAAGTGATGGCCATCGCGTAGCCGAAGCTGCGCAGTCCCCCGGAAAGCAGCACGACCGAGGCGACGACGAGACCCACGGGCAGCACCCACCACGCACCCAGAGGTTGAGCGATCCTCCATCCGCGGTGTTCATCCACGACCTCTTTGCGTGCCACGACGTTGCGTCCCACTCCCTAGTCGAGCGCTCGCTCGGCCGCCTCGACCACATTGGACAACAGCATGGCCCGGGTCATCGGCCCCACTCCCCCCGGGTTCGGAGAGAGCCACCCGGCGACGTCGGCGACATCGGCCGCCACATCGCCGGCGATCTTGCCGTCTCGGCGAGCGACCCCGACATCCAACACCGCGGCACCGGGTTTGACCATGTCGGCGCGGACCAGGTCCGGCACCCCAGCCGCCGACACGATGATGTCGGCGCGACGGAGGTGCTCGGCCACGTCCCTGGTCCCGGTATGACACAGCGTCACGGTGGCGTTCTCACTGCGTCGAGTCAGGATCAGGCCCAGCGGTCGGCCCACCGTCAGCCCGCGACCGAGCACCACCACCTCGGCTCCCGCGATCGGCACCGCGTGGCGACGGAGAAGCTCGATGACCCCGACCGGGGTGCAGGGCAGGGGTGCTGCCTCGCCGAGCACGAGGGAACCCAGGTTCACCGGGTGCAGGCCGTCGACGTCTTTGCTCGGCTGGACGCGGGACAGCAACGCGAACTCGTCGAGGCCGGTGGGTTGCTGCACCAGGAACGCGGTGCAGTCGACATCCGCATTGAGCTCGTCGATCACCGCTTCGACGTCGGCCTGGGTGGCCGTCGCCGGCAGGTCACGGCGGATGGACGCGATCCCGATCTCGGCGCAGTCGCGGTGCTTGGCCCCGACGTACCAGGTGCTACCGGGATCGTCCCCCACCAGGACGGTGCCCAGACCCGGTCGGACCCCGCGCTCGCGCAGGCTACGGACGCGGGCCGCGAGCTCCACCTTGATGTCGGCCAGCACGGCCCGGCCGTCGAGAATGCGTGCAGTCATGAGCGTCACCCTAGCCAGCCGCGGAAGCTCCGTGCGCGAAGGCACCGTGTCGTCGGGGGATCACCCGGCGAGGCTTGGTGTCAGTGCGCGAAGTGACGCGTACCGGTGAAGAACAGGCTGACTCCGGCGGCGTTCGCGGCGGCGGTCACCTCTTCGTCCCGGATCGAGCCCCCCGGACAGACCACAGCCCGCACGCCCGCGTCCAGCAGGACGTGGAGGCCGTCGGCGAACGGGAAGAACGCGTCGGATGCCGCCACGCTGCCAACGGCCCGGTCCCCGGCTCGTCGCACGGCGAGGTGACAGCTGTCGACCCGGTTGACCTGCCCCATTCCGATGCCGACGCTGGCCCCCTGATGCGCCAGCAAGATGGCGTTGGACTTCACCGAACGGCAGGCACGCCAGGCGAACGTCAGGTCGTCCAGCACCGAAGCCGGCACCTGTGCACCGGCGACCTGTCGCCATCGCGCCGGGTCGTCACCGCCGCCGGCAGTGGTCGCATCGAGCTGGTCCCGGCGTTGCAGAAGGAGCCCCCCGGAGATCAACCGACCTTCGATGCTCCTGCCCGCTGGGGGCGCCTCGACCCGTAGAAGGCGCACGTTCTTCTTGGCGCGCAACACCTCCAGGGCTTCCTCCTCGAACGCGGGTGCGGCGATGACCTCGGTGAAGATGTCGGCCAAAGCCCGACCCATCGCTGCGGTGACCGGGCCGTTCGTGGCCACCACTCCGCCGTAGGCCGAGACCGGGTCGCACGCATGAGCCCGCTGATGAGCCTGCGCCACGTCGGTCCCCACCGCGATGCCGCACGGGTTCGCGTGCTTGATGACGGCCACGGTGGGCTGGTCGCCGTGATCGTAAGCCGCTCGCACCGCTGCGTCGGCGTCCACGTAGTTGTTGTAGGACATCGCCTTCCCGTGCAGCTGCTCCGCCCGGGCCAGACCGGGAGCGTCTCCGAACGGACCCCCGGGATCGGCGGCATACACGGCGGCATCCTGGTGCGGGTTCTCGCCGTAGCGGAGCACGTCGGCTCGGTGCCAGCTCGCCGGTGCCCACTCACCCAACGCCTGGGTCTCGCTCTCTTCTTCATCCGGGAACTGTGCGGCCATCCACGACGCGACGGCCGCGTCGTACCTCGCGGTATGCCGGTAGGCCAGTGAGGCGAGGCGCTGCCGCTCTGCCAGTGCGAAACCGTCCCCCTCCGCGGCGGTGACGACCTGGGCGTAGGCGTCGGGATCGACCACCACGGCCACACTGCGGTGGTTCTTGGCTGCGGCTCGGATCATCGCCGGCCCGCCGATGTCGATCTGCTCGACGCACGACTGGGGGTCGGCGCCTGAGGCTACGGTGTCCGAGAAGGGGTAGAGGTTGACCACCAGAAGGTCGAACGCCTCGATCCCCAGCCCCGCGATGGAGTCCAGGTGCTCGGGGTTGGTGCGGTCGGCCAGCAGACCGGCGTGGACCGCGGGGTGCAAGGTCTTCACCCGTCCGTCCAGGCACTCCGCGAAACCCGTCACCTCCTCCACCGGGGTCACCGGAACCCCGGCAGCCGCGATCCGAGCCGCCGTCGAGCCGGTGGACACGAGGGCGACGCCGGCGGTGTGCAGACCGACGGCGAGGTGCTCCAGGCCACTCTTGTCGTAGACCGAGATGAGGGCGCGACGCAGGGGGCGGGTGTGTTCATCGGAGACGCTCACGCGGGGTGGACCTTTCGTGGGGACGGGCTGGAGCCGGGGTTAAGAACGCGGTGGACGGTGCGCACGAGCAGGTCACGTTCGACCACCTTGATGCGTTCATGCAGCACGTCTTTGGTGTCGTCGGAGCGGACGGGGACAGCACGCTGGGCGACGATGGGGCCGGTGTCGACGCCTTCGTCGACGAAGTGCACCGTGGCGCCGGTGATGCGAGCGCCCCGGGCGAGGGCGTCGTGCACGGCGTGCGCGCCCGGAAAGGACGGCAGGAGAGCAGGGTGGCTGTTCAGCACCGTGAAGGCGTCCAGGACTTGCGGGCCGAGAACTTTCATGAAGCCCGCGGTGATGACCCAACGCTGCGGGCGCTCGGGGTGCGGGGACAGCCAACGGCCGAGTTCGTGCGCCAGGGCAGCATCCCAGGCCGCACGGTCGGGGTAGTCCGTGACTTTGCTGACGAAGGTCGGCAGGCCGGCTCGTTCGGCCCGGTGCAGGCCTTCGATGTCGTCGCGGTCGGCACCGACAGCTGCGATCTCGACCCCGTAGTCCGTGTCCTCCTCGGCATCGATCAGAGCCTGTAGGAGCGTGCCGCTACCAGAAACCAGCACCACGACGGGAGTGCGTTGACGATGGGTGTGCGGCACGCGCCGACTGTAGCGTCCCGGCACCACCGATACGTCATACGAGCGCCAGGCAGACGTCGCAGCCAGACGTCCTACAAGCTGCGACGAGTCATATGGATAGCGGTGACCGCAACGATCGCACCAACCAGCAACTCCGCCAGCAAAGCCCCCGTCACCACCAACGGCGCGGTGCCGATAGTGCCCAGTAGCCCGGGGGTGAGACTGCCACGCGCCAGCCAGCTGAGCGCCAGGACGGCAGCGCCGACCCAGGCGCAGGCGGAGGCGGCAACCCGTGCCTTGGTCCACCACGATGCCAACCGGGGCGCCGACCACGCGCTCCGAAAGCCCAGCCATGCACCGATCAGGGTGGGGAAGAGCACGACGGCCCACGTCCCTGCCGGCAGCAGACCGGGCTCGGGCAAGGCTCCGAGGACGGGGATCAGGGGCAGGTCGGCCGACGTGGTCTGCATCCAGCCGACCTGAACCGGCCCGATGGCCATTCCAGCCCCGACGATCCACCCCAGCGCCCACAACACCATGTTTGGCAGCAGGAGGAGCTGCCCCAGTGTCAACACCACGACCCCCACCGGACCCGCGTCCAGAGCCTGGTACAGGGTGCCGATACGTTCGACGCGAAAAGCGACCAACGCCGCCAGCACCAGCACAGACCCCGCTGTCAGAGCAGCCAAGGCCTCACCGGCGGGCTTCAGGCCGCGTCGGGCGAGCACCGGAATGCGGTGCGCGATCCAGCGCAGGGCGCGGGCGATGGTCGGGTTCTCCTCACGCCGATGCTCCCTGATCAGGGCCAGGGTGATCCCCGTCACCGGCACGAGGAGCAGACCGGGCAACGCGAGCCAGAACGACGCCGGAGAAGCTCCCAGTCCTGATGCCAGGCAGATGACGAGGCCCAGCGCGCCGTAGCCCACGACGAAAGACGTCAGGTCGTTGCCACGAACACCGTGCCAGGCCGCTCGGAACCCCCCGATGCGCTTCGGACTCACCGACGCCTCGTCGTCGGTGAGCACGTGACGGGCGGCGTAGCGACACAGCAACACCGGTAGGGCGGTCAGCATCAAGGGGGTGAGCTGCAACGAGACCTCGGCGGCGTCCACCACGCCCCGGTGAGTGAGCGCCCAGACCGCGGCGGCCGACCCCAGGGCCTGCCAGGCCGACACCGTCGACAGTGGATCCGCGAACCACGCGACCAGCACCGGCACTGCGATCAACAGCCAAGTGACCCCGCAGGCCAGCGCCCCCGCGAGAGCTGCACCGCCGAGGGCCTTCACTCGCGGCAGCGACCACCCTTGCAGCAGCTCCACGGTGCGCTCGGGCGCCGCGAGGCCACGTCGCAGGTTTCGGGTGGGACGATCTTGGACAGTCATAACGACACCATCGTTGCGGCCCAGTGGGACCAATCTGCGCAGGCGCACCGACGTGGGCCGCCCCCTTTTAGGCAGCCGGGGCCGGGATCAGTGCTGGCTGATGATCTCGCGCATCAGCTCCGCCGCCTGCGAGGGTGTCTTGCCGACTTTGACCCCCGCCGCCTCGAGCGCCTCCTTCTTGGCTTCTGCGGTGCCGGAGGAGCCGGAGACGATGGCGCCCGCGTGCCCCATGGTCTTGCCCTCGGGCGCCGTGAAGCCGGCCACGTATCCCACCACTGGCTTGCTCACGTGGTCCTTGATGTAGTCGGCAGCTCGCTCCTCGGCGTCTCCGCCGATCTCACCGATCATCACGATGGCTTCGGTGTCAGGATCTTCCTCGAAGGCCTTGAGACAGTCGATATGGGTGGTGCCGATCACCGGATCCCCGCCGATGCCGACACAGGTGGTGAAGCCGATGTCGCGCAGCTCGTACATCATCTGGTACGTCAGCGTCCCGGACTTCGAGACCAGGCCGATCTTGCCGGCCGTGGTGATGTCGGCCGGGATGATGCCCGCATTGGACTGGCCGGGGCTGATCAGGCCGGGACAGTTCGGCCCGATCAAGCGGGTGGTGCCTTCGGCCGCCGCGTAACTGTAGAACTCGGCCGTGTCCTTGACCGGCACCCCCTCGGTGATCACGACCGCCAACGGGATGCCGGCGTCGACGGCCTCGACGACGGCGGCCTTAGTGAACGCCGCGGGCACGAAGATGACCGACACGGTGGCGCCGGTGGCCTCCATAGCCTCGGCCACGGAGGTGAACACAGGCACCTGCACACCGTCCTGGAACTCGACCTGCTGGCCACCCTTCTTGGGATTGACCCCTCCGACGACGGTGGCCCCGGAGGTCAACATGCGTTGGGTGTGCTTGCGGCCTTCACCTCCCGTCATGCCCTGGACGATGATCGTGGAGTCCTGGTCGAGAAAAATCGCCATGTCGTATGTGTCCTTCGTCCTCAGCTGGAGTGGTTGGCGGCGAGCTCGGCGGCCTTGCGGGCAGCACCGTCCATGGTGTCGGCGAGCGTCACGAGCGGGTGGTCGGCGTCCGCCAGGATGGCGCGACCCTCCTCGACGTTGTTGCCGTCCAGGCGCACCACGAGTGGCTTGGTCGCGGAGTCGGCCAACAGCTCGAGGGCCTGCACGATGCCGGTTGCGACCGCATCGCACGCGGTGATGCCGCCGAAGACATTGACCAGCACCGACTGGACCTGCTCATCGCCGAGGATGACCTCGAGTCCGTCGGCCATCACCTGGGCCGAAGCTCCACCGCCGATATCGAGGAAGTTCGCCGGGGTCGCCTTCGGGTCACCGTCCCCACTGAGGTCCTGACCCGCGTAGGCCACGACGTCCAGGGTGGACATGACCAACCCCGCGCCGTTGCCGATGATCCCGACGTTGCCGTCGAGCTTCACGTAGTTCAGACCCTTGGCCTTGGCTTTGGCCTCCAGTGGGTCACTGGCTCCTTCGTCGACAAGGTCGGCGTGGGAGTCGTGGCGGAAATCCGCGTTCTCATCCAGGGTGACCTTGCCGTCCAGAGCGATGATCCTGCCGTCGCTGGTCTTCACCAGAGGATTGACCTCGACCAACGTCGCATCCTCGTCGCGGTAGACGGTCCACAACTGGGTGAGCACAGGGGCGATGGCCTCGGCGTCGGAGCCCTCGAAGCCGGCCTGGGCCACGATCGCCTTGGACACTTCGTCGTCGATCCCCACCAGGGGGTCGACGGCGACCCTGGCCAGGGCTTCCGGACGCTCGACCGCCAGCGTCTCGATCTCGACACCGCCCTCCTTGCTGCACATGGCGAGCAAGGTTCGGTTCGAGCGGTCCAACAGGATGGAGAAGTAATACTCCTCCTCGATCTGCGCTCCGGCGGCGATCATCACGGTGCCGACCGTGTGGCCTTTGATGTCCATGCCCAGGATCGCGTCCGCGGCTGCGGCCGCCTCCTGGGGGCTCTTGGCCAGCTTCACCCCTCCGGCCTTGCCCCGCCCGCCGGTCTTGACCTGGGCCTTGACGACCACCACACCGCCGCTGTCGGCGCCGATCCGCGTGGCGACCTCTTCGGCCGACGAAGCGTCGGTGATCACCTCCGCGGGGAGGACCGGCACCCCGTGTGCCTCGAACATGTCCCGCGCTTGGTACTCAAACAGATCCACGAGTGATTTTCCGATCGTTGATGATGGACGGTTGGCATTGCGACGCAGAAGCTAGGTGCTGGCCAGCTCGTTGTGGACCCAGGACGTGATGTCCGTCGTCGTGGCGCCGGGAGTGAAAACCCGAGCCACTCCCATCTGCGTCAGCAGCGGAATGTCGGCCTCGGGGATGATGCCTCCGCCGAAAACAACAATGTCAGCGGCGTCTTTGGCCTTCAACAGCTCGATGACCTTGGCGAAGAGCGTCATATGAGCGCCCGAAAGGACGGAGAGTCCCACAGCGTCCGCGTCTTCGGCGATCGCGGCTTCCACGATCTGCTCGGGCGTCTGGTGCAAACCGGTGTAGATGACTTCGACACCCGCGTCGCGAAGAGCCCGGGCGACCACCTTCGCCCCGCGGTCGTGCCCGTCCAGACCGGGTTTGGCCACGACCACGCGCAACGGTGAGGAGGACATGATGGGCAGGGTAGCGCACCGCTGAGGACCGAGCCTGCGACGCCGCTGCGGAATTGATTAGCGGCCAGGGACTGCGCTACCGTCAAGTGAATTCTTTGCTCGGACCATACCCGCGGCAAGGACGGCCGATCGTGACACCTCCGAGGCCGAAAGCGTGTCGACGTCCCACCGAAGGGTTCCATGAGTTCTGCACCATCGCTTGTCCCTGCGCGGGGCCGACGGCCCCGTCACGTCCCGAAGCACCGTCGCCTCACGAGGTCTCCGCGAGGTGCCGGGGCGGCCCGTCTGGCCATCGCAGGACTGTTGGCCACGTCGGGCACTGCGCTGGTGCTCGAGTCGACGGCCGCTACCCCCCGTGCCCACGCCGAGGTCACCGCACGGTTGGCGACGGGCCAGGTCGATGCCGACGCTCTTGCCGAGCGACGGTCACCCAACGCGTCGCGCTCCGGTGGTCGTCCCGCTGCCCCGTCCGTCAACATCCCTAGCAGGCTCGTCGGTGTGCAGGCCACCCTCGCCGGCGAGACCGTCAACGGCGCCCTCGGCACCACCGTGGACCATGCACAGTCGGTCCGCGACTCGCTGACGCCACGGTACGTCGCTCCCATCCGTGACGCCCGGGTGACGTCCGGATTCGGGTCCCGCTGGGGCCGGATGCACCAGGGGATGGACTTCGGAGCGGATATCGGCCATCCCTTGGCAGCCGTGGCCGACGGTCGGGTGACGACCGCCGGGTACAACAGCGGGTTGGGGCATCACGTCCGGATCACCCTCGACGACGGAACCGAGGTGACCTACGGTCATCTCTCGGTGATCGGTGTGGAGCAAGGGAGCACCGTGGAGGTGGGTGCTCCTATCGGCGAGGTCGGCAACTCCGGCAGCAGCACGGGGGCGCACCTGCACTTCGAGGTGCGCACGACGGACGGTGAAGCCGTGGACCCTCGTCCTTGGCTCACCGAGAGGGGTCTGCTCGACTGAGACGGGCTCCTGCCTCCCATCCTGGTCCTACAGCTTTTCCAGCGGCGCGAACCGCAGCAACAACCGCTTGATCCCGCTGTCACCGAAGTCCACGTGGGCCATGGTGTTGTCCCCTGTCCCTTCAACCCGGACGACGGTGCCCAAACCGAAACTGTCGTGGGTGACCCGGTCACCGGCCGAAACGATGATGGGCGACGGTGCCGTGGCCCCGCGGGTAGTGCCCCGGGGGTTGAGGCGGACCGCTCCCGGTCGGGCGGATGCGCTGCTCCGTCCGGAGAAACTGGTCCGATCGGCGTCCGTGCGCTCCCAGACCAGGAGCTCGGAGGGGACCTCGTCGAGGAACCGGGACGGTGGGTTCCACTGCGGCGACCCGAAGGCCGATCGGCTGCCGGCCCGCGAGATGAACAACCGCTCCCGGGCCCGGGTGATCCCGACGTAGGCCAGCCGACGCTCTTCCTCCAGCTCTGCGGGGTCGTTCAGGGACCGCATATGCGGGAACGTGCCGTCCTCCATACCGGTCAGGAAGACCACCGGGAACTCCAAGCCCTTGGCCGTGTGCAACGTCATGAGCGTCACGACACCGCCGCTGTCGCCTTCGCCATCGGGGATCTCGTCGGCGTCCGCGACCAAGGAGACCTGCTCCAAGAACTCCACCAGCGTCCCTTCGGGATAGTTCTCGTCGAACTCACGCCCTACGGCCACCAGCTCGGCGAGGTTCTCCACCCTCGTCTCATCCTGCGGATCGGGGCTGGATCTCAGACCGGCGAGATAGCCCGACCGGTCCAAGATCGCCTCGACAAGGTCGCCGACCCCTTGCTGGGGATCCTCCGCCACCGAGCGCACGGACTCCAGCAGTGCGGTGAAGGCCTTGATGGCCGTCACCGAACGCGTGGCGATCGCCGGCGCATCCTCGGGGCGCCCCAACGCCGCCACGAAGGGGATCCGTTCCCGCGTGCTCAGAGCGACGATGCACTCGACCGCACGGTCACCGATCCCCCTCTTGGGTACGTTGATGATGCGGCGCAGGTTGACGTCATCCGCCGGGTTGGCGACCACCCGCAGGTAGGCCAGCGCGTCCTTGACCTCCCGCCGCTCGTAGAAGCGCGTGCCACCGACCACCTTGTACGGCACGCCGGTGCGCACCAGTACCTCCTCGAGTGCCCGCGACTGGGCGTTGGTGCGATAGAAGATCGCCACGTCGGCCGGCCGCACGCCGTGCTCGTCACTGAGGCTGTCGATCTTCTGGGAGATGAACGACGCCTCGTCGTGTTCGTCGTCGCCGACGTACCCGATGATCTGGGTGCCCGATCCGGCGTCGGTCCAGAGCCGCTTCTCGCGTCGGCTGCCGTTGCGGGAGATGACCGCGTTGGCCGCCTGCAAAATGGTCTGGGTTGAGCGGTAGTTCTGCTCCAGGACGATGGTGCGGGCCTGCGGGTAGTCCTGCTCGAACTCCACGATGTTGCGGATCGAGGCCCCACGGAAGGCGTAGATCGACTGGTCGGCGTCGCCGACCACGCACAGCTCGGCCATCGGCATGTCCTCGTCCGCCGTGCCGACCAGCTCCTTGATCAACACGTACTGAGCGTGGTTCGTGTCCTGGTACTCATCGACCAGGACGTGTGCGAAGCGCCGTCGGTAGTGCTCACGCACGGCCGGGAAGGCCTGCAGGATGTTGACGGTCATCGAGATGATGTCGTCGAAGTCCAGGGCGTTGGCCGAGCGCAGGCGCTGCTGGTACATCGTGTAGGCCTGAGCCACCATCCGCTCGTAGTGGTTGTTGCCGACGCGGGCGGCGAAGGTCTCCTCGTCGATCAACTCGTTCTTGGCGGTGGACACCTTCGCCGTGAACGCCCGGGCGGGATAGCGCTTGGGGTCCAGGTCGAGGTCGCGGATGACCATCGCCATCAGCCGCTGGCTGTCGGCGGCGTCATAGATCGAGAACGTGGACTTCATCCCGATCGTGGTCGCCTCCCGCCGCAGAATGCGCACACACGCCGAGTGGAAGGTCGAGACCCACATTGCTCGGGCTCGGGGCCCGACCAGGTCGGCCACCCGCTCGCGCATCTCGGCCGCGGCCTTGTTGGTGAAGGTGATGGCCAGGATCTGACCGGGTTGAACCCCCCGGTGGTCCAACAGGTGAGCGATCCGATGCGTCAGCACCCTGGTCTTGCCGGACCCCGCACCGGCCACGATCAACAGGGGTGATCCCTCGTGGGTCACCGCGTCGCGCTGCGGCGGGTTGAGCCCTTCCAGCAGGTCCTCCGCGCTCTGGCGTGCCACCGAGCCGAACGACGCGTGCCCCCCGGCGGGGCCGTCCACGAACGGGGGCGCCACCTCGTCGCGCCGCGCCCATTCGGGAACCCCGGACTCGTCGACGCCGGAAGAGGATGCGAACTCGGGTATGGGAACGTTGTCGAACAGGCTGGCCATGGTCTGCTCAGTCTAGGTGCGGGCACTGACCGACATCGGTGAGCGGTGACCTTCGGCATACCCTGGTCTGGTGATTCGCCCCGCAACCGAAGAAGATGTGCCCGCGCTGGTGCAGCTGGTAGCCGAGCTCGCGGCCTACGAGAAGGAACCGGACGCCGCGACCGGGACCCCCCAGGACTACACGGCGGCGCTGTTTCCTAAGGACCGCGAGCCCGCCGTCTCGGCGTTCGTCGCCGAGGTCGATGGCGTTGTCGTCGCCATGGCGATCTGGTTCGTGACCTTCTCGACCTGGACCGCCCGGCACGGTCTGTGGCTGGAGGACCTCTTCGTCCAACCCGACCACCGCGGAAAGGGCCTGGGAGCCGACCTGATGTCGGCGTTGGCGCGAGTGTGCGTGGAACGCGGATACCCACGGATGGAGTGGACCGTGCTCGACTGGAACACCCCCGCCATCGAGGTCTATCGTCACCTCGGCGCCGAGCCGATGGACGACTGGACCACGCAACGGCTCACCGGGACGGCACTGGCCGACCTCGCCCGCCGATGAGCACGGCGGTCCTGACCGCCGCTACGACAGCGCAGGTCGACTACCTGGACGGGTGGACCGCACTCGCCTTGACGGTGGGCCTGTTGGTCGCCGGCGTCTGCCTGGTCGCGGGCCTACGCGGCCACCCCCCGGGCTCGGTGACCATCACCGCGAGCGTGTTGTTGCAGCTGACCATGATCGGCTATCTGCTGCGGTATGCGGTGGCTGTGACCGGGGGCGAGTCCTCGGTGGGCCCGGCCTGGGAGCTGTGGGCCTACCTCGTGACGGTGCTGATGCTCCCTGCCGTGGGTCTGCTCTGGGCCAAGGAGGAGCACTCACGCTGGGGAACCCTGGTGTTGGCCGTGGTCGCCTTCGTGGCGGCCGTCATGTGCGCGCGCGTCGCGCAGATCTGGTACGGCGTGGGCTTCACATGATCCGCAGCGTGGCGTGAGCCGACAACCCAACGAGCGGACCCGGGGTCCGGGGCGCGTCGTCCTGGCCCTGTACGTCGTGTTCGTGATCGGATCCGTGTCCCGGGCGACCGCGCAGATCCTGACGCAGTACGAGGTGGCTCCACTGGCCTACAACCTGTCCGCGTTGGCGGCCCTCATCTACGTGGTGGCCACGATCTCGCTGGCTCTGCCCGGCGAACGGGCGTGGCGGGTCAGTGTGGTGGCCATCAGCATCGAGCTGCTCGGCGTGCTGGTGGTGGGGACCTGGAGCTTCCTGAGGCCCGAGGCGTTCGCCGACGCCAGTGTGTGGTCCCACTTCGGGCAGGGTTACCTGTTCATCCCGCTGGTGCTTCCGGTCCTTGGGTTGTGGTGGCTGGCGAAGTCCAGAGCACCTCAACAGCACCGTTGAGCATCAAGACCGTCGTGAAGCCTTTCGTGGAGCCCTAAAGCCGTTCTTGCTGCAGGACCGCGTTGATGGCCGCCCGCCCCCACGGCTGAAGGGGTGGGTCGGCATCCAACCGACCGATCGACACCCACGCTGCTTCGTCGGTCGACCCACCGACCTCACGCACCACGGGGTTGGTCGGCTCAGGGCAGCGGGCGGTGTAGATCAGGCGCACGGCGTGGAAGTCCTCGAAGCGACCAGAAGGGGACCGTCCCACCCAGTGGCTGCTGTCCACCCGGTGGGCCTTCGTGACCGAGATGGTCTGACCCGTCTCCTCCCATACCTCACGGTGGACCGCATCGATCGGATCCTCTCCGTCCTCGACCCCACCCCCGGGCAGTCCCCAGTAGCCCCGCCACACATCGCTGACCACGAACGAGGTCAGCAGCAACGACCGGACGCCCTCGACCTGAGCGGTGACGACCGCGTAGGCGGCAAGGCGCTGGAAGGGGTAGGCCGCCTCCCCGGGGCTGACCGCATACCGCAGCACGATCTCGCTGCGTCCCTCCGGGCCAGGCTCGCGCTCGGCACCGAGCCACCGCGGTTCCCACCCGAGCGAGGCCAAGGTGCGCTGCGGGTCTTCGCCGTGACCCAGTACGGCGTCGTACAACACCGTGCCGTCGACACCCGTCGCCTCGACGCGGACTCGCATGCTCATCGGGACACCATAAGTCGTCGGTAGGTCCGCAGGGTCGCTTCCGTGACCTCGCTCCAGTCGTGGATAACCAGCGGATGCTCCCGGTGGTGAGTGGCCATCTCGCTCAACAGACCCGGGTCGTCGATCACACGCGCGAGCCGGTTCACCAGGTCGGCATCGTCGACCGCGAGGATGCCCCCGCGGCCTTGCTCGACCATGTCGGCGACCCCGGAGTCGGCATAACCGGCGACCGGCAGTCCGGTGGTTCGCGCCTCCAGCGCCGCGATCCCGAACGCCTCCTGGCGAGCAGCAGCGACATAGAGGTCGCTGTGGTGGTAGCGCCGGAGAAGCTCAGGGCGTCCCACCCGGCCCGGGAGGTCGACCCAGGTGCGCATCGAGCACTGATCGACCATCAGCCGCAAGGGAGCCAGCCACGGCCCGTCACCCAGGACCGTGAGGCGCAGGTGATCCGGCCGCGACAGCGCCCTGCGCACGGTCGACATCATGGTGAGCAGACGGAGCGGACGCTTGCGGGCCGCGAAGCGCGTGGCACTGACCACGCGCACCGCCCCGTCGCCCGGTCGAGATGCTCGTCCGGACGACGCCACTTCGCTCGGGGATGCTTCGTTGGGGGGACTGCGCCACCGCTCCAGGTCCAGCCCGTCACGCAGCACGCCTACCGCCGATCCCCCCAACGCCTCCGAGACCTGCCGCGCTGCCACGGTGGACACCGCGGTCGGCACCGCACCCTGCTCCAGCCACCGGTGCCAGGACCGCGCCAGGAGCGGGGTCAGCGGGGACCCGGCGACCAGGCTGTGCCAGGTGATGACGACCGGCAGCCCCAGCTCCAGTGCGATCGTCGAGGCCCTCTGCGCGAAGGGTGCGAGCACGCCCAGATGGACGTGCACCACGTCAGCCCGGGCAAGCACGGAGCGCAGCTCGGGGCCCGCCCACGGGTTGATCGGCAGGCCCAGCGACACCGGCGGGTCGAGCCGACGGACGCCCGCCTGGCGCGGACCAGCAGTAGCGGTGAGGACCACCACGGTGTGACCAGCGCTGCGCAGCTGCCCGGCCAGGCCGGCGACCTGCACTTCGATGCCCCCGAGCCGGGGCAGATAGCAGTCCGAGACCAGGGCGATGAACACGTCGGACAGCGTGCCACGTCCCGTATCGTGACTGGCGGCCGATCATCCGTCAGGGTGCGTGGGCGCAAGGTCCATCGCCCATGACCGTGAGGGGAAGACGTGCCACTGACCGTGGTCGCCGTGAACGCGCATCCGGACGACGAGGCGATCCTGATGGGTGGCACCCTGGCTCGGTTCAGTGCCGCAGGACACCGAGTGGTGTTGGTGACCGCGACGGACGGCGATGCCGGGATGGCCGCCTCCGCGTATGGGGTAGGTGGGCTTGGGGCCCGTCGTCTGCGAGAGCTCCGAGCGAGCGCGCTGGCTCTTGGTGTGGCCGAGGTCGTCGATCTGGGGTACGGGGACAGTGGGATGGGCCCCGCCGCGCTCCCGCCTTCAGCCGCCCGGCCCCGCCTGCAAACCGTCCCGCTCGACCACGTCGCGAGCCGCGTGGCCGAGGTCCTGATCGAGCAGGCAGCGGACATCGTCATCGGATACGACCGAGCCGGGGGATACGGCCACCGGGATCACGTGCAGGTCCATCGGATCGTCCGGCGAGCCGTCGAGCGACTCAGCGATCGACGACCGGTCCGGCTCCTCGAGGCGACGGCACCCCGGGAGCCCCTCTTGGCCGGGGTGCGGCTGCTGCGCCTTCTGCGGGTCCTCCGGGATGTCGACCCCTCCCCGTGGGCCGCTGGTTTCACGGCCTCGGCCCAGATCACGCATCGGGTGGATGTGCGGTCGCAGATCCACGCGAAACGGGCAGCGCTCAACGCTCACACCTCGCAGCACAGCTCCGACGGGGCCCGGCGCACCATGGCGCGGGCGATGGGCGTGCCCACACCTGTGTTCGTCTTGGCCCTCGGACGTGAGTACTTCGTGGAGCCGGGTCGGGATGCCGCGCTCCCGCGCCGGTGCGATGCCTTCGCCGACCTGGTGAGAGACGCCGCGTGAGCGAGACGTCTCCTGCCGACGACGCACCTGAGGTCGAGCCCGACCCGGCCACCGCGGTGCGCTCGCTGGGGTGGAAGGAGCTGATCCAGTCGGTGCTCGGATTCTCGGTGGCGATCGCCCTGCTCGTCTTCGGCCTTCCCCGTATCGCCGGGACGACCTGGCCGCAGATCGGCGACCAGATGGCCCTGGTCGGGCCGGCCTCCGCGCTGGCGATGGCGGTCCTCCTCCTCGCCGGGTTGTACTGCTACACCTTCACCCTGATCGGCTCGCTGCCCGGACTGAGCCATCTGCGGGCTCTCATGGTCAACGCCGCAGGATCCATGGTGAGCAACGTCCTGCCCGGGGGCGGCGCGGTCGGCGTGGCCCTGAGCTACGTGATGTTCCGGTCGTGGGGCTTCACCCGCCGCGCGATCTCCACCTCCATTGTGGTGACCTCGATCTGGAACCTGCTGGCCCGGTTGACCCTGCCGGTGCTGGGCGCGCTCGCGGTGATCCTCGGACCGGTCGATGCCCCACGCCCCGTAGTCGTCGCTGCCCTCGTGGCCACGGGGATCGGCCTGCTCCTGATCGGGTTCTTCGTCGGCGTCGTCTTCTCCGACCGGATCGCCCGCGAGGTCGCGAGCGCCCTGAAGACCTTGACCTCACCGCTGGCCCAGCGCATCCCCCGGCTGAAGAACCTGGACTCACTGATCGCCGACCAACGCTCCCGGATCGAGACCGTGGTGCGTGAAGGCAGCGTCCGGATGACGCTCGGGCTAGTGGGTATGTTCGGTTTCTTCTTCATCCTGTACTGGGTCTCGGCCCGTGCCGTCGGTCTGGAGCTGGCCGTGGTGCCGCTCTTCGCGGCCTACACGTTCCGGCAGTTCCTGACGGTGGTAGCGATCACCCCGGGTGGGCTCGGAGTCACCGAAGTGGGCACCGCTGGCATCCTGGTGGCCTTCGGCGGGGACCCGTCGGCCGCGTCGGCGGCGGCCCTGTTGTATGCGGTGTTCACTCATCTGCTCGAGGTGCCGCTGGGTCTGGCGGCCTGGCTGGGCTGGTGGTTCGGTCGCACCAAGGGCCCCTCGGCCCCCGCCCGCGCGGCCTGAGACCCGCAGACGTAACGTTGTAAACGGGCGGTCGTCACCGTGCGTCGCCCGTCTACTACCTGAGGAGAACTTCGTGTCCAAACGCAACACCTACGCCCGCAGTGCCCACGACCTGGGCCTCGCGGCCTGGTTCGGTGGGTCGCTCATGGGAGCCGTCGGGCTGAACGGGGCCACCGCCGAGGCGAAGAGCTCGCAAGAGACCCTTCGCCTGTCCTCCCTCGGATGGGGTCGGTGGGCTCCGGTCAACACGGGCGCCATCGTGGTCCACACCATCGGCGGGCTCGGCCTCATCCTGGGCAACCGAGGTCGGCTGGACCGGCAGCAGGAAGCACGCACGAACACCGTGACCAAATCCGTGCTCACCGTCGCGGCCATCGGCCTGACCGCATACAGCGGCGCGCTGGGCACGAAGGTGGACGACAAGCAGAACAACCCCACTGAGGGCACCACCGAGCCGGGCCACGGCACCGACCCGGAGCTGGCGTCGGCTCAGAAGCAGCTGAAGTACTGCCAGTGGGCCATCCCGGCCATCACGGGTGTCCTGGTCGTGCTGGGCGCCCAGCAGGGCGAGCAACAGCGTCCCCTGCAGCGGGTCTTCGGAAGAGCCTGACCCCTTCGCTCCGGACCCTGCAGGTCAGGGCTAGCCTTGACCTGCAGGCAGGAGTCGGCTCACCTGGCGGTTATGGGCCTGCAATGACGTCGAGTCGTCGATCGAAGCCGGAACGAACTCGCCGGTGACCCGGGTGCAGGCGATCTCGAGCAAGCCGTCGGCCAGGGCGGGGTTCGCCGGGAGCACGGGGCCGTGCAGGTAGGTCGCGACGACGTTGCGCATCCGGGCTCCCTCGACCTTGTCCGTGCGGTTGTTGCCGTTGCCGTGCAACACCGTGCCGAACGGACGTTGCCCCGCGCCCAGGAGGGTCGATCCCGAGTGGTTCTCGTATCCCACCACGACCCCGAAATCCGTGTCCAGGACCACCGGCCCGATCATCCGGGTGTCGTTGCCCTGCGTGGTGACGTCCAGGATCCCCAGCCCCGGGAGGCGCTTGCCCTCGACCGTGATGAACGCCTTTCCGAACAGCTGGTACATCCCACAGACCATCAACATCGGGGTGCCCTGCTCGGCGAGCTCGCGCAAACGGGGAGCGTGCCGGTCGAGGTCGTCGGTGACCCGAACCTGACCGGAGTCCTGCCCCCCACCACCGAGGATGAGGTCGGCCTGCTCCGGCCACGCGTCCCCCGGCGCGTGATCGTGCACGACCGGGGTGTAGCCGTGCCACCGCAGACGCGCGGCCAGACACCGGGTGTTGCCTAGGTCTCCGTAGATGCTCATCTCGCGCGGATACAGGTGGACCAGGTGGACCTCGCCCTTACTGGCTGAGCTCATTCGTCTTCCTCCCCGAAGCGGGTCACGTCATACCTCATCGAGAGCCGACGACGCAGGTGCATCATCGCGGTGTAGGTGCAGAACAAACGGGTGGGTAGCCCCGCGTGCTGCGCCAGGAAGGTGTCCAGGGCCCGATCCAGGTCGACCTCGGTCTCGGCGACGGGAACGTCGTCGTACTGCAGGCGTAGGGCCATGTCCCACCCGCGCACCCCACTGGTCATGGCCACTCCTCGCGTGCGCAGGCTGGCGAAGGACACGTCGTACAACCAGGAGACGTCGCGGCCGTCCGCGTAGTTGTCGTTGATCGCGATCATGGTGGCCTCGGGCTCCGCGTCGTAGGTGCCCAGGGCCACGGTGAAACCGGCCGGGTTCTTCACCAGGACCAGCTCCAGCGGAGCGCCGTCGATGTCGATCACCTCTCCCCGACCGAAGGGGGGCTGGACGGCCGCCAAGGCGTCCAGGGCGGTGTCGGCCGAGAAGTCGGGGCCGAGGAGCACCCGGGCCATCGTGCTGGCCGCCGTGGCGTTGATCATCGCGGCCAAGCCGCGCTGCTTGAGGCGCACCGGGCCGACATCCCGGCCGCCGGGGTAGCGCACGGTGAACGAGTGGGCGTCGTGAGTGAGCAGCAAGCCGTCGTCGGTGGACAGGTCCGGCGCATCGCCCGGGTCGTCGAAGCGGACATCGGCCTCTTGGATCTCAGGTAGCCGGTCGGCGATGGAAGGGTCGACCCCAAACCAACGCACCGTCACGTCCGCGGCCAGGGAGGGACCGATCCGGGACACGAAGGCGTCGTCGGCATTCAGCACCACGGTGTCGGTGGTCTGCTCGGCAAGTGAGGCCAGCAGACCGGCGGTGAAGTCGATCTCGGCGAAGCGGTCGAGCTGGTCGCGAGCGACGTTGAGCAGCAAGGCGTGTGTCGGGGGCACCAATGCCGCGAAGTGCAAAGCGTGGGCCTCATCCAGCTCCAGCACCGCCACGTCGGCCTCCAGGGCGCCGCGCCAGTTCACCTCCGACAGCAACGCGGAGATGACGCCGCGGGTGAAGTTGCTCCCGGTCGGGTTGGTGAAGACCCGGACGCCGTGCTGGCGGAGCACGGCGACCAACATCTTGGTCGTGGTCGTCTTGCCGTTGGTGCCGGTCACGACCACGATGCCGCGAGGCACGTAGGCCAAGGTGTGCCGGAGCACGCTCGGATCGATGGTCTCGGTGACCAAGCCCGGCAGGGCCGAACCGCCACCGCGCCAGCGTGAGACAACCCTCGCCGCCTTTCCTGCCGCGAGGGCGACGGAGAGCCGAGCTTGCGTCCAAGGCTTCATCGGTGTGTCGCGTCCGGCATCGTCACTCCCATTCGATCGTGCCCGGCGGTTTGCTGGTGACGTCCAGCACCACCCTGTTGACTTCCTCGACCTCGTTGGTGATCCGCGAAGAGATCAGCGCAAGCAGGTCCCCGGGAAGGCGGGTCCAGTCGGCCGTCATGGCGTCCTCACTCGACACCGGTCGCAGGACGATGGGGTGGCCGTAGGTGCGGCCGTCCCCTTGGACACCGACCGAGCGCACATCGGCCAGCAGGACGACCGGGCACTGCCAGATCTCGCGGTCCAGGCCCGCCTTGGACAGCTCTTCGCGCGCGATGGCGTCTGCTCGACGCAGGATGTCCAGCCGCTCGGCGTCGACAGCCCCAATGATGCGGATCGCCAGGCCTGGTCCGGGGAACGGCTGGCGCCACACGATGGGCTCGGGCACCCCCAGCTCGAGGCCCACCTGACGCACCTCGTCCTTGAAGAGGGTGCGCAACGGCTCGATCAGGCTGAACTGCAGGTCATCGGGCAAACCGCCGACGTTGTGGTGGCTCTTGATGTTCGCCGCGCCCGTGCCGCCCCCGGACTCCACGACATCCGGATACAGGGTGCCCTGCACGAGGAACTTCACCGGATGCCCGTCCTCGTCCGCGCTGCCAGCGATATCGCGCGCGGCCTGCTCGAAGACCCGGATGAACTCCCGCCCGATGATCTTGCGCTTGGTCTCCGGATCGGCGACGTCCTTCAGCGCATCCAGGAAGCGTTGTTGCGCGTCGACGACCACGAGATCCACGCCCGTGGCCGCAACAAAGTCCTCCTCGACCTGACGGGCTTCCCCCTCCCGCAACAGCCCGTGATCCACGAACACACAGGTCAGCTGGTCTCCGACCGCAGCGTTGACCAGAGCTGCAGCCACAGAGGAGTCGACACCACCGGACAGTCCGCAGATCAGCCGAGCGTCGCCGACTTCGTCCTTGACCTTGGCGACCAGGTCGGCAGCCACGTTCGCGCTGGTCCAGTTGGGATCCAGCCGCGCTCCCTCCCGGAGGAAGTTCTCGATCACCCGCTGCCCGAACGTCGAGTGCATCACCTCGGGGTGCCACTGCACGCCGTAGAGCTGACGCTCGTCGTCCTCGAAGGCTGCGACCTGGGCACCCGGGCTCTGCGCCGTGACCCGGGCTCCGGGTGGGGCCTGGGTCACCGAGTCACCGTGCGACATCCATACCGGTTGGCTCGCGGGCTGACCGTTGAACAGCGTGCTGTCCGTGACGCTGATGCTGGCGCGGGTGTCACCGTACTCACGCATCCCCGTCTTCTCGACGTCTCCGCCCAGAGCAGCGGCCATGGCCTGGAAGCCATAGCAGATGCCCAAGACGGGCACTCCGGACTGCACCAGGTCGGCGTCGAGGGTGGGTGCCCCGTCGGCATACACCGAGGCTGGCCCTCCGGAGAGCACCACTGCCGACGGCTCTTTGGCCAGCATCTGCTCGGCCGTCATCGTATGGGGCACGATCTCGCTGTAGCGGCCGGCCTCGCGGACGCGGCGGGCGATCAGCTGCGCGTACTGGGCGCCGAAGTCCACGACGAGGACGGGGTGCTCGACAAGCGGGTCCGGCAGGGCCTGGGACGTTTCGTCCTCGGGGGTCTCGGTCACCCGGTTAGGTTACCGGCGCTCGCTGCCCGGGCACCCAACTGCGCTTTGGCCGCGCGCGTCACGTTGCTCTCGACGTAGAAGGACAGGAACGGCACCACCCCGGCCAGCATCACGCCGACCATTCTCGGCAGGGACCACCTCAGCTCGAATCCGAGCATGGCCACGCTCACCAAGTACACCATGTAGAGGAACCCGTGCGGCTGGGCCCACCAGTCCAGCAGATGGTTGTCGAACCCGTAGCGCAACACCATGTGCAGCGTCAGCACGAGCAGGGCGATGCCGACAATCATGGCCATCACCTGGAAGAACTTCAGCTTGTTGGTGTCGCTCACGAAGCCACTGTAGATCTCGTTTCCGGTAGGCCCTCACGGGGATACGCCGCCTCGCGCAGGAAGCGGTAGTACATGTACGCGGCGAACCCGGCGAACACCCACCACTGCAGGGCGTACCCGAGGTTGCGCCACTCAATGCCCGAGGAGCTCAGTGACGGTGGCGGCACCGGCACCACCTCCCCCGCCTGCACGGATGGCTGCTCACCGGTGGCGAAGATGAAGGCGTTGTAGAGGTCGTCCGGCGGCCAGAGGTTCGCCAGGGTCGCCAGGTTGACCGAACCGAGCTGCCCGGCGGGCAGGTCCACCTCGTCCACGCTGGCCGACTCCCCTGGGGCCAGGGTCCCCGTGACGGTGCGCCGTGCGCCGTCCGGCACTCCCGCCGCAATCGGGTCCTCCACCCACCCCCGCAGCACGGGTAGTAAGGCACCATCATCGGTCCGCAGTCCGGTGACCACCCACCATCCCCGCTCACCGGCGAGGACGCGGTCCGGGACGAGGAACTGCAACCGCGGATCGTACTGACCGGTGACTTCGACAGGGTAGTTCGACCCGTCCTCGGGAAACGGCTCGCTCGGGGAGAGCACCTGCTCCAACGGCTCGGTCTCACGCTCAGCCGCCGCCGCCAGCATGTCCTGGCTGTCACGGTCCTGGGCAAGAGAGAGTTGCCAGAGTCCCAGCTGCCCGAAAGAGACCAGGATCACCGTCAGCAGGGCCAGCAGAGCCAGCCATTGCGGGCGGAGGGCGAGGCGCAGCACCAACTCAGCCTACGGCGACAGTCTGGACGCTCCCGCCCGGAGGGCGAGACCTACTCGGCAGCCGCCTGGTCGTCGAAGACATAGATGCTGCCCCCGTAGCACGCGACCCACACCTTGTGGGTGACCGGGTCGTAGGTCAGTCCGATCGGGTTGGCGTCGGTGGGCTCCTTCTGCAGCACTGTCATGTCCTGGGTGCTGATCTTGGCCACCGAGGGCTCGTAGTAGTTCACGACGTACAGCGCGGTGCCGTCAGAGGACAGCGACATGCTCCGCGGCTCCCGGCCGGACACGACCTGGTCCACGACCTCGTCGGTCGCGGTGTCGATCTTGTAGATCGTGTCTTCGCCGCTGACGGCCAAGTAGAGGTAGGCGCCGTCGTCGGAGAGGTTGAGGTGCCGGGGTTTGCGTCCGGTCTCCATCATGACCTCGCTCTCCCCGGTGTCCAGGTCGACCTTGAAGAGCTTGTCGGCATACATCGCCGCCACGTAGGCCGTGCGGTTGTCCGGCAAAACCTCGATCCCGCGCGGAGCGGCGTCAATCGGGATGACCTCGACCTCCGTGGCGCTCTCCCGGTCCACCACCGACAGGGTGGAGTCGCACCAGTTGCTGACCAGGATCCGACTCTGGTCGGGGGTGATGTCGACGAACTTCGGCACGGCGCCGACCTCGATCACCTGGTCCCAGGCCCGTTCTTCGGCGTCGAAGCGGTACAGCAAGGAGCCACCCACCCCGTCGGCGGGCGTGCAGGCGTCGAAGCCGGTCTTGCCGAAGCCCTCGCCGTACATCGTGTACTGCGATACATAGGCGTACCGCCCGTCCTCGGTCCAGGCCGCCTCCACCGGAGCACCTCGGGAAATCCCGGGATGTCCGGGGAGGTCGTAGTCCGCAAGGTCGAGGCTGTCGTCCAGCGTCTCGACCAACTCGTGGGTAGTGCTGTCGTACACCGTGGAGCTATGGCTGTACATCATGTTGTTGGCGATGACGAGTCCGGCGCCCGAGGCCACCACCGACTTCGGGGTGATAGCGCCGGTGATGTAGTCGACCTGCTCCATCTGGCTCTGGTCCGAAGGGGTAGCCGGCGGACTCGGAGCGACCGCCGCAGCTTTCCCCTCGTCCTCGCTCGACGCATCGGCCGTGCCTTCGGTCGTCGATCCGTCCTGGGCCGGCTCATCGTCGGCTGCGCCCTCGCCGCCTTGGACCGCACTCTCCTGCTCGGTCGTCGAGGCGGCGTCGTCGGAGGGGTCCGCGCCCTGGGCCAGACACGCCGTCAACGCGGTGGCACTCACCAGGGCCACGGCACCGGTCGCGATGCGACGCCGGCGTCGGTGCAGTGGGGAACTGGACAGATACATCGAGGCCAGACCTTTCGTCGAGTCAACCAGCACCTCATGGTAGGCGAGCGACGCGTGGGTCGGGGGGAGGCCCGGCCCAGCTTCGTGCCACCAGGCATGTGTCTCGTCCGGGGACCTGCGCCGGTCTGAGTGACCGACACCTGCGGGGAGAACCGCGATGCTCAGGGCGGTCTGTCAGTAGGGCGAGGCGACGATCTCCACGCGCTGGAACTCCTTGACGTCGGAGTAGCCGGTGGTGGCCATGGCGCGGCGCAGCGCGCCCATCAGGTTCGTCGCCCCGTCGGCGTCGCGTCCCGGGCCCAGAAGGATCTCAGCCAGGGTGCCCACCGTGCCAACGTAGACCCGCTCACCGCGTGGAAGCAGGTGGTGATGCGCCTCGGACCCCCAGTGGTACCCGTGCCCCGGCGCCTCCTCGGCGCGAGCCAGGGCGGCACCGATCATGACGGCATCGGCTCCACAGGCCACCGCTTTCACGATCTCGCCCGAGTTGCCGACTCCCCCGTCGGCGATGACGTGGACGTACCGCCCGCCGGACTCGTCGAGGTAGTCCCGCCGGGCAGCTGCGACGTCCGCGATGGACGTCGCCATCGGCGCGTCGATGCCCAGGGTGGTCCGCGTCCGGTGCGCCGAGCCGCCTCCGAAGCCCACGAGCACTCCCGCAGCCCCCGTGCGCATCAGGTGCAGCGCCGCCGTGTACGTGCCCGCACCGCCCACCACCACCGGCACGTCCAGCTCGTAGATGAAGCGCTTGAGGTTGAGGGGCTCCAGCTGGGAGGAGACGTGCTCGGCGGAGACCGTCGTGCCGCGGATGACGAAGAGGTCTACCCCGGCGTCCACGACCGTCCTCCAGTACTGCTGGGTCCGCTGCGGGGACAACGCGCCGGCAACGGTCACGCCCGCTGCCCGGATCTCCTGAAGACGGGCCGTGATCAGCTCCGGGCGGATCGGCGCGGCGTAGAGCTCCCGCATCCGTTGGGTGCACTGGTCGGGCTCCAGCTCGGCGATCTCGCTCAGCCGCTGGCTGGGGTCCTCGTAACGCGTCCACAGCCCTTCGAGGTCGAGCACGGCCAGACCGCCGAGGCGGCCGATCTCGATAGCACTGCTGGGACTGACCACAGAGTCCATGGGAGCCGCCATCAACGGCAGCTCGAAGTGGTAGGCGTCGATCTGCCAGGAGATCGAGACCTCCTCGGGGTCCCTGGTGCGGCGCGAAGGCACGACGGCGATGTCGTCGAACGAATACGCACGGCGTCCACGCTTGCCCTTGCCGATCTCGATCTCAGTCACCGGGCAAGGGTACAAGCCGGACCCCACACGGCCCGTCCACCGAGCCGCAGTCGCTCAGCGCTGGTCGCGACGCCTCAGCGGACGACGTAGTTGGGCGCCTCCACCGTCATCTGTATGTCGTGCGGGTGCGACTCCTTCAGCCCGGCGGCGGTGATCCGCACGAAGGTGCCCCGTTCCTTCAGCTCACCGATGGTGCGTCCACCCACGTAGAACATCGACTGGCGCAGACCGCCGATGAGCTGGTAGGCCACCGCGGCCAGCGGCCCGCGGTATGGCACCTGGCCCTCAATGCCCTCGGGGACGACCTTGTCGTCATCAGTGACGTCCCCCTGGAAGTAGCGGTCCTTGGAGTAGGACACCCCGCGCCCTCTGGACTGCATTGCTGACAGACTCCCCATACCTCGGTAGGACTTGTACTGCTTGCCGTTGATGAAGACGAGGTCTCCCGGGGACTCCTCACAGCCGGCCAACAACGACCCCAGCATGACCGTGTCGGCCCCGGCGACCAGGGCCTTGGCGATATCTCCCGAGTACTGCAGTCCGCCGTCCCCGATCACCGGGACGCCCGCTCGCGCTGCGGCCCGGGCGGCCTCGTGGATCGCCGTGACCTGCGGCACGCCCACCCCGGCTACCACTCGAGTAGTGCAGATCGACCCCGGTCCGACTCCGACTTTGACCGCGTCCGCACCGGCATCGATCAGCGCCTGGGCTCCCGCTCGGGTCGCCACGTTGCCGCCGATGACGTCCACATGGCTGGCGCTCGGCTCGCGCTTCAACCGCGCGATCATGTCGGTGACTCCACGGGCGTGGCCGTTGGCGGTGTCGACCACCAGTAGGTCGACCCCCGCTTCGACCAGGGCCATGGAGCGCTCCCAGGAGTCACCGAAGAAGCCCACCGCCGCTCCCACCCGCAGCCGACCTGCATCATCCTTCGTGGAATCCGGGAACTGCTCCGTCTTGGTGAAGTCCTTTACGGTGAACAGACCCCGCAGTCTTCCGTCAGCGTCGACGATCGGGAGTTTCTCGATCTTGTTGACGGCCAGCAGATGCAGCGCGTCGTCCTTGTCGATGCCGACCGGCCCCGTCACCAGCCCGGTGGACGTCATGACCTCGGCCACCGAGCGCCCGTGGTCGCTCTCGAACCGGATGTCGCGGTTGGTGATGATGCCGATCAGGCGGTCTTCGTCGTCCACTACCGGCAAACCGGAAATCCGGAACCGCCCACACAGTGCATCCATCTGGGCCACCGTGGCCTGTGGTCCGATCGTGACCGGATCGGTGACCATGCCGTTCTCGGACCGCTTCACCCGGTCCACGTGCGTGGCCTGGTCGGCGATGGCGAGGTTGCGGTGCAGGATGCCCAGGCCCCCCTGGCGTGCCATCGCGATCGCCATCCGCGACTCGGTGACGGTGTCCATCGCGGCGGAGACCAACGGCATGCGGACGGTGATCCGCCGGGTCAGTGCGGTGGTGGTGTCCGCTTCGCTGGGGATGACGTCGGTCTCACCGGGCAGCAGGAGCACGTCGTCGAAGGTCAGCCCCACCTCCGCGAAGGTCGCAGGAGAGTCGAGGTTCGGAGCGCCGGATGTCATAGGAGAAGTCTAGGGCCGTCCGGATTCTCACCCCTTCGGGTGTTCCCCGCGTCCTCGCCATGGGTACTACTTAGTAAACACAGATTTTCCCCCCTTGTCAGAGGAGCATTTCGTGTCCGAAACCGCGAGACAGCCAGGGCCTATGGCTGAACTGTGGGAATGGCAGTACGTCGGCTTGTGCCGGACGGTGAGCCCTGAAGTCTTCTTTCACCCGGAGGGTGAACGGGGCCCCGCGAGACGCCGCCGCGACGAACGTGCCAAGCAGGTCTGTCGAGCCTGTCCGGTGCTCAACGAGTGCCGTGAGCACGCGCTGCGTGCTCACGAACCCTACGGAGTGTGGGGCGCAATGACCGAGAGCGAGCGCGAAGTCGTCGTCAGCTCACGGAGCTGATCCCACTGCACGACAATGGCCCGTCCCCTGTGGGGGACGGGCCATTTCTACGTCGGGGCGAGGTCAGTGACCGTGCCCGTGTCCTGCGGCCGGTTCTTCGTCTTCCGGCTTGTCGACCACCAGGGTGTCGGTGGTCAGCACCATGGAGGCGATCGACGCCGCGTTGCGCAGCGCAGACCGGGTGACCTTCACGGGGTCGATGACGCCGGCGCTCATCAGGTCGCCATACTCACCGGTGGCCGCGTTCAGGCCCTGCCCAGCCTTCATCTCGCTGACGTGGGCGGTCGCCACGTATCCCTGCATGCCGGCGTTCTCGGCGATCCACCGCAACGGCTCCATCGCGGACTTGCGCACGATGGCGGCCCCGACGGCTTCGTCACCGCTGAGGTCCAGGTCGTCCAGGGCGCTGCTGGCGTGGATCAACGCAGACCCGCCACCGGCGACGATGCCCTCTTCGATGGCGGCGCGTGTCGCGGAGACAGCGTCCTCGATGCGGTGCTTCTTCTCCTTCAGTTCCACCTCGGTGTGCGCACCGACCTTGATCACGCAGACACCGCCGGAGAGCTTCGCGACGCGCTCCTGCAGCTTCTCGCGGTCCCAGTCCGAGTCGGTGGCAGCCATCTCCGAGCTCAGCTGAGCCACCCGGGCGGCGACCTCGTCGGCCGATCCACCACCGTCGACAACGGTGGTGTCGTCCTTCGTCAGCACGACACGTCGCGCCGAGCCGAGGACCTCCAGGCCGACCTGGTCCAGCTTCAGCCCGACCTCCTGAGTGACGACCTGGCCACCGGTCAGGATGGCCATGTCCTGCATCATCGCCTTACGACGATCACCGAAGCCGGGGGCCTTGACCGCAGCGGCGTTCAGCGTGCCGCGGATCTTGTTCAGCACGAGCGCCGAGAGCGCTTCGCCGTCGACGTCCTCCGCGACGATGAGCAGCGGCTTGCTCTGCGAAGCCACCTTGTCCAGCAGCGGCAGCAGATCGGCGACGGCCGAGATCTTGCCCTGGTGCAACAACACGTAGGCGTCCTCGAGGACGGCTTCCATACGGTCGTTGTCGGTCACGAAGTACGGCGAGAGGTAGCCCTTGTCGAACTGCATCCCCTCGGTGAACTCCAGGTCCATCGCCGTCGTCGAGGCTTCCTCGACCGTGATGACACCGTCCTTGCCGACCTTGTCGAACGCGTCGGCGATGAGCTCACCGATCACGGTGTCCTGAGCGGACAGGCTGGCGACCTGGGCGATCTCGTCCCGCCCGTCGAGCTCACGCGCGGTGTCCAGCAGACGGGTCGACATGGCCTCGACGGCCTGGTCGATGCCGCGCTTGAGACCGGACGGAGCAGCGCCCGCCGCCACGTTGCGCAGGCCCTCCTTGACCATGGCTTGGGCCAGCACCGTGGCGGTCGTGGTGCCGTCACCGGCGACATCGTTGGTCTTGGTCGCCACCTCCTTGGCCAGCTGGGCACCCATGTTCTCGAACGGGTCGTCCAGCTCGACCTCGCGGGCAATGGTGACACCGTCGTTGGTGATCGTGGGCGCGCCCCACTTCTTGTCCAGCACGACGTTGCGACCACGCGGGCCCAGAGTGACCTTGACGGCGTTGGCCAGGGAGTCGACTCCGCGCTCCAGTGACTTACGCGCCTGATCGTTGAACTGCAGTTGTTTTGCCATGAACAGCGCCTTTCTTTTACATGTGAGGCTGAGAAATGAGGCAGGGGATGAACGACGCCCCGGTCACCCCGCCGATAGCGGGACGCCGGGGCGTCAGGTCACGAGTCAGTCACCGACGACGGCGAGCACGTCGCGCGCGGAGAGGATGAGGTACTCCTCGCCGGCGTACTTGATCTCGGTCCCGCCGTACTTGCTGTAGATCACGCGGTTGCCGACGGACACGTCCATCGGGACGCGGTTGCCGTTGTCGTCGATGCGACCCGGGCCCACGGCCAGGACTTCGCCCTCCTGGGGCTTCTCCTTGGCGGTGTCCGGGATGACCAGGCCAGAGGCGGTGGTCTGCTCGGCCTCGACGGCCTGCACAACGATTCTGTCTTCGAGCGGCTTGATGGAAACCGACACGGCGGCCATTCCTTTCGTCGTTGTCGACTAGCTGGGTCAACTTCTGGGGTACTCACTGAACCGGGGGTGTCCGCCGTCGCGGGGGTCGGACTCACCTGGATCTGGCACTTGCGTGCCACGAGTGCTAAGAATGAATCTAGGCGCGGATTAGCACTCGGTCAAGCCGAGTGCCAGGGGTGTCGCACGGTGGAGGGCGGGCTGATCACAGCAGCGGCTGCAGTGGCCGCAGCACGCGCTCCCCCACCCGGTGGGCCAGGGTGCGGTTGGCCCACACGTCCGCGGTCAGCTCCTCACAGTTGCTCAGGTCCTGCTCGAAGACCTCCTCCATCACCGCCGCCTGGTCCGGCCCGACGACCTCGAGGTTGACCTCGTAGTTGCCTCGCATCGACAGCCGGTCGATGTTCGCTGTGCCGATGGTGGTCCACGAGCCGTCCACGGTGGCGGTCTTGGCGTGCACCATCGCGTCCTGGTAGAGGAACAGTCGCACCCCACCGTCCAGCAGCGCGCTCACGTAGCTGCGCGCCACGATGTCGGCCACGATGTGGTTGGAGCGTTGTGGGGTGATGACCCGCACGTCCACCCCCCGAGCGGCCGCGGTCAGCATCCCCTGCAAGATCTCCTGGTCGGGGATGAAGTAGGCCTGAGTGATGTAGATGTGATGGCTAGCCCGGTCGATCGCCTCCAGGTAGATGTTCCGCACGGGAAACACCACCCGCGAGGGCTCGTTGCGCGCGGCGCGCATCGGATAGTTCCAGCGCGGCGCACCCGTGTCGGGTAGCTCGGGCTGAGCCCTCTTGCGATGTCGGTTCCAGAAGTCCACGAAGCAGTTGCTCAGCTCCCAGACCGTGTCGCCCTCGACCCGGATGTGGGTGTCCCGCCATTGCGTGGCGTACATGGCCCCGATGTTGTAGCCGCCGACGAAACCGATGGTTCCGTCGACGACCAGCACCTTGCGATGGTCGCGGCCGGTGCGGCGCACGTCCAGGACCCCACC
This sequence comes from Ornithinimicrobium sp., assembly GCA_049646465.1. Taxonomy (GTDB): domain Bacteria; phylum Actinomycetota; class Actinomycetes; order Actinomycetales; family Dermatophilaceae; genus Ornithinicoccus. The sequence goes on from JBARVW010000135.1 coordinate 59,064, forward strand.
GCGCAGCGTCGGGAACTGCATGACGTGGACGTTCTGAGGGAACTCCTTGAAGGCCCCGGGCACCACCAGGTTGGCGAACCCGTCGAACACCACGAAGACGTCAATCCCCCGGTCGGCAGCAGCGATCACGGCATCCTTGAACTGTTGCCCGACGGCATCACCTTTCCAGATGTAGCTCGCCAGGTAGACGTGCTCGGTGGCGCCGTTGATGGCCTCCAGCATCGCCTCGTACAAGTACTCACCGTAGGTGTAGGTGGTCAACGTGTTGCCCGAGACCTCAGTCTGCAGCGGAGGCGTCTCCGGAGCCTCGTGCACCACCGTCGTTCGGCGCTTCCGGAGTGCATCGACACCACTGATCGTCACGGCGCTGACCACCGGCAGGGACAGGCCCACCACCGCGATTCGGGCCAGGCTCCCGGGGAGCCGGTTGGCTACCCGCTTCAGGGCACTCGTTCCTGCATCACTCATCTGTGCCTCCGAGAGGGTAGGGAGCTGAACCGTTCGACGTCCTCCGTCGTGCCCGAGACCACGAGCTCGTCGCCCTCATGAACGACGGTCTCCGGGACGGCATACGTGAAGTCCTCGCCGCTGCGCTTGATGCCCACCACGGTGACGCGGTAGGTGCTGCGAACCGCAGACTCGGCGAGGGAGATGTCCCAGGTCTCTCTCGGGGCGTAGGTGCGGACCATCGCGAAGCCGTCCTCGAACTCCAGGTAGTCCTTCACTCCCCCGGTCACCATGTGCGCTACCCGCTGCCCCATGACGTACTCCGGGTAGATCACATGCGTGGCCCCGATGTTCTCCAGGATCTTGCCGTGCTTGCGAGTGATCGCTTTGGCGTAGATGCGGGTCACTCCCGCCTCGACCAGTGTGATGACCGTTAGCACACTGGCCTCGACGTCCGATCCGATGGCCACCACTGCGCTGTCGATCTCCGGCACCCCGAGCTGCCTCATGGCTTCGCCGTCGGTGGCATCGGCCTGCACGGTGAGGGTGAACTCGTCGGCATACCGCTGCACCAGGAGTGCGTCCTCGTCGACCGCGAGCACCTCGACGTGCTGACGGACCAAGGACTCAGCCACCGCGGAGCCGAACCGGCCCAAACCCACGACCAGCACGGAGCCGGCGTGGACGGGCTTGGGTCTGCGCTTAGCCAACAATGGGTCGCTCCGTCGGTAGTCGGTAGTGCCGGTGGCGCGTGTTCAAGGCAATGGCCGAGGCCACGGTGATACTCCCCACCCTGCCGGTGAACATGAGGATCATCAACACGATCTGAGCAATCGGGGGTAGATCAGCCGTGATCCCGGTCGACAGCCCCACCGTCGCGAAGGCCGAGACCACCTCGAAGCTCACGTCGATGGCCGGCAGGTCCGTCACCGCCATGGTGAGCACGATCGACAAGGCGACCAACCCGACGGCCAGCAGCGCGACGGTCAAGGCCTGACGCTGCACCGACTCACTGATCCGGCGGCCACCGATGGTGACGTCGGGTTCCCCTCGGATCTCCGACCAGATGACGAAGCCCAGGATGAAGAAGGTGCTCACCTTGATGCCACCGGCGGTTCCAGCGCTTCCTCCGCCGATGAACATCAGCCCGGTGGTGATCGCCTCGGTCTCGTCCTTGATGACGGCGTAGTCGACGCTGTTGAAGCCGGCGGTGCGGGGGAACACGCCCCCAGCCACTGAGCCCATGAGCTGACCAGCACCGTCGACCCCCTCCAGAGTGCCACCGGAGGAGGTCTCGAAGATCCAGAACAGCGTGGTCCCGAGCACGAGCAGCAGCACGCTGCCCCACACCGTGATCCGGGTATGCAGCGTCCAGGCCGAGGGGTGTCTCCACCGGTGGCGCAGTTCCCTGAGCACAGGGAACCCCAGACCACCGAGGATGACGGCGGCACAGATGACTCCGATGACCACCGGATCGGCGACGAAGCCGGTCAAGCTGTCGGTGTAGATCGAGAACCCGGCGTTGTTGAACGCTGACCCGGCGTGAAAGACACCACTCCACAACGCCTCGCCCCAGGTGATGCCGTATCCGTAGTGGAAACGCAGCACCAGCACCACCGCCACCACCAGCTCGATGGCCGCCATCATGATGACGATCCGGCCGATCACCCGACGCACGTCGCCCAGCGCCGTGGTGTGGGTCTCGGCCTGAGCCACCAGTCGGCTCCTGAGCCCCAGACGACCGCGCACGGTCAAGGTCAGCAGAGTGGCCAGCGTCATCACCCCCACGCCGCCGATATGGATCAGGGCCAGGATCACCGCCTGACCGAAGGGCGTCCAGTAGGTCGGGGTGTCCACGGTGATCAACCCGGTCACGCACACCGCGGACACCGTGGTGAACGAAGCCACCATGAGGTCTCCGCTCCCGCCGTCGACACGCGAGATCGGCATCATCAGCAGACCCGTCCCGCAGGTCACGGCCAGCGCAAAAGCCAACGTGACCAGGCGAGCAGGTGAAGCGATCAGGGATCTCGCGCTAAGCACGGATCTGCTCGATGGGCTGAGAGGAGTCCGCAGGCAGGTCCAACGCGGACGGTGTCCGACCTGCGGCCACCGCCAGTGACCCCCAGGCCGCGACCATGGCCCCGTTGTCGGTGCACAACCCGGGACGGGGCACCCTCATCGTGACACCCGCCGCCGAGCAGCGCTCCTGCGTGACCACCCGCAGCCGACTGTTGGCCGCTACGCCTCCACCGATCAGCAGATGGTCGACTCCCTGCGCACGGCACGCGTGCACGGCCTTGGCACTGAGCACATCGACGACGGCTTCCTGGAAGCTCGCCGCCACGTCGGCCACCGGGACCGCCTGGCCCGAGTCGGCACGCAGCTGGACCCACCGGGCGACCGCGGTCTTCAACCCGGAGAACGAGAAGTCGAAGCGATGCCGCTGCGTCACCCGGCTCCCGGTCAGTGCCCGTGGGAAGTCGATCGCGACGGTGCTGCCCTCGCGGGCTACCCGATCGATGTGCGGGCCACCGGGGAAAGGGAGGCCCAACAGCCGGGCCACCTTGTCAAAGGCCTCTCCTGCGGCGTCGTCCATGGTGGACCCCATCGAGGTCACCTCGTTCGTGACGTCCGGAACCATCAGCAGGTTGGAGTGGCCCCCGCTGACCAGTAGGGCGACGACCGGCTCGGGAAGGGGCCCATGCTCGACGACGTCAACCGCGACGTGCGCGCTCAGGTGGTTCACGCCGTACAGCGGGATCCCCAACGACAACGACAGCGCCTTGGCGGCGGCCACCCCGACGAGGAGTGCCCCCGCCAACCCCGGCCCCGAGGTGACGGCCAAGGCGTCCAGGTCACTCAGTTTCACTCCGGCGTCCTGGCAGGCTCGCTGCACCGTGGGCACCATCGCCTCCAGATGCGCTCGGCTGGCCACCTCCGGCACCACTCCCCCGAAGCGCGCGTGCTCATCGACACTGCTGGCGACGGCATCGGCCAGCAACGTGTGCCCACGCACGATGCCGATGCCGGTCTCGTCGCAGCTGGTCTCCACGCCGAGCACCAGAGGCCCCGAGGGGCTGCGGGGCGGCGCCATCACAGCATCCCTTTTCTTGGCTCTGGGACGAGAGCGGTGCGTAGAACCGCAGCGTCGACGCCGTCGGGCTGGTAGTAGCACCGTCGGGTGTGGACGTGCTCGTATCCGTGCCTGGCGTAGAGAGCTCGGGCGGCAGCGTTGTCTGCACGCACCTCGAGCATCACGGCCGTGGCTCCCTCACCCGCGGCAACCGTATGCAGCCGCTGGAGCAGGGCCGCACCGACTCCCCTGCCACGGTGTGCGGGGTCGACCGCAATCGTCATCACGTCAGCATTGTCTCCGTTCACATCCAGTCCGGCATACCCCACCAGCACGGGCCCCGAGCCACCACGCTCACCGGTCTGGGCCACCAGGTAGTGCCGTCGCGGCCGCTGGGCCAGCTCCGCCCACCACGTCTCGAGCTTCCATGCGGTGTCGGGGTAGATCTGCTCCTCCAGCGCCGTCACCGACTCCAGGTCGGTCCACGCCATCGCGCGGACCTCCGGTGTGGCTCTGGTCAAGGGGAGGCCGCAGTGAAGGACCGCCCCGCTGGGCTCGGGACGGCATCGGGGCGGCGCAGGTACAACGGCTCGGGGGGCAGAAGCAGCGACTCCGCCGTCCCCAGAAGGCCGAGGGTCCCTGGAGTCACGTCGAGGGGGCCGGAGCTGTCGTTCAGGACGTCGGGATACAACCTCGGCCCCCGACCGACTGCCGGCAGGGACCGGATGTCCACGCTGAGGTCACCCGGTCGAGCTACTGCGGGCTGGCCGATGCGCGTGACGTCGTGGTGGCCGACTGCATACCGGGCCCAGTAGACCTCTTTGCGCCGGGCGTCGGTCGCGACCAGGAACTCGGGCCACTCGTGCTCTGCCGCCACCGTGAGCATCGCCTGCGCGGCCAGTGCGTCCAGCGAGCACACGCCCTGCACAGGTATGTCGAGTGCGTGCGCCATGACCAGGCCAGTAGTGATCCCGACCCTCAGCCCGGTGAACGGACCCGGTCCGACCCCCACCAGGATCCGGTCCAGGTCACCGACCCCGCAGTCGGCTTCGCGCAAAGCCCGCTGGATGGTCGGCGCCAAGAGCTCGCCGTGGCGCCGAGCGTCGGGCACAGTGACTTCGCTGAGCACCTCGGACCCTTGCACGCAGGCCGCTCCGATCAGAGATGTGGAGGTGTCGATCGCGAGCAGCACACGCTCAGGCTAACGTGGGACTCCCAACCGTTCACGGAAGGACGACACATGCTCACACGCTTGTTCTCTCATCTCGGCTCGCGCATCGTCGACGTCAGCGCCCACTGCGACTTGCCGTGCGGTGTGTACGACCCGGCCCAGGCTCGGATCGAAGCCGAATCCATCAAGGGCATCATCCAGAAGGTCAACGACAGCGACGACCCGGACATGAAGGTGCGCGGCACCATCATCAAGGAGCAGCGCTCGGAGCTGGTCAAGCACCACATCTGGGTGCTCTGGACCGACTACTTCAAGCCGCCTCACTTCGAGCAGTACCCGCAGCTGCACGTCCTGGTCAACGAAGCCACCAAGCTGGCCGGGGCCAGCGGCACCAAGGCGTCCTGGGACGTGTCGGTGGCCGACGAGCTGCTGAGCAAGATCGACGAGATCGCGCAGATCTTCGCCGAGACCAAGAAGGCCTGAGGACCGGCCTCCGGTGACCACGACGCCCTCTGGACGTCGTGGTCACCGGGATCTCAGGCTCGAGCCTGAGCGCGTGAGGGCCAGAGCTCGAGAGACAGCAGGTCCTCGCGGGAGATCTGGCCGTCACGCACCAGGACGCGACACAGCTCACGCAGGACCTGCGGGTCGTAGTCGTAGCCCATGCCGAGCCGCAAGCGCTGCAGGGCCCGCATCCTGGTAGCCGAGTCCAAGGACACGCCCACCAGGTCGTCGTAGGCGTTGGCGACCCGCAGAATGCGGCTGGCGACCGGGATGTCCCCAAGCTGCTCCAGTCGCCAGTGCGGAGTGGCCTGGTGAGCCACGACCGTCGATACCTTGGAGAGTTCGGCGGTCCGTGCCAACAGAGCTGACCCGGCAGCAGCCACCCGGCGCTGGTCCAACGCCGAGGTATGCGTCGTGGCCCCACCGGGGATCGGACGCTGCAGGGACAGCTGCCCCAGGTCGTGGAGGAGCGCTGCGTACTCAAGGTCACGCAAAGCCGGCTCGGACAGCCCAATCTGTCTCCCGACGGGGACGGACAGCCGGGCGACCCGCGCCGCATGCCCGGGATCAGTGAACCCGCCCTGGTCGGTCAGCTTCGACAACGCCCACACGGTCTGGCGCTGTCCGTCGGCGACCTGGGCCTGTCGGCGCACCGCGATCATGAGCAGCACCAGCGGTAGCACGAAGATGGCCATGGCGGCGGGGCCTACCGCACGGGTGGCCAAGGCCGTGGACACCGCCGCACTCACCACCCCCAGCCCGATCGGACCCACCGCCTTGATCTCGTCCGCCACGGCGTGACGCAGCAGCGTGTGCTCCTGGGCGGCTCGCTCGTAGCTCCAGAAGAGCATCTGCAGACCCAGACCGGCGGCAGCGATCGTGGCCAACGCCACCGCCAGGACCCAGTGGTGACTCGGGTTCCAGGTCACCAAGGCGGCCCGAAGCGACGCACCACCGGGCCAGGTGAACTGCACGGTCGTCGCCACCAGCCCCGTCACCACGACGCGCATGGCGATGTCCGAGAGCACAGGGAGGTGTCCGAACAGGGCGAGCCGACGGGTAGCGGCGATCGACGACCCCAGGCCCGCAACCAACGCGATGTAGCCCGCGCTCACGTTGAGGTCGACGTGGCCGTCGGGGCCGGGCAGGACCGTGGTCATCGCCATGGCGATGCTGACGGTCATCCCCACCGGCTCGACCTTGCGTCCGTTCACGATGGTGATCGGACGGGAGTCCGCGACCACGATGACCAGCAGGGAGACGATGAGCCACACGGTGACGGTCACGGAGCCGGTCGGTGGCCACGTGGGGTCCTGCAGCAGCATCACCGCCAGGAAGACGACGGAGACCAGCGTCAGTCCGTGCGTCACCCAGAGGGCGTCGAACCGGACCCTCATGCCCGGACCTCATCCGTCTCGGGCTGCCAGGCAGCGTACTCGTCACTGACGGAGGGGTCGTCGTGGTCGTTCAGGTCGACCGCCGACTGCAGGATCGCCTCGCTGATCCGCGTGGGCTCCCAAGGTCGCTCCTCCAGCGAGTCTGCGAGCGCCTGAACCACCACGGGGTCGAGATGCGTCCCGGAGCGTTCTCGCAGCTGGGCGAGCGCCTGCTCGCCGGTGACCTCGTCGCGGTAGGACCGGTTGGTGGTGAGCGAGTCGAAGGCGTCGGCCACAGCGATCACACGGGCGAAGAGGGGGATCTTCTCGCCGATCAGGCCCGCTGGATACCCGAGCCCGTCGTAGCGCTCGTGGTGATGCAGGATCCCCGGAAGCGCGGGGGCCAGGAAGTCGATGTCGGCCAGCATGTGGACGCCTGCCTCAGGGTGCTCCTGGATCGCGGCCAGGTAGCTCACGTCGCTCGGTCCGGTGCCGCGCGGCACCCTCGGGGCGCTGGAGACCAGACCGAGGTCGTGCAACAGGGCGGCGAAGTGCAGCGCGTCTGCCGACTCCCCCGTGATCCCCAGGACGGGAGCCATGCCATCCGCCAGCTTGGCTACGCGTGAGCTGTGCCCGCTGGAGTAGGGCGTCGCGACTTCCAGGGCGCCCATCAGCGTGCTGACGGTGCGGGTGTGGCTGCGCCGTTCCGCGGCGTCCCGGCTCAACGCCCACTGGGTCAACAGCAGCGGTATGACGATCAGGGCCGCGCTGAACGGACCCACCCCCACGGGCTGCCACAGCAGGACCAGGAGGATAGCCAACAGCACATGGACCATGTAGCCAGCGCCGAGGCTGCGCACCACCCCCACCGCGACGGAGAGCACGCTCCGGCCGTGCTTGATCCTCACCATGACGCCGATAAGCAGGGCGTTCACGGCGATGGAGACCAGGTAGCCCACCACCATCGGCACTGCGACGTAGATGAAGAGCTGCCAGGGGGTCATATCGGACCCGATCTGGTCGGTCTCCCCTAACGACACATACACCGCACTCCCGGCCCCCGACATGAGGGCCGCCATGGTGGCGTTGAAGAGGTAGTTCTGTAGCGACGTGGCGCGGAAGTCGAAGATGAAGCTCAGGAACCCCACGATGACAGCGCCGGTTGGTCCGGCCAGCACCATGGCGGCGGCGAGCACCACCGCGGTGAACGACACCCCCAAGCCGTCGGCGAACTCACGCTCCCGAAGGTTGGTCCCCAGTGCCCCCAGGGCGGACAGGACGACGACGGCCTCCCAGTCGACCGGATCGTCCCCGCGTAGCGCCGCCCACCCGAGGAGGACCCCCAGCCCCATCAGGACCAGGATGAAGACGTAGACACGCCAAGGGGCGGGGGGCGCGTTCACAGCTGAACCGCCCCCCGCCTGGCGTGGGGGCACAGGGGGACCGGCAGGTGGTTACTTGCCTTCGTAGGACACGACGTCGGTGAAGGACTTGCCTTCGTAGGACACGACGTCGGTGAAGGACTTGCCGGACAGCAGGCGAAGCATTGCAGCGAACATGAGAAACCTCTTCTACAGCGCGGGTGGTCGACGAGATAACCCCAGGTTGAGGAAATCATCCGGCTGCCTCTCTATATTCGCATGCAGGAAAGCACGATGGGGCCGAGAAAGCGTTTTCAGTCCAGACTTACACGCAGTATTTACTGGCGCCATAGGCCCTAATGACTCGCGGTACGATGGTGCTCTACGCCACCATAGATGACGTTACCGTGATGCTGTCTCACCGATGACCTGTCGCGGTAGGACCGTTCCGCATGACCCAACAGACGAGGAGCCCCTATGAGCAAGCGAGCTCGCAAGCGTCGCGCCGGCAAGAAGAAGGCCGCAAACCACGGCCGCAAGCCCAACGCCTGACCGTGCCTGATGCGTGAAACGACGCGAGCCCTGGAACCATCTGGTTCCAGGGCTCGCGTCGTGTCATGCACACTCGTCAGTCCGACGGGGACTTCTCGACGGTGATCGACGTGATCCTCGTCATGACCTGCATACGCAGCGCACTCGGCGCCCGTTCGGAATGACACGCCCGTCGCACCAGAGATTTGAGCAGCAGGTCCCGCTCGTACTCGCGCAGGCACGGACCACACTCGTCAAGATGTTCCTTGATCGTGGCGCAGTCCTCCGGCCCGGCCTCGTTGTCGACATACTCGAACAGCCGGAGAATGACATCGGCGCAGTCCGAGCCATGACGCTGGCCTGGGTGGGAGCTGTTGTACTCGCTCACTTCTTCACCACCTCGTTGTTGATAAATCCGCGTTCCAAGGCATAGTCCGTCAACCGGTCTCGTAGCTGGCGTCGCCCGCGGTGAAGGCGCGACATCACCGTGCCGATCGGAGTCTGCATGATCTCCGCGATCTCCTTGTAGGCAAATCCTTCGACGTCGGAGAGGTACACGGCCATCCGAAAGTCCTCCCCGATGGAGGCCAGGGCGCGCTTGACGTCCGAGTCCGGTAGGTGGTCCAGTGCTTCGACCTCGGCCGAGCGCAGTCCCCGAGACGTGTGCTGCTCGGCTCGGGCGAGCTGGTAGTCCTCCACGGTCGCGGCGTCCGACTCCTTGGGCTGACGCTGCTTCTTGCGATACGTGTTGATGTACGTGTTGGTCAGAATGCGGTACATCCACGCTTTGAGGTTCGTCCCCGGCCGGTACTGGTGGAAAGCCGCGAATGCTTTCGCGTAGGTCTCCTGCACCAGGTCCTCGGCGTCCGTGGGGTTGCGGGCGGTGCGCAGCGCGGCGCTGTACATCTGGTCGATCAGCGGCATGGCTTCGCGTTCAAAGCGAGCGGCACGGGCTTCGGTCGACTCAGTGCTCACGTCCACCATGGCATCGAGCTCGGCTTGGCTCACAGAGGCCTTCGTATCGTCAGTCATCACACCCCAATTTAGCGGGTGTCCGCCTGGGAAGTCTGGGCGACCTACGGGCGCCGCCACAGTGGCCATCATCGACATCGTCCTTCACGTTCGTCTCGGGTGCTGCATCAGTCCTGACAACGGGCACGTTCCACCGCCCATTCCCACGGGCACCGAGGTGCAGGCTGCCAAGCGTGAAACGATGCCGACGTGAACGCCTCCCCCTCCGGCACCGTTGCCGGACTACGCCCCCTGAAGCAGTCGTCGAAACTGCAGAACGTCCTCTATGAGATCCGTGGCCCCGTCGCGGCCCGCGCGGCACAGCTCGAGGCGTCGGGGCACCGCATCATGAAGCTGAACATCGGCAACCCGGCCCTCTTCGGCTTCGACGCACCCGACACGATCCTGCGGGACATGCTCGCGGCGCTGCCGCAGGCTCAGGGGTACTCGGAGTCCCGGGGCATCCTGTCGGCCCGTCGCGCGATCGTGGCGCGGTATCAGGACGTGGCAGGCTTCCCGCCGTTCGACGTGGACTCCGTCTACCTGGGCAACGGAGTCTCCGAGCTCATCATGATGGTGCTCTCGGCCCTGCTCGACACCGGCGACGAGGTGTTGATCCCCGCCCCGGACTACCCCTTGTGGACCGCAGCGACCAGCCTCGCCGGGGGAAACCCCGTGCACTACCTGGGGCAGGAGGACGACGACTGGAACCCCGGCATCGATGACATCCGCTCCAAGATCACGCCCCGGACCAAGGCGATCGTGGTTATCAACCCGAACAACCCGACCGGCGCGGTCTACTCCCGCGAGGTGTTGGAGCAGATCGCGGCGCTGGCCCGAGAGCATTCGCTGTTGATCCTCAGCGACGAGATCTACGACCGTGTCCTGTATGACGACGCCGAGCACATCAGCATGGCGCAGGTCGCCCCGGACATGATGGTGCTGACCCTCAACGGACTGTCCAAGACCTACCGCGTCGCAGGGTACCGCGCCGGTTGGCTCATCATCACCGGTCCGACCGGGCACGCTGCTGGCTTCCTCGAAGGGATCGAGCTGCTCGCCTCGACGCGCCTGTGCCCAAACGTGCCGGCCCAACATGCCATCCAGGCCGCGGTCTCAGGGCACCAGAGCATCCACGACCTCACCGGTCCCGGCGGACGCCTCGTCGAGCAGCGCGACGTCGCGGTCTCCCTGCTGCAGTCGATGCCAGGGGTCAGCTGCGTGGTGCCCAAGGGCGCGCTCTACGTCTTCCCGCGGCTGGACCCCGAGGTCCACGAGATCCACGACGACGTCCAGCTGTGTCTGGACCTGCTCGAGCAGGAGCACCTGTTGGTCGTGCACGGAAGTGGTTTCAACTGGCCGGCACCGGACCACCTGCGCATCGTCACCCTGCCCTGGGCAGGTGACCTGCGCATGGGTCTGGAGCGGCTCGGCAACTTCCTCGCCGGATACCGCCAATGACCACCGTCCCCGGATACGGACCGGGTGAGGTCTGATGTGCGGCAGGTACGCCGCCAGCGCAGATCCTGACGACCTGGTGGAGGTCTTCGAGATCGATCACGACGCCATGGGCGAGCCGACCCGCTCGTTGCTCGTCTCCCCCCAGCAACCGCCGGTGGGCCAACCCGACTACAACGTGGCTCCATCCAAGGCGGCCCCGATCGTTCTCGAACGAGAGCCGGGTCGACGTCAGCTCCGACCCCTGACGTGGGGCCTGGTGCCCTCGTGGAGCAAGGACCCCCGCTCCGGGGTCCGGATGATCAACGCCCGCGCCGAGACACTCCTGTCCAAGCCCGCGTATGCCAAGGCCGCCATGTCCCGTCGCTGTCTGGTTCCCGCCACCGGTTGGTACGAATGGCAGGTCTCACCGACGGCGACGGGGCCCAAGGGCAAACCCCGCAAGCAGCCCTTCTTCCTGTCGCGAGCCGACGACGTGCCGTTGGCGATGGCGGGAATCTACGAGTTCTGGAAGGAGTCGCAGGCACCGCAGAGTCAGTGGCTGGTGACCTTCGCCGTCATCACCACCGCGGCAGAGCCGGGCCTGGACCGTATCCACGACCGTCAACCCGTCGTGCTGGACTCCGACCGGTGGCCATCCTGGTTGGACCCCACCCTGGACGATCGCGACGAGGTCGAGGCGCTGCTTCGACCCCCGGAGCAGGGCCGATTCACCACCTGGCCGGTCAGCGCGGCGGTCAACGCCGTGGGCAACAACAGCCCGAGCCTGCTCGAGGCTGTCCCCACCGACGAGCTGGTTGGCGTGGTGGACCCGCTAACCGGTGAGCTCCTCGGCTGACCGGTGGCCGATCACAAGTCACCGAGCCGAGATATCGAGATCAAGCTCCCTTCCCCCGTCGTGCGCCAGGTCAGCACCACCGGAGGGCCGGCCCGCGTGCACGTGTATTCGGCCGCTGGGCCACCGCCTCGTGGGACCGTTCTCTTGGGCCACGGGGCGGGCGCAGGCGTGGAGTCCACGGATCTGCAGGCTTTGACGGCCCTTGTCGGCCACGGTTGGCGTGTAGCCCTCCTGGAGCAGCCGTGGCGGGTGGCCGGGCGCCGGTTGGCCGTGGCTCCCCCCAAGCTTGACCAAGCGGCCCACGACATGCTCGACGCGGTCTCGGCCGGCCCTGATCCCCTTCCTCGGCCCTGGGTGCTCGGCGGTCGGAGCGCCGGGGCCCGCGTCGCGTGTCGTCTTTCCGAGCGAGCACAGGGGTTGCTGCTCATCGCCTTCCCCCTGCAGCCACCACGCGTACGGGACCGCCAGCCGCCGTCCCGGGTCGGCGAGCTGCAGATACCGATCCGCCGTGGCCTACCCGTCCTGGTGCTGCAGGGAGAACGGGACCGCTTCGGCCGAGCGGAGGACATGCAGGAGGCGCTACGGCAGGTGCGGTCCGCTTCGCCGCGGCCCGGGGGAGACCGGACCGACGGGGACGAGGCGGTGACCACCGTCCGCTCCTACCCCGGCGACCACGGGCCCAGTCGCGACGGGGCGGCCCTCGTTGAGGACGCACGGCGTTTCCTGGACGCACTACCGTAGGGCCACATGCACACCACCGACCTCTGGCCCGCGCCGTATGCCGAAAGCCCGGTCAGCGGGACCGTGCGGGTCCCGGGGAGCAAGTCCCTGACCAACCGGTACCTGGTGTTGGCGGCCTTGGCCCGTCCCGGCAGCACCAGCACGCTGCACCGCCCCTTGGTCTCCCGCGACACCGTGTTGATGCGGGCCGCGCTGGAGCAGTTCGGGCTTCTCTTCGATGCCGACCATGCGGACACCACGTGGACGATCCACACGCCGGTGGGGCTGAGGTCCGACTTCGAGATCGACGCCGGCCTGGCGGGAACGGTGATGCGCTTCCTGCCTCCTGTCGCGGCACTGACGCGCGGCTCGGTCACGTTCGACGGTGATGCCGCGGCCCGTACCCGGCCGATGGGCCCTTTGGTCCAGGGCCTGCGGGATCTGGGTGTCGGCATCGACTCGACCAACAGCCCCGCCCCCGGCACCCACCAGCCGGAGCCGCACCTGCCGATCGTGGTCCACGGCATCGGGGCAGTGAGACACACCGACGTCGCGATCGATGCTTCGAGCAGCTCGCAGTTCGTCTCCGCGCTGCTCCTGGCCGGTGCGCGGTTCGACCAGGGATTGATCCTGCGGCACGTCGGGAGCGGGCTCCCGAGTCGACCGCACATCGACATGACCCTGCACACGTTGCGTGAGGTCGGAGTGACGGCACGCGAGCCTCAGCCAGGCGTCTGGGTCATCGAACCCGGACCCATTTCGGCCCTGGACGTCACGGTGGAGCCCGACCTCTCCTCGGCGGCACCGTTCCTGGCCCTCGCTGCCGTGACCGGTGGCACCGTCACCGTCCCCGACTGGCCGACCACCACCACTCAGGCCGGAGACGCTATGCGCGGCGTCCTGACCGGGATGGGCGCCACGACGCAGCTCAACGACGAGGGTCTGACCCTTACCGGGCCGGCACCGGGAACGCTGCGCGGTGTCGACATCGACCTGCACGAGGTCGGCGAGCTCACTCCGGTCATCGCCGCAGTGGCCGCCCACGCCAACACCCCCTCCCGATTGCGGGGCGTGGCCCATCTGCGCGGACACGAGACCGACCGGCTGCTGGCCCTGCATACGGAATTGTCCCGGATGGGGGGTGACGTCGACCAGCACGACGACGGGCTCTCGATCCGTCCCGCGGTCCTGCGCCCCGCGCAGCTCCAGACCTACCGTGACCACCGGATGGCCATGGCCGCCGCAGTCCTCGGCGCGCGGGTGGCCGGCACCACGATCGCCGACGTGGCCACGACGGCCAAGACCTACCCTGGTTTCGCCGCGCAGTGGTCCGAGCTGGTGCGCTGAGCCGTGGGCCGCTTCGACCACTACGACGAGGACTCGATCCCTTCGCGTCCGGGACGCCGCAACTCCCGTCCTCGCACGAAAGACCGACCACGCCACGAGGACGCGCAGATCGCCATGGTCACGGGGGTGGACCGAGGCCGCTACACCACCCGCTTGGACGGACGGCCGGTGCTGGCCATGCGGGCTCGTGAGGTAGGAAGGAAGGCCATCGTGGTGGGCGACCGGGTGGCCATGGTCGGGAACCTCTCCGGCGATCCGGACTCCTTGGCCCGCATCGTGCGGGTGCTGGACCGGGACACCGTGCTGCGCCGCAGCGCCGACGACAGTGACCGCGTCGAACGGGTCATCGTGGCCAACGCATCCCAGCTGGCTATCGTCACCGCTCTCGCGGACCCGGAGCCTCGGCCCAGGATGATCGACCGCTGCCTCGTGGCCGCCTACGACGCCGGCCTGGAGCCCCTCCTGGTGCTGACCAAAGCGGATCTGGCCGAGCCCGGACCCCTCGTCGAGCAGTACGCCGCTCTCGATGTCGCTCACGTCGTGGTGGCCTTGAGCCCCGGATCCGAAGGAGATGCGCTCAGCGCCGAGCACGATGCGCTCGCCCCGGTGCATGCGCGACTGCGCGACCGGGTCACGGTGCTGGTCGGACACTCCGGGGTGGGCAAGTCCACGTTGGTCAACGCCCTCGTGCCCACGGCGGAGCGAGCAACCGGGGTGGTCAACGACGTCACCGGCCGGGGACGGCATACCTCCACCAGCGCCGTCGCGCTGCCGCTGAGCGGCGGCGGCTGGGTCGTGGACACCCCTGGGGTGCGATCCTTCGGTCTGGGACACGTCGACCCGGTGAGCTTCGTCGAGCATTTCCCCGACCTCGCACTGGGAGCCGCCGGCTGCCCACGGGGGTGCAGTCACGACGAGCCCGACTGCGCCTTGGACGCGTTCGTCGCCGCAGGATCCGCAGGACCGACCGGACCAGCTCGGTTGGAGTCGTTGAGACGGTTGCTGCGCAGCCGATCCGGCGACTGACGTCGGATACGGTGACTCGCGTGGACAACTTCGCGGACGACATGCGCCTGGCTCACGTTCTGGCCGACACCGTCGAGCGATACACCATGCAGATGTTTCGCTCTCCTGAGCTGGAGATCACCACCAAGGAGGACGGCTCCCTGGTGACCCAGGCCGACCAGCACGCTGAGGAGCTCCTGCGCCACCAGCTGCAGCGCACTCGCCCGCGGGACGTCGTCCAGGGTGAGGAGCTGCCGACCACCGGTCACGGAAACCGTCGGTGGATCCTCGACCCGATCGACGGCACCACGAACTTCATCCGAGGCGTGCCGATCTGGGGCACGCTCATCGGTCTGGTCGTCGACGAGCAGCCGGTGTTGGGTCTGGTCGCCGCGCCCGCCATGCAACGCCGCTGGTGGGCGGCCTCGGGGTCGGGATCCTGGACCGGTCGAAGCCTGAGCCAAGCCAAGGCGATCCAGGTGTCGGACACCTCCCTGATCGAGCACGCGTCCCTGTCCCACGCGGCCCTCGACAAGTGGTGGAGGCACCCGCAACGAGCCGGTTTCCTGGACCTGGCGCGGACCTGCTGGCGCACTCGCGGCTATGGCGACTTCTGGACGCACTGCCTGGTCGCCGAGGGCGCCGTCGACATCGGCCTCGATCCCCGCCTGGCGGTGCACGATATGGCCGCGCTGGCACCGATCGTGACCGAGGCTGGTGGCCGGTTCACCGACCACGACGGAGTCGACGGACCGTTCGGATCCAGCGCTGTGTCCACCAACGGGCTGTTGCACGAGGCGACCCTGCAAGCCTTGGCCGCCCAGGGTTGACCCCCCTAGGGTCAGCCGCGGACCACCACGACCTCGCCCAGGCCCAGCGCCTCCACCGGCCCCCGATGGGTGTCGGCATCAGCAACCACGACGGTGGTCCAGCCAGGGCCAGCACAGACCTCGTCCCACGCGGCAGCGGCGTGGCCCCGAGTCAGGGAGCGAGCGGTCTCCAACGTGGCGGTCACGAAGTCCCCGCCCAGGTCATCCAGCGCCAGGCGGACCACCTCGCTCGCGATCGTGTCGGCGGTGCCATATCGTCCTGGTGCCGTCTTGGCCACGAAGTCAGCCCCGTGTTGCACCTCGCGCTCGGTCAGGTCACTCCCTCGCAGGGACAGCACCTGCATCAGCTCGGCCAGGGCCGGGGCCGTAGCGTCAGCGCGGACGGCTCCAGACACGCTGCAGACCCCGCTGTCGCGCCGCGGGCGGAACGTTGCTCGCAACCCGTAGGTGTAGCCCTTCTCCTCGCGCAGCACCGCGTCGATCCGTGCCCCGGGTGATCCGCCGAGCACGAACGCCAGCACTTGATAGGCCCCCCAGCCGTGTGGGGTGCGCCGATGGGGTCCCGGCCGTCCCAACACGAGGTGGCTCTGAGCCGACCCGGGGCGATCCACCAGCACGATCCGCGAGGCGTCTTCCTGGCGGACACCGATCGGTGCCTCGACCGGCCGGGCACCTTCATCGCCTCCACGACCCGGCCCCACCCAATGGCTCAGGCCCCGCTCGAGCACGCGCAGCAGGGGCTCCTGCAGACCGGTGGTGTCCCCGGCCACGACCAGCGTGGCGCCCTGCGGGGCCAGCACAGCATGGTGGTAGTCACGCACGTCCTGCGCTGTGATGGCCGCCACGCTGTCGCGACTGCCGGCAATGGGCCGATGCGCCCGGTCGTCCGCTCGGAAGTAGCCCTGGGCGAACTCCATCGCCGCGCGGGCTCCGGCATCGGCATACTCATGCTCGATGTCCGAGAGACGCGCCCGCCGCAGTCGGGCCACCTCGACATCCGGGTAGGAGGCCTCCACCAGACACTGGGCCAGGATGTCGACCGCTTGACCGAAGTGGTGCGCCATGACCTCCATCTCTATGACCAAACCCCGCTCGCCGACCCCCGCTCCGAGCGCGATTCCGTGCCGCTCGATCAGTTCGGCGAACTCCTGTGCGGTATGCCGAAGCGTGCCTTCGTCCAAACCACGCGCCATCAGGGTGGCCACGCCCTCGAGATGTCGCGGCTCTGCGGACAGGCTGATCGGAATGCCCAGCCGCAGGGAGAGTACGTGTTGGCCGGGGACCTCCACGTGGGCGACGTGCAGGCCATTGCTGAGGTGGTCGCTTCGCTGACCTGGAAACGACCACGGCGGGGCCGGCGCCACCGCGGGCCGGACGTCGAGGCTCATGCGGCCGCACCGTTGCGACGGTAGGCCAGCACCGCACGCGACTCGGGGCTGAGGTAGCGCTGCGCCGCAGACGATATCTGTGTCCCGGTGATGGACCTGATCTGGTCGATGTAGGTGTTCAGGTAGTTCGGGTCACGGTGGGTCAGCGTCGAGCGCCCGATGATGTCCGCCCGCTCCTCAATCGAGGCCAACGCCGACAGCCAGGACCGCTCCGTGCCGGCGATCACCGCCTCGATCAGCTCGGGACGCACCTCGTCCGTCGCCAACGCGAGAAGCTCGCGGCACAGTCCCTCGTCGGCGGCCTCGATGCTGGAGGTCTCCTCCACGTCGATGACCACGTATGCCAGGGACGTACCCTCCACGAGCCCCAGAGCGGCGGCGCCGCAGTCCACCGCGATCTCATCGCGCCGGACCAGTGAGCGGTGCAGGGCTGACGTGGCCAACCCGCCGAGCAGGTCCAACGCCATGGCGCAGGCGAGATAGTCCGGCGAGGTGACCTCAGGCAGTCGGAAGCAGGCGTACAGCCGATCGGAGGGAACGTCGCTGCCCATCTCGCGATGCGTCGGGTGCGACAACGCCTTCAGAGGAGCGGCGTCGGGACGGGGCGGGATGGCAGGTCCAGCGTCACCGCTGCCTTCAGCGTGCTCCTCCCCTGCCGAGGAGTCGGCACGCACGAAGTGGTGCCGAGCCCAGGCCAACCCCTGCTCCACGGTGAGGTCACCGACCATCGTCAACACGGTGTTGTCGCGCCGGTAATGCTCTCGGTAGAAGTCCCGCACGGTCGCCAGGGAAGCGGCCTGCAGATCGTCCATCGAGCCGATCGGAGTGTGCCGATAGGGATGCCCCTGGGGAAAGGTCGCCGCGCAGATGGCCTCGAGGGCATCACCGTAGGGCTGGTTGTCGTAGCGCTGTCGCTTCTCCTCGACGACCACGTCACGCTGGTTGTCGACGTTGGCCTGAGTGACCGCAGGCAGGAGCCGGGTATGCCGATCCGCCTCGAACCACACCGACAGCTCAGCCACGCCCGAGGGCACCGACTGGAAGTAGTTGGTCCGGTCGAACGATGTGGTGGCGTTGCAGCGCCCACCGTGACCCATCAGGACTTCGAAGTGCTCGCCCTCTGCCACGTGCTGTGAGCCCTCGAACATCAGGTGCTCGAACAAGTGGGCCAGTCCCGTGCGCCCGGGGAGCTCGTGTCGCGAGCCGACACCGACGCTGACGTTGACACTGACCTCCGGCACCAGGTGGTCCTCGCTGATGACGACGCGCAGTCCGTTGTCCAGGGTGTGCGCACTGATCGGGTAGTCCACAGGCATGCGGCTCACTCTAGGCTGCGCACGAGCATCGAACCCGTCCCGGCCTCAGTCGCTGGTGCCCACCTCAGAATTGCCGCCGTCGGCCACCTGGTCCTTCGCCTCGCCCTGCAGGTTCTCGCGAGCACCATCACCCTTCGATGCCGCGGCGGGACGCATGGTGCGGCCCAAGGACTCCGGCAGCGCGCGACCGTTCTGCTCCATCGCCAGTCGACCGAAGACCTGCTGCTCCGTGATTGTCCTCTGCGCGCGATCTCGGCCTATGAATGTGACTGCCCAGTGCAACAGCATGGTGACCTGCGACTTGAAACCGATGATGTAGAAGAGGTGGACGACCAGCCACATGGACCAAGCCAGGAAGCCCGTGACCTTGATGGGTCCGACTTCGGCGATGGCTCGGAACCGAGCCACGGTCGCCATGTTGCCCTTGTCGAAGTAGCTGAAGTCCTCGCTGCTCGGGTGGCCTTCGACGGTCCGGATGATCTGAGCCGCGGAATGCCGTGCGGTCTGGATCGCCGTCTGCGCCACACCGGGCAGGTCGTCCAGGGCGATCATGTCTCCCACCACGAAGATTTCGGGGTGGCCCGGGAGGGTCAGGTCCGGCTGGACCGGGATCCGGCCACCACGGTCGACCTCCACACCCACCTGGTCGGCCAAGATCTTGCCCAGTGGGCTGGCACTCACTCCGGCCGCCCAGACCTTGGTGACGGACTCGATGCGGTGGGTCGAACCGTCACGGTCCTTGTAGTTCAGGCCCTGCTCGTCGACGTCGACGACCATAGCCCCGAGGCGGACGTCGACCCCCATCCCCTCCAGCTCCGCTTTGACCTTCTCCTGCAGCGAGGGATCGAACGAGCTCAGCACTGCGTCACCACCGTCCAGCAGGATGATCTTGGAGTCGGTCGCGTCGATGTGCCGGAACTCGCGGTTCAGGGTCCGCTTGGACAGCTCCACCAGCTGTCCGGCCATCTCCACTCCGGTGGGGCCAGCACCGACCACGACAAAAGTCATCAGCCGATCGACGTCGCTGGGCTCGCCCCTGGACGCCGAGATCTCGGCCAGCTCGAAGGCTCCGTAGATCCGACCTCGCAGCTCCAGGGCGTCATCGATGCTCTTCATTCCCGGAGCGTCATGCGCGAAGTCGTCGTTGCCGAAGTAGGAGGTGCGCGACCCAGCCGCCACGATGAGGTAGTCGTAGGCGAACTCATCCTCGATGCCCAGGGTCGAGACGTGCACGCGACGCGCCTCGACGTCGATGTGGCGCACATTGCCGAGCAGCACCTCGGCGTTGTCCTGTTTAGCCAGGATCTCCCGGGTGGCGGGAGCGATCTCTCCGGAGGAAAGGATCCCGGTGGCGACCTGGTAGAGCAAGGGCTGGAAGAGGTGATGGCTCGTCTTGGCGATCATCGTGACCTGGACGTCGGCGGAGGCCAACGCCTGAGCCGCGAAGAGTCCGCCGAACCCGGAGCCGATGATGAGCACGCGCGGACGTCGGGTCGCGTTGGGGTTCATGATGCTCAAGCCTACGGACCGCTGGACGGCGTCGCCATCCGGGCCTGGACCAGCCGCCTGCTGAGCGCGCTCCTCCTCCCTCCTGGGTGACAATGGGACTCGTGACCTTCCGTCCCTTCGTCGCCGTGGCTGTCGGCGCCGCATTCCTCGCGGCGTGCGGCGCCCCTGACGACGCCGCTCCTGCCGGTGTGGCAACGCGTGAGACGCGGACCACGGCGCCGGCTCAGACCAGCCCGGGATCGACGGATGCTATCGCCGCAGCGACACACAGCTCCCCATCGGCGACGACCGGTACGGCGACCGTCACGGCAGGCCAGGACCTCGCCAGCGCCTCCGCCACGGATGACGTCGCCGTTCCCTCTGCGCCCACAAGCCACGTCACGGTGCCAAGTGCCGGCGTTGACCAGGAGATCAGCGGCGGAGGCTTGTCGGACCACGGCACCATCTCTCCGGATCAGGGCCAGCTGATCTGGTTCACCGGCAACGACCGGGTCGAGCCGGGCCACCCCGGCATCGCCGTCCTGGCCGCTCATGTGGACTACGCCGGAGAGCCGGATGTCTTCGCCGACCTGGAGGACGCGTCCGTTGGTGAGTCCATCACGGTGGGGTACGCCGATGGGACGGAGCTTCGGTTCACCATCACGGGAGCCGAAGTCATCGACAAGGCCGCGCTGCAGACCGACCCTCGGGTCTGGGGTCAGAACTCTGATCGCGCCGAACTGGTGTTGGTCACCTGCGACGACGCCCTCGGCTATCGCGATGACGGACACCGCAGCGCGAACCTGGTGGTGTTTGCCGTCCTCGCCGAGGGCTGATGCCTCCAGGACACCGCCCTTCGCCCGAGTTCGAGCGTCACGCCGCGTTAACACCACGACGCAGTAAGGTCCAATGGACAAGACGCGACGCGACTGCACTCAGCGGTGAAAGGACAGGCAATGGGACTGCGAAATCACGAGCTCGACGGACCAACTTTTCAGATGCGCGAGAAGCTCTTCGCGATCGGAGACGACTCCTGGATCGAGGACAGCACAGGGAACAAGGCCTACAAGGTCAACGGCAAGGCCGTGAGATTCCGGGACACGTTCATCCTCGAGGATGCCTACGGCGCCGAGGTGGCCCGGATCCAAGAGAAGAAGCTCAGCGTCCGATCCAAGATGACCATCGAACGAGGCTCGGCCAAGGCAGTCGTCCGCAAACGCCTCATCGGTATTCGTGATCGATACATGGTCGACGTGAAGGGTGGCGATGATCTGAAGGCCAAGGGGAACTTTGTCGATCACGAGTACGAGATCGAGCGCGGCGGAAAGAAGGTGGCCGAGATCTCCAAGAGATGGTTCCGCGTTCGCGACACCTACGGGATCCAGTTGGCCCAAGGCCAAGACGTAGCGCTCATCCTCGCCATCACGGTATGCGTTGACGAAATGGCCACCGGCTAGCGGATCGGCACGCAGGTTTCTCGTAGACGCCCACGGGCGCTCGCCGCGAAGCAAAGAGCCCCGGTCCTGTGAGGGACCGGGGCTCTTACCAACTCGCTGTGGTAGCGGGGGCAGGATTTGAACCTGCGACCTCCGGGTTATGAGCCCGGCGAGCTACCGAACTGCTCCACCCCGCGTCGGTACGACAACCATAGGCCAGGCTCTGCGGCACACCAAATCGCGGGCCGCAGAGCCCGTCTGCCTACGGCGCTTCGGTGGTGTCGGAGACGTCTCCGGTCTCACTGTCCAAACTGATCGAGCCACCCTCCGGGGAGGCGTTGACCGCCCGCTGGATGGCCTCGTCGAGTCGGTCCTGCGCCTCGGCATAGGCAGCGAGGTCGTTGTTGGCCAGCGCCTCCTGACCATCGGCGTAGGCCTGCTCGATATCAGCGATCGCCTGCTCCAGATCCGCGGGGTCGCCGCTGGGCGCCGGCTCGGCCGGGTCGGTCGGCTCGGCCGTCTGCTCCGCACCGTCCCCGGGTGCAGCCGTTTCGCTGTCCGAGTCGGGCTCCACCGGCTCCTCGGCTGCGCTTTCGGAGTCCGGGGCGTCGACGCCCGCGTCACCGGCGAACAGCTCGTCCAGCGCGCCGTCGAGCGTGTCCGACCACGCCAGGTCGTCGCCGAAGGACACCACCACGAGTCGCTGCAGCGGGTAGGAGGACCCGCCACTGGCCTGCACATAGACCGGCTCGACGTAGAGCAGGCCACCTCCGACGGGCAAGGTGAGGAGGTTACCGATGGTGACCTCCGAGCCCTGCTGTCGGTTCAGGTTCAGGAACTGGCTCAGCGTCTGCGTGAATGCTTCCGACGTCTCGTTCGAGCTGGCGATCTCGTTCTGGAACTGGCCCGGTCCGTTGACCGTGCTGTTCCGTGGCAGCTCGAGCACCCGGAGCTTGCCGTAGCCCTCTCTCAGCGTCCCGTCCTCGGAGCCGGCGTCGGCATCGACCGCCATGTACCCCACGAGGTTCTGCCGGTCGGAGCCTCGGGGTATGAAGTTCGTCGTCAGCGAGAAGGACGGCTCGTCCTGACCCGGCATCGCGATGCTCAGGTAGTACGGCGGCTGGTCGACCTCCTGCGTCGCCTCGACGCTGGGGTCCTCCGAGACACGCCAGAAGTCCTGACCACCGAAGAACGCGTCCGCGGACTGCACGTGGTAGCTCGACATCACGTCGCGCTGGACCTTGAACAGGTCCTCCGGGTATCGCAGGTGCGACATGAGCTCTCCGTCGATCTCCGACAACGGCTGGACCGTGTTGTCGAACGCCGAGGACCACGCTTGCAGCATGGGATCCTCCTCGTCCCAGGCGTACAGAGTGATCTCACCGTCGTAGGCATCCACCGTGGCCTTGACCGAGTTGCGGATGTAGTTGACCTGCCCTCCGCCAATCGACTGGACGTTGCCGGCCTGGTTGACCAGGGAGTCGGCGGTCGCGTCGTCCAGGGCCTTCAGCTGTGAGTAGGGATACCGCGCCGACGTGGTGTAACCGTCCACGATCCACTTGATCTTGCCGTCCACCACGGCCGGGTAGGGGTTGCCGTCCAGCCGCAGCCAGGGGGCGACCCGCTCGACCCGTTCCCGCGGCTCTCGGTAGTCGAGCATCCGCGACTCGGAGTTCACGTTGCTCGAGAGCAGGATCTCGGCCTGGCGGTACTTGATGGCGTAGGCCAACTGCTTCGGGAAGGAGCCGATCGCGACCCCACCGTTGCCCTGATAGGTGTTCTGGATCTCACCGGTCTCGCTATCACTGTCGGGTCGGTCGAGCTCCTGGTCCGGCGAGCCCTCCGGCGCCCCAACGATGGAGTAGTTCGGGGAGTATTCACCAAAGTAGATCCGCGGCTCGTACTCACCCAGGTCACCGACGGGCGGGATGTTCTGCTCGTAGAAGATCGGCTCACCTGTCGGCGTGCGCTGGTTGCCGTAGGCAGCCACGACGCCGAACCCGTGGGTGTATCGGGTGTGGTCGTTGACCCAGTTGCGCTGGGCGTCCTCCACGCCTTCCAGGCGCAGCTCACGGACCGCGATGACGGTGTCGACCAGCTCACCATCGACCTCGTACCGGTCGACGTCGAGGGCCTCCGGGAACTGGTAGTAGCTCCGTACGCCCTGCAACTGTCGGTAGGTCGGTGAAACCACGGAAGGGTCGACGATACGGATGCCGGGGATGGTGTCGGCGTCTTCGCGAAGCTGACCGGGAGAGACCTCGGTGCTGGCGTTATAGGCCGTGAACTCGGTGTCCTCGAGGTCGTAGGCCTCCAAGGTGGCGTCGATGTTCTTCTGGATGAACGGGGCCTCCAACTGAGCCTCAGAAGGCCGGACCCGCAGCGACTGGATCAACGCGGGGTAGGCACCGCCGACCAGCAGGGCGACAACGACCAGACCCGCAAGGCCGATGATCGGCAGACGCCATGTCTTCGTCCAGATCGTGCTGATGAAGAAGACGGCGACCAAGGCGGCAGCGATAGCCAGAACCCCCCGGGTCGGGAGCACGGCGTTCACATCGGTGTAGTTCAAGCCGGTGATGCGCTGGTGCTGTGAGGTCGTGAGGCTGTACCGCTCCAGCCAGTACGCCACTGCTCGGACCCCCAGCAGTGCCGCGAAGAGCACCACGAGGTGGATCCGCGCGGCGTGAGTCGTCCGGTCCCCCGGCGACTGCAGCTGGATGCCCCCGTAGACGTAGTGAGTCAGCAGAGCCCCCAACAGCGCCAGCCCCAGGACCAGGGTGGCGAAGCTGACCAGGACGTCATAGAACGGCAGCGTGAAGATGTAGAAACCCACATCCATGTTGAACTGCTCGTCGGTGACGCCGAACGGTTGCCGGTTCACCCAGAGCAGCACCGTCTCCCACTGAGCCATGGCTGCGGCGCCGGAGAACGCGCCCAGCGCGATCGGCACGCCGAGGAACACCAGACGTCGCACCGGCTCCAAGGCGGCCCGATAGCGATCCAGGTTGGCCTGCTCCGGGCTGCTGGGGGCGTAGATCGGGCGCTTGCGGTAGGCGATGGTCAACGAGGACCACACCACCACGCCGGTCACCACGCCCGCGATAGCGAACAGTGCGACCTGCGTCCCCAGGCGAGTGGTCAGCACGGAGCGGTAGCCGACGGAGTCGAACCACAGGAACTCCGTCCACAGCTGAGCCAGCCAGGTGATGAGGGCGATGACCGCCACCACGACCGCGATCGTCGGGCCGAGGCGTCCACCACTGGATCGGCGGCGTCCACGCCCGGGACCGCGCGGCGGCGGTCCCCCGGCCCGAGGTGCTCCGGTCGGTCCCGGCATCCCCGCAGGTCCACCGCTGGGGCCCCCCGTGGGTCCGCTGGCGGAGCTGTTGCCCCCCTGTCCCGAATCGTCCTGGCCGTCGTCGTCGTTGGGCCCGGGCCCCTCCGTCTGGCTCACTACTGACCTGCTCCTGTGCTGTGGGAAGTCCGCACGACGGGCGTATGCCGTGTGGGCGTGTCGCGACAACCTAACCGACGTTCCTGACAGATCCTTGGGGCGCACCCCGGTCGCACCATCCACCGGCTGCTCGGTGAGAAGATGGCGAGATGTCTGCCCCTGACGCCGCTGAACCAAGCGCACTCTCCCCGACCGCGTCCACGCCCGTCTCCCAAGGCCTGCGAGCAGCCGCCGTGGACACCGAACGGCACGTGTCTCGTGCCGGGTGGGACCAAGGTCCGCGGATGTTCGCCCTGGTCTCGAACGCCCTGTTGGCCGAGCGAGAGCCGTCGATGAGCGCCCAGCTCGAAGGGTCCGATCCCGCCGGCTTCACGGCGGTGGAGCAGGAGGGTCTGCCCTCCACCAGCGACATTGAGTCGATGCTGGCCCGGGTGGCCTGGCCGGAGGACGTTGCCGGCGTGGCGCTGGCCATCGAGCGCATTGTGGTGCCTCCGGAGGCGGAGCGCGACCTCCCGGACGACCCGGACGGAGCTACCCAAGCGCTGATGGACCATCCCGACCGTCAGGATGTCCGCATCCTGGCGGCGGTGATCCGGGGCGAGGAGTCGATCTGCCTTCTCCGCCAGCGCCAGAACGATGCAGACGAGAACGTCGCCATCGGCTCCGACATCGCGCCGGGCCTGGTCCACGCTCTTTCCGCCACTCTCCTCGACGACCCCGGTGGAGACGACGAGGACGGCGCACAGCAGGAAGCCTCAGCCGACCCCCACTGAGACGGCCCCGAAGACCGCATCAGCACTGCGGCAGGGTCGCTTCCGGGTCCTTGCCGAGCGCTTCGACGACGTCCCGTGCTTCGTCGAAGGTCGCTACCTTGGCCACCCTCAACCCGTCGGGGATGTGTCCGACCACGTCCGGGCAGTTGCCCGCGGGGGCGAGGAAGTAGTCCGCGCCTTCATCCTCGGCACCGATCATCTTCTGCGCGATGCCGCCGATCGGGCCGACATCGCCTTCAGAGTTGATCGTGCCCGTGCCGGCGAAGTCCCGGCCACCCGTGAGTTCACCGGGAGTGATGCTGTCGTAGATGGCCAGGGTGAACATCAGCCCTGCCGAGGGTCCACCGACGTTGCCGGCGTTGACCGTGATGTCGAAAGGCAGGTCGAAGTCCGAGGCGGGGTAGACCCCGATGATCGTCCGGCTCGCCTCGGTGCCGTCCGCAGCGGTGTCGGTCTGCTCTCCCGTGGGCACCATGATCTTCTGCTCGGTGCCGTCCCTGACGATGGTGAACTCCACGTCGTCCCCGGGAGTGACGTCCTGCAGCACGTCGCGCAGTTCGTCGGGAGTCTGGATGCTGTCTCCGCCGACGGCCAGGATCTGGTCGTTGACCGACAGCACGCCGTCCGCCGGAGCATCAACCAGCACCTGGGCCACCTTGACCTCCTCCGGCACGTCCTCACCAATGGCCCGCAACGCCACCACTGCAGCCTGTTGCTGCGAGTCGGTCATCAGCTCAAGGTTCTGCTCGCGGACCTCGGCCGGCGTCACGTCCTCAGGGAAGACGTCACGCTCGTCCGCAATGGCCGACGAGGAGTCGAAATGCGCCCCGAGCCACTCCCAGGCGCTGACCGGGAAGCGCGGGCCACCACTGAGCGTGATGGTGGTGAAGTCCAGCGTCCCCGAGGTCGGATAGGTCGGCAGACCGTTGACCGATATGACGTCCGTCCCGTCCACCTGGCCGAGCGCGTCGTAGGCGGGGCCCGGACGGTAGATGACCTTGGGCACACTGATGAGGTTGAGAACGGCCACGGTTGCGACCAGCAGCACCACGGTGACCAGCGCTAAGGCTGCGCGACGGGAGATGCCGGTGTGGGCCGGACGAGTCAGGGGTTGAGCCATGGGCTTACAGACCTACCCATGTTTGCTCTCCCCCGACAAAGTGCTGGCGCTTCCAGATCGGCACCCGCGCCTTGCACTCTTCGATCAGCTGGCGGGCACCGTCGAAGGCCTGAGCCCGGTGCTCGGCGGAGACCACGCAGATCACCGCACGGTCCCCGATCGCCAGCTCCCCCTCACGGTGCAACGCCACGACACCGCAGACCCCTGGTCGTGCTGCCACGTCCTCGGCGACGGCGCGCAGAGCCTCACCGGCCTGCGGATGGGCGCTGTAGTCCAACTGCGTCACCCCGTCACGCCCACCGTCGTGCTCGCGGACCATCCCGATGAACACGGCGACGGCGCCGGCCCGCGGATCGGCCACCACGTCCAGCGCGGCGTCGAGGGAAAGGGGCTCGGATTGGACACCCACCCAGGTGGATTGTGCGGTCTGCGTCATCGGGTCATCATGTCGCACCAACCCTGGGACGAGCCTGGGAGCGACCCCTCAGCTGCGCTTCCGTCGGCGCCGCATGAGAGCGGCCGTCGCGGCGACGGCCAGTCCGGTGCTGACCGCGCCGGCGGCCCCGATAGCGGCGTCCCGCCGTTCCACCCGTCGGGCCATCACGGCATGGTGGCCGCGGACCTCCTCGAGAAGGATGGACAGACACGTCGAGTTGTCGTACGCCGGATACCACCCGTGCGTGGCCAGCTGCTGGGGTGCGATCACCCAGGGGTAGGACACGTAGGCCAAGTCGGTGGAGGGCAAAGGAATGACCCCCACCCGGTGCAGGCGGTCCGCCGCGCTGTGGGCGGCACTCGGGGACATCTCGACACTACGCATGCCCGAGATCTCCTCGATCTCATGCTGGCTCAGGCTGCCCCAGGAGCCGACCGTCACCTGCTCTCTCAGCTCCTCGTGGGCCACGATGGACACCGCGGTGGCCAGGTCCTCGACGTGGCAGAACTGCCACGTTGGCGTGCGTCCACGCAGGGTGAGCAGTCGCGGGGCCTCGAAGTGACGCGAGATCATCGTGTCCAGGCCGTGCCCGACCAGCGCCGCAGGGCGGACGGAGGTGATCCGCAGGCCGGGGTGCACCGAGCGAGCCACGGTGAGCAGCTGCTCGACCTCGACCAGGTCTGCCACGATCCCCTCGGTGTCGCCGGCCAACGCTGCCGACTCCTCGGGTAGTGGGATCGGGTTGTCCTCGCGAGCGCCGTAGACCATGGCGCTGGTGATCACCACGAGATGCTCGACCCCCGCGGCCGCTGCGGCGGTGCTCAGGGTCTGGATCTCGCGGATCAAGCGAGAGCGTCGCAGGGCCGACTGCTCGTTCAGCGACGCCGCCAGATTGGCGTCGTGGGCCACGTGCACCAGCACGTCGATGTCCCCGAGCGCACTGACCACCGACGGGGAGGTGATCTCGCTGAGGCGCCACTCCACGTCGCCCTCGGTGCCGGCGCGCGTGTCGACCCCCACGACCCGGTCCCCGGCCGTGGCCAGCTCGGCGACCAGCACAGCACCCAGCGCCGAAGTGGCACGAGTGACGGCGATGCGTCGCGGACCGAGACTACGCCGAGAGCGCATAGAACTGGGTTGGGAACTCAAGAGCCCCTCCTTGTGGTTGTCTGGACGTAGGCCATCTTGTCAGCAGCCCGCGACAC
The DNA here is from genome assembly GCA_049646465.1 of Ornithinimicrobium sp. Taxonomy (GTDB): domain Bacteria; phylum Actinomycetota; class Actinomycetes; order Actinomycetales; family Dermatophilaceae; genus Ornithinicoccus. The sequence continues at coordinate 87,358 of JBARVW010000135.1, forward strand.
AGCACCAACCTTTGTCCACATCTCCCCCGGAAGGACCCCAGCGGTGACCCCCGAGAACGACAATCCCACCGACCCACCCGACGAGGACCCGCTCGCAGCGCTTTTCGGAGGCCAGGTGCCCCCCGAGATGCGCGAAGCGCTGCAGTCCATGGGACTGGACAAGATGGATCCGGCGATGATGCGCCAGATGCAGGCACAGATTCAGGCCATGATGAACAGCACCGACGACGGACCGATCAACATGGACCTGGCGCACGACACAGCCCGAGCGCTGGTGGCCCAGGCCGGTGACACCTCGATCGGCGAACGCACGAGTCAGGACGTCCAGCAGGTCGTCCAGGTGGCGAACCTGTGGATCGACGCCGTCACCGACTTTTCCCCACCGGAGGGACAAGGCATCGCGCTGAGCCGTGCGGAGTGGGTCGAGCAGACCCTTCCGGTATGGGGAGTGCTCACCGAACCGGTGGCCGATGGTGTGCGCGCCGCGATGACGTCGGCGATGAAGGAGCAGATGGGCTCCTTGGGCGAGGACCCCTCGTCGGTGCAGATCCCCGGGCTGCCGCCAGGGATCAACCCCGCCCAGATGATGGGTCAGATGGAGCCGATGATGCGCCGGATGAGCTCTGCGATGTTCGGCGCGCAGGTCGGCCAGGCCGTCGGCACGCTTGCCGGCGAGATCGTCAGCGGCACCGAGGTGGGCCTCCCTCTGTTGCCCGGAGAGTCCATCGCCCTGGTGCCCAGCAACGTCGCGGCCTTCGCCGAGGGGCTGGAGGTCGACGCCGGAGAGGTCCATCTGTACCTGGCGACGCGAGAGGCCGCGCGCGTGCGGCTCTTCGCCGCTGTCGCGTGGCTGGGGCCGCAGTTGCTCACGGCCGTGCAGGACTACGCGCGCGATATCAATATCGACACCGAGGCCGTCGAGTCCGCTGTGCGTTCCGTGGACCCGAGTGATCCCAGCGCCATGCAGGAGGCCCTGGCTGGATCGTTGTTCACCCCGGAGCAGAGCCCCGCACAACAAGCGGCGCTCGTGCGCCTGGAGACCTTCCTGGCATTGGTCGAAGGGTGGGTCGACGTGGTCTCCGAACGAGCCTGCGGTCCCCACCTGCCACAGACCTCGGCCCTGTCCGAGGCCGTGCGTCGTCGCCGGGCCACTGGCGGGCCGGCCGAGAAGGTCTTCGCCTCGCTCGTCGGTCTCGAGCTCCGGCCGCGCAGGCTGCGGGACGCGGCCAACCTGTGGGCTGCCTTGGAGTCCGCCCACGGGCCCAAGGGTCGTGACGATGCGTGGGCGCACCCCGACGTCGCTCCGACGGCAGCCGATCTGGACGATATCCTCGGATACGTCCAACGCGCGTCGGCCAACCCCGACGCCGCAGACCGCGCCATGGACGAGGAGCTCGACCAGCTGCTCAGCGAAGGAGAGCGGGACTAACCCCGCTCCCGAGTCTGCCACGCGACCCCAGCCAAGAAGGCCTGCGCTTCGGCATACCGGGGATATCGGTCCACCAGGGCACGGAACGCGGGGCCATGGCCCCGCTCCACCAGGTGGGCAAGTTCGTGAAGGAGCACCGCGTCGACGACCCACACAGGAGCGCCGCGGAGTCGGTCCGTGATCCGGATGGTGCCCGATGACGGGGTGCAGGACCCCCAACGTGTCTGCTGGTTGCCGACCCAGCGCACCGAGCGGCACCGCACCTCGACGTCAGGGTGTTCCGGTAGATACGCGCTCGCCAGGAGGGCGGCTCGCGGACGCAGGTCGTCACCATCCAGCTCTTCTCGATGCCTTCGGCGGCGTAGCCCAGCCACCAGGTCCGCGACGTGTCGACGCTCCTGGCGGTCGCTGAGGCCGCTGGGCATCAGCACCACGATCCGCTCTCCTTCGACCCTCGCCGAGACGGTCCGACGACGCCGAGCGCTACGGCGGATTTCGACGTCGTCGGGCAGCGGTCGGGCCATCCGGACAACCTAACCGGTGTCGCGGATCCGGTAGCGACACGCGTGATCTGGGCGTCTTTGCGCACGCAGCGGTCCCCTCGGGGTCTAGGGTAAGAGCGAATCCGGCCGCACCACCGAAGCACTCCTGTGTGTGCGAGCCGCGCTACGACGAGGAGGAAACATGGCAGAAACCAACGAGACCTATCAGGGCGAGTTCTACTGCGTGAAGTGCAAGGAAAAGCGCGAAGCCGAAGGTCGGGTCGTCGAGACCAACGGTCGTCGTATGGCCAAGGGCACCTGCCCGGTCTGTGGCACGAACCTGAACCGCATTCTGGGTAAGGCTCCGAGCGCCTGACCTCGCCACACCGCCAAGCACCACCGCTGAAGGGCGGCGCCGGTCGGAGCCGCCCTTCAGCATGTCCCTGTGGACAACGAGGCCCCCGACTCTGCGTCACCTGAGACGCTTCGGCCATGCCGCAGCACTCTGGACCGGTCCTCGCCCAGCGCGTCGCGCTAGCCTCCGGCGTCCGTCCGGTCCGTCGTGGGAGCGGCGAGATCCAGTTCGGCCTCACTCCTGAGCGGGGCATCGTGATGGCGGGTCTCACTGAGGCCGAGGCCGGTTGGTTGCTCTCCCTGGGTGGTCCGGGCGGTCTCAAGGCCGAGCCACGTTGCGCGGACCCCGGCGTCCTGGTGGCCAGTGCCGCGGGCTGGGGGGTGAGCCTTCCCCGCGCTCGGGAGCTGCTCGACGTCCTGCATACCCATGGAGTGGTGGTGCAGGGGCCGTCCTCCACTCCGGAGACGAAGATGCGATCCCCCTCTCCGGCGCGGACCCGCACACCGGTGGTCTGTGTGCTCGGTCACGGTGGTGTCCCGAACTCGATCCGTGCCCAGGTCGGTGCGCTCGGCTCCCCCCGGGTCCATTCCGAGCTCGACGTCGCGGAGCCCGCGGAGATGACGGTGGTCGTGGTCCGTGATGCGATCAGTGCGCGCGACCGCTCCTGGTGGGCTCGCTCACCCCTGGTCCACCTTCCTGTGGTGGTCGGTGATCGTCGTGCCGTGCTGGGCCCGGTGATTACGCGAGGCACGCCCGGCCCCTGCTTGCTGTGTCTTGACCTGACACGCCGCGACCGCGACACAGCGTGGCCGTTGATCGCCGCACAGATCGCTGACTCCACCGGCAACGGGACCGGCCAGGTCAACACAGACCCCATTCTGACCGCCGCGGTGGCTGCGTCGACAGCCATGGTGGTGCGGGCCCATCTCGACGGGTTGGGGGTCCCGAGCGGAGTGACGTGGGAGGTCGCCCTGCCGTGGCCGGACGTCCGGACCCGGCGATGGCCTCGACACGTTGCCTGCCCCGACCATCCTTGAGCCTGTCGAGCAGCTCACGCGGCCTCAGCCTTCCGGGGCCGCCCACGTCCGCGCTTACGTGCCACGACCTGTCCCTCCAACACGAACTGGCCGCCCCAGACGCCCCAGGGCTCGGCGCGCTGCAGAGCACCGGCCAAACACGCATCCCGTAGGGGGCACGGCGAGCACAGCGCCTTGGCCACCTCGACGTCGGAGGGGCTTTCGGCGAACCAGAGGTCCGGTGGATGGGTGTGGCATGGCAGGTCAATCCCGCGGCTCGTGACGCTGGGCGGCGAGGTATGACGAATGCTGGGTGTCGGGGTAGACACGGGGAGTTCCTTTCACCACTGTGCGCTGGCACAGAAACGGCCGGGGAGGATGTCGATGAGGACAGGCGCTCCGCGGCCGGTGAGGGAACTCAGATGCTCAGATCAACAACTGACGTTCGGCAATCCGGTGCGGAGGCCTAGGACGGGGTCGGCGTACGACGAGCACGCGCCCGGGGCTGGTCGCCCACGCTCCGTGCCACGATTGCGTGGCCGCGCAGCGGTGGAGGAACGGTCGCAGGCGTGCCCCACGAAGGTCTTGATCGTCTTCATTGCACAGCCTCCCTTCGACTCTCGCTCACCCACAACACGCATCGGTTGCAGAACGTCGTCGACGCTACGCCGTGCTCATCGTCGGGCGCAACTGATTTACTGCGACGCTTTTCCGGCGGTCGCGGTCACGTCCTCATGGGCCCTGAGGAGGGCGAGCACGCCCGGGCCGTAGAGGTCCAGCTTGCGCGAGCCGACCCCGGAGATGGACAGCAGCTCCGACACGTCCGTCGGCGCCTTCTCCGCGATGGCGATCAGCGTCGCATCGGTGAAGACCACGAATGCGGGCACCTTGGCCGAGGTGGCCGTATCGCTGCGCCACTGGCGCAGGGCCTCGAACAGAGTCTCGTCATACGTCGGCGGACAGGACGCGCATCGGCCGATCTTGCGCTCGGCCGCCGTGCTGAGGTCCCGCCCGCACGTTCGACAGACCGCGCGCGATCGGGGTTTCCTGGGCTTCGAGGCCGGTCGGGACCGGGCTGAGGCACCGCGCTCGGGGACCCCGAGCAGCTCGGCCGCCGGCAGCAGGAAGCGGCTGAGCTTGCGACTGGCCCGTCCACCGGTGCTACGGCTGCTCGCCCAGCTCAGGTCCAGCTGGTGGCGGGCCCGGGTCAGCGCGACGTAGAGCAGGCGCTGCTCTTCGGCGACGCGCGCCGGACCCTCAGCCAACGTGATCGGGAGCAGCCCCTCGCTGCAGCCGATCACGAACACCTGGTCCCACTCCAGTCCCTTGGCGGCGTGCAAGGAGGCCAACGTCACCCCATCCACGCTGGGCGCATGCTGCTCACTGATACGCCGGTCGAGCTCTGTGACGAAGTCCGCCATGGCGACCCGTTCCCCGTCGGGCTCCAGGCCTTCAGCGAGATGGACGAGCGCTTGCAGTGACTCCCAACGCTCGCGACTCGCCCCGCCGGTGGGGGCGGAGACGCCGTGTCGCACCGAGGACAGGACATCACGCACCCGGTCCGCCAACGGGGCGGTCGGGTCGTCGCTGCGCACATGGCCGCGCAGCAGGACGATGGCACCGCGCACCTCAGCTCGAGAGAAGAACCTCTCGCCGCCCCGGACCAGGTAGGCCACGTCGCACTGCGACAGCGCCGCCTCCATCGCTTGGGACTGGGCGTTCGTTCGAAAGAGCACGGCCATCGAGCCCGGCGCAGCGCCGTTTCTCACGCGGTCCTTGATGACCGACGCCACCCCGTGCGCCTCAGCCTCGTCATCCGGGTAGGTGGTCAGCCGGGGCCGCGGACCGGCGCCCTGCTGCGAGCGCAGCGTGGCCGCATCCAACGGCAGGACCGCGTTGGCCACCTCGATGATCTGAGGGGTGCTGCGGTAGTTGCGGACCAGGCGCACCGTTACGGCGTCGGGATAGCGCCGCGGGAACTCGGTGAGATAGAGCGGCGTCGCCCCGGTGAAGGAGTAGATGGTCTGGGCCGGGTCGCCCACCACACAGATATCGTCACGTTCCCCGACCCAACAGTCCAAGAGTCGTTGCTGCAGCGGGTTGACGTCCTGGTACTCGTCGACCACGAAATGCCGATACTGCTGATGGACCGCTGCAGCGATCGTGGGATGTTCGGTCAGGATGCCGACCATGAGCAACAGCACGTCCTCGAAGTCGATGACGTTCCGCTCGTCGGTGACTTCCGCGTAGGTCTGCATCATCCGCGCCATCGCGGTCCCGTCCAGACCGGCCGCGGAACGGCCCTGCTGAAGGGCCACGGAGGGATATCGCTCCGCAGTGACCAAGGCGACCTTGGCCCACTCGATCTCTGCGGCCACGTCCCGCAGCTCACTGCGCCCCAGCCGCAGACGCAACCGGCTGGCGGCCTCGGCAACCGCCGCCGCCTTGCTCGGCATGACGTTGGGAGCAGGGCCCCCGACCGCCTGGGGCCAGAAGAACTGCAGTTGCCGCAGCGCCGCCGCGTGGAAGGTCCGGGCCTGCACCGGCCCGACTCCGAGTCCACGCAACCGGGTGCGCATCTCGCCGGCTGCTCTGGCGGTGAACGTCAGCGCCAACACCCGTTGGGGGACCAGCGCACCGACGGCCACGCCGTAGGCGATGCGGTGCGTGATCGCTCGGGTCTTGCCCGTTCCGGCACCGGCCAGCACCACGACTGGACCGCGGGGAGCCGTGGCGACCGCTCGCTGCTCAGGATCCAACCCGAGCAGCACCTCCTCGGGGTTGGGCACCACCGTCACTGTGGGTCGCGCCCCCGGAACGGGCCAGCAGGCTCGGCCTGCTCGATCTCCTTGCCGAACCAGTGCTCGATCAGCCGTCGAGCGATCGAGACCCGGGGCGGTAGCGCGACAGCCCCCGAGCGCACTGCGTACGCCAGCTCGCCTCTGGCGAACCAGCTCGCTTCGGCGATCTCCTGAGGGTCCAGGGTGAGGTCGGTGTCGAACGCTCGAGCGGTGAACCCCACCATCAAGGAGGAGGGAAAGGGCCAGGGCTGGTTGCCTCGGAAGGTCACGCTGCGCACGTTGACCCCGACCTCCTCCTGAACCTCGCGCGAGACCGCAGACTCCAGCGACTCCCCCGCCTCGACGAAGCCCGCCAACACCGACATCCGGCCTTGCGGCCAGTGCGGACCGCGAGCCAGCAGGATGCGATCCTCGTCGTCGGTGACCGCCACGATGACCGCCGTGTCGGTCCGTGGGTGATGCTGGGAGCCGTCCTCGCGGCAGACCCTGACCCAGCCGCCTTCGGTCGGCTCAGTGGGGCCACCGCAGCGGGGACAGAAAGGATGGCGGTCGTGCCAGTTCGAGAGGGCAACGGTCGTGGTGAAGACGCCCGCGTCGGAGTCGCCGAGATCCTCCCCGGCCTCGCGCAGGGTCTGCCACCCCTTGCTACCCGGATCCGGCCGCTCGCGCTCCTGCGCCGAGCGCACGACCGCGACGTGCTCACGTTGGTCGTCGCGGCCCAGGTAGAAGGCCAGTCGCAAAGAGTCGGCCACGTCGGGCGGGCGGGGCACCAACCGCATTTCTCCGTCCACGCGACACGTGCGCATCTTGCCGTCGACGAGGTCGTAGACCCGCGT
>JBARVW010000136.1:0-2173 GCA_049646465.1 Ornithinimicrobium sp.
GGTCGAGGCGGAGAAGAAGATGTTCGGCGGCCTGGCTTTCATGGTGGAGGGCAGGATGGCGTGCTGTGTGAGTGGCCAGGGTGGGCTGCTGGTCAAGGTCGGCCGTGATGCGTTTCCCGACCTGGTCGAGCTCGATCATGTTGAGCCGATGACCATGGGCGACGTGGTCTCGGACTCCTGGGTCTACGTCGGCGAGGACGCCTTGATAGATGAATACGCTTTAGGGCAGTGGGTCGACCGCGGTCTTGCCGCGAACCCGATCAAGCCTTCTCCGTAGGGTCTACCGCTTGCAGCAGATCTGATTCGGCTGGACGTGCGGTCGACCCCTGCTAGAACTGGCTGTGCATCTCCGTCTGCAATCCTCGTCTCGTTGAAGGATCCCCCCGTGGGACAGGCATGGACGTCGGCGTCACGCACCGGGCGGGGCCGGCTCTGTTCCAAATGTGGTTTCCTCATCGGACGAGGCGGCTAGGGGTTCCGGACGGCTTAACGCTCGGACCTGTCCGATGAACGGTGTTTCTGGCGTTCATTTTCTAGAGGTTCTCCGCTGCCGGCATGCGGTCGGCGAAGGTGATGGCGAAAGCGTTCAGGGCGGGCTTCCACCGCATGGTCCATCGTGCCTGTCCGGTACCTTTGGGGTCTAGCCCTCGGGTGACCAGCTAGAGGACTTTCCTCGCTGCTTGTTCGGTCGGGAAATGACCCCGTGCGTGCACGGCCCGCCGGTAGCGGGAGTTCAGCGACTCGATGGCGTTGGTGGAGAACAACACCTTTCTGATCTCGACGTCATATGAAAGGAACGGCGTGAACTCCTCCCACGCCGCGCGCCACAGTTTCGGGATCGCCGGGTAGGACTTGCCCCATTTCTCCTCCAGCTCCTCGAACGCCGCCCACGCCGCATCCGGGGTGGCTGCCGTGTAGATCGCTTTGAGGTCCCGCGCCAGGTGGTCCCAGTACTTACGTGAGGCGTACCGCAAAGTGGCCCGGATCAGATGGATCACGCACGCCTGCACGACCGCTTGCGGGAACACGGTCGAGACTGCGTCGGGTAGTCCTTTGAGGCCGTCACAGACCACGAAGAACACGTCGTGCACACCCCGGTTCTTCAGGTCCGCGAGGACGCTCATCCAGAACTTCACGCTCTCTCCACTGCCGTGCCCGGCCCACAACCCGAGCACGTCACGGCGCCCGCCCAGGTCGACCCCGATAGCGGCGTAGAACGGTTGGTTCCCGACCTGGCCGTCGCGGACTTTGACGTAGATCGCGTCAATGAAGATCGCCGCGTACAACCCTTGCAAGGGGCGTTTGACCCAGTCCAGCATCTCGGCCTCGACCCGGTCGGTGATCCGGCTGATCGTGTCCTTACCGATCGCCGCGCCGTACACCTCAGCGAAATGAGCGCTGATCTCACCGGTGGTCAACCCCTTCGCGTACAACGAGATCGCGACCGCGTCCACATCGTTCAGGCGCCGTTGCCGCTTCTTGACGATGACGGGCTCAAAGGTCCCCACCCTGTCCCGCGGCACCTCGAGCGCCACGTCACCCGCGGCGTCCGTCAGCACGGTCTTCGCGCTGGTGCCGTTGCGGATGTTGCCCGCGCCACCATCGGGGCCGTGGTGCTTCTCGTGACCCAGGTGCTCGGTCATCTCCTCTTCCAACGCGGCTTGCAACACCGTCGCCGTGATTGTTTTGAGCAGTCCGTCCGGGCCCGTGAGGTCCTCACCACGATCCCGGGCGGCTTTCACCAATTGGCGTACCGCGGCTCGCTCGGCCTCATCCGGCTTGGTGCTCTTCTTCGCGTCCTTGGGCATCGAAGTCATGCCCTTTATCTTCTCGGTCATCGGTGACCAGCCTTCCCCGCCGACCCTCGCCGGCGTGTTGGGCCAGAAACACCGTTGCTCGGACAGTCCCTGGCGCTCCCTCGGATGACTTCGGTGCTGCTGCACTCGGTGCTGATGTCCCTGCGAGCCAGCGACGCGTCGCGCTCTTAGGATTGTGGCGTGGTCGTGAACGAAGGTCGACGATCGCAGTTGCGCCGCAAGTACCTTTCGCTGGGGCTTGGTGAGCTATTCGCGGTCACGCTGTTCATCTGCGTCGTGTTCCTCTGGTCGAATTTGGAACTGTTCAGCGATCAAGAACGGAGGAGTTTCTTGGCTGGGTTCGCGGGCCTGGTCAT
>JBARVW010000137.1:0-5821 GCA_049646465.1 Ornithinimicrobium sp.
CACCTGACCGACGGGCAGCGTGGGCGACGTTGTCAGCGCGACGTTGCGCGCGATCTCCACCGTCAGGTTGGGCGAGACGCCCAGAACCGATGCCGCGTCCGCGCCCGCACTGACGTCGGCCAAAGCATCCATCACCTGCTCGCGAGGGGCTCGGAGCGAAGGGGAGGACAACGAGCCCACGTCGAGCGGCTTGCCCCGAGGTCGAGTGGCCTTCGTCTCTGAAGGGGGCAGCAGGATCAGCACCCGGGGGAGCCTATCCGGGCCCGTGGAGCACTCGTGCTCGACGTGTGTGGTGGGGCGGAGTCAGGCGGCGACCTCGCGTAGACGGCCCGTGGTGACGTCGTAGACGAAGCCGCGCACGGAGTCCTTGAGCGGGATGGACGGGTCCGCCTGGATCCGTGCGATGTTCTGGCGAACATCCTCGTCCAGGTCGCTGAAAGCCTCTGCCGCCCACGCCGGCTTCACTCCGGTCTCGTCGGCGATGGACTGGCGAAACTCATCGTCCGTGAAGGTCAGCATGCCGCAGTCGGTGTGGTGGATCAGCACGATCTCGGTGGTGCCGAGGAGTCGTTGGCTGATGGCGAGCGAGCGCAGCTCGTCGGCGGTCACGATGCCGCCGGCATTGCGGATGACGTGGGCGTCGCCCTCGGCCAGACCCAGCACGCCGTAGACGTTGAGGCGGGCATCCATGCACGCCAGCACCGCGATGTGCTTGGCCGGGGGCAACGGGAGGTCGCCCTTGTCGAACGTGTCGGCATACGCCCGAGCATTCGTGAGGAGCTCATCGGTGACGGACATCAGCGGCCTTTCGTCGGGGGTGTGGTCGCGTGAAGCGACCCTGGGGGATGAACCCACGTCGGGCACGGCTGATTCCACCGACCTAGGGTACGAAGCATGACCGAACGATCGACCACGCTGCAGACGCCACCGGAGTCCGATGCCACCGCTCGGCTGGAAGCGGCGTTCGCGTCGGTCCGCGAGGAGTTCGGGGTGAGACAAGGATTCTCCGACGAAGTGGTCGAAGAGGCGCAGACGGCGGTCGATCACCCTGACCTGCCCGAACGGGACGAAACCGGGATCGAGTTCATCACCATCGACCCACCCGGATCCATGGACCTCGACCAGGCGATGCACATCGAGCTCATCGACCCTGATGGTCACCCGTCCGGCGGCCCGCAGCACGACGCCTCGGAGGCGGCACCCGGTCAAGCGCACTTTCGCGTGCGGTACGCGATCGCCGACGTGCCGGCGTTCGTTGCGGCCGGGGGAGCGACGGACGCGGAGGTGCGGCTGCGTGGTCAGACGATCTACTGCCCGGACACCCGGGTGCCGCTGCACCCCACCGTCATCAGCGAAGAAGCCGCGAGCCTGCTGCCGGAGGTGACCCGCCCCGCCTACGTCTGGGACATGCTGTTGGCCGAGGATGGACGACGCGTCGGGTCCTCGGTGTATCGGGCGATGGTGCGCAGCCGGCGTCGGTACACCTACGCGGAGGTGCAGGCCCAGGTGGACGACGGGAGCGCTGAGTCCTCGCTCATGCTTCTGCGAGAGGTCGGGCGGCTCCGGGTGGCCCGTGAGTCCGCGCGCGGGGGAGCAAGCCTGCCCATGCCCGAGCAAGAGGTGCATGTCGAGGACGGACGCTACTTCGTGCGATCACGCCCGGTGCTCGAGGCCGAGGAGTGGAACGCCCAGATCTCCCTGCTGACCGGCATCGTCGCCGCGGCCATGATGCTTCAGGGGGGAGTGGGCATCCTGAGGACGATGCCCCCGGCCGACGAGCACAGCCTCGCTCGCTTCCGACGGCAGGCCACCGCGTTGGGGGTGGACTGGCCTGCGGAGATGGCCTACGGGGACTTCCTGCGGACCTTGGACCGCAACGAGCCCTCCCATCTCGCGGTGATCCACGACGCGACGGCGTTGTTCCGAGGAGCGGGCTACACCCCCTTCCGGTCCGAAACCCCCGAGCAGACCCTGCAGTCCGCCATCGCCGCGCCGTATGCGCACGTCACGGCCCCACTGCGGCGGCTAGTGGACCGGTTCGGACTCGCCGTCTGTGCCGCCTTGGACGGTGGAGATCCGGTGCCGTCCTGGGCCATCGACGCGCTGGAGGAGTTGCCGGACATCATGAACGCCAGTGGTCAGCAGGCGCGGGCGGTCGAGCGAGGCTGTCTGGATGCCGTGGAGGCAGCGGTGCTCGAGACGCGGGTGGGAGAGGTGTTCTCAGCGGTCGTGGTCGATCTCACCTCGAGCGAGAAGCCCATCATCCAGATCGCCGAGCCAGCGATCGCGGCGGTGGCCGAGGGTGAGGCCGAGCTCGGCAGCGCCATCCAGGTCCGACTCACAACGGCGGATGTTGACGCGCGGACGGTCACGTTCGTGGTCCTCTGAGCGGGTGGTCCGAAGGCCGGTCCATGGCGGCGTATCCTGGCCGGCGTGGATGAGTCGGCTAGGCGGTCGCGTCGAGGGTGTCCTTCTGGGGCACCACTCGCCGAGGAACGTCCGGGCTCCACAGGGCAAGGTGGTGGCTAACAACCACCCGGGGCGACCCGCGGGACAGTGCCACAGAAAACAGACCGCCACCGGGCAACCGGTGGTCAGGGTGAAACGGTGGTGTAAGAGACCACCAGCACGCCAGGTGACTGGCGTGGCTCGGTAAACCCCACCTGGAGCAAGACCAGACAGCACACGCTCGAGGGCTGCCCGCCCGAGTGTGCGGGTAGGTCGCTAGAGGCGCCTGGCAACAGTCGCCCAAGATGGATGACCGCCCACGTCGCAACGCCAGTAATGGTGCGACGTCGACAGGACCCGGCGTATCGGTCGACTCATCCACATCACCCCGCTGACCTGGCGCAACGCTCCTAGGACTGGTCCGCAGTCCGCAGGCGGTCCGCGCCAGCACCGAGCACGACGTCGACAGCATCCCGCGTGCGGTCCTCGCTGTCCGGCCAAAGGTGCGCGTAGGTGTCCAACGTCTCCGCGGCCGTCGCATGCCCTAGGCGTGCCTGAACGACCTTCACTGACTCCCCGTGCCGGATCAACAGTGAGGCGTAGTAGTGCCTGAGCCCGTGCATCGTCAAGCCCTCGGGGGCACCCGTGGCCGCCCGCGCCCTGGTCCACTGCTCGGAGAAGGCCGAGCGCGTCCACCGCCGCCCCTTAGCCCGCGTGAACACCAACCCTTCGTCGCCCGCGGGGAACACTTGCAGGTGTGCTGCCAGGGCCTCGACGACCGTTTGGGGGAGTGGGATGCTCCGCACGGAGCTGGCAGTCTTGGGCGGGCCGAACACGCCACCGTCGACAAGTTGGCGGTCGACGTGCACCACCCGACGCAAGAAGTCCACCCGGTCGACGAGGAGCCCGAATATTTCCCCCTGCCGCATGCCCGTCCCGACCGCGAGCACGAGCATGGCGCGCATGTCCTCGGGGACCGCCTCGACCATTGCCATGACGGTGTCCGTGGGCACGACCTCGATACGGCGGGCCTCCACCCGCGGCAGCCGGACACCGCGAGCGGGCGAGCGTGGGATGCGCTGGTCCTCGACCGCCGCTGTGAAGATCGACGACACGTAGCGCATTGCCACCCGCACCGACGACGGCGCAAGCCTCATGCCCTTGACCATCGCTTGCACGTCGCTCGGGCGGATGCTGTCGAGCGGCCGGTCTCCGAGCACGGGGTAGACGTGCCTCGACAGGGCATCCTCGACGAGCACAGCGGTCCCAGGTCGGTGCACCTGCCGCGCTCGCCAGTCATCCGCGTATTGACGGAAGGTGACCCGGCCGGCGCCCGGCGCGATGTACGCGCCGGTCACGATGCTGGCGGTCGTCTCGTCGATCCACCGCTGAGCGTCTATCTTCCGCGGGAAGTGCCTCGCGTGTTCCTTGCCTGCGCCGTCCCGGTAGCGGGCACGCCACTTGCCGTTGGGACGCTTCTGGATGCTCGCCATCAGAGGTCCGCCAGGTCGTTGAGGAGAGCTATGCCACGCATGAACCTGTCATATCGGGTTGACGCATCGCGCACCTTTTCGCCTAGCGACGTGTCCGGCTCGCGTCCGGCTGCGGTCTCCTGCCTCTCGTAGCTCTGCCACGCCCTCAAGATCGTGTCGCGCAGGCTGGCGAGCTCATCTACGTGGAGTTCCAGCCCGTCAACGATTGCGATGGACCTGTCCCTCAACTCGTCGTGCAGCATCCCGATGAGGGTTGCCACGTCTTCGGCCGTTCCATGGGTGTCCGCCGTCATTACCGTTAGCGATGAGCCAAGAATCAGAGCCACGCAGTGGGCCTCATTGAGCCTGACCGGACGCTCCCCCGCCTCGACGCGCTGGACCGTCTGTTGGTGGAAGGGCAGACCGTAGGTCGAGCGCAACTTCTTGGCGAGGTCGGTTTGCGTCATACCGAGGGCGAGGCGGCGCTGCTCCATGCTGCGGACGAAGTTGGCTTCCCACTGGTGGAGGGGGCTTGTCATGACTACAGGATACAACGTTTTGTTGACGAAGCGCTACATTTCGCTTGCCAGATGAGGAAGCATCGCGCATCATTGCCATGTTGGCAACCGCCAACGTGACGTTGTATACGAAAGGTTCGTCATGGACGTGATGACCACAAGCGAGGTTGCTGAGCTGCTCCGTACCCCCCAAGCCACCCTCCGCTACTGGCGCCACACCGGCACCGGGCCTCGGAGCTTCAAGATGGGGCCCCGACGCGTTATGTATCGGCGCGCCGACGTCGAGGCATGGGTCGAGGCGCAGTACGCCGCCGACGGCTCCCACTGAGGTGAGGACCACCGGGACCGTGGTGCTAGACGTCGGCCGCTTGGACGCTGGCTGGCGCACGGACCACGGCCTGAACCGCCTCGTCCAGTCCGCGACCGAGGCGCCCCCGGGCGCCGTGGTCGTGCTTACCGTCGCCCCGGGGCAACTTCCACCTTTCGGCGCCCTGGCCTATCTCCGTCGACACGGTGACCACCTGGGAAGCGTCCGCGTCGAATCAAGCTGTCCTCGCACCGTCTCGGAGTGGGTCGCCGCACTGAACCGGGAGGACCACTGTTGACCGAGACGACCGTCGAACCCTCCCTATCGCGCATCCGGAACGGCGCGTGGCTGGATGCCCAGCATTCCCTCCGTTGTCGTGGGCCGTCCCCGGCCTCATCCCCGAAGGCATGGGGCTGCTCACCGGCGCACCGAAGGCCGGCAAGAGTTGGGCAGCGCTGGGCATCGGGCTGGCTGTCGCATCGGGCGGCGACGCGCTAGGCAAGGTGCCGACGGGCGAAGCCCGTCCCGTGTTGCTGCTAGCCCTTGAGGACGGGAATCGCCGCCTGCAAGGACGGTGCCGGACGTTGCTCGGCGGTAATCCGATTCCCGGCCGGTTGGACTTTCTGACCAGTGCTACGCCCGCTGCCGTGCTCGACGTGATCGATGCATGGCTGAAGCTGCACGGGCACGAGCGGCCGTTGGTCATCCTCGACACGCTCGGCAAAGTCATGCCCGTCGCACTGCCCGGTGAGGGCGCGTACCAGCGTGACTACCGGGTCGGTGGACGTCTGAAAGCCCTGACTGACGGGCACCCTGGTGCGTGCCTGCTGATCGTGCACCACACCCGCAAGGCGACGGGTGAGGACTGGATGGACTCAACGTCGGGCACAAACGGTCTCAACGGCTCCGCAGACTTCACTGTCAACCTGTCCCGTGACCGCAACCAGGACGCTGGCATCATCCGCGTCACCGGTCGCGACGTGCCCGAAGGTATGTACGCAGTCACAGCGACCTCCGGTAGCTGGACAATCGACGGCGCTGCCCTGGCCGACGCAGCACGCAAGGCAGCCTACGCA
>JBARVW010000138.1:0-2694 GCA_049646465.1 Ornithinimicrobium sp.
TCGGCGCCACCGTCGATGACATGCTCGATCAACGCGCGGTAGGCGGCGAAGTCGACCGGGGCCGGCCCCGGCCGCCGCGGGACCCGCGTGTCACCGGTGGGCTGGTTGCTCGCGCGACGGGCGCTGAAGGGGGTGGCCAAAGCCACTCCGAGACCGGTGAAGGCGACGTTCATGAGTGCTCCTGTGCGGGTGAGGCGGGGATGGAACGGTCGGGAACGGGGAGACGGGTGGACTGGGTGGTGAACAGACCGTCCAGCTGGTCGGCCGCCCAGTCGTCGACCGTGAAGACGCCGCGACGCCGGTGGATCCAGCGGGCCGCCGCGAGGGCGCCTTCGGCGAAGACCTCGCGGCTGTGGGCCTCGTGGCGGACCGTGATCGACTCCGACGCGCTCTCGAACCGCACGTCGTGCGTGCCGACGACGGCGCCCAGGCGGAGGCTCGAGAGGGCGATATCGGCAGTGGGCCGGCCCGCGGAGGTAGCGAGGGCCGCCGCCAACAGGGTGGCGGTGCCGCTGGGAGAGTCGACCTTCGCACGGTGATGCGTCTCGGTCACCGCCAGATCCACGGGTCCGGGATAGCGGTCGGCATACCCTCCGAGGACGACGGCGAAGCGGCGGACGAGGGCTATGGAGAGGGAGAAGTTCGGGGCGATGAGCACTCCGCTGAAACGGCCGCTGTTGCGCAGCGACTCCGGTGGCCACCCGGTGGCTCCGATGACCAGATCTGTGGCCGTTTCGTTGGCCCAGGTCACGTGGTCGGCGACGGCGTCCCGGTGGCTCACGTCGATCGCGACGTCGACCTCGACGTCGGAGGGGGCCTGCTCTCCGTGGCCGAGCTGCCAGGCGCATTCCAGGTCCGGGCTCGCCTCGACGGCGCTGGCGACCAGGGAACCCAGACGCCCGCGCCCGAAGAGTCCGACCGTCCGAGGCATCCCCAAAGTATGGACCAGCCAGAAGGGGGTGAAGGAGGGAAAAACTGCAGGTCATAGGCCGTTTACGTCGGGACAAGTGAGCGCCCGCAAGATTTGCGGTGGTCGAGAGTTTCGACCGGACGTTGTGCTGCGTGCCCGGTGGAAAGTCGGGATGCCCGATCTTGTGGGAAGGTAGGCCGCAGCCGCGGGCGCAGGCCCCACCAACATCAGCGGGAGATGGGTATGGAGCGCGAACAGGTCGAGTTGCATGGCGAGGGGTTGGACCGCCCCGGGGTGATGATCCGCTACGGGCACTACGGCCGCCCGGTGCTCGCCTTCCCGTCCGAGGCCGGGCGCGCGTGGGACTACGAGAACAACGGCATGGTGCAAGCCCTGGCGCCGCTGATCGACGCGGGTCGGGTCAAGCTCTACTGCGTGGACTCCTTCGACCATCTCTCCTGGTCCCACCGGGAGCTGCCCACCGAGGAGCGGGCCCACCGGCACGGCTACTACGAGCGTTGGGTGCTGGAGCACGTGCTGCCGACCATCGGCGCGGACTCCCCGGGACACCAGGGCATCGTGACCACCGGCTGCAGTCTCGGGGGCTATCACGCGGTGAACTTCACCTTGAAGCGGGCCGACGTCTTCCCTGTCGCGATCTCGCTGTCCGGCAACTTCGACCCGAGCTCCTGGAACGGCTGGGGCGAGCTGGGTGAGGCGACCTACTTCGCCAACCCGTCGGCCTACGTCGCCAACATGGGGGGTGACCACCTGGACTGGGTCCGAGCGCACGCCAGCGTGGTGCTGGTGGTTGGCCAAGGCGCGTTCGAGGTCGCACCGACGCGGTCGCTGCCCGGCGCGCAGCTCATGGCGCAGGTGCTGGCGGACAAGAACATTCCCCACGAGCTCGACCTGTGGGGCCACGACTCCGCCCACGACTGGCCCTGGTGGCGCAAGCAGATTGCGCATCACCTGCCACGCTTCTGCTGACGATAGGTTAAGGACTATGGCTGACCGGCGATCTCATCTGATTGGACTCCTCCTCGGTGCCGAGACGGACTGGCCCCAGGCGTTTGAGCACGTGCTCCGAATGGTCGGCCCGTTGAGCGTGAACGGGACGACCCACGAGGTGAGCAGCGAGCGGCTGCGGATCCATCCTTTCGACCTGACCGACCCCGTGCGCCCCAACCTCGTCATCGACCGGTTGGGGTACTGGTACTACCACCCGCGCGAGTGGCTGAAGAAGGCTGCGCTGACCGACGACACCTACCTGTTGAACAGCCCGTTCACCTTCCAATCGATGGAGAAGCACAGCGCCTACTGCGCGATGCTCCGGCTAGGCCTCAAGGTGCCCAAGACCGTGCTGGTGCCCTACAAGAACCCGGTCGACAACGTGCGCTGGGCCTACACCTCCGAGCAGTACAACGACTCCTTCGACCTCGAGGCATTGGCCGAGGAGATCGGCTACCCGCTCTACATGAAGCCGTTCGACGGTGGCGGCTGGCGCGGTGTCTCGCGCGTCGATGACGTCGAGGGCCTGCACAAGTCCTACGACGAGTCCGGCGAGATGCTCATGCACCTGCAGGCGACGGTGGACTACGACTACTTCGCGCGGGCCCTGTCCATCGGGCCGGAGACCATGGTGATGGACTTCCGGCCCGGAGAGCCGATGCACAACCGGTATGCGGTGACGCACGACTTCCTGTCCGACCAGGCAGGGTGGGAGGCCGAGACGGTCAGCAAGGTCGTCAACGCCTTCTTCGGGTGGGAGTTCAACTCGGCCG
>JBARVW010000139.1:0-106775 GCA_049646465.1 Ornithinimicrobium sp.
TGAGGTCGCCATCGCCGGCGGATCCGCCGTCCTCGCCCAACGGCTGCTCGAGGCGGTGTTCGGCGACCAGGCGGTGCGCACCATGGCGCGCAAGGCTCGGATAGCGCTGATGCGTCGGGTGGAACAGCTGCTGGCCACAGAGCGGGGGCGCTACGACCTCGTGCTCGATGAGGTCCCCCTGTCGCTGAAGGCCATCCAGGACGTCGCCGCCGCGTCGGCCGAGGTCAAGGCGGCGCGCTAGTGGCCGGACGCTCGACCAAACGAACCTCCGTCGAGGGCCACCGGTCGCTGGTATGGCGCGCCGACCAGCTCAGCGAGGCTCTCGCCGCCGGAGGGGCCCAGCTCGATCCCGCCACCGCCACGCGCGCCGCCGAGATGACGACCCGCGTGCGCGAACGCTGGGCGCTGAAGAGTGGGCACACCGTGGTGAGCCTGGCCGGTGCCACGGGGTCGGGGAAATCCAGCCTGTTCAACGCCCTGGTGGACGATGAGGTGGCCACCGTCGGGGCGCGGCGACCCATGACGGCGACGGCGACGGCTGCCATCTGGGGTGAGCAGGACAGCACCGAGCTGCTCGACTGGCTAGCGGTCCCGTCCCGCCATCATGTCGCGGACGCCGAAGCCGGGCTCGACGGGCTGGTCCTGATCGATCTGCCGGACTTCGACTCCACCGAGACGGCCCACCACGACGAGGCCGACCGGATACTGGAGCGCTCCGACGTCTTCGTCTGGGTCACCGACCCGCAGAAGTACGCCGACGCCCGGCTCCACGAGGACTACCTGGCGAAGCTGCAGGACCACCAGAGTGTGATGATCGTGGTGCTCAACCAAGTGGACCGCATCCCGGATCCAGCCGGTGTGCAGCAGATCAGCGACGACTTGCGAGCCCTGATCGCGGCCGACGGGGCGGGCGACTTCGACGTGGTGACCACCTCGGCCGTGCTGTGGAGCGGCATCGATGACCTGCGGAGCCGGATCGCCGACGTGGTCACCACCAAGAACGCGGCTGAACGCCGACTGACC
Organism: Ornithinimicrobium sp.; assembly: GCA_049646465.1. Lineage (GTDB taxonomy): Bacteria > Actinomycetota > Actinomycetes > Actinomycetales > Dermatophilaceae > Ornithinicoccus. The sequence goes on from JBARVW010000139.1 coordinate 1,024, forward strand.
GGCGACCTCGTGGCCACCAGCCGCAGGTTGCTCGACGGGGTATCTGCGCAGGAGCCGTCTCTCGATGAGGCCAGCGCCGCCCAGCTCAACGCCGCGCTGGCCCGAGCCGCCGGCATACCCGTGGTCCTGCACGCCGTGTCGCAGGACTACCTGCGCCAGAGCAAGCGCCGGGCAGGGTGGCCCTTCACTCGATGGGTCTCCGGCCTGCGGCCGAGTCCGCTACGCCGGCTACGGCTGGGGGACGAGAGTCCGGGAACGACCGTGGCCCATGACGTGCAGAGCGTGCTCGGGCGTTCATCGCTACCTCCGGCTACGCCAGCAGCGCGGGCTCAGGTCGACCTGGCGACCCGGGATCTGGCCGATGTCGCGGGAGCAGGCCTGCCCCCGCGCTGGAGGCAGGCGGTCGCAGACGCCGCCACGCCGGAGGAGTCCACGCTCGCCGATGCTCTCGACCAGGCCGTGATCAGCACCCCCTTGCGGCTGCGCGACCCGTTCTGGTGGTCGGTCTGGCGCCTGCTCCAGCTTCTTCTCGCGCTGACCGTCGTGGCCGGAGCTGCGTGGCTCACGGCGTTGGCTGCCTCCGGCTGGTTGCAGATCGATGTCGCGGTCCCGACGTGGGGACCCGTCCCGGTCCCGTTGGGCTTGTTCGCGGGCGGCATCCTCGGCGGGATCGTGCTCGCCACGCTCGCTCGTCTCATCGCGCGGGGAGGTGCCGTGCGTCGCCGCTCGAAGATCGAGCAACGGATGGACCAGGCCATCTCAACGGTGTCCAAGGAACACGTGCGCCAGCCGGTGGCTTCTGTGCTGCAACGTCATCAGCAGACCCGGCGACAGCTGGAGGCCGCTGCCTCGCCCTGAGGCCGCTCGGACCGGTTCGTGCCCCGCAGTTCACGCCGCGGGGTTCGTTCCGAGCAGTTCCTTCCGCCAGCGATCCACATCCTCCTCCGTCTGTTGCTTCGTCCCCAGATCATCGATGCTGCGGGCGCTCGTGGTGGCACGCTGCCCAGACTTCACGGTGAGCCGCACACGAGGTGTGGCCACCGACGAAGGGATGACGATCATGAACGAAAGTCACATTACGGTGTGCGGAAACGTCACCAACGTGCCGCAGGTGAAGAACGGCAAGGACACCGGCGTGCCGTTCACGGTGTTCGGCTTGGCGCAGAACCGTAGCCGCCGGGAAGCCAACGGTGACGTGGTGCATATGGGGACCAGCTTCTACGAGGTCGTGGCCTTCCGGGTGCTGGGGCAGAACGTGTTCGACTCGATCACCAAAGGTGATCCGATCGTGGTGCACGGGCGGCTGCGCGTGAACGACTGGGAGAGTGGAGAGAAGAAGGGCACCCAGGTCCAGATCGACGCAACGTCCATCGGGCCGGACCTGACCTTCGGGACCAGCCAGTTCACCAAGCGGCGCAAAGCGGCGCAGCAGAGTCATGACCGAATCGAGGTTGAGGTGGGCGGGGTGCCGATGACGGTGGACGAAGACGGAGAGGTCTTCGAGCGCTCGGAGGACCCGGCCGGCCACGAGGACCCCGACTCAGTGCAGACCTCGAAGGCCCTCAAGGATTCGGAGGGGTCCCTGGTCGCCAGCTAGCCTGAGCGTATGGCCGAGTTTATTTACACAATGAGTCGCGCCCGAAAGGCGCATGGCGACAAGGTCATCCTCGATGACGTCACCATGTCCTTCTATCCCGGGGCCAAGATCGGAGTCGTGGGTCCCAACGGCGCCGGGAAGTCGACGATCCTGAAGATCATGGCCGGTCTCGAGCAACCTTCGAACGGTGAGGCCAGACTCTCGCCCGGCTACTCCGTCGGCATCTTGCTTCAGGAGCCGCCGTTGAACGAGGAGAAGACGGTGCTCGGCAACGTCGAGGAGGGCGTCGGCGAGATCAAGGGCAAGGTCGACCGGTTCAACGCGATCTCCGAGGAGATGGCGCTGCCGGATGCCGACTTCGACGCGCTCATGGCGGAGATGGGCAGCCTGCAGGAGGCGATCGACAACGCTGATGCGTGGGATCTTGACTCCCAGCTCGAGCAGGCGATGGATGCCCTTCAGTGTCCGCCTCCGGACTCCGACGTGACGGTGCTCTCCGGCGGAGAGCGCCGCCGTGTGGCTTTGTGCAAGCTGCTGCTGTCCAAGCCTGACCTGCTTCTGCTCGACGAGCCCACCAACCACCTCGACGCCGAGAGCGTGCAGTGGTTGGAGCAGCACCTGGCCAACTATCCCGGAGCGGTCCTTGCCGTCACACACGACCGGTACTTCCTGGACAACGTGGCACAGTGGATCGCAGAGGTCGACCGCGGCCGGCTCTACCCCTACGAAGGCAACTACTCGACCTACCTGGAGAAGAAACGCGAGCGGTTGGCTATCGCAGGCAAGAAGGACGCCAAGCTGGCCAAGCGCCTGGAGAAGGAGCTGGACTGGGTCCGCTCCAACGCCAAGGCCAAGCAGGTCAAGAACAAGGCCCGGCTGGCGCGATACGAAGAAATGGCCGCCGAGGCGGACAAGACCCGCAAGCTCGACTTCGAGGAGATCGCGATCCCGCCGGGACCACGTCTGGGGGCGCAGGTGATCGAGGTCCAGGAGTTGGAGAAGGGCTTCGGGGACCGAGTCCTGATCCGCGACCTCAGCTTCACGCTGCCCCGCAACGGCATCGTCGGAGTCATCGGGCCCAACGGTGTCGGCAAGACGACGCTGTTCAAGACCATCGTCGGCATGGAGGAGCCCGATGACGGTTCGGTGAAGGTCGGTGAGACGGTCAACATCTCCTACGTCGACCAGAACCGCGGGGGCATCGACCCGGAGAAGAACCTATGGGAGGTCGTCTCTGACGGCAACGACTTCATCCAGGTCGGGCGGGTCGAGATCCCCTCCCGGGCCTACGTCTCGCAGTTCGGCTTCAAGGGGCCCGACCAGCAGAAGAAGGCCGGGGTGCTCTCCGGTGGGGAGCGCAACCGACTCAATCTGGCGTTGACCCTCAAGCAGGGTGGCAACCTGCTCCTGCTCGACGAGCCGACCAACGATCTCGATGTCGAAACCCTCGGGTCCTTGGAGAACGCGCTCCTGGACTTTCCCGGCTGCGCCGTCGTCATCAGCCACGACCGGTGGTTCTTGGACCGGGTGGTCACCCACATCCTGGCCTACGAAGGCACCGACGAGAATCCCGACCAGTGGTACTGGTTCGAGGGTAACTTCGGCGCCTATGAGGCCAATAAGATCGAACGCCTCGGCGCCGAGGCGGCCCGTCCGCATCGCGTGACCTACCGCCGACTCACTCGGGACTAGTCGACAGCCCCTGCAGGATCAGGTCGAGGACGAACTCGAAGGTTCCGCCGACCTGAGGGCCGTCGAGGTGTTGCTGGACGTGCTCGGCAACTCGGGGGTGAACGGATCGGTCCAGGCCTTCGAGGAAATCCTGCGCGCGCCGCATCGAGTCCGGAGCGCTGGTCGGGATCCCGTTGCTCTCCTGGAGGGCGTAGCCGACGACATGGTTGGTCACCGCGTGGAATCCGCGGTGGGCGCTCAGCTCATCCAGCCCGGAGGAGTGCAACGTGGACAGCCACGACTCCATCAGTGTGATGCGAGCAGGGCCTGGCACCGTGGAGGCCCACAAGGCGCTGACCCAGGGATGGCGCTCCAGGCAGACGTGCGCTGACAGACACGAGCGACGCAGCTCAGCGCCCCAGGGGCCCTCTGGGTCGGCCAGCTGCACTTCATGGGCCACGTTGTCGACCATCCCGGCCAAGAGATCCGCTTTGCTGGACACGTGGTTGTACAGGGACATCACTTCGTAGTCCAACGCCGAGGCGAGGCCCCTCATGGTGAGCTGGGCCACCCCGACCGCGTCAGCTCGCTCGATCGCTGTGCGCAGGATCCGTTGCCGGGTGAGCGGGGGACGGGCCGCAGCAGCGTTAGGGGAGAAACTTCCGTGCATCACTTGACCAACGTACAGGGTACGTTTAACGTACAACGTACGTATCGTTCCCGTCGACGAAAGAAGTCGTCATGCACGCTGTGATCGCTCCCACCTACGGCGGGCCCGCCATGTTGGAGCTCCGGGACGTCCCGCAACCCGTTCCTGGTGACGGCGAGGTGCTGATCAAAGTGCACGCCGCCAGCCTGAACGCCGCCGACTGGCACGTCCTGCGTGCCGATCCGTTCTTCGTCCGGTTGTCCTTCGGCCTGCGCCGCCCGAAGAAGATCAAGGGCCTGGGTGGTGATGTGGCCGGCGTGGTCGAAGCGGTCGGTAGGGGCGTGACCGACTACGCGGTGGGCGATGAGGTCCTGGGCGAGCTGGCCTCCTGCGGCTTCGGGGCGTGCGCGGAGTACGTTGCTGCTCCTGTCCACTACCTCACCCACAAGCCGTCGGGCATCACCTTCGCCCAGGCAGCGGCGCTACCGATGGCGGGCGTGACAGCATTGCAGGCTCTGCGCGACCAGGCGCGGGTGCAACCGGGGGAGACCGTCCTCATTCTGGGAGCCTCTGGCGGCGTCGGCACCTTCGCCGTCCAGATCGCCAAGGCACTGGGCTGCCGCGTCACCGCCGTCGGCAGCGCTGGCAAGATGGAGCAGATGGCAGCCCTGGGAGCCGATGAGGTCGTCGACTACACCGCGACGGATGTTTTCGCCGGGGGCCGCAGGTGGGACGTGATCCTCGGGGTCAACGGGTTCCGTCCGCTCTCGACCTACCGTGCGGCCTTGCGGACTGGCGGCCGCTACCTGATGATCGGTGGGACCGGGAAGCAGATGTTCCAGGGAGTCGTGCTGGGGCCTCTGATGTCACGCGGCGACAAGTCCTTGGGATCGGTGATGGCCACCGTTTCGGTGGAGAAGCTTGCTGCGGTGGCGAGCATGGCGGACGCCGGGAAGCTCACCGCGGTGATCGACCGCACCTACTCGTTGGCTGAGAGTCCCGAAGCCCTACGACACCTCGAGGAAGGCCACAGCTACGGCAAGGCGATTGTGGCGGTCGTTGAGTCCCCGTCCTAGCGGCCGCAGGCGGCGCGTTCCGCCCCTTCCCGCCCGTGACGGGCTCGGGCCGTCGCGACTGGGCATGCCGATGGACGGGCCCTGGTCGTCGGTCTTCGACTTCGTCGCCGAGCGGATCGGCGCCCACCGTGATCCCGAACGGCTCCAGGCGCTGCAGACCCGGCTCCAGGCGGGTGAAGTCGTGCTCGGCGACGGGACCCCGATCAGCCGAGACACCGCATACCAGCGGGGTGGGTCGGTGTATCTGTACCGCGACGTCCGACCGGAGCCCGACGTTCCCTTCACGCTCACGGTGCTGCACCAGGACGACAGCATCCTGGTGGTGGACAAGCCGCACTTCCTGGCCACGATGCCCCGAGGACGGCACGTCCAGCAGACGGTGCTGACCCGGGTACGCCGAGACCTCGGCTTTCCGGACGCAGCGCCCGCGCACCGGCTGGACCGCCTGACCGCCGGGGTCCTGGTGCTGACGCTGCGTCCGGAGGTGCGTTCGAGCTATCAGCGGCTTTTCGCCGAGCGGAAGGTCGTCAAGACCTATCGTGCGGTGGCTCCCACTCGACCGGAGCTGCGCGAGCCGGTGACGATGAGGAACCGACTCGTCAAGGAGCGAGGTCTCCTGCAGGCCCGCGTGGTGCCCGGGGAGGCGAACGCCGAGACTGAGGTCATGCTGCTGCGCGAGCACGTCGGCCTGAGCACCTACCGCCTCGTCCCGACCACGGGACGCACCCACCAGCTGCGCGTGCACTGCGCCGAGCTGGGTCTGCCGATTGTGGGTGACCCCCTCTATCCCACCGTGATCGACGTGCGGCCGGACGACTTCTCGACGCCGTTGCGCCTGCTGGCCCATCGCCTAGAGTTCGTGGACCCGCTGACCGGGGAGAAGCGAGTCTTCACGAGTGAAAGGGTCTTGAGGGATGACTGAGGTCGTGGCCTTGCTCCGGAGTGTCAACGTGGGAGGCAACCGGATGAAGATGGACTGGCTGAGAGCTCTGGCGGTTGGCGTGGGCTGCGAGCAGGTCCGGACCGTGCTGGCTACCGGCAACGTGGTGATGTCGGCGTCGCCGGATCTGGATCGAGTGCGGCAGGACCTGGAGCAGGCGCTCGCCGACCGGTTCGGCGTCATCTCGGTGGTGATGCGCACGCACGGCGAGCTCGTGGAGAGCTGTGCGCACAACCCATGGGCCGGTGAGGTCACCTCCGGGGCGTTGGAGGGACGAGCGGTGCACACGATCTTCTGCCGGAGAGAGCCCTCAGCGGAGGCCGTCGCGGGCTTGGAGCGGGATGGCTCCCAGGATGACTTCGCGGTAGTCGGGCGGCACGCCTACCTACGGCTGGGTGGCTCGGCGGCTGACACCCGGTACACGGGGGCATGGTTCGAACGCCATCTCAAGGTGGTCGGCACAGCCCGCAACCACAACACCGTCCTGAAGCTCATCGCGGCCACCGCATGACGCGTCTCGGCCTCGCTCACCGGGCGGTACGGCCCGATGCCGGAGAAATCGGTCCATGCTCAGAGGTCCACCGGGTGACAGTCCGCGCCGCACCCTGTCGCCGAAGGCGCTGAGGTGGCGGTCGCTCGCCGGTGCAGCACCGCGTGGTCCACGGCGACGTGCAGGTCCTCACCGTGAGCGTGCGCGGTGCCGTCGATGATTAGTGAGTAGCCCTCGGCCGCGTCGGGCGGGTAGAGCAGGGTGACGTGGGGAGAAGCCTCGGCCAAGGTCACGGCGGAGCGCCCGGGGCGGTCGACATACATCACGCCGCCGGTCAGGGCCGGCACGACCTGCACCACGTGGGGTCGCTTGCGCCCCGGGCTCAGCAGATAGGCGTACGGGCGACCCTTGATCGCATCGGCCAGCTCGGATTCTTCGACCTTGATGCTCATGGTCACCCAGCATGCACGACACTGGGACCCATGAGTATGCCGACGGCTCACCGGGTGACCGGGTTGCTCCTCGCCGCCGGTCAGGGGAGCAGGATGGGTTCGCCCAAGGCCGTGGTCGAGGTGGAGGGGCGAACGCTGACCGAGCGGGCGGTCGACGTGCTGCTCGATGGAGGATGTGCGAACGTGCTCGTGGTCCTGGGGGCGGACGCCCAGCGGGTCCGCGCTCGGCTCGAGGCGGGTCGCTCAGCCTGGGGTGATCGAGTGAGGACGGCCGAGTGTGCGAACTGGGCTGGAGGGGTCAGCGAATCCCTACGCACGGGGTTGGCCGCCCTGGCGGCGCGAGGTCGGCGATGTCCCCAGGCCACGCTCATCCACCTTGTCGATCTGCCCGACATCGGCGCCGACGTCGTGGGCCGAGTGTTGGACCAGGGACGGGAAGGTGGCTGGTCGACGGCTCTGTCACGGGCGGCATACCAGGGCAGAGCCGGTCATCCTGCTCTCCTCGGCGTTACCCACTGGCAGGGCGTCATGGACACTGCGGTGGGCGACCGGGGCGCCGGGCCCTACATGCGTCGCAACGAAGCGGTCCTCGTGGACTGCGACGACCTCTCCCACGGCGCGGATATCGACACTCCTGCCGAGCTGGCGGCCTACCTCGATGGGCGCCGCTCCCCGTGAGTGGGGGACGGGGCGTCGCTGACGGGGGCGTATCAGCGGCCTTGCCGACGACTCTCTCAAGGTGAAGCATCCAGCCCACGGACGGACCCACCATGACTGCGCCGGCGACCATGCTCGCGATCAGCCTGTTCGACGACTTCGAGGTGGTCTGTGCAGCCGGCGAGGTGGACCTCGCCGGGTCCGCTCAACGCGTTGTCGCCTACCTGGCCACCTCACCTGGTCCGGTGTCGCGGTGCCGCATCGTCCGGGACCTGTGGTCGGACCTGGCGTTGCCGACCGGACTCGCCCGACTCCGTGACGCCGTCTACCGCATCCGTGCGGCAACGCCGGAGCTGGTGAGCGCTACGGGGCACCGTCTGGCCATCAGCGCTGGAGTCCAGATCGACGTCGCTCGGATGATCGCCAACGCCGAGGGGGTCGTCGATAGGAGCCGGGCGGCCGCAGACATCTCGGTGGCCGATCTGGCCCCTCGCGACATCCTTCCCACCTGGGACGAGCCGTGGCTCGAGGGGACGCGCCAGGCTCTGACGCTGACCTGTGCCCGCGCGCTGGAGTACCTGGCGCATGACCGCATCGATGCGAGCCTGTTCCACGACGCAGAGCAGGCGTGCCGCCTGGTCATCAGGGCCGAGCCCTATCGTGAGAGCGCCTATCTCCTCCTGGCCCAGGTCTTCATCGCCGAGGGCAACCCGGCCCTGGCGCTCTGCGCCGTGCAGGACTATGAGCGCCGGCTGCTGAGGGACCTGGGGTGCGCCCCCGGGCGGGCGGTCGCCTACGTCGAGCGGTCCATCCGAGAGGCGACTGCCTCCCCGGTGGGCTGACTAGCGCACGAGGAGCAGCTCGAGCAGCACGAACGAGCTGCCTCCTCCGCTCGGCACGGCATAGCGTTGCATGGTGACGTAGTCGCCCACACTCACCTCGCCGGACCCGTCGAGATCGAAGTGGGCCTGTAGTGCGTGACCCGTCGGCGGTCCGTCGGCCGGAACCTCGAGGGTGCGCAGGACGGGAGACTCCGATGCCCATCGCAGGGCGGCGTCGACCGATGTTGAGACCGTCGTGGTGGAGGCATCCGCGCGCGCGTCGTCCACGAGCCGTAGGCGAAGCGTTCCCGTCATGTGCTCGAGGGGATGCGGGACGAGTGTGCAGTGGCAGGTCACAAGGGGCACGGGCAGGAGCCTTTCGCGCGTGGAGGTTCTCGCACAGAGACCATCCCACCCTGTCGCACCGAGGCGGTGGTGAAACAGGGTGGGATAGATGACGTCAGCTGGGCTGGATGCTCGGCTCCGGTCCGAGACTGCCCACGTCGGCGGGCAGGGTCAGATCGTCGTCCACGAGGACGTCGGGATCCGGCGGCTCACCCGGTGCATCGGTGTCTCCGGCGCTGGCGTCAGCGCCCAGATCCTGTGGGACAAGGCTGGGGACCTCATCGTCGGCTTCCGCGAAGGTGGCGGCATCCGCTCCCGGCGGCTCCATGCTCGGTTCTTGCCCCGCAGGTGGTGTGGCCCCGGAAGCGCCGTGGGCGGCGCCGGTCGTCGGCCCGTCGACCGTGATCGTCACAGTGGTGCTCATGTCATCTCCTCCGTAGGCTCGGGCCGCTCACAGGTAGACCGAGCTGATCTCGTTGCTGGCATCCACGTTCACCGTGGCTTTCTTCCCGGTCGCCCGAGCAAGGGCCAGAAGCAGGAAGGTGTTGGTGACGCCGTCGGTGCTGGTCCCCTTGACCTTGCGCCACGCGCCCGCATCCGCGGGGTAGGCCCAAGCGTTCTTGCTCGAAGGGGTGGCGTAGGTCAGTTGGACGTTGGTGCTGGCCATGATGTTCTCCTTGAATCGGTGGTGCTGGTGGTGGTGGTGGTGGGTCCTGCGTCCGTGCTGCCGATGAGCGCTCGCTCAGAGGCCGTATGCCGTCGTGATGGTCGACCCGTCGAAGGCCGCGTTGACCTTCCGACCCTGGGCCCGGGCGAGAGCCAGCACGGCGAAGGTGTTGCTGACCCCGTCCGTGCTCGTGCCCTCGACCCTGCGCCAACCGTTACCCGCCATGTAGGCCCATGCGTTCTTGCTGCTGGGTGTGGCGTAGACCATGGACACGGCGATGCCGTAGTGCATCGTTCGGTACATCGAGTGCACGGCCTTGATGTCGCCGGCGCTGAGACCGCTGCGCTGGCCGATGGTCGACCCACTGCGCAGTTGCACGATGGTCGGCTGGCCGTTCTTGCTGAAGGCTGTCGCGCCGTAGTGCATGATCGACCCGTAGTCGTAGCCGTCGATGTCGTCCCCGTCGGAGATGTGCTGGTTGAAGTTGCTCTCCTTGCCGGCCGTGATGTTCGCCCACTTGATCTCCACGTAGGTGTTGCGGTCTTCGCGGCTCTGCTCGTGCCAGAGGCCCCACGCGTGTCCGAACTCGTGGATGGCGTTGCCGACACTGCAGCCGGCACCGAGGCTGAGCATCTGGCGCCCACCCTGCATACCGACGTAGGACCAGCAACCGCCGTCGTCGAAGACCCGGACGTAGTTGGGGTACTGCGCTGCGTTGGCGGACGTGCGCTTCACGAACCGCATATTGGTGGTGGCCTCCCAGTGGGCGACCGCGTCGGTGACCCGGCTCGGGTTGGGCAGGGAGCTGTCAACTTCGTAGGGCATGAGGGCCTGGGGCCAGCGATACTGGGCGCCGACGATGCCTACCCCAAGGGCGATAGCGTCGTCAGAGGTCTGCGCCAGGGCGGCACCCCGCTGCATCTCCTCGACCGTGCCGAGGCAGATATCGCCTTCGAACATGGCGCGACCCTGGACCTCGATGTACTGCACGGCCCTGCGCTCGAACGTCGCCCCGGTGATGAATCCGGTCCGCACGTCGGCAGCGGTGCTGTCCGGTCCCTCTTCGCCGCTGCGCTCGGGGCTCGCAGCCTTCTTCTTCTGAGCCATGGGCTCCTCCTCGGTCTGGGCTCCCCTCGGTCGCGGGAGTGGATAGGAGTAGTAGATGGGCCCTGCGTCGGCCCTGCGTCGGCGTTGTGTCCCCGTCGCGTCGTGGGGGCGTCGTGATCGCGTCGCGCCACGGGTCAAGCGCCTGGAAAGGGTCCGGCCGCTGACCTGACCTTCCCAACCGCAGACGCATCAGTGATGCTGTGACGATGCATCGTGAGCCTCCGTTCAGCAGCCCGGCCTCGGTCACGTCGGCGCTCGCCGGCACGGGCTACCTCGCCGACGAGGGGTTGGCCACCATGACGTACTTGGCGGGCGAGCTGGCCCGCCCGGTGCTGCTGGAGGGTGAGCCCGGCACGGGGAAGACGGCCCTGGCTGAGGCTCTGGCCCAGGTGTGGCAGGTCCCGCTGATTCGCTTGCAGTGCTACGAGGGCATCGACGCCAGCCAGGCCCTCTACGACTGGGACTTCGCTCGGCAGATTCTGCACCTGCGCGCGGTCGAGGCCTCCGCTGCGCGGGAGTCCCGCGACGTGGAGGGCGAGGTGTATGCCGATCGTTTCCTCCTGGCCCGGCCTCTGCTGCGGGCTCTGCAGGAGTCCGGTTCGGTGTTGTTGATCGATGAGGTCGACCGAGCCGACGACGAGTTCGAGGCGTTCCTGCTCGAGGTGCTGTCGACCTGGTCGGTGACCATCCCCGAGATCGGGACGATCACCGCACAGGAACCGCCTTTCGTCGTGTTGACCTCGAACCGGACGCGCGAGCTGCACGACGCGCTCAAGCGTCGGTGCCTCTACCACTGGATCGACCACCCCGGCCTCGAGCGCGAGCTGCAGATCGTGCGGACGCGGCTGCCCGAGGTGGCGGCAGAGCTGGCGGAACAGGTCGTTGCGCTGGTGCAGCGTCTGCGTGCCGAAGGGGAGCTGATCAAACCTCCCGGCGTAGCCGAGACCCTGGACTGGGCGCGGGCCGTCCATGCGCTGGGCTGCAGCTCGCTGGACCCCGAGGTTGCGGCGGTCACGGTGGGGAGTGCGGTGAAGTATCGCGAGGACACCGAGCGGGTACGGGCCTCACTGGATCGGATGCTGACGCGATGACGTGGAGCGCTGAGGAGCTGCTCCTCGGCTTTGCTCGCGCTCTGCGCGCGGCAGGTCTACCGGTGACGCTGGACCGTGAGCTGACCTACCTCCGCGGCGTAGCGTTGGTCGGACTCGACCGTCGCGAGGCGCTGTACTGGGCCGGCCGGTCGACCCTAACCTCCTCACCGGCCGACCTCGATCCCTACGACCAGGTCTTCGACCAGTGGTTCGGTGGAAGTCGGATGGACAGCATCTCGCGCACGGACACTCCACGTCCTCGCGTGACCCAAGCCGACCTCGGCGACGATACGGACGGTGGGACCGGCGGGATGAGCCACCAGGAGCTGATCCGAGCCATGGCCTCGGACCGCGAGGTCCTGCGTCATCGGGACATCGCGGGTCTGGCGGCCGGTGAGCGGCTCGCGTTGCGTCGGCAGTTCGCCACCCTGCGACCGCAGTCACCTCTTCGACGCGCGCGACGGCATACACCTTCACCGCGCGGGGCGATCGATGGCCCAGCAACGCTACGGGCCCACCTGCGCAGAATGGGTGAGCCCGGCCAGGTGGTGCATCGACGCCGCGACGTCCGCGCTCGCCGGGTCGTGCTGCTGATCGACGTCAGCGGGTCGATGGGCGCCTACGCTGACGCCCTGCTCCGGCTGGCCCACCGGGTGGTGCAGTCGTCCCCTCGCACGACGGAGGTGTTCACCGTCGGCACCCGGCTGACTCACGTCACGAAAGCTCTGCGGCACCGCGACCCCGATCAGGCGCTGCTCGCGGCGGGCACGGTGGTCGCCGACTGGTCTGGGGGCACGCGTCTCGGAGAGGCCCTGGGTGCCTTCACGGATCGATGGGGCCGTCGGGGCATGGCGCGGGGGGCTGTGGTGGTCGTCTTCAGCGATGGATGGGAACGCGGTGACTCGGGCGTCCTGGCCGAGCAGATGCGGAGACTGGCGTCGGTCGCGCACCGGGTGGTCTGGGTGAACCCACACCGTGGCAAGGCGGGATACGCGCCGGTGCAGTCCGGGATCGTCGCGGTGCTGCCACACGTCGATGACTTCGTGGCCGGGCACTCGCTCGCGGCCTTCGCTGAGGTGTTGGAGGTGGTCGGCCGTGCGTGAGGTGCTCCCGGAGCTCCGGGCGTGGTGGGAGGCGGGGGAGCCGGTGGCTGTGGCTACCGTCGTCGACACCTGGCGTTCCGCCCCTCGACCCCCGGGCGCCTCGATGCTCATCGGCACGGACGGGACGGCCGTCGGCTCGGTGTCCGGGGGGTGCGTGGAAGGGGCGGTCTACGAGGTCGGCCGGCAGGTGTTGAGCGACGGCGCGCCCGTCCTGACTCGCTACGGCGTCAGTGACGACGATGCGTATGCCGTCGGGCTGACGTGTGGTGGGATCCTCGACGTCTTCGTGGAGCGGGTCACACCGGAGAGTTTCGCCGAGCTCGACTTATGGGCCGAAGACATCGAGCAGGGCCGTCCCGTGGCCACGGCCACCGTGATCGAGCACCCTGACCCGACCCGGTTGGGCCGAAGGCTGGTGGTGCGTCCCGACGGGGCGCTGGGAGAGTCCGTGCAGGGGTCGCTGGGGTCCTCTCGGGCCGATGACGCGATCGCCGACGATGCCCGTGGCCTGTTGGCCGCCGGCCGGACCGCCACACTGGAGTACGGCCCCGACGGTCAGCGACGGGGTGCAGGGATGCGGGTCTTCGTGGCTGGCTTCGCGCCCAAGCCTCGGATGCTCGTCTTCGGGGCCATCGACTTCGCCGCCGCTGTGGCCACGGTCGGTGCGTTCCTCGGCTACCACGTGACAGTGTGCGACGCCCGGCCGGTGTTCGCGACGGCCGCCCGGTTCGCTGCGGCCCACGAGGTCGTCGTGAGCTGGCCCCATCGATATCTCCAGGCCGAGGTGGACGCCGGCCGAATCGACGAACGCACGGTGATCTGCGTGCTCACCCACGACCCGAAATTCGACGTGCCGGTGCTCGAGCTGGCACTCAGGGGACCCGACGTGGCCTATATCGGGGCGATGGGGTCACGGCGCACTCACGAGGACCGCCTGTCTCGCCTGCGCGCGACGGGCCTGGACCTCCACCATCTGGAGCGCCTCTCCAGCCCTATCGGACTCGACCTCGGTGCCCGCACCCCTGAGGAGACCGCGATCAGCATCGCGGCCGAGATCGTGGCTGCGCGCTGGGGTGGTGCCGGCGACCGACTGACCAGGACCCAGGGTCCGATCCACCACCACGACGCCTCCTGAGCGGGTCCTCCCGGCAGAACGGGCTCCTGGGAATGCTGGTGGACCCGGGGTGGCACTGACTCTCAGGGAACGCACAGGCGACAGGTATTGCGGTGTGACGTGGGTCACGTCATGATCAAAAGTGCAGCATGTCCCGATTTCCTGACCATCTCGGAGGACCCATGACCCGCATCACCGTCAACGTCGACGGAGTGGCCAGCACCGACGACGTCGAGCCGCGCACCTTGTTGGTTCACTACCTGCGGGAGCAGCTGGGCAAGACCGGCACCGTCATCGGGTGTGACACCAGCAACTGCGGCGCCTGCACCGTGCATCTCGATGGTCGCAGTGTGAAGTCGTGCAACATGCTGGCCGTGCAGGCCGACGGGCACGAGGTCACCACGATCGAAGGCATCGCCCAGGGCGGGGAGCTGTCCCCGGTCCAGCAAGCGTTCCACGAATGCCACGCCTTGCAGTGCGGATACTGCACCCCGGGGATGATCATGCAGGCCACCGACCTGCTGAAAGAGAACCCCGACCCCAGTGAGACTGAGATCCGTCAAGGCATGGAGGGCAACCTCTGCCGATGCACGGGCTACCAGAACATCGTCAAGGCCGTGCAGCAGGCCGCGAGCGGAGCACGGTCATGACCACGATTGAGCAAGATGTCGCAGCACCCGCGCCCGAAATCGGTAAGGCACGGCGTCGCAAGGAGGACCAGCGCCTGATCACCGGGCGGACCAAGTTCACCGACAACATCCAGCTGACCGGGATGCTGCACCTCAGCATGGTGCGTAGCCCCTTCGCCCACGCCACGATCTCGTCCATCGACACCGCCGAGGCCACGGCTTCTCCCAACGTGATCGCAGTCCTCACGGGTAAGGACGTCAAGGACCAGCAGGGGTCACTGCCCACAGCGTGGCCGATCACCGAGGACCAGAAGGCAGCCGACCATCCGGCCATCGCAGTGGACCGTGTGGCCTTCGCGGGCGAGATCGTGGCGGTGGTGATCGCCCGAACCGCCGCGGCCGCCAGGGACGCCGCTGAGCTCGTGGACGTCGACTACGAGGACCTCCCCGCTGCCCTGGATCTGAAGAAGGCGGCCGCCGACGAGGTGCTCGCCCACCCCGATCTCGGCACCAACCTCAGCGCCACCTGGGTCTTCGACTCCAAGGAAGCCGGCGCGGGCGGCGACGTCGACGAGGACATCCGGGACGCCGAGGTGCTGATCGAGCGCGAGTACCGCCAACAGCGGTTGATCCCTGCCTTCATGGAGCCTCGATCGACGGTGGTCGACCCCACTGGCGAGCAGTTCTGTATGTGGTCCTCGACCCAGGTGCCGCACATCTTGCGCGTCATGCTGGCTCTGACTCTCGGGGTCCCGGAGTCGAAGATCCGCGTGATCGCTCCGGACGTGGGTGGCGGCTTCGGCGGCAAGCTGCAGGTCACCCCTGAGGAGGTCATCACCTTTTTGGCTGCCCAGCACACCGGCAAGCCGTGCAAATGGACCGAAACGCGCAGCGAGTCCCTGCTCGCCGGCCACCACGGCCGCGACCAGTGGCAGAAACTGACGTTGACGGCGACCAAGGACGGCACCGTCAAAGGGCTGAAGGTGGACCTGCTCGCCGATATGGGGGCCTACCTGGGGCTGGTCACGCCCGGCGTGCCGATCCTTGGCGCCTTCATGTACAACTCGATCTACAAGTTCTCCTCCTACCGATTCACCTGTACCAACGTCTTCACCAACAAAACGTGGACCGACGCCTACCGCGGTGCGGGACGGCCGGAGGCGACCTTCGCCATCGAGAGGCTGATGGACGACCTGGCCGACGAGCTGGGTATGGACCCCATGGAGCTGCGTCGCAAGAACTGGATCACCCACGAGGAGTTCCCGTTCGACACCGTGGCCGGGCTGCAGTACGACTCGGGCAACTACGAGGCGGCGACCGATCGAGCCATCGAGCTGTTCGACTACGAGGCTTTACGGGCCGAGCAGAAGCAGCGGCGCGAGTCCGGTGACCCGGTGCAGCTGGGCCTCGGCATCTCCACGTTCACCGAGATGTGCGGTCTTGCGCCCTCGAGGGTGCTGGGGGCGTTGAACTACGCCGCAGGAGGGTGGGAGCACGCCTCCATCCGGGTGCTGCCCACCGGCAAGGTCGAGGTCATCACCGGGGTTTCGGCGCACGGGCAAGGCCACGAGACTGCCTGGAGCCAGATCGTGGCGGACCGCCTCGGGGTCCCTTTCGACGACATCGAAGTGCTGCACGGTGACACCCAGAGCAGTCACAAGGGGTTGGACACCTACGGCTCACGCTCGCTCGTGGTCGGTGGTGTCGCGGTGACCAAGGCCGCCGACAAGGTCATCGAGAGAGCCAAGCCGCTGGCCGCGCACATGCTGGAGGCCAACGAGGACGACCTCGAGTTCAGCGCGGGCCAGTTCGCGGTCAAGGGGACGGACCAGGGCATCGCCCTCGGTGCGTTGGCCTTCGCGGTCTTCTCCGCCCACGACCTCCCGGACGGGATGGAGCCGAGCATCGACGCGGAGGCGACCTTCGACCCGGTGAACTTCTCCTACCCTCACGGAACTCACCTGTGCGCCATGGAGATCGACACGGAGACCGGACAGGCGACCATGCGTTCCTACGTCTGCGTGGACGACATCGGCAACGTCGTCAACCCCCTGATCGTCGAAGGTCAGGTGCACGGGGGTCTCGTGCAAGGTATCTCACAGGCCCTCTGGGAGGAGGCCGTGTACGACGACAACGGCACCCTGGTCTCCGGATCGTTCGTGGACTACACGTTGCCGACCACGGCGGACACGATCAACTTCGTGACCGACCGCACCACCACCCCCGCGCTGAGCAACGAGCTCGGGGTCAAGGGGGTCGGCGAAGCGGGCACTATCGCCTCTACCCCTGCGGTGGTCAATGCGGTCCTCGATGCGATCCGCCAGTTCGGCGTGAAGGACATCAGGATGCCGTGCACTCCCGAGCGGGTATGGCGCGCCATCCAGGACGGTCAGGCCGGAGCGGAGAGCCTGACGACCGGTGAGGCCATGCCCCACTTCGAGGAGTCGGCGCCCAACCATCAGGATCCTGGCTCCCTCGCCGGGAACGACACGGAAGGAGCAACACGATGATCCCGGCCCAGTTCGAGTACGCCGCCCCGAGCTCGATCGAGGACGCCCTCGCCCTCCTGGCCGAGCACGGTGACGACGCCAAGGTCATGGGCGGTGGTCAGTCGTTGATGCCGATCCTGAGGATGAGGCTGAACGCACCCGAGATCGTGATCGACCTGGCGAAGATCCCGGAGCTGACCGGGATCAGCGAGGAGGGTGACTCCCGTGGTGGCTACGTCAGGATCGGCGCGATGGCGACGTATGCCGACGTGCTGGCCAGTGAACTGGTGAGCGAGCACGCTGGTTTGCTGGTCAAAGCGGTGGCCGAGGTCGCCGACCCGCAGATCCGGCACCGCGGCACGGTGGGTGGGGCTTTGGTCCACGCCGATCCCGCCGGGGATGTCGGGGCGCCGATCCTGGCGCTCGAAGCCGAGATGGTGATCGCCGGATCCGACGGCCAGGAGCGCACCGTCGCCGCCGCTGACTTCTTCGTCGACATCTTCGAGACCGCCGTCGCCGAGGACGAGTTGCTCACCGCCATCCGCATCCCGAAGCACACCGGATGGGGGAGTGCCTACACCAAGTTCGTGCGCGTCTCGCACCAGTGGTCCATCGTGGCCGCCGCCGCCACTGTCCGGGCCGAGGCAGGCACTATTGCCGAGGCGAGGGTCGCGCTGACCAACATGGGCTCCACCCCGCTGCGAGCAGACACCCTGGAGCAGGCGTTGATCGGGATGGCAGCCACGACGGAGGCGCTTCGAGAGGTGTGCGCTGCGGTCGGCGAGGGCACCAACCCACCGTCGGACCTCAACGGGGACGCCGACTACCGGCGGCACCTGGCCGGGGTGCTGACCCGTCGAGCCGTCGTCGCTGCGGCTGGAGGCTAAGGTCGTGGAGCTCGTGCACTCCTTCACCGTCCCTGCGGCCCCGGACCGCACGTGGGCATTGTTGACCGACCTGCATCAGGTCGGCAGCTGCTTTCCCGGCGCTACCGTCAGCGAAGCGGGCCACGACGACTTTACGGGCACGGTCAAGGTCAAGCTCGGGCCGATCGCGATGGTCTACTCGGGGTCGGGGCAGTTCGTCAGCCGCGACGATGCCGGCCATCACGCTGTGATCGAGGCTCGCGGCAAGGACAAGCGTGGCAACGGCACCGCGGGGGCCAGCGTGAAGCTGGCGCTGAGCTCGGACGGAACGGGCACCCGGGTCGACGTCAGCACGGACCTGGCCATCACCGGCAAGCCCGCGCAGTTCGGTCGCGGCGTCATGCAGGACGTCTCCGACAAGCTGCTGGGCCAGTTCGTCCAGTGCATCGAGGGGCATCTGGGTGAGACCGAGGCGCCCCCCACGCAAGCCGCTCCAGAGGTGCCGACCGGCGAAGACGACATGACAGCGACCGGCACAGAAGACGCGAGGCCGACGCCGCCGAACCCCCCACCGGTTCGACTGCGGGCTGTGCCTGACCCAGCGGATGACGCCATCGACCTCGGCAGTGCCGTCGGGCCTGCTCTGGTGAACCAGTACGGCGTGCCGCTGGCCGCGCTCGGGGGGCTGGTGGTGGGGTACCTCTTCGGTCGAGCAGGCTCGCGATCGGACCGATGAAGCTCGGCTTGCAGGTCCCCTCCTTCAGCTGGCCCGGCGCTCCCAGCTCCATCGGTCCGACCCTCGCTCGGATCGCTCACGACGCTGAGGAAGTCGGCATGTCGAGTCTGTGGGTGATGGACCACTTCTTCCAGATCCAGATGGTCGGGCCGCCCGAGCTCGACATGCTGGAAGGCTACAGCGCGCTCGCCTTCGTTGCTGCCCACACCACGACCATCGAGCTGGGCACCTTGGTCACCGGGGTGACCTACCGTCATCCCGGCGTCCTGCTCAAAACCGTGACGACCCTCGATGTGCTGAGCCAGGGCCGGGCCTGGTTGGGTATCGGAGCCGCCTGGAACGAAGAGGAGCACCTCGGTCTGGGCGTTCCCTACCCCGGCCTCAAAGAACGGTTCGAGCGCCTGGAGGAGACCTTACAGATCGCTCACCAGATGCGGTCCGGTGACGAGACCACCTACCACGGCACCCATTACCACCTGGAGCGTCCGCTGAACTCTCCCTTGCCGTTGCGCACGCCGCACCTGCCGATCATGGTGGGCGGTAGTGGCGAGAAGAAGACGCTGCGGATGGTCGCTCAGTACGCCGACGCGTGCAACATCTTCGACATGGGCCCTGAAGCCGTCAAAGCCAAGTACGACGTGCTGGACGGGCACTGCAGAGCACGGGGCCGTGACCCCGCCGAGATCGAGCGAACCGTCATCACTCGACTCTCGCTGTCTCGCAACGGCGCGGGTGACGACGTCGAAGAGGGCACGATGTCGGTGGCTCAGGCTGTCGACAAGCTCGGCCGGCTCGAAGAGATCGGCACCCAGGCGGTGTTCTTCGGGATGCCGGACGCTCACCTCCCGGGGGCGTTCGACCTCGTGGCCGAGCTGGTGGATCAGGTCCGCGGCTAGCGCCATGAAGACCGGCCGCTTCGCAGGCCCAGGGTTACTCCAGCCTGCAGCTAGTCCTTGAGCCGGACCATGCCCTCCTGCGCGACACTGGCCATCAAGGTCCCGTTCTGGGCGAACATGAGCCCGTGCCCGAGCCCGCGGCCGTTCTGGGCCGAAGGAGAGGCCTGCCGGTAGAGGATCCAGTCGTCGGCTCGCGGGGCCCGGTGGAACCACATCGCGTGGTCCAGGCTGGCCGGCCGTAGCCTCGGGTCACCCCAGACCAACCCGTGCCGACGCAGGATGGGCTCGAGCAGGCTGAAGTCGGAGGCGTAGGCCAACACCGCAGCGTGCAGCAGCGGATCCTCGGGCAAGGTCCGCGGCACCCGGAACCACACGTGCTGCTCGGCGGCCTGCTGGCTGGCCTCCAGGAACAAAGGGCCCTCCACGTGCTTGATCTCGACGGCTCGCCGAGCGAGCTGACGTGCCGAAGGATGGTCGATCCCCGACAGGATGTCGGCGTCGGAAGGCAAGCCGTCCGGACCCGGCACCTGCGGCATCTCGTTCTGGTGGTCCAACCCCGCCGCCTCATCCTGGAACGACGTGATCATCGACAACAGGATGCGTCCGTCCTGCACGGCGTGCACTCGTCTGGCGGAGAAGGAGTGACCGTCCCGCATACGCTCCACCAGGAACCGGATCGGTTGTTGGTCGTTTCCGGGGCGCAAGAAGTACCCGTGCATCGAGTGGATGGCTCGGGGCCCGTGCTCGCCGGCCTCAACCGTGCGACCCGCGGCGACGACCGACTGAGCCAGCACCTGGCCGCCGAATACCCGTCCGTGGGCCTGGGGCTGGCTGCGTCCGAAGAAGACGTCGCCCTCGGAGTCGCCGAGGCCCCCTCCAGCACCGTCCGGGGAGGCCACGTGGAAGGTGGTCGAACCCTCCCGGGTGAGATCGAGCACGTCGAGCAGGTCGTCGATGGGGTCTGCGAGAGTCACGGAGGCAGCCTATCGACCTCCCGGAGGGAGCCGACCTGGCAGGATGACGGTCATGTCTGTCGCACCTGATCGGTCTGTTCCCTACAGCGTTGACATCCAGATCCGGTGGTCGGATATGGACGCCTATGGCCACGTGAACAACGTAGAGTTTCTGCGACTGCTGGAAGACGCTCGGGTCTATGCCTTCCGTGACTGGTTCGGCCAGGAACGGTCGCTGCTCAACGAGGGGATCCTGGTCGCCCGCCAGGAGATCGACTACCTGGCCCCCTTGACCTTCAACTACGAGCCGGCCCGGATCGAGGTCTGGTGCTCGCGGATCAGTGGGGCGTCCTTCGATGTGGGGTATGCGGTGAAGCAAGCGGGCGTCGATGTCCTCTACGCGCGTGCCGAGACGACGCTGGTGTCCTACGACCTGGCTGCTGGCCAGCCGCGGCGCTTGAAGGATTCCGAACGGGAGGCTCTGGGGTCGGTGTCAGGGCCCCCGCCAGATCTGCGCAGCCGAAGGAACCGAGGATGAGCGAGCCGACGTCACCGCCGGGTGACGAGCCCGGCGAGCTGAGGTTCGCTGAGGTCGAGACGCTGCAGGACCTGAGCACGTACGTGGCACGAGCGCGCTCGCTGGACGGCGAGGGTGACATCCGACTGCAGGCTCGCGGCACGGTATTGGCCGCATGGGTGCAGGTTCTGCCTGGTCAGGGGCTGCTCGGGAGTGGGCTCGTGCTCGGGCTCCGGGTGATGCAGCTCGACGGTGAGCATGATCTCGATATCACGGTGCCGCTCGGTGCGGTGTCCGATCGGTTGGCGCGCAGGCAGAGCATGGGGGACGTGTCGGCGGTCCTGTCGGTGCCGCCCATGACCGTATCCCCCGCATGGGCCGCGATCAGCCCGCCGTTGACGGGTTGGGAGCCGTCCGGGGGCATCGACGACGACGCCCTTCTCCAGGCCGCTGGCGAGGGCATCGAGGCCGTGGCCCAAGGCACGCCCTCAGGAGCCGGCGCCGCTGCTGTGGCAACCTTGAGGTCCCGGGTGTGGGGAAGGCTGCTGCCCGTGGACCCCCTCGGGGGGCAGAACGCTGCGCAGGGTATCCCGGCCGGCACGGGTCTGGCCGCCTACGCCTTGGGGTTCGCGCTCCCGGGCCAGACGTCGCGGGTGCTCCACCGCGGCCCCTGGGTGAGGGTCAGTCTGCGCAACGGAGAGATCCTGGCCCGCTAGCCGGGGGCGCTGACGTGTCCGGATGGACGGCCAGAAAGAGCGAGTGCGGTGGGGCGCTGAGGTCGCGGGGCCGATCGTGCATCTCCTTCAACAGGGCGTGGAGCCGCTCACTGAACTCCTCCAGGTCCTCCGCGGACATCCGTAGTCCCAAACGGGTCATGTGCAGTTGGTCCTCCGGCACGTCCTGGACCTCGGTCAGGAAGGCCTCCACCATCGAGTGGGCCCCGATCGGAGCATGGACGTACCAGGACTTGCCCGTGGCTCGGTAGGGGATCTCGCGGGATCCGCGCGCGCCACGGCGCGGATCCTCGGCGGCCAAGAACCCCGTGTCGACCAACGTGCGCACGTGGTGCAGGACCGACGCCGCGGGCTTGCCCAGAGCGTCGGCGATCTGTTTGTTGGTCAGCGACTCGTCCAGGGTCATCCGCAGGATCCGCAGACGCAGGCCGGAGGCCAATGCTTTGGCCTCGTCGTCGGTCGCGTCCCGGTAGTTATGGCGGGTGTGCGGCAGCTGCTCATCCGGGACGCGCGACGACGGCATACCGGGGAGTGTATCGGTGCAGGGATCAGTGATTGACAAAACTCAATCACTCGGAGAAGAGTGGCCTCGTGGACGACCGCCGAAGGACCTTGTGGCACCACCGGGACTTTCGGCTCATCTGGGCCGGAGACACCGTCAGCGTGTTCGGTATGCAGGTCGTCGGCCTGGCCATCCCGATCATGGCCGTGCAGCTCCTCAGCGCGTCCGCCTTCCAGATGGGACTGCTGAGCGCGTTGGAGATGCTGGCCTTCCTGCTGATCTCGCTGCCCGCCGGTGCGTGGGTGGACCGATGGCGCAAGAAGCGCGTCATCGTCCTCGGCGACCTGGGGCGAGCAGCAGTGCTGTTGCTCCTGCCGCTTGCGTGGGCGCTCGACGTGCTGGCGATGTGGCAGCTCTATGCGGTGGCACTGGTCAGCGGGGCCATCACCGTCTTCTTCGACGTGGCCAACCAGTCCTACCTGCCAGAGATCGTCGACGGCGACCAGATCGCCGAAGGCAACGGCAAGCTGAGCGCCAGCCAACAGACGGCCGGAGTCCTCGGTCCCGCCGCGGGCGCCGCCGTGATCAGGGCTGTCGGGTCGCCGATGGCGGTCGCGCTGACCTCAGCCTGCATGGCGGCATCCTCGCTCCTGGTCAGCCGAGTGGAGCACAAGGAGACACCGAAACCACGGGAGGGCCGCCGGCCGATGCGGTCGGAAGTGGCCCAAGGTATGAGGTTCGTCGTGTCCCACCCGCTCCTCGTCCGCATCACCGCCTGCACCGGACTCAGCAACTTCGCCAGCAACATGATCTTCGCCTTGTTCGTGCTCTACGTGTTGCGCACGTTGGGCCTCAGCGAGACCACGCTGGGACTGGTCTTCTCGGTCAGCGCTGTCGGTGGTCTGCTGGGGGCGGTCAGCGCCAGCCGGGTGGCTCGGTGGGTGGGAGAGGGACGATCGATCCCGCTGACCGCCGTCCTCATCCCGTTGGCCGCCACCTCGACCCCTCTGGCCAGCGTCTTTCCCCCGGTGCCGACGCTTGTCATCGGCGGCTTCGTCAGCTCCTGGGCGGTGGTGGTCTACAACATCGTGCAGGTCAGCTTCCGTCAACGGCTCTGTCCCAAGCCGCTGCTCGGTCGGATGAACGCCTCCATCCGGTTCTTGGTGTGGGGGCCGATCCCTCTGGGTGCGCTGGCCGGCGGTGCCTTGGGCAGCACCTTGGGGGTGGTCCCAGCGCTCTGGTCCGGAGTGGTGGTGATGGGCGTAGCAGCCCTACCGGTCGTGCTGAGCCCACTGCCGGCGATGGGGGACCTGCCGCGGGAGCTGGACGCACTCGCCGACGATCCGGACGACGTCTGAGTCCTCGGCGGATGCGAGGGTGGTGCGATGAGTGAACGCAACGTCCTCGGCGGCGAGCTCCAAGAGTGCGGTACCGACCCGGTCACCGGGTTCTTCCGGGACGGCTGCTGCAACACCGGTCCCCAAGATCAGGGCAGCCACACGATCTGTGCGGTCGTCACGCGAGAGTTCCTGGACCACCAACGCAGTATCGGCAACGATCTGAGCACCCCCATGCCCGCATACCACTTCCCGGGTTTGCGTCCGGGCGACCGGTGGTGCGTCACGGCACTGAACTGGGCTCGGGCGTACGCCGATGGCGCGGCAGCCCCGGTGGTGCTGGCCTCCACCAACCATGCCGTGCTGAGCGTGGTCCCGATCACGGCCTTGACCGAGCACGCCGTGGACGTGCCCGCCGACCCCGGCTCGATCGTCGACTAGTCACCGCTCAGCGGTGAACCGCGCCGGCACGGATCGCCAGGCGACGCATCGACTGGGACAACGACTCCCGTGCGCGCGCCTGCAGTGGCCCTCTCCACACTCTGGCCAGGGGACCTTCAAGCCACACGGAGTGCTTGAACGTGGTGCGCGGTGTGGTCGAGAGGATCTCCCGGCGCATGTGCACCACAGCCCCGGGGATCTTCGACTGGACCTCGTTCGAACGCCCTGGGTCCACCGCGGTCACGAGGAACGTCGTCCGACGACCGTAGCGCTCGACCACCGTCACCGTGGACCCTGGCTCGAACGGTCCGTCCAGCGACGCACTGACGACCCAGCTGGCCCAGTCGCTCCAGGTCGAGACATCAGCCCAACATGCCCACAGGGCCTCCGGGGACCCGGTGGTGGAGTCGATGTGCTCCAGCCTCGACGGGGGCTTGGCTCGGCTACCAGGCGCCACGTCCCCAACCTTCGAGGTCCGTTCCCATCAGCATCACCCGTTGGCTCCGCGTCATCCGATGTCGTCGGGCAGACGCACCCAGACGGTGCTGTCTCGGCGTACCTGGTCGTCCACGAGGGAGTGACTGGACAGCAGCACCTCGGCGTTCTCCGGCAACGACACCGGGGCATCGCCGAAGTTCGTCAGCACCCCGATGGTGGGGCGGTCCGGTGCCGTGTTGGTGAAGGCCACCACGTCGTCGCCGTAGCCCTCCAACCACGTCAGCGTCCCCACTCCGAGATCGTGCTCACGACGCAGTCGAAGCCCGGTGCGATACAGCTCCAGCGTCGATCCCTCCACTCCGACCTGCCGGTCTGCGGCCAACGTGCCATAGATCTCCGGCTGCGGCAGCCAGGTCCGCGCCGACTCGCCGAACCCGTATGCGGTCGAGCCGGCTTCCCACGGCATCGGTACACGGCAACCGTCGCGCCCACGCTCGCTGTGCTCGCTGCGCGCCCACGTCGGGTCTTGCCGCTCGTCGTCGGGTATGGCGGTGTGCTCGGGCAGACCGAGCTCCTCGCCTTGGTAGACGTAGGCCGAACCAGGTAGGGAGAGCATCAACATCGAGCCGGCTCGGGCCCGCCGAAGACCCAGCATTTCGTTGGGTTGCGGGTCGCTCATGCCGATGCCGTTGGGCCGCTTCTCTCCGACCGTCAGGCCGTAGCGCGACGCGTGGCGCACGACGTCGTGGTTGGACAACACCCAGGTGCTGGGGGCGCCCACGTCATGCGCAACGCTCAGCGAGGTGGTGATGACCTCACGCATCTCCCGTGGTGACCACGGGCACTCCAGGAAGGCAAAGTTGAAGGCCTGGTGCATCTCATCGGGCCGGGTGTAGGAGGCGGCTCGGGAGATCGGCTGAACCCAGGCCTCGGCGACCAGGATGCGGTCCTGGTCGGGGTGGCCGTCCGGGTTGTACTCATCGAGCACGGACCGCCATCCCCGGTAGATCTCGTGCACCCCGTCCCGGTCCCACATGGGGTTGTCGATGCTTTCGTCGGCCTGGAAGGCCACACCGTCCACAGGCGGGGTGAAGTCGGGCAGGCCCTCGGCCTTGACCAGGCCGTGGGCGACATCCACACGGAAGCCGTCCACTCCGCGGTCGAGCCAGTACCGAAGCACGTCGTGGAACATCTCGCGCACTTCGGGGTTCTGCCAGTTCAGGTCGGGTTGCTTGATGTCGAACAGGTGCAGGTACCACTGACCAGGCGATCCGTCCGCCTCGGTGACGCGCTCCCAAGCGGAGCCCCCGAACACCGCGCGCCAGTTGTTCGGCGGCTCTTCACCGTGCTCGCCCTGGCCGTCGCGGAACATGTAGCGCTCGCGTTCGGCTGATCCTGGCTCGGCGGCCAGGGCGGCCTCGAACCAGCGGTGCTCGTCGCTGGTGTGGTTAGGCACCAGGTCGACGATCACCCGGAGGTCGAGATCGTGTGCGGTGCTGATCAGCGTGTCGGCGTCCGCGAGGTCGCCGAAAAGAGGGTCGATCTGGTGATAGTCAGCGACGTCGTATCCGGCGTCGGCCATGGGTGAGACGTAGAACGGACTGATCCAGATGGCATCCACGCCCAGGTCACGCAGGTAGGGCAACCGGGCGTTGATGCCGGGCAGGTCCCCGATGCCGTCGGCGTTGGCGTCAGCCCACGACCGCGGGTAGATCTGGTAGATGACGGCATGCCGCCACCAGGCGGTCTCTTCGGTGCTCGCAGTGCCGGCGTCTGCGGTGGTGGTGGTCGAGGCAGGTGGGGGCGAAGTCACCCTGAGTATCTTGCCCGAACTGGCATCTCAGATCGAATGCGGCCGAGCTCATTCCTCGACAGAGTTCACCATGAAGTTCGCCGCGTGATTCATATACCCCCGCATGAGCTCGTCGTCCATCGGTTCCAGACCGATGCTGTCGATCGCCGCGTTCATGTGGCTCAACCAACGATCTCGCATGCTGTGGGTCACGGGGAAGGGTGCGTGCCTCATCCGAAGCCGCGGATGCCCCCGTTGCTCGCTGTAGGTCTTGGGCCCGCCCCAGTACTGCTCCAGGAACATCAGGAGCCGGTGCTCGGCGGGGCGCAGGTCGTCCTCGGGATAGAGGGCACGCAGCGCAGGGTCGCCGGCAACGCCACGGTAGAACTCGGCCACCAGCGCCTGGAACGTCGCGTGACCGCCTACTCGCTCGTAGTACGTTTCGGGCTCTTGCACAGCATCGGCTTGCTCACTCACCCGTTCAGTGTGTCATCGTCCCGTTGCGCCTCGAGCACCTCGATGCGCAGCGAACCGGGGTGGTAGTCCTGAGCCACAATCTCCACGGTCCTGGGGCCATCGGCCAGCGCGCGAGGCAGCGGGATGGTCCAGCGTGTGGGCCGAGTAGTCCATGACGTCCACCATCCGTCGCGGTACATCAGGGGTGAGGCGACGCGACCCGCCACGCTGGGCACGGAGAAGATTCCGTCCAGCATCCGACCATCACCCTCGCCGGCGTCGCTGAGGACCCGAGCGCGCACGCGCCCTCTGCCCTCAGTGGCCACGCTCAGCAACGCCTCGCCGTCCAGATCGGAGGTGAGTCGGACCGTGTCCCGCTCGTCAAGGTCTCCCTGGGTGACGGAGTCGCGCACGACCCACGTCTTGGTGACAGCGCTATCCAGGCCGAGCCCCACGAGATCACCTTCGTCCGGCACCGGTCGCAGGTTGAGCGGGATGGTGGACGGCTGGCCGAGGGTCATAAAAGGGAAGTCCGCGTACGAGACCTCGGCGTATGCGGCCACCGGAAGGGTGGTCTCGTCGGCGGTCCTCGGCGCGGTCAGGGTGACGCTCGACGACGAGCCGTTGCCCGGGTTGCTCCCGTTCTGAGGCGGGAGCACCGGGTCGGCCCATTCGCTGCGATAGCTGGCGCAAGGGATGAGCGCACTGCGCTGCGAGGTGTTCAGGGTCACGGTGCGCATCTGCAGCGGGGTATCGAGCCCGCACCCTCCCACCCACGTGAGGCCGTCGGCCCGCGATGACGTCAGGGGCACTGCGTGCGGTTCGCCGTCAGTGGGCACGTGAAAGGTTGCCACGCGGCGCATCCCGTGGGCGAACTCGGGCAGAGTCGGTGCATACCCGGGGGACAGGGCCATCGGCGCCGAGCCCCCGTCGGTGTTGGCGATCACCTGCCAGCCTGCCCCGTTGAAGCCGCGGGTCAGCACACTCACCACGATGCGGTCGTCCGTGATGTCGATACCACGACGGGCGAGCTCCCCGGAGTCGAAGGACCGGTGAAATCCCGACGCCGAGTATCCCCGCCAGAACCCCTGCCGCAGGTGCGGTTCAGCCGACTGCCAAGGGCCGGGACGGCTCACGCCGAGCCCGAGCAAGTCCTCCTCGTCGTTGGTGACGACCACGCCGTCCAGCGCGACCAGGAGCTGGCCCGGCTCCTGGGTGAGGATGGTGATGTCGATCGCCGTGTTCACGTCCACGTCGATCGAATGCACCTTCTGCTCGGCGCCGAAGAGGTCCTCCAGTTGGGGGTCTGCCTGCGTGGGAGTGCTGGAAGTGACCACCTCGCGCGCTCCCGGCACCGCTGGGGCTGAGGTGTCCTCCTGGAAGGGCGCAAACGGATAGCTGGACCACGCGGCCTCGCTGTAGAACGCCAGATGAGCCGCTCCAGCGCCCGCCCAGGCTCCAGGCACGCTGACCGTATAACTCTCGACTCCGCGGGGGAGCGGTCGGAGGTCAGGAACCGTGCTCACGTCGGCCTCGCGGTCCAGGCACGAGAGCTCCACGAGATCCTCCTCCACCTGGATCGTGATCACGTTGCGGATGGTGGCCACGTCCATCGCGTTGCCCGGGAGATCGCAGTAGGCGGCCGCATACACCTGCACGTCCTCCTCGACAGCCGGAGCCGGGACCACCTTGCGCCGCAGGGCGTAGTCGATGACCTCGGTCCGCTGCAGGGCCAGACCATCCAGGTACGGCGCCGGCTCTCCATCGCGGAGTCCGTAGCCCTCGTCGTAGTCCGCGTCGGGACTCGGCGCCTGGACCTGCTCACCGCTGCCTTCACGCTGTGCGTCGAGGGTAGTGCCCACGACCACCACGGCAGCCAAGATTCCAGTCGCGGCCATCCAACCGCGCCGGCGCCGCGTTCTTCGGGTCTGGACCTGTCGCTCGACGGAGGCGACCAGCTCGCCCGAGTCCGGCGGGGTGAAGCTCTCGGCGACCTCGGTCAGGATCGAAGCCAGCTCATCCAGCGCGGACACCCCGAGAGTCGCGCGGGCCTGTGCTTCCTCAGCGGCGGCGATCCGCGGACTGACGCCCAGCGACCGAGCAGCCTGTGGTGAGGATTGGCCGTGGAAGGCCATGAGCACGGTGAGGGCGCGTTGTCGAGGGGACAGTCCCTCCAAGGGGTCCCCGAGATGTCGGCCTTCGCCGGACGGAAAAGGGGACGGCTGGTGGTCGGGCCGGGGCTCACGGCACCGGTCACGAGCCCCGGCCCGTACGAAGGCACGGGTCATGATGGACCGCACCCTGGACTCGGGTGATCCGTCGATGTTTCTCCACTGGCGCCGGGCCTGGCTCAGGCTCGCCCGGAGGAGCGTCCCTGCCCCGTCCTGGTCAGGCACCAGAAGCACAGCCGTCCGGTTCAGCGACGCCGTGCGGGCGTGCACGAAGTCGGCGAACTGAGCGGGCTGCGTTGCGCCGATCATGATGGGCAGATGCTACGCCGGGGCCTCGCCGAGGCCCCCTGGCGGGCGGTCAGGCCTGCGTGCCGAAGGGGGTGATCTGCGGCCCGCGGACGCCGGCTTCATCCAGCTCGGCCTTGGCCCGCTGGCGCACTACTCGGGCGATCTCGAACTGGTCGCCGGGGGTGCACTTGGCGATGATCCGGATCGTCATCACGCCTCCGGAGACAGACTCCACGCCCGCAACGGTCGGACGCTCGATGAGCTTGGCGGACCACTCCTCCTCCGAGTACATCGCGGTGACCATGTCCTCCAGCACGGGGATCACCTTTTGGGGCCGCTCCTCGTAGGACACAGGAACGTCGATGTAGGCCGCGGCCCAGCCCTGACTCTTGTTCCCGATCCGCACGATCTCCCCGTTCCGGATGAACCACACGACGCCGGCCGCATCGCGCAGGCGGGTGATCCGCAGGGTGACCTCTTCGACCGTGCCGATGGCTTCACCGGTGTCGATCACGTCGCCGACGCCGTACTGGTCCTCGATCACCATGAAGATCCCGGACAGGAAGTCCTTCACCAAGGACTGGGCGCCGAAACCGAGGGCAACGCCGCCCACTCCGGCTGAGGCCAGGAGGGGACCGAGGGGCAGACCCAGCTCGGCCATGATGGTGAGCACGGCGATGACCGCCACGGCGAAAGCCGAGACGCTGCGCAGTAACGACCCCAGAGTGAGGGCGCGTTGGCGACGTCGCTCGACGTCGGGACCGTAGGAGTCCATCAGCACCTTGCCGATGTGACGCTCCTCCTGCCGTTGGTCGACCCGGCTGAGCATCGCCGACTCCACCCCGGCGATCGCGCGGCCGAGCAGCCACCGCAAGATGAAGGCCGCCACGACGATGAGCACGATACGCAGCGGAGGCCCCAGGAGCCACGAGCCGAATTCTGACCAGGTGTGGAACGGCATAGCGAGCATTCTGTCTCACTCGGCGCATCCGGCCTGACAGACTGGACCCGTTTGCGGGCTCTGCCCACCCAACTTCTAAAGGACCCAACGTGCCCCAGTCATTGCCGGAAAGTCTGAGCCAGCTCGCGCAGGCCTATGGCGTCGCGACGGAGTTCTGGGACTGGCAGGGCAACTATCGCCCTGTGTCAGCGGGGACCGTGCGATCAGTGCTGACGGCGCTGGGCGTCGAGGCGGGCGACGAGGATGCGGCCGCGCTCGCCCTGCAGACCGCGCAGCACGACCGTTGGCGCCGAGTCGCTCCGCCCGTCGTGGTCACCCAGGAAGGGGCACGCCCCGTGGTGCACGTCCACGCGGCGGAGGCAGAGACGGTGTCCGTCAGCATCCGCACCGAGAGCGGTCACACCCGGGCCCTCGTTCTGGCCGAGGAGGAACCGGTCACACGAGTGATTGACACTGACGTGTTGGTCCGCCACACGGTCAACGTTCCCGACGACCTTCCGCTGGGGTGGCATCGGATGGACGTCTCGTGCACGGGCGGGTCCTCTCCTCGCGATGCGTCCTGTGTGGTCGTGGTGTATCCGCGTCGTCTCGATCTGCCGTCGTCACTGGCCGCCGACGGCGAACAGCAGTGGGGTCTGATGACCCAGCTCTACGCGATGCGCTCCGAGCAGTCGTGGGGCCTGGGCGACCTTGCCGACCTGGGCGACGCCGGAGCCTGGGCGGCCGGCCTGGGCGCAGACTTCGTGCTGGTCAACCCCCTGCACGCGGCGGAACCGCATGCACCCATCGAGCCGTCGCCCTACCTCCCGACCACTCGCCGTTTCGTCTCCCCGCTCTACATCCGGGTGGAGGATGTCCCCGAGGTCGCATACCTTTCCGCAGCCGAGCGCCAGCTGATCGAGTGGCACGCCGACGACGCGCAGAAGTATCTGGAGCTGGACTTCCTGGAGCGTGATCCCGCGTGGGTCGCCAAGGAGGCCGCGCTGCGGTTGGTCTTCCGCCAACCTCGGTCGCTGCGTCGAGAGCGTGCCTTCAACGCCTTCTGTGAGATGGACGGCCCGTCGCTGACCGACTTCGCGACCTGGTGCGCGCTGACCTCGGACTACGGTCCGTCCTGGTCGCAGTGGCCCAGTCAGCTCCAGGACCCGGGTGACCCGGCGGTGGCCGCCTACCGCGCCGAGCACCCCGTCGAGATCGAGTTCTACTGCTGGCTGCAGTGGATCCTGCACGAGCAGCTCGGTCGGGTCCAGCGCGACCTGCTGGACACGGGGATGCGCATCGGTGTGGTCCACGACCTCGCCGTGGGAGTGCACCCGCACGGCGCTGACGCCTGGGCCCTTCGCCATTCGCTGGCACGTGGAGTCACCGTCGGTGCCCCACCGGACCAGTACAACCAACGCGGCCAGGACTGGAGTCAGCCACCGTGGCAGCCGGCCGCGCTGGCCGAGGCCGGCTACGCGCCCTACCGCGAGATGTTGCACAAGGTGCTGCGCGACGCCGGAGGTCTGCGGGTCGACCACGTCATCGGCTTGTTCCGCCTCTGGTGGATTCCCGAAGGTCTGGAGCCGCACGAGGGCACCTACGTCCGCTACGACCACGAGGCGATGATCGGCATCCTCATGCTCGAGGCACACCGCGCTGGGGCGGTGATCATCGGGGAGGACCTCGGCACCGTCGAGCCGTGGGTTCGGGACTATCTGAGCGAGCGGGGCATCCTCGGCACCTCGATCCTGTGGTTCGAGCGCAACGAGCACGGGCCGGTGCCACCGGAGCGCTACCGCGAGCTCTGTCTGGCTACGGTCACGACGCACGACCTGCCGCCCACGGCGGGGTATCTCGATGGCGTTCACATGGAGCTGCGCCGAGACCTGGGGTTGCTGACACGATCTTGGGAAGAGGAGCTGGGTGAGGACACGTCCGCCCGTGAGGAAGTTCTTGCCGAGCTGCGCCGCCGCGGGGTGCTGCGCGAGGGTGGAAGCATCGCCGAGCAGGTCGAGGCCCTGCATCGCTATCTGACCTGGGCGCCCGCGAAGCTCATCGGCGTTTCGGTCTCCGACCTGGCTCAGGACGTCAGGATCATCAACCAGCCGGGCACCCACGAGGAGTACCCCAACTGGCAGGTCCCGTTGGCCGGGCCGGAAGGACGTCCGTTAATGCTGGAGGAGCTGTTCACCCGACGCAGTGCCCGTCGGTTGGCGCGCACCGTGTCTCGACGGAGCTAGGCGTCCTGCCGGACTCCGGATCGGCTCCGTCGAGGGCCTGAGGCCAGCACCACGAAGCGCTCACACACCACCAGCATGGACGGAGGAACCGCGCCGTTCGGACCGCCGAAGAACGCAGTGTGCTCGCGCCTCCAGTGCGCAAGACTCCGGTCGCCCTCGCCTTCGGCCCACGCGTGCTCGGCTGACACCGCGTCGAAGCGGAGCACCTCGACGGCGGTCGTACGGATGAGGGCTCGGGGGTGCTCCGCGCCGTCCATGAGGATTGCCAACATCCCGGGTGTCGGGAGATCTTCACCGTCTTCGTCGTACTCGTGGCGGGCCGAGGACGTGGCGGTCTTGATGCCGTCCAGCACCAGACCTAACAGGTCGTCGGCCTCCTGCGCGTCGGAGCCGAAAGACCAGGCGGGAGGGGGGAGTGCCTCATCGACCGAGCGGCCGAGGTAGGCACCAGCAGGATTGAGGCGCCCACGGATCTGGGTGTCTCGCCAGAAGGCGTCGATCTCGGCCTGGTCCATGCTGCGACGCTACCTTCCAGACACTGTGCTCTTGCTGCCGCGGTCCTCGGCCATCCCTTCGACACGCAGATCCGGGTCTGGGGACTCTTGATGGACTCGAACATGTGTACCTAGGTGGATGGATGAGGGTGAGCGCAGGACCTTCTAGGCTCCGCACGCGGTGATGGATATCGGCGGTTCCGTGGTCCGTGGCTAGACGTCGGCAGCCTGGGCTCGTAGCGCGCGAGCCACGCTGTCCCGCTTCTCGCTGACCGTTCGGCGTAGCCCGCTCGGAGCATCAGGGTGCTGATCCAGCCAGGTCTGCGTTGCCGTGAGCAATCCGTCATCCGCAACCGCCATGGGGAAGAACCCCGTCGCCAGCGTATTGGCGATCGCATGGGTGCGGGAGGCCCAGACACCCTCGATGGCCTCGAGGTAGCGAGCGACAAACGGCTGCAACAGCTCAGGGTCGTGAGCGCGACTGAAACCGAGAGCCGTCGAGGAGACCACGGCGTTCGGAAGGGATGTGCCCTCCATCGCGGCAACCCATGCCGCTTCTTTGGCTTCGGGCGTCGGCCGAGCGGCCAAGGCCCGAGCGGCCTTCTCTCGTCCGGTAGCGGTGTTGTCCGAGCTACGTTCTGCTTCGATCTCCTCCTCGTTGGCGTCGCCTGCAGTCGCCACAGCGGTCAAAAGCGTCCAGCGCATGTCCTGGTCGACGGTCAAGCCCGGGATAGGAGCGGATCCGTCCAAGACCCCACGCACAGCCGCCACATCGTCCGGTGAGGACGCGAACGCAGCCCACGCGCCGACGAGCTGTAGTTGGGCATCGCTGCCGGGAGAGGACTCCATGGCAGCACTGCGCAGACCCGTGCTCACCGCGGCCTTCAGGTCAGCTCGGTGAGCGGGAGCGGAGTAGGTCAGCGTCGCGCTACTGAGCTGCATCAGCGTCATCCGCAGCAGCGTGGAGTCGGTCTCGCCGTCCAGGGCGCCCAGAGCCAGGCGCACATAGTCCGAGGCGGGCAGTTGGGCGTCGCGGGTCATGTCCCAGGCTGCGCCGAGCACCATGGCGCGGGGTAGCGACTCGCTGAACGCGCGAGGGTTGTCCAAGGCCGTGGCCAGGGAGTGAGGATCGAGCCGGATCTTGGCGTAGGCGAGGTCATCGTCGTTGACCAGCAACAGGTCCGGCATGGGGCGGCCGACCAGGTCCGGAACGGTCGTGCGCTCACCATCGACATCGAGCTCGACGCGGTCCGTGCGCACCAGCTCGTCGCTCTGCGATGTGTAGAGGCCGAGCGCCAGACGATGCGGTCGGAGCGTGGGGAAACCTTCCGGGGCACTCTGCACGATCGTGGCGGAGCTGATGACGCCGTCACGGACCTCGATCTCGGGCGTCAGCGTGTTGACCCCCGCAGTTTGGAGCCACAACTGTGCCCACGAGCTCAGGTCTCGACCGGACGTCGCTTCCAGCTCGCGGAGGAGATCGGCCAACGTCGTGTTGCCCCAGGAATGCTTGGCGAAGTACGCCCGCAGCCCGTCGCGGAAGGCCTCTCGACCTACGTAGGCCACGAGCTGTTTCAGCACCGAGGCGCCCTTGGCGTAGGTAATGCCGTCGAAGTTGACCTCCACGGCCGCCAGGTCGACCATGTCAGCGGCGACGGGGTGGGTCGACGAGAGTTGGTCCTGACTGTAGGCCCAGGCCTTCTCGGAGGTGGCGAAGGTTGTCCACGCCTCCGTCCAGTCGGTGGCTTCGGCCTGGCAGACGGTCGAGGCCCACTCGGCAAACGACTCGTTGAGCCACAGGTCGTCCCACCACCGCATGGTGACCAGGTCGCCGAACCACATGTGCGCCAGCTCGTGCAGGATCGTCAAGGCCCGTCGCTCGATCATGGTGTCCGTCACCTTGGACCGGAACACGTACTGCTCGACGATGGTCACGCAGCCGGCGTTCTCCATCGCGCCCATGTTGTACTCCGGGGTGAAGATCTGGTCGTACTTCGCGAAGGGATACGCGCAGTCGAACTCCTGCTCGTAGAACGCGAAGCCCGCCTTGGTGCAGTCGAAGATGTTGTCCGCATCCAGGTACTGGGTCAGGCTCTTGCGGCAGAACACCCCGAGCGGCACGCTCCCGTTCCTGGTCTCGACCTCGTCCCGCACCACGTCGTAGGGACCGGCGACGAGCGCGGTGATGTAGGAGGAGATGGGTGGCGTCGGCTCGAAGGTCCATCGCGCGACCTCGATCCCGTCCACGTTGTGCGCTTGCGGCGCCGACGTCGGCTCCGGAGTCGGTTGGTTGGAGATGACCTGCCAGTGCGCCGGTGCGTGGACCGTGAAGGCGAAGGTGGCCTTGAGGTCCGGCTGCTCGAAGACGGCATACATCCGACGGCTATCCGGCACTTCGAACTGGGTGTAGAGGTAGACCTCCCCGTCGGCTGGGTCCACGAAGCGGTGCAGCCCCTCGCCGGTGTTCATGTAGTCCCCATGGGCCACGACGGTGAG
This sequence comes from Ornithinimicrobium sp., assembly GCA_049646465.1. Taxonomy (GTDB): domain Bacteria; phylum Actinomycetota; class Actinomycetes; order Actinomycetales; family Dermatophilaceae; genus Ornithinicoccus. The sequence goes on from JBARVW010000139.1 coordinate 36,222, forward strand.
CACGTTGCTGCTTCGCAGGCCTCGCAGGGCAATGCGGGAGTCCGCCACGACGTCCTCGATCTCCAGCGGCTCGCCGTTGAGCTCCACGGACTGCACGTCGTGGGCGATCAGATCGATGAAGGTGTCTGCACCTTCCCGGTCGGCGTCGAAGGTGACGGTGGTCCTGGTCCCGAAGACCTCCGGACCGCGGGTGAGGTCGAGCTCGATCTCGTAGGAGTGGACCGAGATCAGCGACGAACGCTCTTGAGCTTCGTCCCGCGTCAAGTTCGTGCCGGGCATCGCAGTCCTCCGAAAGTAGGGGTAGATGAGATGACTTGATGGTGTCATGGTGTGCCGACAGGCTTATTCATCCCACCGCCCCACCGACCAAGGAGATCACCATGAGGGTTCATATCGGAGGCGACCATGCGGCATACGAGATGCACCAGGATCTGCGGGACTGGATGAGCGAGCAGGGGCACGACGTCACCGACCATGGCCCCTTCAACTACGACGAGCTCGACGACTACCCGACGTTCGTGCTGCGGGCCGCCGAGGGGGTGGCGGGAGATCCCGGCTCACTGGGAGTCGTGCTCGGCGGATCGGGCAACGGGGAGCAGATCGCCGCCAACAAAGTGCCCGGCATCCGCGCCGCCCTCTGCTACAACACCGAGCTGGCGACGCTGGCCCGGCAGCACAACAATGCGCACATCATCTCTATCGGGGCTCGGATGCAGACGCGAGAGGAGTCGCGGGCCATGGTCGAGGCCTTCTTGGGCACCGAGTTCTCGGGCGAGGATCGCCACCAGCGGCGGATCGACATGATGAGCGAGTATGAGTCCGACCAGACCCTGCCCGCGCTGGAGTAGTTCATGTCTGCGGACTCCGAGCGGGGGGATATCGATCTGCTGCGGGCTTTCGAGCCGGTGGTCCGATTCACCAGCGGTGAGTTCTTCTTTCCTGTCTCGGTGAGTCGCTACGTCGAGCGCGCTGCGCTGTGGAGCGATGATCGACAGGACGAGTCCCACCTGTGCTATGCCGCGACCCAGCTCGACGTGGACGAGCTGATGGGGCACTGCGACGTCTCTCAAGGACTCGGGCATGCTCTCTCGGCCGTCGATACCGGTTCAGAGAGCAAAACGGTGCCGCGGATTCCTCTGAGAGAGCGACCTCCGCTGGTCCAGGGCGCGAGTCGCCTGGCATCGGTCGGCGTCACTGCCCGGGCGGTGGACGCCCTCAACCGGCTCTCTCTGTTGTTTCGAGGCAGCGTGCCGGGTGGCAGTGCCGCGCGCGCCTTCCTCATCCAACGCGACCATCTCGAGCCGGACCGCCCCACGTACTACGGGCGAGTGGTCCGAGACGGCCCATGGATCGTCTGCCAGTACTGGTTCTTCTACTGCTTCAACAACTGGAGATCCGGCTTCGGGGGGGTCAACGAACACGAGGGCGACTGGGAGCAGGTCACGATCTACCTGGACGGAGAGGGACCGCCGAGTCACGATGGTTTTCCCGCTCCCCGGTGGGTGGTGTTCTCGGCTCACGACGAGACCGGGGATGACCTACGGCGACGATGGGACGATCCGGACCTGACCCTGATCGAGAAGCAACATCCGGTGGTCTTCGCCGGAGCCGGGTCCCATTCTGGGGCGTACCTGGCCGGTGACTACCTGATCACCGTGCAGCCCCCGACGATGCCCTCGTTCGTCCGTGCGGCAGGACGAGCCGCGCGCATCTTCACTCCCTGGTCAGCCACGGCCCGCAGCGGGGGTGGTGTGGCCATTCCCTATGTCGACTACGCACGCGGCGACGGGCGCGGGGTCGGGCCAGGGGAGGATGAGGCGTGGCACGCCGTGCTCCTCGACGACACCCAAGACTGGGTCCGCTCCTATCGCGGCCTCTGGGGACACGACACCCGAGACCGTCTCGGAGGTGAACGCGGTCCCGCGGGACCCCGCTACGAGCGGGACGGCAGTGTCCGTCAGTCCTGGGCCGACCCGGTGGGTTGGTCCGGCTTGGCCAAGGTCGCACCCAACTCCCAGCGTGAGCAGGAGCTGCTGCTGAGCAGAGCCGAGCAGGTGCAAGGTCGACTCAGCGAGGTCGAGAAGGAGGTCGACCGGATTCGATCTTCACTGCGCACTCAGGCGGCCGGGTTGGCGCCGGGATCACCGCAGGTCCGCGGGCTGAAGGACGAAGAGCAACGTTCGATCGAGCTCCGGATGGAGCAGACCAGGTTGACGGACGAGCTCGCGCGTATGCGGCGAACGGACGATGGCGGTCAGCCCGATGACGATCCCCACGAGCACCTCGCGCACCGCCTCCTGCCTATGGAGCCTGTGCCCGGGTTCCGAGGGCGACTCCTATCGTGGTGGTCGGTGCTCTCGACCCCGCTGATGCTCTGCGCCATTGCCGCGGTCATCTCACCCGTCTTCGGGTTGAGCTCAACCCTCTTCGCTGTCTACTCCGTGCTGATCCTGATGTCGGTCGAAGGCGTTCTGCGCGGTCACTTCATGGCGGTGGCCATGAGGTTCGGGGTGGCGGCAGTGGTGCTTGCCGGTCTCTACTTCGCCTGGCTGGAGTGGAAGGCCGTCATCGCGGTTCCCTTGCTCTTCGCGGCGCTGGTGGTCTTCGTCGTCAACGTGCGCGAGGCGATCCGGCGCTGAGGGCGCCTAGTGCTTGTTGGTGCCCATCCCGTTCTTGAAGTCGCCCTTGTCGAAGGCGTCTTGCGTGGAGGTGTCGTTTCCGAAGTCGTCGTCCTTGCCGTCGAGACTGTCGAGCCCGTCACGCACCTTGTCGCTACCGCTGTCGATCTGGTCTGCATACTTGCCGCCGGTCTTCTCGTTGGCGAAGTCACCTGCTTTGTCGATCGTGCTGTCGATGCGCTCGGAGTGCTGGTCGACAGCGTCAGCGACCTTGTCGGAGTGGCCGGCAACGGCTTCTTTGGCCTTGTCCATGAATCCCACGTGTTCCTCCTGGTGTCATTCGGGCGTTCGACAGGTTAAGGGCACTGCCTGACGGCAACCTGTGGAGCGGGTGACGAGAATCGAACTCGCGTAGCCAGTTTGGAAGACTGGGGCTCTACCATTGAGCTACACCCGCAAGCGAGACGTGCGAAACCGTCGCGCCGAGGAGATAGTCTAACGGCCGCCGCTGCGATGCAAACCCAGCACGCGGGCGCGGCGACGAGTCAGCACACCACTCACTCAACCGCACGATGACGGGGTATGGCGCAGCTTGGTAGCGCGTCCGCTTTGGGAGCGGAAGGCCGCCGGTTCGAATCCGGCTACCCCGACCGACTAGCATGCCATGACTGCCTGGTGGGCCTGCGAGCCTGATCAGTGCGCCCATCAACACACCAACCGATCCGATTCTGGAGTGCCCGTAGTGAAGAGTGCCGTCGAAACCCTGACCGAGACCCGGGTCAAACTGACCGTCGAGGTCCCCGCCTCCGAGCTGAAGCCACGCCTTGATGCGGCGTACGCCACCATCGGTGCGCAGGTCAACGTGCCCGGCTTCCGGAAAGGCAAGGTTCCCTCGCGGATCATCGACCAGCGGTTCGGTCGTGGCTCGGTGGTGCAGGAGGCCGTCAACGACGCGCTCCCGGAGTTCTACACCCAGGCGATGAAGGAGAACGACCTCCGCCCGTTGGGTCAGCCCGAGGTCAACCTCACCGAGCTGCCCATGGCTGACGGGCAGGACTTCATCTTCGAGGCTGAGGTCGACATCGTCCCGAACTTCGACCTGCCCGACTTCGGCGACATCTCGGTCGAGGTCGACCCGGTGTCGGTCAAGGACGAGGACGTCGCCGAGCGGTTGGCCAACTTGCGCGCCCGCTTCGGCACCCTGGTCGGGGTCGATCGCGCAGCGCAGCACGGCGACTTCACCTCCATCGACCTGGCTGCCACGATCGACGATGAAGAGATCGACTCGGTGACCGGGATCTCCTACGAAATCGGCTCCGCGACGATGCTGGACGGTCTGGATGAGGCTCTGATCGGCGCCTCCGCCGGTGACACGGTCGAGTTCGTCAGCCCCCTGGCCGGTGGCGACCACGCCGGTCGCGACGCCGACGTGGTGGTGAAGCTGATCTCACTCAAGGAGCGCGAGCTGCCCGAGGTCGACGATGAGTTCGCCCAGCTGGCGTCCGAGTTCGACACCGTCGAGGAGTTGAACGCCGACCTGGTCAAGCAGGCCGAGCAGGGTGTGAAGTTCGAGCAAGGCGTCCAGGCGAGGGACCGTGTGCTGGACAAGATGTTGGACCTGACGCAGATCCCGCTCCCTGAAGGACTTGTCAAGCAGGAAGTCGACGCCCACCTGGAGAAGGAGGGGCGCAGCGAGGACGACGAGCACCGCGCTGAGGTCGAGGAGTCGACGCGCAAGGCGATGAAGACCCAGTTCCTGCTCGACGCGCTGGTCGAGCGAGACCAGGTGAACGTGGAGCAGAATGAGCTCATCGAGTACATCATGATGACCGCACAGCAGTACGGGATGAACCCGAACGAGTTCGCGCAGCAGATCGACCAGGAGAACCAGGTCCCGGCCATGGTCACCGAAGTCGGCCGCCGCAAGGCCTTGGCCGGTGTGTTGGAGTCCGTGACGGTGGTTGACACCGACGGCAACACGGTCGACCTCAGTGAGCTGGAGGAGGACGATCCCGATGAGGACCCGGAGGACGCGCTCCCGGTGGACGACACCAACACCGATGTCGCAGTCGAGGGTGACGAGGTGGAGGACACCGCGGTCGACGCCGACTCGTCGAAGGGCGTCTAGGCCTCGTAGGGGTCTTGGCACGGACACGACAGCACACCACGGAGATCGTCCTCGGCGTCCTCGATAGCCTCGATCCGGCCCTGACGGTAGGTCAGCCGGATCGAGGTCACTCCCTCCTTCGTCACGGTCGCCAGGTCCATCCCGTAGCGATCGAGCGACCTCGGCATGACCCAGAGCGCGTCAGGGTGACCATGTGCTCGCACACAGGTCAGGAGGTCGTCGTGGTGCGTCGCTTCCAGATGCTGGAGCGCTGCGATGGCCTGGTTGCGGAGCGGATCGGGCTCGGCCCTCTCGAAGGAGGACACTGAAACGCTTCGTGTCGCCGAGCCCACGAGGCGGACCTCGTGCAACGACATGTCGTAGGGCTGACACCCTGACTGGTCCCTCGGTTGCGGTTCCAGATGTCCCTCGATCGCGAGACAGCGGAACGGCGAGGGACCCGGCACGACGATGGTGACGACGGCGTGGCCGAGACTCGACGGCACCGGCGATGACGGCTCCAGCCACACGCGAGGTCGGCCGAAGGGCCGAGCCTCGACCGTGACCATCGTCTGGGTGTATGCACCGGGACGGATCGGCACCACCAGAGTCCCCACGACGGCCTGGGCCAGCGACGTTCGTGCCCGCTCGGCCCACGTCGGTGACTGCCTACTCATCATCGGTCACACGTGCGGAGGCCTGGGCCAGGTCCGGCACGAGCTGGTCGAGGACGACGGGGATACTGAGGACACTCGAGGCGGCGTAGGCCCCTGACAGTTCGGAGTCAGGATCGATGAAGACGGCCCGGTCGTCGCTGATGACGTCCAAAGAGGCTAGCAGCGGGTCGGTCTGTGTCTCCTCCAGCGTGTAGCCGATGGGCAGGACGACCGCTACGTCGGCATCCAGGACCGAGACGTTCTCCGCCGAGACGTCGGTGAAGAAGCCATCGGACTGTGGATCCTCGATGGCGGGATCGAGCACGAACCCAAGGTCGGCGAGGATGTCGAAGCGACCGTCTCCGGCCAGATAGGCCCCGTAGGCGTCACCGAACTTCGTGGCAGCAGCAACCGTCAGTCCTTCGAACTCAGGATGGGCCTGAGTCGCCTCGTCGATCTCGGCCTGGGTCTGCTCGATCACGGTCTGGGCCCGGTCCGGCTGGCCCACCGCCTCGCCGATGATGCTCAGCTGGTCCTTCCAATCGGTCGCGTAGGCACCCGCGCCTTCGGGCCCGAAGATGGTCGGCGCGATCTCGGACAAGCGGTCGAACTCGTCCTCGTCGTTGCCACTACGGGTATTGAGAATCAGGTCAGGCTCCAGGGCCTGCAACTGCTCGTAGTTCAGAGTCTCGTCGCCTCGTTCGATGATCTCCGGGTCCACCTCGCCGAACTTGGCGGTGGCCCACGGGCCGACCCCCTTGTTCTCTGCACCGAAACCCTGCCAGTCGAACGTGGCCGCAGGGACGACATCGAGCGCCAGAGCCATCTCGGCGTCGGACCAGCCGAGCGCCACCACCGTCAGCTCACCGTCCTCAGGCTCAGGCACCTCGATCGCGCCGAACATGGTGTCGACCGTGGCGATCACCGAGTCGGCTTCGGATCCGCTCTGGGCACCACCGTTGTCGGGGGAGTCCTGTGGCTCGCCATCGTTCTGTGTGTTGGCGCAGCCCGCGAGCAAGACCAGGGAGACGGCGGTTGCTGCGGAGGTGGTGATGACGTTGGCTCTCATGGATGGTCCTTTGTGTTGGAGGGTTGAGCGGTGCAGGGGTGCAGCGTTGGACGGGACGAGCGGCGAGGGCCGCGGGCTGGGGTCACGAGGCAGTCGTGACCGCATGTCGTGCGAGCGGAACGATCATGGGAGTGCCTGTTTCGGGGTCGTCGAGCACTCGGGTCCGCACCCCGAAGACGTGCTCGATGCCCTCGGCGGTGATGACTTCTTCAGGTGAACCTTGGGCGTAGATCGCCCCGTCGCGCATGGCGATCACGTGGCTGGCGTAGCGGGCGGCCTGGTTGATGTCGTGCAGGACCGCGACCAGAGTGCGGCCATCACGGTGAAGTCGGGTGCACAGCTCCAGAAGCTCGATCTGGTGCGCGATATCGAGGAACGTGGCGGGCTCGTCGAGGAGGATCAGCGGTGTCTCCTGAGCCAGCACCATCGCAATCCAGACTCGTTGACGTTGACCACCCGAAAGCTCATCGACCCGACGGGTGGCGAACCCCAGCGTGGACGTCGCTCGCAGCGCCTCCCGGACGGCCGACTCATCCTGCTCCGACCATTGCCGCAGTAGTGCTTGGTGTGGGTAGCGTCCACGGCTGACCAGGTCCGCCACCGTGATGCCTTCCGGCGCTAACGCCGACTGGGGGAGCAGCCCGATGGTCCGCGCCACCGAGCGTGAGGGACGGGAACGGATGTCAGCCCCATCGAGGAGGACCTGCCCCGAGGATGGAGTCAGGAGTCGAGCCAGAGCCCTCAACAGGGTGGACTTGCCGCAACCGTTCGGCCCGATGATGGCGGTGAACGAGCCGGGCGGGATCTGGACGTCGAGGTCATGGATCACCGCGCGGTCGCCGTAGCCGACGCACGCTTGCGACGTGCCCAACTCGGGTGAGCTCTCGACCTGTCTCATGAGGTTCCCTTCTGGGGGCGGGTCATCAGCCACACCAGGTAGGCCCCGCCCAGGCAGGCAGTGACCACCCCCACGGGGAACTGGTTGGGGGCGATGAGCTGTTGCGCGAGAACGTCGCTGATCAGGAGCAGCGCCGCGCCGACGACCGCGGAGGTTGCGAGACACGGTCCGCCGGCGTCCACGACACGTTTGGCGATCTGGGGTGCGGCCAGCGCGACGAAGGTGATCGGGCCAGCGATGGCCGTGGTGACCGAGACCAGACCGACCCCCACGCCCAGGAGCAGGATGCGGGTGCGTTCAGGGCTCAGGCCCAACGCGCGCGCGTACTCGTCGCCGAGCTCCAGCATCGCAAGCCGCCGAGAGAGCAGGAGGAGGGCTGGGACGAGGACCAGCAGCGACCAGGCCACCGGCTCCACCTGCGCCCAGCGGACGCCGTTCAGCGAGCCCGCGCCCCATACCGAGGCCGTCACGGCTTCCTCCAACCGGGCACTGACCAGCAGATAGCTGTTGAACGCCGACAAAACAGCACTGATGGCGATGCCGACCACAATGAGCCGAAAGCCTTGAACACCGCGGGAGAAGGCCAAGAGATAGACGGCAAGAGCGGTCAGCAGACCGCCGATGAAGGCTCCGACGGTCACTGAGACGGAGCCTGCGCCCAAGACAAGGCCGACGACGAGGGCACCCGTGTAGGCGCCGGTGCTGAACCCCAGGATGTCCGGACTGCCGAGGGGGTTGCGGGTCATGGACTGGAAGATGGCGCCACTGAGGGCCAGGCACGCCCCCGCCAGCACGGCGAGAGCGATCCTGGGCAGCCTCCACTCGGTCACGACGCGGATGGTCCCGGGCTCGCCCTGCCCGATCAGAGCCGACAGGACGTCACCAGCGGGGATGGCGACAGTCCCGCGGGTCAGGGCGTAGGCCGCCAGGACGACCAGGCCGAGCGTCAACGCCAGCACCGTGACGAGGGCGCGGGCGTCCAGCAGGAGACGCACCCCCTGGGGACCCGGCGCGACCGCGACCCGCCTGGGCCACAGAGGTGGGGCGCTCACAGAGACCTCAGCGTGCTGCGCCGCACCAGGGCGATGAGGACCGGTGCCCCCACGAAAGCGGTGACGATCCCTGCGGGCAGCTCGCTGGGCACCAGGACCCTACCCACCACGTCGGCCAACAGCACCAGGATCGGACCGCCCACAAGGCAGAAGGCCATGATCCACCGGTGGTCGACTCCGACCGTGAACCGGGCAGCGAAAGGCACCGCGAGACCGACGAAGGAGATGGGGCCCACGGCGGCGGTGATCGCCCCGCACAGGATGGTGATGCATGCGAAGCCCAGTGCGTGGAGCGTGACGACCGGAGCCCCTAGGGCCCGGGCAACGTCCTCGCCCATGGTGAGCGCGTTCAGCGAACGGGCCAGGAGGATCCCCACGACAGCTGCGCCCACGATGACGAGCCACACCGACTCGACCGTGTCCATCTGGCGACCCTGGAGGGATCCGACGGACCAGAAGCGCAGGCGGTCGAAGACGTCCGAGTTCGCCAGGGAGATGGCCTGCGCCAGGCCGGACAACACTGCACCGACGGCCACTCCGGCCAGCACAATTTTCACCGGGGTCCCAGCGGCGATGCCCGTCGACCCGATGAGGTAAACGACGACAGCGCTGATACCCGCCCCCGCCATACCCCAGACCATCTGGCCGCTGGTGATGGTCGCGCCGAAGAAGGCGGTCCCGACCACGATGGCGAAGTATGCGCCGGCGTTGACCCCCAGCAGTCCTGGATCCGCCAGGGGGTTGCGGGTGAGCGCCTGCATGAGCACCCCCGCGATCGCAAGGCCGAGTCCGGCGAGGACAGCGAGAAGGGTGCGCGGCACTCTGAAGTCCCGCACGAGGAGGTCGTTGGTGCTGCCGGTGTCGTGCTTCAGAGCTTCAACCACCGCGGAGGCAGGAATATCACCGGATCCCACGAAGAGGCTGAGCAGGCAGACCGAGATGAGCACGAGGACGCCGGCGACGAGGACGACCCACGGTGCACCGGGGCCGAACCGGGCCGAGGGGACCCGTTCGACTCCGGGGGCCAGCGTGCTCTGGAGCACGGTGTGGGGTCGCGTTGGCACGGTTTCTCCCAGGAGCGATCGGTGAGTTAGGCAAGGCTAACCTAACCTACGATTCCCTCTCTGGCGTCATCGGTATCGTATTTACATCACGGTAGACTTGTCTAAATGAGCGATTCCGATGGTCTGCCCGCCATAGTGCCGCCGTGGCGTTTCTTCGACGTCACGGTCTGCGGGATCCGGCGCCTCTCACCGACGTTCGTCCGGATGACCGTGACCGGGCACGATCTCGACCAGTTCATGGACCTCGGTCACGACGCCCGTGTCAAAGTTGTCCTGCCGGCGCCTTCGGGAGGCTATGACCACCTACCGCGCGGAGGGGAGTGGTATCTGCGATGGCGACAGCTCCCGAGGGCCACGCGTAACCCGCTCCGGACCTATACCACCCGCTACGTTCGCCCGGACTGTCGTGAGGTGGACATCGACATCGTGCTGCACGGCGACAACGAGGCGGCTGCAGGGCCCGGCTGGGCACATCGTCTGGAGGTGGCACAACCGCTGGTCCTGCTGGGGCCGGACGCTACGTCCCCCCTGCCGCACGGTGGGGTCGAGTTCGTCACACCCGGGCCCGGGGAACGACTGATCCTGGTCGGCGACGAGACGGCTGTGCCAGCCATAGCGAACATCGTGAGCCAACTCCCGGAGGCGACCACCGCAGAAGTGTGGCTGGAGGTTCCGGTCGGGCCGGACGCCAACGTGGTGGATGTGCCCGCGCAGATGACGGTCACCACCATGGCTCGCGAGCATCATGCGCACGGCGAGCTGCTGTTGAGGGCCCTGCGGGAGCACGCCGATGCAGCATCAGCGGTCATCTCGCGGCAGGCCCAGCCGTCGTCACCAGGGCCGACGCTGGCGTGGGTCGCCGGGGAAGCCGGCTTCGTGAGATCGGTGCGACGTCACCTCATCGAGGAGCGCCGGGTGGACCGGGAGCACATCACCTTCATGGGCTACTGGAAGCGTGGCTGTGTCGGCGGGTAGGTCATCAGCGCCGCGGCCCCGGCACCTGATGAGGTTGTGCGCTCACGGCGAACACGGCATACCTGTGGGAGTGAGCGCGGCACCTCGGGCGTTAGTGTCACCAGCGAGGAGCGGTCGACCTGCCGTCCAGCAGTGACAGCGCGGCTTGTGACAGCACAGACCTGTGACACCACTGACGTGAAAGCAAGGAGCAACGATGACCAACTCTGAGATCGTCGCGGCCGGGGCCAGCCCGATCGCGGGTCTGGACGACCAGATCTACAACCGTCTGCTGAAGGAACGCATCATCTTCCTCGGCTCCGACGTGCGCGACGACAACGCCAACGCCATCTGCGCCCAGCTCCTGCTGCTGGCGGCGGAGGACCCCGAAGCCGACATCTGGCTCTACATCAACTCACCCGGTGGGTCGGTGACCGCTGGTATGGCGATCTTCGACACCATGCAGTGGGTGCCCAACGACGTGGCGACCGTCGCGATGGGACTGGCGGCCTCGATGGGCCAGTTCCTGCTCTCAGCCGGCCAGAAGGGCAAGCGCTACGCGACGCCTCACGCCCGCGTGATGATGCACCAGCCCTCCGGGGGTATCGGGGGCACGGCGAGTGACATCAAGATCCAGGCTGAGCAGATGCTGCACATCAAGCGTGAGATGGCTCACCTCATCGCCGAGCACACCGGCCAGACGCCGGAGCAGATCGAGCTCGACTCCGACCGTGACCGCTGGTTCACCGCCGCGGACGCCAAGGAGTACGGATTCGTCGACCACGTCTACGAGCACTCCGCCGCGGCCGGGGCCGACACCCCGGCTCAGGGCGCGGAATCCTCCGAGTCCGATGACTCCACCTCCTGACCTGCCGACGAGACGAGAGACAGAGACTATGAACCAACCCACGTTCCCGTATGCCGGTGGGCCGTCCGCTGGACCGCTGACCCCGTCGAGCCGCTACATCCTGCCGCAGTACGAAGAGCGCACCGCCTACGGGATGAAGCGACAGGACCCGTACACCAAACTTTTCGAGGACCGCATCATCTTCCTCGGGGTGCAGGTGGACGATGCTTCGGCGGACGACATCATCGCTCAGCTGATCGTGCTCGAGAGCCAGGATCCCGACCGGGACATCCTGATGTACATCAACTCACCGGGTGGCTCCTTCACCGCCTTGACCGCCATCTACGACACGATGATGTACATCCGGCCGGATGTGCAGACCTTCGTCGTGGGGCAGGCCGCCTCGGCCGCTGCGGTGATCTTGGCCGCTGGTGCGCCCGGCAAGCGGTTCGCGCTGCCGAACGCTCGCGTGCTGATTCACCAGCCGGCCCTGGCCGGTGGCGACTACGGTCAGGCTTCGGACATCGAGATCCAGGCCAACGAGGTGTTGCGGATGCGCACCTGGCTGGAGGAGACCTGGGCCAAGCACTCCAACCGCCCGGTCGAGCAGGTCCGTAAGGATATCGAGCGGGACAAGATCCTGATCGCCGCGGAGGCGAAAGAGTACGGCCTCGTGGATGAGGTCCTGGACAGTCGGAAGGCGTCCCTGCAGGACTAGTCACGACCCACTCCGGCGCCCGGCTCCGGATAAGACGTGGACGGTGGTTCATCGGTGCCTACCGGTGGGCCACCGTTCACGTGGGGGAGCACGATCGAGCGAGCCGCAGCCGGCGTGCCGGGCGGCGCAGGAACAGGGAGGCGTTCCCGTGCGGATAGTACGGTCTCACCATGATCCACGTGACGCCGTTTGAGCTGGGCGCCACGATGGTCCCTGGGCCTGGGGGAGTGAGCCAGTCCTTGGAGCAGTTTCTGGTCGACAGCTTCACGACCTCGCTGCTGGTCCTGCACCACGGGGAGCCGGTGTTCTCGTGGTCGAGGACGCCGGAGGCGCTGCAGGAACCGCAACCCGGCTACTCGATCACCAAGTCGGTCCTCGGTGTCGTGGCCGGTTCGCTGATCCAGGACGAGGCCCTGGAGCCCGAGCGCGGGGTCATCACCTACGTGCCCGAGCTCGCCCAGGGGGGGTATCGGGGGGTCACGGTGCGTGACCTGCTCGACATGCGCACCGGCGGGGACTACCGGGAGGCCTACGGCCCGGACGATGAGCTGACGCAGTTGGTGGCTGCCCGCGCAGCCGTGCCTGAGGGGCCGTTCGACTCGGTGCGCGACCTGTTGTGCCGCGTGCCGAGGGTGGGCCTGCACGACGGGCCGTTCGCCTATCGATCCTTGGACACCGAAGCCCTCGGCTGGGTCATCGAGCGAGCCACCGGGTCCCGAATGGATCAGCTCGCCCACGAGCTGGTGCTGCAGCCGCTGGGGTGCGAGGGGGCGGTGTTCGAGCTCGACGGCCGCGGCGAGGTGTTGCATTCCGGGGGTCTTTCCCTCCGGCCCGTCGACTTCGCCCGGTTCGGGTCGATGATCCTGGGCTCGGGCGCGATCGGGGATCGGCAGATCGTGTCGCCGTTCTTCGTTAAGGACCTACGCGCCGGTCACCCCTGCGATGCCGAGTCGGGTGGGGGCTCGTACCGAAACCAGTTCTGGGTCCCGGTCTGTGGCGGTCGAGAACTTCTGGCGCTCGGCATCCACGGGCAGATGTTGTGGATGGATGCGTCGAGCGATCTTGTCTTCCTCAAGCTGTCGGACTGGCCGAGGCCCAGCAACCCGGAGCTGTTGTCCACCACGTATGCCGTCGCGCGCCGGTGCGCGGCGGCCCTGAGCGAAAGCGATCACCGTGATATCACCGTTCCTCGGTAGCCGATTTCGTCGTCGATGGTTGAGCCTGCGGTCCACCTACGCAAAGATAACCACACGCACGGTCCCTATCGGCGCCGTCACCCTGCTAGAGGAGCCCTCCTTGTCCGCTTCCACCACCCCGGCCGCTGATGTTGCCCCCCGACAGATGCGCAACATGTCCGAGATCCGCACGTTCTTCCGCACCAACGAGACGCCCGTGTTCTTCCTGGGCGCGACGGCTTTCAACCTCCTGGGCATGGACCGGTGGGTCCGCAACTTCTCGATGATCTCCTACTACGACTCCTGGGATGGCTACCATCCCCGCGTGTTCGTGCCGGTGGAGATCGAGCACGAGGAGTTCACCAGCGGTGAGGACATCAACAACTATCTCCTGCGCCACCCGGACGTCCGGGCCCATATCGACGCGGCGGCCAAGCGCACCGGCAAGAGAGCCAAGATCACGATGGTCTTCTTCGACGAGGAGACCGAGCAGATCTGCAAGGAGTCGGGTTGGGACATCATCCACCCGCCGTACGAGCTGCAGCGACGCCTCGACTCCAAGATCGTCACCACCCGTCTGGGCAACGAGGCCGGGGCGCCGAGTGTGCCGAACATCATGACCACGGTCCAGTCGTGGGAGGACCTTCTGGCTCAATCCGAGGAGGCAGGGCTGGGCACCGACTGGGTGCTTCAGCTGGCGTACGGCGACTCCGGCAAGACCACGTACTTCGTCTCCAACCAGGACGAGTGGAACAAGGTGGCTTCCGATGTGGTCGGCGAGGAGGTCAAGGTGATGAAGCGCATCAACAACCGTGCCATCGCCGTCGAGGCGGTCAATACGGAGACCGGCACCGTCGTCGGACCGTTCATGACCGACCTGACCGGTTACAGCGAGCTGACTCCGTACCGCGGAGGCTGGTGCGGCAACGACGTCTACCCCGAGGCCCTGAACGCCGACCAACGTGCCCGCGCTGTGCAACACGTCAGCAAGTTGGGTGACCGCCTGCGCCAGGAGGGCTACAAGGGCTTCTTCGAAGTGGATGTGCTCGTGGACCTGGACGACGATGAGGTCTATCTGGGTGAGCTCAACCCCCGCCTCTCCGGCATCAGCTCGATGACCAACGTCTCTGCGGGTGCCTATGCCGATGTGCCGTTGTACCTGTTCCATCTGCTGGGGCATCTCGGCGCCGACTACGACTTCGACACCAACGAAGTGAACGGCCGATGGTTGGAGCTGGCGGCCGTGGACAGTTGGAGCCAGCTCATCCTGAAGACCTCTACGGAGGAGGTCGGTCTGGTCACCGACGCGCCGCGGACCGGCATCTACCGGATGGGCGAGGACGGCAGCCTGGAGTACCAGCGCAACACTCTCGACTGGCACTACCTGGTCGACGACAACGAGGCGTTCTTCCTCCGGGTCTCCGGGCCGGGCTCCTACCTCTACAAGGGGGCAGACCTCGGCATCCTGGTCTCCAAGAGTCGGATGCAGACGGAGGACGGCACGATCACCGACACGTGTCGGCACTACATCGACGGCCTCCACGCGTTGTACGAGGTGCAGCCGATCGCCGAAGCGGCACAACCACCCCAGCAACCGTTCTTCGCGCTCCTGAAGTAGGGCCCTGGCACGGGTCGTGCAGTCAGCTGCTAGCTCGCGTTGACTGCACGACCGATCGCCTTGAAGGCCTCGATCGTCGGCAGCAGCTTGCCCGCGTCCTGAGGCAGCGGCCAGGTGGAGAGTTTGACGCCGACCAGGTGGGTGCTCGGCTCGATGAAGATCATCTGGCCGTGGATGCCCATACACATCATGATCGGTCCATGGTCCCCGGGGAGGCACCAGAACTGGTTCCGGTACCACCCACCGGGCAGGAACGGCTCGTTGGCCGAGGAGGCGAAGGCTTCGCGCACCCCACTCGCAGGGTTGAGCGTGTCCTCGATCCACCACGAGGGCACGACGCTGCGGTCACCCACGTAGCCATGCGAAGCCAGCATGCGCCCGAAGCGAGCCAGGTCGCGCAGGGTCGCGGAGACGCCGCCGTCGTGGATGGCCGAGCCGAGGGGGTCGACCGAGACCTCGGCGTCCCGTTCGGCACCGATGGGCTTCCATACCCGTTCCGCGATCAGGTCGGCCATCCGCATACCCGTGGCACGCTCGCAGACCCAGCCGAGCATGTCGGTCTCCACGGATCGGTACTCGAAACCGCCCCCATGGGGTCGGTCAGCCGAGCAGGTCAGGATGAACGGGTACATCCCGACCGGGTCATCCTCGCCGCGAGGAGCCCACCCCATCGACCGTTCCATGACGCGGACCTCGGACTCGGGATCAAGGTACGTCTCGGAGAAGGTGATCCCCGAGCGCATGTCCAGCAGGTCGCGGACCGTGGCGCCCGCATAGCCGCTGCTAGCCACTTCGGGCACGTAGGTCTCGAGGGTCGCTTCGACGTCGAGGACCCCCTCACTGACCAGGGTGGCCACCACCGCGGAGACGAGCGACTTGGACATCGACATCACCAGGTGGTTGGTGTCGTCAGACATGCGCGGGTAGCGCTCCTCGATGACCTGACCGTGGTGCATCACCAGGAAGCCATCGGTATGGGTGGCGTCCAGGATGTCGTTGACAGTCTTCCCGTGGTGAGCGTCGACGACGATGTCGCCGACCCCGTGGGCGTGGGCTGGGTAGTCCAGCGGAATGGGGTAATCAGAGGTCGGGATGACGTGGCTGGGCATGATCTCGCGCATGTGCACGAAGGACCGCTCCAGGGTGGGCCATTCCTGCCAGTTCGCAAGGGTGACCAGCTCCTGGCTCTCCGGGAGAAGCGACTCCGCGTCCGGCACCGCACCCCATCCCGGCGGTCGCTCGTGGACCGCCTCGGTCGGTTGGTCCCGCTTGGCCTCTTGCACGTTGTCACCAGTCACCGGGAGAGTGTATGACCTCGAGCATTAACAGCACGGCAACACAAGTGACGCTACTGTCCTCCCATGGCGACCACCCAAAGCACCGAGTCCGACGAGAACTTCACCCGTGTCCTGGGCCAATGGGACGTGCTCGCCATTGCCTTCGGAGCCATGATCGGCTTCGGCTGGATCGTGCTGACCGGCGGGTTTCTCGAGGGAGCGGGTCCAGGCGGAGCTGCGGTGGCCTTCGTGCTCGGTGGCGTGGTCATGGGCTTCATTGCGCTGACGTATGCCGAGCTGGTGGCGGCCATGCCGCAGGTCGGCGGGGAGCATCAGTACGTACTGCGCGCCATCGGATCCAAGGCCGGTTTCGTCTGCTCCTGGTTCCTGGTGCTGGGCTACGTCTCGGTGGTGGCCTTCGAGGCGGTCGCCCTCCCACAGACCATGCTGTTCCTCTTTCCCGACATGTTGGCGGTCAAGCTCTGGACCATCGCCGGCTACGAGGTCTATCTGTCCTGGGTGGCCGTGGGGGTCGTCTCCGCCGCGGTGATGACGTACCTGAACTACCGGGGTGTCCGCGCTGCCGCAGTGTTCCAGACGATCGCCGTCGTCTTCCTGATGTGCGTCGGCGCAGCGCTGATCTTCGGTTCCTTCAGCGGCGGCAGCGTGGCGCAGATGGAGCCATGGTTCACCGGAGGCGCCGCCGGCATCATCGGGGTTCTGGTGGCCACGCCGTTCTTGTTCGTCGGCTTCGACGTCATCCCCCAGTCCGCCGAGGAGATCAACCTTCCCTACCGCAAGATCGGGGTCATGATCCTGGTCTCGCTGTTCGCTGCGGTGGCGTGGTACGTCATGATCATGTTGACGGTCGGCTCCTCGTTGCCGCCCTCGGAGCTTGCGAGCTCCGACCTCGCGGTCGCCGACGGCATGGCCGCTTTGTGGAACAGCGAGACGATGGGCAAGCTCCTGGTGTTGGGTGGTATCGCGGGCATCCTGACCTCGTGGAACGGCTTCCTGATCGGAGCCAGTCGCCTGATCTACGCCATGGCCGAGTCCGGGATGCTGCCCGCGTGGTTCGGCGTCCTGCACCCCAAGTACAAGACGCCCAAGAACGCCCTGATCTTCATCGGTGGCCTCTCGATCCTGGCCCCGATCTTCGGCCGCCAGATGTTGGTCTGGCTGGTGGACGCGGGCAGCATCAGCCTGATCATCGCCTTCATCTTCGTGGCCATCAGCTTCATCGTCCTGAGGCGCAATGAGCCGGACATGGAGCGGCCCTTCCGCACCCCCGGGGGCGTCCCCACAGGGGTCATCGCCGTCGTGCTGGCTGCCGCGCTGGGGTTCCAGTTCTTCCCCGGTCAGGCCGCCGCGCTCATCTGGCCCTACGAGTACGTCATCTTCTTCGGGTGGGCGCTGGCTGGTGCCTACCTGATCACCCGCATACCCCACGTCGGTGCTGGTCCGCACTCACACGACGAGATGATCCGAGTAGCCGCCAAACGAGGCATGCCACAGGACCAGGGCACACCCGAGTAGTCCGATCTCGTATGCCGCAGGGCGAGGCCGGCAATCGCGGACTGCATCGTGGGGTGAGTGCCACCTGATCAGGGGGCACTCGCCCCACTGCGCAGCTCGCGGGCGCACAGATGCCGGGCAAGCCGAAGGAGGCAGGGAGCTGCGGGTCCGACACGCTCGGCGGACTGATGGTCAGCGGAAGGCGGCCTGACCGGTCAAGGCCTGACCGACGACCAGGGTGTGCATCTCCGGAGTGCCCTCGTAGGTCAGCACCGACTCCAGGTTGTTCATGTGCCGGATGACGGGGTATTCCAACGAGATTCCGTTGGCTCCCAGCACCGTGCGGGCGCTCCGACACATCTCCAGTGCCTTGGTCACGTTGTTGAGCTTGCCCAGGCTGACCTGCTCGGGGCGCAGGGTGCCGGCGTCCTTGCGGCGCCCGAGGTGCAACGCGAGCAACGTGCCGTTGGTGAGCTCGATGGACATCTGGGCGAACTTGCTCTGGGTCAGCTGGAACCCACTGATCGGGCGGTCGAACTGGACTCGTTGCCCGGCATACTCCAGTGCGGTTTGGAAGGAGCTCCGGGCGGCGCCCATCGAACCCCAGATGATCCCGTAGCGCGCTTCGTTCAGACAGGACAACGGACCCTTGAGTCCGCGCACCTCCGGCAGGACGGCGTCTGCGGGTAGCCGAACTCCCTCGAGCACGAGCTCGCTGGTCACCGACGCGCGGAGCGACATCTTGTGCTTGATCGGGGGGGCTGAGAAGCCAGGAGTGTCGGTCGGCACCACGAAGCCGCGAACGCCTTCGTCGGTCTGCGCCCAGACGATGGCGACGTCGGCAATGGACCCGTTGGTGATCCACATCTTGGCCCCGTCGAGGACCCAGTCCGCCGTGGGGGAGTCGGAGTCCCGACGGGCGCGAGTGCGCATGTCCGCGGGGTTGGACCCGTGGTCGGGCTCGGTCAGTCCGAAGCAGCCGATGGCCTCTCCGGTCGCCATCCGCGGCAGCCACTGCTGCTTCTGCTCCTCGCTGCCGTGGCGCCACAAGGCGAACATCGCCAGCGAGCCCTGCACGCTGACCAGCGAGCGGACGCCGGAGTCGCTCGCCTCCAGCTCCAGGCAGGCCAGCCCGTAGTCCACGGCGCTCATCCCGGCGCATCCGTACCCCTCGAGGTGCATGCCAAGGAGACCGAGGGAGCCCATCTCCAGGGCGAGCTCTCGGATCCGGGGTATCTGTCCGGACTCGAACCACTCCGCTACGAAAGGGTCGACGTGCTCGTCGCACAGGTGGCGCACGGCGCCGCGAATCGCCTTCTCCTCGTCGCTGAGGACGTCGTCAATGCCCGCCAGATCCATCGGGTCGCGTCGAACGGACGTGCTGCGCTTGGCTGCGGCGGTGTCGGTGCTCATGTGGGCCTCTCTGAGATGGGTCTGCGAACGGCGTGGCGGGGGAGTTCGGGTGACTGCGGGTGCGCTAGCCACGCCCGGACCTCGTGGTCATCCTCCCCCAGGCGAGGTGGGCGGGTGGGCGGCGCGGTCAGAGTCGAGTCGTACTGCACGGGATGACGCACCTGCGGGCAGGCCTGCTCGCCCGTGCCGACGTCGGTCCAGGGCTGCAAGCCCAAGCGCTCCGCCAGCGCGAAACCATCGGCCACGTCACCGACCCGCCCGGCCGGGACCTGGGCTTGAGTGAGCCGCTGCTGCCACGACTCGGCATCGTCGGCGGCCAACAGCCTCTCCAGCTGCGCGACCAGTGTGGACCGGTGGGCTACCCGTGCTGCGTTCGTGGCGAACCGCTGGTCGGTGGCTATCCCGGGGTCACCGAGGATCCGGACGAGACGCGCGAACTGACCGTCGTTGCCGCAGGCGACGGCAAGCAGACCGTCGCGGCAGCGCAACGTCTCATACGGGGTGATCGAGGGATGGCTGTTGCCCATCCGGGTCGGCGCGCTGCCGGTCTGCAGAGTGCTCTGTGCCTGGTTGACCATCGCTGCCAGCAGGCTCGACAGCAGGTCGACCTCGACGTGACAGCCTTGACCCGAGTGTGCCCGAGCAGCCAGGGCGGCCAAAACTCCGATCGTCGCGTCCTTGCCGGTCAACACGTCGACCACAGCCACGCCCGTCTTGGTCGGCGAGCCGTCGGCCTCGCCGGTCACGCTCATCAACCCACCCACGGCCTGGACGAGGAAGTCGTATCCCATCAGATCGGCCCCGCCGGCACGTCCGAAACCGGTGATGGAGACGTAGACCGCGCCGGGGTTGAGCGCCCGCACCTGCTCGTAGCCCAATCCGAACCGGTCCAGGGCTCCGGGACGGAAGTTCTCGACCACGACGTCGGCGCGTTTGGCCAGCTCTATAGCGGCTGCACAGTCGTCCGGATCGGTCAGGTCCAACGTCAGACTGCGTTTGCTGCGGTTGATGCTCTCGAAGTACGTGGAGGACCGCGCACTCGCCTCCGACCCGCGGGCCGAGGACTCAGGAGTCGGGAAATCCGACGTGGAGGGCGCCCACGGTGGCCCCCAGCCTCGGGTGTCGTCCCCCACATCGGGCCGTTCCACCTTGATCACGGTCGCCCCGAGATCAGCCAGGTTCATCGTGCATAGCGGCCCCGCCAACACCCTGCTGAAGTCGGCGACCAGCACCCCCTCCAGGGCAGCTGTCATCGCGAGTCCGCGCCTTCCACATAGGGCAGCACGGTCCGACCATCACCCATCGAGCCGTCGACGATGACGCCCAACGAGCCGTCCTGCTGCATGATCACTGCGCACAGACCGTCCATCGACCCGTGTCCCGCTTCCCGCGCGGCGGTGTGCACGTCCGTCTCGGTGAGCTGGTGCTTGCGCAGGTTCGGCTTGATTAGCTCGTTGTTGTACCAGAGCAGCACGGGGGGTGGGTCGACGGCCCGTCGGAACCAACGCCACTGTGCACGCCCGGTCGCGAGCAGCCACTGCAAAGCGATAAGGAGGGCGAGGGCCACCACCGCCTGCGCCAGGGGCACGTCCACCGCGGTCACCGTGCGTCCGAACGCCGAGCCCAAGGTGACGGCGACCACGAAGTCCAAAGGCGTCATCTTGGCCATGGTCCGGGCACCGGTGACTCTGAGGAGCAGGACCAACGCTACGTAGCCGGCGCTGCCCAGCACCAGGGTATGAATGATGGGTGCCCACCCGGTCCACAACAGTTGCATCGACAGAAGTTCCATCCGCGCGACGCTACCCGTTCTTTGCCTGACACCGTGCCGGGCCGGCCCAGGAGTGGAGGCACGGTCACGTGAGCCCACCATGGGGCCGTTCAGGAATGCGAGTGCAGCCGCGCGAACGCTCCAGGGGAGTATCCGGTGACCGTGCGGAAGTCGCGGGTGAAGTGCGCCTGGTCGGTGTATCCGAGCTCGTGGGCCAGGTCGGCCAGCGATGCGGTGCCGTGCTTGAGACGGTCGGTCGCCTCGTGCAGGCGACGCCGCTGGATCAACCATTGGGGAGTGAGACCGAGATGACGTCGCACGATGCGCTGCAGCGTTCGCTCGGAAACGTCGGCGCGCCGCACCAGGTCGGCCACCGTGCGTAACGGTGGGTCGGACTCCACCAAGCTCACCCAGCGCGTCACCTCCTGCCCCTCGTCGCTCACGGGATCGAGCCCGTCCAATAGTCGCTCGAGCACCTTGATCGAAGAGCGGTGGCGCCAAGCGGATCCGGGGTCGCCCTCCATCATCGCCCGCACCCGGTTCACGGCCGGGGCCATGGAAGGCACGCCCGACAGATCCACATGGCTGTCGCGTAGGTGGCTCAGGTCGCGCCCGCCGAACACTGCCGGCCCGGCGCCGGGCTGCAGGGTCACCCCGACCGCCCACCCCCGACCGGAGAGCTCGACCTGCGACCGCCCGGCCACCACACCGTAGAAACGGGCGTAGGTGTTGGAGACCACCACGAGACACGAGGGGTACTGCAGCACATGCTCGGTCACCGGCGCAGCCGGCAGATCCCACACCGGCACCCAATAGTGCCGGACCAGATCGGTATGCCGTTCGGCCGGGCGATAGTGATGGACGGGCGGCGCCAGAGGGGCGAAGTCGGTCAGTCGGGCCCGGTCCACAGGATGGGACCTCGAGGGGGGCTCGGCGGTGCTCACGTGTCGGATTATGACAATTCTTTGGGGCCGCTGCGCCATACCGTGGCGGTCATGGAAGAACACCGACTCACACCGCCGCAGCCCCGTACCGACGTGGCCGCCGACTACACCGCGACCGCGAAGGCCCTTACTGATGTCGTCGCCGGAGCCGGACCTGCAGAATGGGCCGCCCGGTCGCCCTGTGAAGGCTGGAGCGCCTCCGACGTCCTTACTCACCTCATCGTCACCCAGCGCGACTTCTTCGCCGAGCACGACCTCGCTCTGAACCCCTTGACAGACAGCGAACATCCCGCGCAGCGGTGGGATGCGCACGTCACCGACGCCGTGGCCGTGCTGCAGGATCCGGTGGTCACGGGGCGGGTCTTCGACGGCTTCTTCGGCCCGACGACCATAGGCGCGACGATCCAGCAGTTCTATGTGTGGGACATGGTGGTCCACCGTTGGGACCTGGCACGCGCCATGGAGCGTGACGCTGCCCTGAGTGAGCAGGAGCTGGATCGTGTAGAAGCATCCATCCCGCTGTTCGGTGAGGCGCTCTACATGCCCGGGATCTGTGCGGCCGCCGTCCATGTGGCACAGGGCGAGCCTCGACTGGTGCGGGTCATGGCACGTCTGGGGCGCGACGCGCAAGGCGAGTCAGAGAGCTGAAGAACATCGCACCCGCCGTTGCGCCGACAGCGGATCCCCGCCTCGAACACGCCCTGATCGTGGGGTAAAGACTGTTATCGACCCACCCCTCGGGGTAGCGTCTGGTGAAGGCGTCGGCGCACGGCGGCTTCGGTCCAGCGAGAGGATGCGGCGTGGCACGCATGGGTGAGAGCAGCGAACTGCTGAAGTGCTCTTTTTGTGGCAAGAGCCAGAAGCAGGTCAAGAAGCTCATCGCGGGGCCAGGGGTCTACATCTGCGACGAGTGCATCGACCTATGCAACGAGATCATCGAGGAGGAGCTCGCGGAGACCACGGACCTCGGCCTGGGTCAGCTCCCCAAGCCTCGGGAGATCAACGAGTTCCTGCAGCAGTACGTCGTGGGACAGGACCCGGCGAAGAGGGCCCTGGCGGTCGCCGTCTACAACCACTACAAGCGGATCCAGGCGGGCGAGGGGCGCAAAGGCGATGACGCCGTCGAGATCTCCAAGTCCAACATCTTGCTCATCGGTCCGACAGGGTGTGGCAAGACCTACCTGGCCCAAACCTTGGCCCGGATGCTCAACGTGCCGTTCGCGATCGCCGACGCCACGGCTCTGACTGAAGCCGGCTACGTGGGTGAAGACGTCGAGAACATTCTGCTCAAGCTGATCCAAGCGGCAGACTTCGACGTCAAGAAGGCCGAGAGTGGCATCATCTACATCGACGAGATCGACAAGATCGCCCGCAAGAGCGAGAACCCCTCGATCACGCGTGATGTGTCGGGAGAGGGCGTCCAGCAGGCGCTACTGAAGATCCTGGAGGGCACCACCGCCTCCGTGCCCCCTCAGGGTGGCCGCAAGCACCCCCACCAGGAGTTCATCCAGATCGACACCGGCAACGTCCTGTTCATCCTGGGTGGTGCGTTCGCCGGGCTGGAGAAGATCATCGAGGCTCGCGCCGGCAAGCAGGGTCTGGGCTTCGGGGCTGAGCTGCACACCGCCAAAGACGCCACGGAGCATTACGAGAACGTGCTGCCCGAGGACCTGATGAAGTTCGGTCTCATCCCTGAGTTCATCGGCCGACTGCCCGTCATCACGACGGTGTCACCACTGGACCGTGACGCCTTGGTGAACATCTTGACGGAGCCGCGGAACGCCCTGGTCAAGCAGTACCAGCGGATGTTCGATATCGACGGCGTCGAGCTGGAGTTCGAGGACGACGCGGTCGGTGCCATTGCCGAGCAGGCCCTGCTGCGTGGCACGGGCGCCCGTGGTCTGCGGGCCATCCTCGAAGAGGTGCTCCTGCCCGTCATGTTCGACGTCCCCTCGGAGGAGGACGTCGCTCGCGTGGTGATCACCCGCGAGGTGGTGCTGGACAACGTGAACCCCACCATCGTCCGCCGAGAGGTCGAGGCGCGACCTCGCAAGCGCAATCAGCGCAAAGAGTCCGCCTGAGGTCGCACGAACAGCCGGTAGTGGACGCCTAGGGCCAGGCCGAGCACCGCGAGCGCAGCCACCGCAGGCACGACGCCCGAGCCCACGTCCGTCCCCTCGATCACGGCGGACAAGATCCACACCGCCATCGTGAACCCTGCGACGACACCCACCCGTCGCCCCGTCGTGGCCCACACGGGCGCGGGCAACGGAGCCTGAGCGGGCACAGCGGCACACACCGCAGCCCCGGCATGCAGAACCAGCAGGCAGAGCGCGGCCGGCAGCGTCCATACGGTCCAGGTCCCTGGCATGAGCGTGATCCAGTTGGTCACCAGGTACGCGATGGCCAGGACGGGGAAGAGGGTGTGCGGGTGCCACGTCGCCAGTAGCACCGCACCCACCATCGCTGCGGCGGGGAGCAGGCTGAGATCCCCGGCTGCCCCCAGAGTGGCGACGAAGGTTGCCCCGGCGGTGAAAGTGACGGCCCGGGCACCCAGATGCGTCCGGCTCATCGTGAAGACATCGTGGTTGAGGTCGGTCAGGCCACTCATCGACGGTGCCGTCCCATCTGTCGCAGCACGCCATCCAGGCTTCCCGGACCGACCCATGGCACCACGGGCACACCACGGCGGATGATCTGGGCGATCTCGTGGTCACGCTCGATCATCCGTAGTCGCCAGGCCAGGAGCGCGAGCCGTTCGTCGTCCTCGGGCTGCACGCGGTCCTGGAGGGTGTCGACCATCACGACTGAGAAGCCCGCTCTGGCCAACATGGCGGCCGAGGTCGCCGCGTCCGGAGAGACCATCGAGGAGACCACAATCACCAAGGCGCCCGGCCGCACCCGGACGGTCGGCGCCCGCGAGTCCATCGGTGGCCCCGGCACGACGCGTGCCAGCGTGTCCAGGATGCGCACCCCGTGGCGTCGGCCGGACCCGGGCGGCACGGACATGGGTGCGCGGTGGGACAACACTCGCAGGCTGACCCGGTCGCCATGGTGCAGGAAATGCTCGCAGACCGCGGCCGCTGCACGCACGGACTGGTCCAAGCTCGAGGGCCGCCCGTCCACGCCCTCGGAGCGCCCGAGGTCGTAGTGCGCGTCCAGGACGACCGCGATGTGGGTGTCCTGGTCGGCGTAGGTGGTGCTGACGTGCAACTCCCTCGAGCGCAGTGACCGTGCCCAGTGAATGCGTTTCAGACGGTCGCCCCATTGGAAGGCCCGGATGGTGGCGAACTCGCTGCCGTCGCCGGGTCGGGCCGAGCGATGTCGACCGATCAGTCCGCGGGGCGAGGGTGCGTGCCCTGCAGAGTCGAAGGCGGCCGGCTCGGGGACCACCGTCACCGTGAGGGCCTCGAGGGGCACCGGGCCGAAGCGGAACGCTCCCCAGGAGCTGCTGCCGCCGACGACGACCGGGCCTAACCGTCGTCGCCCCCATCGGGTGGCCCGCAGAGCCACGCTCGTGGCCTGGGGGACCCCGGCCTCCGGGGTAGCGATGACGCGAGCGTTCCGACCCCCGGGTGCCTCGACGTAGACCGAGGTGGCCACGGAGCCGGCGCTCAGGTCCTGCCCCGACACCGACGTCATCTCCATGGTCAGGAAGGCCGTGTCGCCCTCGCGCAACATCAGGTGCGACTGCCGCAGACGCGCTTGGGGCAGCGCGCGTGGTCGGGTGAACGCCCCCCAGCCGGCGACCATGGCGAACGGCGCGGCCAACACAACGAGGTCCGGGCGCTGGAGGAGGACCGCAGCGACCAGACCCAGCCCGCCGACCAGGAACGCCCGAGCATGCGCGTACGTCATGTTCCACTGCTCGCGACCGGACAACGAAGGGCTCACGAGGATGGGGTGGCAGTGCTGCGGTCCCGAGCCGGCGGCACCGCCACCTGGGCCAACGCCGCCTGGACCACGCTGGGCCCGCCGTCGGCGGACATCCATAGCTCGGGCTTGATCGAGATCCGATGGTCCAGAGCTGCGTGAGCCACGGCCTTGACGTCTTCGGGCGTCACGTAGTCGCGACCCCCGATCACGGCGTACGCGCGGGCCGTCAACATCAACGCCAAGGAGCCTCGCGGTGAGGACCCCACCTGCACGGAGGGGTGACGACGGGTGGCACCGACCAGCTGCACGCAGTAGCGGCTGATGTCGTCCTCGATCTCCACGGTCTCGATGGCCTGCTGCATCGCCAACAAGCCGCTGGCGTCGGTTATCGGGTCCAGATGCTGATCCTCGGTGCGCCGAGCCACTCGCCGGCGCAACACGTCGACTTCCTCGCCCTCGGTGGGATAGCCGAAGGAGACGCGCATCAGGAACCGGTCCAGCTGGGCCTCGGGCAGGGGGTAGGTGCCTTCGTACTCGACGGGGTTCGCGGTGGCCAGCACGTGGAAGGGCAGCGGCAGAGGGAAGGTGCGCCCCTCGACGGTGACCTGGTGCTCTTGCATGGCCTCCAGCAGGGCCGACTGCGTCTTGGGTGGGGTGCGGTTGATCTCGTCGGCCAGCAGCAGCCCGGTGAACAAGGGGCCCTCACGGAAGTCGAACTCCGAGGTCCGTTGGTCGTAGACGTAGGCTCCGGTCAGGTCGGCAGGAAGCAGGTCGGGCGTGAACTGGGCCCGGGTGAAATCCAGTCCCAAGGCCTGGGCGAAGGAGCGGGCCGCCAACGTCTTGCCCAACCCGGGATAGTCCTCCAAGAGCACGTGCCCTCGCGCCAGAATGGCGGTCAGCACCAGGGTGAGGGCTTGCCGTTTGCCGACGACGGCGTCCTCGACGCGGTCGAGCACGGCCTGGGCCTGGTCGCACGCCTGAGTGAGCGCGGTGGGCGGGTCAGAGCGGGTCATGGTTCCTCACTGGTCCTCGTTCCTGGCTGGTCACAGCTCCTCGATCCCGGACAAGGCACCGGAGATCTGCGTGAAGCTGGCTTTGGCGGTGGTGGTCGGCGGGCGTGACAGATAGGTAGCCAGCGCCGGCGTGAGGTGCTTGGCCGCCTCGTCGGGGTCGGTATGCAGGTCGACCCCGTGCCGCTCCAGGAGCCGGTCCCGGGCCAAGGTGCTGATCAACGGATGCACCAGGTCCTCTCGGTCGGAGCGCTCGAGCGCGTCTCGCAGGTCGCGGCGGAGCCGGACCAGGCGGTAGTCCAAGGCCGGGGGCACGGCGCTGTGGTCGCGTCGAACGGCATACCAGGAAGCTGTCTCGGCTGGTGCGGGCATATCGCTGCGGGACCACCACAGCACGCTGAGGATGCCGCTGATGATGACCGTGATGGCGCCGGCGAGCACCGGGTCGCGGGGCAACGAGCCGACGAACCACAGCAGCCCGCCTCCAGCCGCGGCCAAGAGGACGACGGTCAGGATGCGAGCTGCCCACGACGCCCGCACGCTCATCCGGGACCGCCCCTGGTGCTCGTCTCCTTGTCGTCACCATCGGCCAGCGACGCACGGTGTTCACCGCGAATCTCCGCAGCGTGCCGCAGCGAAGAGTGGATGCTGCCTAACGCGGCAACGGCTTGGTCTCGCTCGCCGACGGTGATGGCATGCCGGGAGAACCGGGCCTCCCGGTAGAGCGTCGCGAGGGTGTGTAGGGCCTCGGCCGGGACCTGCCAGCGATCCAGGACCCGCACGGTCAGGTCCAGGGAGGTCTCGGACGGAGCCGGAGTCAGCCCTGCCGATGCCAGTCCGTCCTCCAACGCGACCCAACAGGCCACCACGGCATTGCGTGGCTCGCCGCCGAACCTGCGTCCGTCGGGATCCTTGGTTGAGGTGGCGTCGAGCAGCTGCGCGAGCTCGTCCGTCCCTTCGACAGGGTCCACCGGCTCGACGCGATCGCCCTCACGGAAGAAGCGCAGGGCCCACCAGGCGATGAGGGCAGCGATGACGATCTGCAGTAAGAGCCACCCGTTGATGAAGGAGCCGCTTTCGGAGTCTGCGGGGGGTGAGCCCAGGTCGAGGTCCTGCACCGGGGCGGTCTGGGACGAGGTGTCACGGGTCGGCGTGGGGGTGTCGAAGGTGGCGGTCGGGGCGCTGATCACGGAGTCACCCGAGGTCGAACCCCACAACAGCACAGCGCTTCCCAGCAGGGCGGCCAACAGCAGGAGGGCGGCCCGAGTGCGTGCCGTCGGACCCCCCGTCATGACGTCAGACTACTGAACGGTCACCAGCTGCACGTCGCGCACACTGAACTCCGAGGCCGTCTCCAGCTCCAGGCTCCCACTCACCTTGCCGGCGGCAGCCAGGTCGGAGACGGCCGCCCGGAGCAGTTCAAGGTCGGTAGCCGACGCTGCCACGGTCGCGGAGGCAACCTCGGTGCGCATCTTCACCTTTGCTTCGGACTTGGCTTTGCGCAGCCCGGCCAGCGCTCGACCGACGACGCCGAGCATGCGGGGGTCGGCCTCGGCCGCCGCCGGAGCCAGCTCCTCGGTGGTAGGCCAGGGCTGGGTGTGCACCGAGTCGGAGTGCCACCACGACCACACCTCCTCGCAGGCAAACACCAAGACCGGGGCGAGCAACCGCATATAGATATCGAGAGCGACTTGAAGAGCCGCCACTGCGGAGGCGCTGCCCCGGGCGGTGAGGCCCTCGACGTTGCCGTAGGCGCGCTCCTTGACGAGCTCGAGGTAGTCGTCGCAGAAGGTCCAGAACGAGGTCTCGGTCACTTCCAAGGCCTTGGTGTGGTCGTAGGCCTCGTAGGCCGAGGTCGCGGTGGCCACCACCTGAGACAGTCCGGCGATCATGGCTCGGTCCAGAGGCTCGGTGATGCGCTCCACCAAGACGTCCAAGGGCTCGGGATCGGGCAGCGTGCCGTCGTCGGTGGCTCCCATCCGCAGCGCGAACGTGCTGGCGTTGAGCGCTTTGATGGCCAGTCGTCGACCCACCTTCATCTGGGCCTCGTCGAACGCCGCGTCCGTGCCGAGCCGCCCCGAGGCGGCCCAGTAACGCACTCCGTCCGACCCATGGTTGTCCAACATGCCTTCGGGAGTCTGGGCGTTGCCCTTGGACTTGCTCATCTTCTTGCGGTCGGGGTCCAGGATCCAGCCGCTGATCGCAGCGTGCGACCAGGGCAGCGAGCCGTGCTCGTGGTGGGCCCGGACCACGGACGAGAAGAGCCACGTGCGGATGATGTCCTGGCCCTGCGGACGCAGGTCCATCGGGAAGGTCGCGGCGAACAGGGCCCGGTCGTTGCCCAACGTGCCGTCGGGTAGATCGCCGACGGGCCAGCCGGAGGCGATCTGCGGCGACAGGGACGAAGTGGCCCAGGTGTCCATGATGTCGGGATCAGCCGAGAACCCACCGGGCTGGTCGCGCTGGTCCTCGGAGTAGCCCTCCGGAGCCTGGCTGCTGGGGTCCACCGGCAGGGAGTCGAGGTGAGGCAGCAGGCGCCGCTCGTAGTTGATCTCCCCGTCGGCGTCCACGGCGTACCACAGCGGGATCGGGACCCCGAAGAAGCGCTGGCGGCTGATCAGCCAGTCACCGTTCAGCCCGCCGACCCAGTTGCGATAGCGGGTACGCATGAAGGCGGGGTGGAAGTCCAGCGCGTCTCCACGCTCCAGCAGCGCCTCCCGCAGGCTCCCGTCGCGGCCGCCGTTGCGGATATACCACTGACGAGTGGTCACGATCTCCAGCGGCTTGTCGCCCTTCTCGAAGAAGTTGGCCTTGCGCTGGGTCTTCACCGGCTCCCCATCCAGGTCGCCCGAGTCCCGCAGGGCCGCCACGACCGCCTCCCGGGAGCTGAAGGTGGTCTTGCCGGCCAGCCGCTCGGCGTACAGCGTTTCGCCGGGTCCGCCGAGGACCCATTCTGGGACCTCGGCCTGCATCCGACCGTTGCGGGTGATGACCGAACGCATGGGCAGATTCAGCTCGCGCCACCACGTCACGTCGGTCAGGTCGCCGAAGGTGCAGCACATGGCGATACCGGCGCCCTTGTCCTTCTCGGCGAGGGGGTGGGCCACCACCGGCACCTCGACTCCGAACAGCGGTGACGTCACGGTGGTGCCAAACAGGTCCTGGTAGCGCTCGTCGTCGGGGTGGGCGATCAACGCCACCACGGCCGGAATCAGCTCGGGGCGGGTCGTTTCGATATAGGTGGGCTCTCGGCCGCTGGTGGAGTGGAAGGCGACCCGGTGGTACGCCCCCGGGTAGTCGCGCGCTTCAAGCTCGGCTTGGGCCACGGCCGTCTGGAAGGTGACATCCCACAGGCCGGGGGCGTGCGACTGGTAGGCCTCGCCCCGCTCCAGGTTGCCGAGGAAGGCCTGCTGCGAGACGGCGCGGGAACGCTCGTCGATGGTCCGGTAGGTCAGGTCCCAGTCCACCGACAGGCCGAGCTTGCGCCAGAGGTCCTCGAACTTCTGCTCGTCGACCACGGTCAGCTCGTTGCAGAGCTCGATGAAGTTGGCGCGCGAGATTTGCTGCTGATCACGCATCTTCGGAGCGGCGCCCCCATCCTCGGTGCCTCGCATCGGGGGCTCGAAGTCGGCGCGGTAGGGCAGCGAGGAGTCGCCGCGGACGCCGTAGAAGTTCTGCACCCGGCGCTCGGTGGGCAGACCGTTGTCGTCCCAACCCATGGGGTAGAACACGTAGGAGCCGGTCATCCGCTTGTATCGCGCCAGGCAGTCCGTATGGGTGTAGGAGAACACGTGGCCCACGTGAAGCGAGCCGCTAGCGGTGGGTGGGGGGGTGTCGATCACGAAGAGGCGGTGCCGTGGCGCAGCCAGGGCCGCTTCGCGGTCGAAGGCGAAGGTCGCCTCGTCGCGCCATACCGATGACCACTTCTGCTCCAGCCCGTCGACGGTGGGACGCGCTGGCAGGTCGATCGAGCGCAACGACGGTGACGAAGTGACGGGTGTGGTCATGCGCAGTAGTGTCCCAGATAGCGGCCCTGTCATAGCCACAGCGCTGACACGAGGGCTCGATCAACGGCGGCGTCTATCGACGCTTGAGGGTCGCTTCTTGTTCCCGCTAAAAGGTCACGGTTTGGTCAAGACTCCGTGTAAACGCTTGCCGATACGCCCGACACGTTGTGCCATTGCGGAATGTTGACTCCAACCCTGATCCTCCCTACGCAGGCGGTCGAGCCTGAGGGCTTCTTCGCCACCATCGATACCGCCGTCAACGACGTGTTCGGCCCCTTCAACACCTTCATGGCTGACGTCGTCTTCTGGTCCCCGAGCTTCTTCCCGATGCCGTGGATCGTCATGTGGCTTCTCGCAGCCGCCATCATCATCACCGTCTACCTCGGTTTCATCCAGGTGCGCGGGATCAAGACCGCCTCCGAGGTCATCCGTGGGAAGTTCTCCTCCCCCGACGACCCGGGTGAGATCCCGCACTACCAAGCTCTGACGTCGGCCGTGTCCGGCACGGTCGGCCTAGGCAACATCGCCGGTGTGGGCGCGGCCATGGTGATCGGTGGCCCGGGCGCCACCTTCTGGATGATCCTGGCCGGCATCTTCGGCATGGCGACCAAGTTTGCCGAGTGCACCCTGGGGGTGAAGTACCGCACCGTCTACGAGGACGGGTCGGTCTC
Organism: Ornithinimicrobium sp.; assembly: GCA_049646465.1. Lineage (GTDB taxonomy): Bacteria > Actinomycetota > Actinomycetes > Actinomycetales > Dermatophilaceae > Ornithinicoccus. The sequence continues at coordinate 67,482 of JBARVW010000139.1, forward strand.
CGGAGGTCCCTTCAAGTATCTTCCCGTGGCCTTCAACAAGTTCCCCAAGTTCATCTCGGTCGGGCTGACCGGCCTTTTCGCCGTCTCGATCCTGTTCTTCGGCGTGGCCGGCGGCAACATGTTCCAGGCCAACCAGACCTACTCCCAAGCGGTGGAGGTCACCGGTGGTCCGGAGGACAGCTTCCTGGCCAACTCCGCGGGCAGCATCATCTTCGGCCTGGTTCTGGCCACGATCATCGGTCTCGTCATCCTCGGCGGCATCAAGTCCATCGGTAAGGTCACGTCGACGCTGGTGCCCTTCATGGGTGGTGTCTACGTCCTGACCTGCCTTTTCGTTATCATCGCCGACATCTCGAACCTCGGGAACGCCATCAGTTCCATCATCAGTGGGGCCTTCAACCCCGACGCGCTGACCGGTGGCTTCATCGGTGTGCTGATCACCGGCCTGCAGCGCGCGGCCTTCTCCAACGAAGCGGGCTTGGGCTCAGCTCCCATCGCCCACTCCGCGGTCAAGACCCGTCGCCCCGTCTCCGAGGGCTTCGTGGCCCTGTTCGAGCCGTTCATCGACACCGTCATCGTTTGCACGATGACCGCCCTGGCCATCATCATCGCGGACACCCCCTTCTACACCGAGACCCGTGAGGGCATCTCTGCGGACTCGAGCTACGAGTACGGCGGTGGAGTCGCGGTCACCTCGAACGCTTTCGAGAGCGTCATCTCCTGGTTCCCGTACGTGTTGGCGGTGGCCGTCGCGTTGTTCGCCATCTCGACCTTGATCACCTGGTCGTACTACGGCAACAAGGCCTGGAACTACCTGTTCGGTGAGGGCAAGACGAACACCACGATCTACCGCATCGTGTTCCTGTTCCTGACGGTCACCGGCTGTGTCCTTGGTTTCACCGAGGTGCTGGGCCTGGCCGACTCGTTCCTGTTCGTCTGTGGCTTCGTCAACCTGCTGGGCGTCTACTTCCTGCTCCCGAGCATCAAGCGCGAGATGAACGAGTACCTCGCCGACCGCAAGAGCGGCCGTCTCTACGAGCTGGGCAAGGAAGACGAGGACAAGGACATCTCCGCCGACCAGATCTGATCCTCAGTCCGACAGGGTTACCTGCGGTCAACATCGGGAGGGGCTGGAGTCGCCACACGGCGGCACCAGCCCCTTCGGTGCGTCCAGCACCTGCGCAGGGGTACCCTTTGGGTGTAAAGGCATTGACCCGGCCATCACCGGTGAGCCTCCGGAAGAACGCGCCCAGGCCGTAGGTCGACTCCACGCCGCTACGTCGGCCCGGGCGCTACTAGACCCGGACGTCTGGGCTCGTGACGCCCCTGACCAGAGTGGTCGGCAGACGCACCGTTGTGGGTGAGGATGTCGGCAAGCGAGGTGGTACCGCGGCGTCAGCGTCGTCCTCGTAGCAACGAGGAGCCGCGACCACCCCAGGAGCCACTGAAGATGACCTACCCCCAGGTCGACACCGCCGGACATGGGATGACCCCATCCCCGCGTTTCCCTGACCTCGAGCGGGAGGTGTTGGCCTACTGGGACGAGCACCAGACGTTCTTCAAGAGTGTGGACCAGCGGGACAGCGGAGCCCAAGGTGACAACGAGTTCGTCTTCTACGACGGACCTCCCTTCGCCAACGGTCTGCCCCACTACGGCCACCTGCTCACCGGCTACGTCAAGGACGTCGTGCCGCGCTACCAGAGCATGCGGGGTCGCCGAGTGGAGCGACGGTTCGGCTGGGACACCCATGGCCTTCCGGCCGAGCTGGAAGCCATGAGCCAGCTGGGGATCAAGACCAAGGACGAGATCCGCGAGATCGGCATCGAGGCCTTCAACGCCAAGTGCCGAGAGTCCGTCCTGAAGTACACGGACGAGTGGCGTGACTACGTGACCCGCCAGGCGCGCTGGGTGGACTTCGAGAACGACTACAAGACGCTGAACCCCGACTACATGGAGTCGGTCATCTGGGCGTTCAAGGAGCTCTACGACAAGGGACTGGTCTACGAAGGCTTCCGGGTGCTGCCCTACTGCTGGAACGACCAGACGCCGCTGTCGAACCACGAGCTGCGGATGGACGAGGACGTCTACCAGATCCGTCAGGACCCGGCCGTCACGGTGGGGCTGCGGCTGGAGACCGGCGAGCTGGCCCTGATCTGGACCACGACGCCGTGGACCCTGCCGGCCAACCTGGCCATCATGGTCGACCCGGAGATTGACTACGTCGTGGTCGAGGGCTTGGTCCCGGGGAATGACCGCCACGGAGGTGCACCGCGCATCGAGCGGTACGTCATCGCCGAGGCGCGACTCTCGGCCTACGAGCGCGAGCTGGGCGCCGACGCGGCTGAGCGGATTCTCGAGCGACTGAAGGGCAGCGACCTCATCGGTCGCTCCTACACGCCGCCGTTCAGCTACTACGCCGGCCACGACCGGGCCCACCGGGTCGTTGAGGCCGACTTCGTCACCACCACCGACGGCACCGGGCTGGTGCACAGCGCCGGCGCTTTCGGTGAGGAGGACAAGGAGGTCACCGACCGTGAGGGCATCGAGCCGGTCATGCCGGTCGGCCCTGACGGGGCGTTCACCGCGCCGGTGGGGGAGTACACCGGGATGTTGGTCTTCGACGCGAACGCGCCGATCATCAGCGACCTGAAGGCGGCCACCCGCGGGGAGAGCGAGCACGGCTCGGTGACCGAGGGCACCCTGCTGCTGCGGCACGAGACGTACGACCACTCCTACCCGCACTGCTGGCGCTGCCGGCAGCCGCTGATCTACAAGGCCGTCTCGAGCTGGTTCGTCGCGGTGACCCAGATCAAGGACCGGATGGTCGAGCTCAACGACGACATCACCTGGGTGCCGGAGCACATCAAGGACGGCCAGTTCGGCAAATGGCTGTCCAACGCCCGCGACTGGTCGATCTCGCGCAACCGGTTCTGGGGCAGTCCCATCCCGGTCTGGCGCAGCGACAACCCGGAGTATCCGCGACTCGACGTCTACGGCTCGTTCGCCGAGCTCGAAGCAGACTTCGGGGTCACCGTGCGTGACCTGCACCGTCCGTTCGTGGACGAGCTGACCCGTCCCAACCCCGACGACCCCACCGGGCAGAGCACCATGCGTCGCGTCGAGGACGTGCTCGACGTCTGGTTCGACTCCGGATCGATGAGCTTCGCCCAGGTGCACTATCCCTTCGAGAACACCGAATGGTTCGAACACCACTTCCCGGCCGACTTCATCGTCGAGTACATCGGCCAGACGCGGGGCTGGTTCTACACCCTGCACATCCTGGCGACCGCATTGTTCGACCGTCCCGCCTTCTCCACCTGCATCAGCCACGGGATCGTGCTCGGCAGCGACGGGCAGAAGATGAGCAAGTCGCTGGGCAACTACCCGGACGTGCGCGAGGTGTTCGACCGCGACGGGGCTGACGCGATGCGGTGGTTCCTGATGTCTTCGCCGATCCTGCGGGGCGGCAACCTGGTGGTCACCGAGCAGGGAATCCGCGACGAGGTGCGCCAGGTGCTGCTGCCGCTGTGGAACGCCTGGTACTTCTTCGGGCTCTACGCCAACGCCGCGTCGACCGACGACGGCACCGCATACCAGGCCCAGTGGTCGACCTCCTCCACCCATCGACTGGACCGCTACCTGCTCGCCAAGACCCGTGATCTGGTCGTGGACGTGGAGTCCTCGATGGACGCTTCCGACATCGCGGGGGCCTGCGTTGCCGTGCGGGCCTACGTCGATGTGCTGACCAACTGGTATATCCGCCGCTCGCGGCCCCGTTTCTGGGGTGCCGGGACCCAGGCCGAGGGTGGTGACGCCGCCGCAGCCTTCAACACCCTGTACACCGCGCTGGAGGTGACCTGTCGGGTGGCGGCGCCGCTTCTGCCGCTGTTGACCGAGCAGGTATGGCGCGGGCTCACGGGGGGCGAGTCGGTGCACCTGACCGACTGGCCGGCGGCTGCGGACCTGCCTGCCGACGACGATCTCGTAGCGGCGATGGACGTGGCCCGCGAGGTCTGCTCCAGCACCTCGGCGCTGCGCAAGAGCAACAACCTTCGGGTTCGCCTGCCCCTGTCCCGGCTGACGGTGGTCACCGCAGCGCCGGACGGTGTGGCCGACCTGGCCGATGTCATCCGGGACGAAATCAACGTGCGGGAGGTCCGGGTGCTGTCGATCGAAGACCCGGCCGCCGACGAGTTCGGGGTCGAGCAGCGGCTGACCGTGAACGCACGAGCCGCCGGGCCCCGGCTGGGCCGTGAGGTCCAGCGGGCCATCAAGGGTGCCAAGACCGGCGACTGGACGATCGCTGAGGACGGGGTCGTGACGTGCGGCGGGCTGGAGCTGCAGGAGGGCGAGTACTCGTTGGAGACCGTCGTCTCGGTGGGCACCGGTCCAGCCGGGGACAGCGCCGCGACGGCGACCCTTCCCGGTGGAGGGTTCATCGTGCTCGACACGGCGGTCACTGAGGACCTTGAGCGTGAGGGGCTGGCTCGGGACCTGGTTCGAGCGGTGCAGCAGGCCCGCCGCGACGCCGACCTGGACGTGAGCGACCGGATCAGCCTGACCGTGGTCGGTGACGACGAGATCTGGCGCGCGGCGACCGAGCACCAGAACCTGCTGATGAGTGAGACGCTGACGACCCAGTTTGGTGCCGCCGGCGCCGGCACCTCTTTGCCCGAGGGTGGATCCTTCGCGGACGCCTATCGCAGTAGCGCCACCCTCGACGGAGACCGGACCGTGCACATGATGATTGCGAAGGTGAACCGATGAGCACTCAGGACACCGGCGGGGTGGCCGAGGACCTGCTCCTGCGGATGGCTCTGGTCACCGAGGAGATCATGCAGCGGGCCCCCGAGAGTGAGATCGAGCCGACCCTGGACCGCGTGGCCGAGGTCATGGACCTGATGGGCAGTCCTCAGCGTTCGTTCCCAGTGGTCCACCTGACGGGCACCAACGGCAAGACCTCCACCACCCGGATGGTGGAGCGGCTGCTGCGTGAGATGGGGCTGAACACCGGCCGGTTCACCAGCCCCCATCTGCACGACCTTCGGGAGCGGATCTCGATCGCCGGTGAGCCGATCAGCGAGCAACGGTTCCTCGACGCCTACGACGACGTGTTGCCCTTCGTGCACATGGTCGACGCCGAGTCGGTGAAGGCAGGCGGGCCGGTCATGACCTACTTCGAGGTCCTGGTGGCCGTGGCCTACGCCGCCTTCGCCGATGCGCCCGTGGACGTCGCGGTGATCGAGGTCGGGCTGGGTGGTGTGTGGGACGCCACGAACGTCGCCGACGGTCAGGTGTCGGTCATTACCCCGGTGGCGATCGACCACACCCGGCTGTTGGGCGACACCCTGGAGGCCATCGCCACGGAGAAGGCCGGCATCATCAAGCCTGGGGCCATCGCCATCGTGGGGGAGCAGCAGCCCGAGGTGATGAGCATTCTGATGGACCGCTGCGAGCAGGTCGGCGCGACCGTCCAGACCCAGGGCATCGCGTTCGGGGTCACCGACCGCGAGGTCGCCGTGGGAGGCCAGCAGGTGTCGATCCAGGGTCTGGCCTCGGACTACCGAGAGCTCTATCTCCCCCTGCACGGGGCCTACCAAGCGCAGAACGCGTCGTTGGCCGTCGCCGCGGTCGAGGCGTTCGTCGGCGGAGGTGAGCAGCGCCTGACCGACGAGGTCATCCGCGGTGCCTTCGCCGACATGAGCTCGCCGGGTCGGTTGGAGATCGTCCGGCGCAGCCCCACCGTGATCGTCGACGCGGCACACAACCCGGCCGGTATGGCGGCGCTGGTCGAAGCAATGCAGGACTCCTTCACCGTCCATCGCCTGGTCGGCGTGCTGGCCATCCTGGAGGAGAAGGATGCCGAGTCGATGGTGGCGCTGTTGGAGCCGATCCTGGACCACCTGGTCGTCACCCGCACCACGTCACCGCGAGCAATCCGACCGAACCGGCTGGGGGAGATTGCCGCCGGCTACTTCGGTGCGGACCGCGTCTCCGTCGTCGGCGACCTGCCGGACGCCTTGGACGTCGCCGCGGGGATGGCGGACGAGGGCGGCATGTCCGGAGCGGTGCTCGCCACGGGATCGGTGGTCACGGCCGCCGAGGTCCGTATGCTGCTGGGCCACACGGCCGTCTGATCGGGAGAAGGTAGACCGTGTCCGCAGTTCCGTTCCTCGCCGTGCCCGGCAAGTTCGCCCGTCGTCTGGCTGCGGTCGCACTGCTGGGCCAGGCCATGACCGTCTTCTTCGGTGGGTTGGTCGCCCGCCAGCTCTCGGTGGCGGACGGCGACCCGGACGGGCGCGCCTCGACATACCTGATCGGTGGTTGCGCCCTCGCCGTGCTCTGCGTCTTGGCCTCCGGGCTGCTCCGACGTCCAGGGGGGGTGCTGCTCGGCTGGGCGATCCAGGTCCTGACCCTGCTGTCCGCGCTCATCCTCCCGGCCATGGTCGCCGTCGCGGCCATCTTCGCCGGGCTGTGGTGGTTGTGCCTGTCGCAAGGCACAAAGATGGACCAGATGAGCGCACAATGGGCCGCTGACGAGTCACCGGACTCGCGCGGACCACAGGAGAGCTAGGCGTTGGACTATCTACAGGCAATCATCCTCGGGTTGGTCCAAGGGCTGACCGAGTTCCTGCCCATCTCCAGCAGTGCACACCTGTCGATCGTGGGCCAACTCATCGGCGGGGAGGATCCCGGGGCGGCCTTCACCGCTATCAGCCAGCTGGGCACCGAGGCGGCGGTCCTGGTCTTCTTCTGGCGTGATATCACCCGCATCATCGGCCGGTGGTGCCAGGCGTTGGTCGGCAAGATCCCGCAGAGTGACCCCGATGTGCGCATGGGATGGCTGGTGATCGTCGGCTCCATCCCGATCGTCGTCCTGGGATACGCCTTCCAGGACTGGATCGAGACCGACCTTCGCAACCTCTGGCTCACCGCCACGATGCTGTTGGTCTTCGCCCTGGTGCTGTACGCCGCGGACAAGGTCGGGAAGACCGAGCTCACGATGAAAGACCTGAGCTGGAGGGACGGCATCATCTACGGGTTCGCCCAGGCGCTGGCCCTGGTGCCCGGGGTCTCGCGCAGTGGAGGCACGATTGCTGCGGGTCTGTTCATGGGATACACCCGAGAGGCTGCCGCGCGGTACTCCTTCCTACTGGCCATCCCTGCGGTCCTGGGCTCGGGTGGCTACCAGCTCGCCAAGATCGCCGACGACCCGGTCGCCCCGGCATGGGGGCCGATCTTCGTGGCCACCGGGATCGCCTTCGTCGTCGCGCTGGCCGTCATCGCCTGGTTCCTGCGCTACATCTCCACCCACACCTTCACCCCCTTCGTGATCTACCGGATCGCTCTGGCCCTGGGGCTGTTCGCCCTCCTGGCCTTCGGGGTGCTCGAGCCTCGGTAGGCTCAACGGCGTGACCGAACACACTGCAACCATCGAACGTTCTCTCGTGCTGGTGAAGCCGGACGGGTATCGCCGCGGACTCAGTGGGCAGGTGCTGGCTCGCATCGAAGCCAAGGGCTACACCCTGGTCGCCCTTTCCGTGACCCGGGCGACCGCCGATCAGCTCGCCCAGCACTACGCCGAGCACGTGGGCAAACCGTTCTACGAGCCCCTGATGGAGTTCATGAGCTCGGGTCCGCTGGCGGCGGTGCTGATCGAGGGCCAGGGCTGCATCGCCGGTTTCCGTGCGCTCGCGGGAGCAACCGACCCGACTGCAGCGCTGCCGGGCACGATCCGCGGGGACCTCGGGCGGGACTGGGGCCTGAAGGTGCAGCAGAACATCGTCCACGGCTCCGACTCCGTGGAGTCCGCCCAGCGAGAGACGGCAATCTGGTTCCCGCAGCTGCGCTGACCCCAGCGGTTGCGGTGCGCACCTGACCGTGTAGAAATTGAGACCGGCCTTCTCGCCTGGGCGGGCTAGTGACTTCATCGACGGAGGACAGCATGAGCACCAACAATTTCGAGGATTCGGCTCTGAACACCGAGGACGACGTCAAGGACGCCTTCGAGGACCAGCACGGTCCGGCCGATGGTGGCGCTGAGGGTGGCGGCGCCGATGGTGGTGCCGATGGCAGCGCGGACGGTGGGGCCGATGGCGGTGCTGACGGACCGGCCGAGTGACGAGTGACGTCCTGACGGGGCGGGTGAGAGCGGACTCTTCGGCTCTCACCCGTCTCCTGTCGTGCAGTCTGGACACGTTCGCCTCGGAGCACTGGGCCACGTCGGCGAAGCTGTCGACGTACGCCGAGCGGGGTGAGGACGACTTCGGGGATCTCTTCTCCCTGCAGGCCGTCGACGAGCTCCTCGGTCGACGGGGCCTGCGTACCCCGTTCATCCGCATGGCCAAGAACGGCAAGACCCTGCCGGAGTCGGCATACACCGTGGGCGGCGGGGTGGGAGCCGGGGTGGGCGACCAGGTCAGCGACGACAAGGTGCTGGGCCTCTTCGCCGACGGCGCCACGGTGGTGCTGCAGGGGCTACACCGCACATGGGACCCGATCGTCCGCTGGAGCCAGGACCTGGCCGGCGTGCTCGGTCATCCCGTGCAGGTCAACGCCTACGTGACGCCGGCGCAGAACCAGGGATTCGCCGATCACTACGACGTGCACGACGTCTTCGTCCTGCAGATCCACGGTCAGAAGCGCTGGTCGATCCACGAACCCGTGCTGGATGCCCCGTTGCGGGACCAACCCTGGGCCGACCGCCGCGACGAGGTCGAGGCTGCGGCAGCCCTCCCACCCGCCATCGACGCCACCCTGTCGCCGGGGGACTGCCTGTATCTCCCGCGGGGCTTCATCCACAGTGCTACTGCGCTGGGCGGGGTCAGCATCCACCTGACGGTGGGGGTGCACGGGTGGACTCGGCATCACCTGGCGGAGGCGCTGCTGACCAGCGCCCGCTCGGGTTTGGGCCTCAGCCCCCAGGTTCGCGCATCGCTGCCTCTGGGTGTCGATGTGTCCGACGTATCGCAGATCTCCGGCGACGTCGAGACCGCTCGGGCCGAGCTGATCCGCGCGATCCAAACCGCCTCGACCGACGAGATCGCGGCGATCATGACCGGACGTTCCCGGGCCGCCCAGCGTCCGGAGACGGTCTCTGCGGTCGGGGCCGCGGCCGCGTTGAGCGAGCTGACCTGCTCCGACACGCTTCGGCTCCGAAAGCACCTGATGTTGCAGCACCATCGCAGGGATGCAGGCGATGAGGTGGTGGTGAGGTCACGAGCGGGGCGCTTCGTCCTGCCGACGTCGACCCAGCCGGCCCTGGAGCTTCTCCTGACCGGGGATCCCGTCGTGGTGGCAGATCTGCACGCCGACCCGGAGACGGCGCTGGAGGTGGCCCGGACCTTCGTGCGCAACGGCGTCGCCACCAGCCCTGGGCCCACTGCTACGCCGCGGAGTCGCACCACGTGACGCAGACCCCCACGAAGGACGCGCCCCGCTGCTCTGATGGTGCCCGTGATCGCGGCGACCCCCTGGTCGGCACAGCCCCGCCGGCGCGGCGCTGGTTGCTCATCGAGCTGGAGGGTCGATGGTTACCCACCGCGATCGACTCCCTCGGTCTGCGGCCGGAGCACCGCTTGCACCTGGCTGCTGCCGCGGCCAAGGCTCAGGCCAGGGTCATGCTGATCCGACGGGTGGGCCGTCGACCCACCGGTCCGGCGCCCGCCTGGTGCGTGGTCGACGATGCGAGCACTGCTGCCGGACCGATCACGACCTGGGGTGCCTGGAGCTCCGGTGAGGACCTCGTAGCGGCCGCTGACCTGTTGGCCTCCCAGGCTGCCGAGGTAGGACCGTCGGAGCCCGCGCCCCGCGATCCGGACGCGCCAGCCCCCTCGACGCCGGAGCTGCTCCTGGTCTGCACCCACGGCCGCCACGACGTGTGCTGCGCTGTGCGGGGTCGCCCGGTCGCCGCCGCACTGGCGCAGGAATGGCCCGAAGCCACGTGGGAGTGCTCGCACACGGGTGGGGACCGGTTTGCGGCCAACGTGATCGCCCTGCCCGACGGCGCCTGCTACGGAGGTCTGGACCCTGACGAGGCGGTCCGGGTGCTGCGGCGACACCTCGAAGGGGCCCCCGACACGGCATACCTGCGGGGTCGCACCGGCTATCCGCCCGCTGCCCAGGCCGCTTTGCTTGCCGTCCACCGGGCGTCGCCGACCGCGGCCTGGGGTGAGGTCGTGCTCCGGGGGATGAGCAGTGAGGGATCGACCCATCGGGTGCACCTGAGTGCTGTCGATGGCGAGTTCGAGGTGCCGGTGACCGAGCAGGTCGCGGCGCCACACCAGCTGACCTGTGCTGCGACATCGTTGAACCGGGCCACGGTGCCGGTCGCGGGTGAGGTCCGCCGCGTCTCCTGACCGATCTGCGCGCCCCCTGCACCTCACCTCCTGACCGTTGTGCGCGCCCCTGCACGGCGCCCTGGCGCGAAAGGCGCGCACAACGGTCAAGGGGTGGGTATGCCGATGCATAGGATCGGCGGGTGAGAAAAGGTCCGGGGATGTCGCCGTTCGGCCGCGACCTCGCTATCGACCTGGGCACCGCGACCACCCTGGTGCACCAACGGGGACGGGGGGTCGTGCTCGACGAGCCGACGGTCGTCGCGGTGGACGCGCAGACGGGAAGGTTGGTCGCTGCCGGGCAGCCGGCCTACGACATGGTCGGACGCACCCCAGCCACCCTGCGCACACGACAGCCCCTTCGCGACGGCGTCATCACCGACTCGGAGATCACCGAGGCCATGCTGCGCGGGTTCGTCGACCGCGTCAGCCCCTCACGCCTGCTCCGCCCCCAGATGGTCGTGTGCGTGCCGAGCGGCGTCACCGCGGTCGAGCGCAAAACCCTGGAGGACGCTGCCATCCACTGTGGGGCGCGGCAGGTCTTCGTGCTCGAAGAGGCGATGGCGGCAGCTATCGGCGCCGACCTACCGGTGCACGAGTCGACCGCGTCGATGGTCATCGACGTCGGGGGCGGCACGACCGACATCGCCATCATCAGCCTGGGTGGGGTGGTGAACGCTCGCAGCGTTCGGGTGGGGGGAACGGAGATCGACGAAGCCATCGTCGCGGGAGTGCGCAGTGCGCACGACCTGTTGCTTGGCGAGCGCAGCGCCGAGACCATCAAGCACGCCGTCGGAGCCGCAACGCCGCTGGCCATGCCGTTGTCGACCCGGGTCCGGGGCCGCGATCTCAGCACGGGTCTGCCGCGCACCGTGGCGCTGTCCTCCGCAGAGGTCAGCGAGATGATCGAACCCGTGGTGCGCTCCCTGGTGGACGCCGTCCTGGCCGTGCTCGACCTCTGCCCGCCGGAGCTGTCCGGCGACCTGCTCGATGGTGGTGCGGTGCTCACGGGAGGCGGGGCGTTGCTCCTCGGCCTCGACACCCGCCTGCAGCGTGAGCTGGGACTGGACGTGCGGGTCGCCCCGGAGCCCCGTCGGTCCGTGATCCGCGGTGCCGGAGCCTGCGTCGACGACTTCACCGCGCTGCGCCGAGTGCTGGTCACCGCCCCCACGTGGTGATGCGGCGGTGTCGACCCGGTGAGTGACGTGGGCAAGCGGATCGTCGCCGCGATGATCGCGGTGACGGTGCTCCTGCTGCTGGTGGACGTGGCGCGTCCCGCCTGGACGGCCCCGCTCCGCAGCGTCAGCGCAGCCGTCTTCACGCCGGTCCAGCAGGCCTTGCGGGGGTGGGACCAGGACGACCTGGACGATGCGCGAGCTGAGCAGGACCGGTTGGAGGTGGAGGTCGAGCAGCTGCGGGCCGAGCTCGAAGCCGAGCGACGAGCGAGCCGGATCGAGGTCCCCTCGGGGGTCCGGGGCGAGGTCCTCGTCCGCTCCCGGGTGGTCGCCTCGTCGCCGAGCACCTCGCCCGTCGGGTCGCGCATCCTCACGCTGAACGCCGGTGAGCGCGACGGAGTGCAGGAGGACCGCACCGTGTTGAATGCGGACGGGCTCGTGGGTCGGGTGCTGAGCACCACGTCGACCAGCTCGCAGGTGCTCCTACTCGGTGACCCCCAGGTGGTCGTCGGGGTCCGGTTCGGGTCCGAGGGAGTCTTGGGCTCGGTGTCCGCGACCGCGCCACCCGGCCTCCCGGCTCGGGACGACGGGGCGCTCACGCTGACCGGTATCGGTGACACCCCGATCAACGTCGGCGACGAGGTGCGCACGCTGGGCAGCCCGGACGACACGCCCTTCGTCCCCGACGTCCCGGTGGGCACGGTCGTGGCGGTCGACCCGGACGCCGGTCAGCTCGGAGCCACGGCGGTGGTGCAGCCCGCGGTGGACGTGGCCACCCTGGACGCGGTGGTCGTCCTGGCTACGGCGGAGTCGCGGTGAGCCGGCTTCCCGGATTGGGCGTGCGGCTCGTCCTGCTCCTCCTCGCAGCCCTGACGATGTCGATGTTCCCGTTGGCGGTGCCCGGCACACCCGACCTGGTCTTGGTGGTCATTGCCGGGACCGCGTTGATGCGTGGCCCGTGGACAGGGGCAGCCATGGGCCTGGCGGGTGGATGGATGATCGACCTGGTCCCCCCGGGCGCTGAACCGATTGGCTCAAGCGCGCTGGCCTATCTCGCGGTGGGCTCGTTGCTCGGGGCGAGCCGTCACGTCGTGGCCACGTCGCCGTTGACGCTTCCGGTGCTGCCGTGGGTGGCCATCGCCGCAGCCTCAGTAACGCTGCTGGCGGTGCGAGGGGTGGCTGCCGCGGCCGGTTTCGGCGACGTCGCCGGGCCCGAGCTGGCCTGGACGTGGTTGTGGACCATGGTCGCCGCCGCGGTGTTCATCGGTCCGCTGGTGTGGATCGACCGATGGCTGGGGGTGCGCCGGTGGGGATAGGCCAGAGAAGTCCCTCCTACGGCGCACGCAACCGGAGTATCGGCCCCATCTGGGCCCTCATGGTGGTGGTGCTCGCGCTGGGCGGCATCCTGCTCGGGCGGCTCGTCCAGTGGCAGGTCGTGAATGGCGATGAGTTCGAGCAGGCGTCGGCCGAAGCCAACACCCGGGAGGTGCTCGACCCGGCGCTCCGTGGGCGGATCCTCGCGGCCGACGGTGAGCCGTTGGCTGCGAATGCCCCGAGCACCGTGGTCACGCTCGACCCTGCTGTCCTGGCCGACAGCGACGACGAGGGCTTGGCCTTGGTCGAGCAGGTGGCGCAGGCGCTGGACCTACCTGCCGCATCGCTGTGGGGGAGGACCCGGGTATGCGGCAGTGAGGCCGCACCCCCCGTCCCGCTCTGCTTCAGTGGGTCGCCCTACCAACCGATCCCGATCGCTAGTGACGTCGACCCGGTCGAGGCGTTGAGCCTGATCGAACGCCCCGAGGACTTCCCCGGAGTGGCCGTCGAGGCTCAGCCGGTGCGGGACTACCCCGCGGCGGACGTCAACGCCGCCCACGTGCTCGGATATCTCGGCCGCCCCAGCGCCGAGGAGGTCGACGGCGCCGACTTCGCTCCCGTCGACGTCGTCGGCCGTGCCGGACTGGAAGCGGTCTACGACGAGCAGCTGCGCGGCATACCGGAACGCACCGTCTCCTCGATCGATCCCCGGGGTGTGGTCACGGGGCGGGTGAGCCATCAGGATCCGGTGCCGGGGCTCGACCTGCGCACCCACCTCGACGCGCAGGTGCAGGCGCGGACCGAGGAGGTGCTGCAGGACACGGTGCAGCAGTCCCGCCGGGACGGTCTGCCGGCCGACGCTGCTGCCGCGGTGGTGCTCGACGTCTCCACCGGAGGGGTGGTAGCGCTCGCCAGCTGGCCGACCTACGACCCGAACGTCTGGACCGGGGGCATCTCGCAGGAGGACTACGACGCGCTGATCGACCCCGACGGAGGGGAGCCGCTGGTCGACCGGGCCGTGGCGGACACCTACCCGCCTGCCTCGACGTTCAAGGCCTTCTCTCTGCCCGCAGCGCTGCAGACCGGGATCGACCCTGACGCGGAGTACGAGTGCCCCGGGTCGGTGAGTATCGCCGGTCAGCAGTTCACCAACTTCGAGTCCAAGCCCTACGGGGCTATCGACCTGCAGCGGATCGTGGAGGTCTCCTGCGACACCGTGTTCTACCGCTGGGCCTACGACAACTGGCTGGACCTGGGTGGTCTGGATGCCGACGCGGATCTGCGCGACCCCTACGTGTTGTTGGCGCAGGACTTCGGCTTCGGGGCGCCTACCGGGATCGACCTGCCCGGTGAAGCCTCGGGCTCGGTGCCGGGTCGGGAGACCAAGCGTGAGACCTGGTTGGCGACGAAGGACCAGATCTGTGCCCGGGTCCAGGACGGGTACCCCGAGGTGGAGGACGACGAGCGACGTGAGTTCCTGGAGCAGTCCGCTGAAGAGAACTGTCTCGAGGGCGGGCGGTACCGCGCCGGTGACGCAGTGAACTTCGCGATCGGCCAGGGGGATATGGCGGTCACTCCCGTCCAGCTGGCGACCGCCTACGCTGCGATCGCGAACGGTGGCACTCTGTGGACGCCTCAGGTGGCAGCCGGGACCCAACGGGCTGACGGCACCGTCGTGGAGACGTTCGACCCGGTCGTTTCGGGGCGGACCTTCTTGGAGCCGGAGACCCTGAAGATCGTGCGCGACGGGTTGTCCGGGGTGAACACTGACGGAACGGGTGCGCCGGCGTTCGCCGGGTTCGATCTGGAGACCTACCCGGTGGCCGGCAAGACCGGGTCGGCCGAGAAGCTGGGCGCCCGGTCCACCGCCTGGTATGCCTCCTACGGGCCGACCCCCGATCCGGAGTATGCGGTGGTGGTCGTCGTCGACGAAGGGGGCATCGGTGGCGAGGTGGCCGCGCCGGCAGCGCGCCAGATCTGGGACCTTCTGGCGAGTCGCTAGCTCGCTGCGACGACCTGTCCGAAGGCCTGGACACCGACCACGATGAGGCGGCGTTCTAAAGTGCGGTGGTGCGGCAACGCCGGTGAAACACGCTGCTCGGTAAGGTTCATGCCGTGACCCAGGACCCGATCAGCCCAGAGTTGCGCGCCGACGTGCGCCGCGTGTCCACCTTGCTCGGCCAGTCTTTGGTCCGGCACCACGGCCAAGCCCTGCTCGACCAGGTCGAGCACGTGCGGATGCAGACCAAGGAGAGCAAGTCCGGCGACGCCGCTGCGGCCGAGTCGGTCAAGAAGATCCTCGCCGACCTGCCGCTGGACCAGGCCACCGACCTCGTCCGGGCCTTCGCCGCCTACTTCCACCTTGCCAACGCGGCGGAGCAGGTGCACCGGGTCCGCGGGCTGAACGAGCGGCCCGAGACCCAGGGGTGGCTGGCGGCCACGGTGAGCGATGTGCTCGACACCCTGGGCTCGGAGGCGCTCGCGAAGAGCATCGGCGAGCTCGACGTGCGTCCTGTCTTCACCGCGCACCCCACCGAGGCCAGCCGTCGCTCCGTGCTGACCAAGATCCGGCACCTGTGTGACGAGCTCGCCCGTACGACCGCCGCGGACTCCATCGCGCGCCGCCGCCAGGATCGCGCGCTGGCCGAGCTGATCGACCTCATCTGGCAGACCGACGAGCTACGGACCAACCGGCCGACGCCGATGGACGAGGCCCGCAACGCCATGTACTACCTGGACGAGGTCCTGCTGCGCACGATGCCGCAGTTGCTGGGCGAGTTCGCTGACCTCCTCGGGGAGCACGGCGTCACGATGGACCCCTCGCACACCCCTATCCGTTTCGGCTCCTGGATCGGTGGGGACCGCGACGGCAACCCGTTCGTGACCCCGGCGATGACCCGCGACATCCTCGCGCTGCACCATCAGCACGCCATCAAGGTGGCGCTCGGCCTGGTCGACGTGCTGACCTCGCAGATCTCCAGCTCCACGGTCATCGTCGAGGTCGACCCGGCGATGCAGGCCTCCCTCGACGAGGACCTCGAGCACCTTCCCGGGCTCGACCCACGCGTCAAGGCGCTGAATGCGGCCGAGCCCTACCGGCTGAAGCTGACCTGCGTCAAGGCCAAACTTCTGAACACGCGCCGCCGGGTGAACGCCGACGCCCCGCACGAGCCCGGGCGTGACTACGCCAGCGCTGCCGAGCTGGTCGCTGACCTGACCGTGGTCGCAGACTCCCTGCGGAACCACGGAGGCGGTCTGATCGCCGACGGTCGGATGGCTCAGGCCATCCAGACCCTCGCCGGGACCGGCTTGCACTTGGCCACCTTGGATGTGCGCGAGCACGCGGAGAAGCACCATGAGTTCCTGGCCGACGTGCTCGACGGCCTCGGCCACCTCAAGGCTCCGTATGCCGAACTGAAACGGGACGAGCGGATGCGTGTGCTCACCCACGAGTTGGCTTCTCAGCGGCCGCTGCTGAGCCCGGCCGCCGAGCGGCCCCAGACCCTGGCGGTCTTCGACGAGATCCGGCGCGCCCTGGCGACGTATGGCCCCGACGTCATCGAGACCTACATCATCTCGATGACCCAGGGCGCTGACGACGTGATGGCGGCTGCAGTGCTGGCCCGCGAAGCCGGGCTGGTCGACATCCACGGGAAGGCTGACGGCACGGGGGCGTTCGCCAGTATCGGGTTCGCCCCACTGCTGGAGACCATCGACGAGCTGCGAGCGGCGGCCGCACTGGTCGACACCCTGCTCAGCGACACCGCATACCGCAAGGTCGTGCGCCTGCGTGGAGACGTGCAAGAAGTGATGCTGGGCTACTCCGACTCCAACAAGCAGGCCGGGGTGATGACCAGTCAGTGGGGCATCCACCAGGCCCAACGAGCCCTGCGCGACGTGGCGGCCAAGCACGGGGTTCGGCTGCGGTTGTTCCACGGACGCGGCGGGTCGGTGGGCAGGGGTGGCGGACCGACCTACGAGGCGATCCTGGCTCAGCCATACGGTGTGCTGGAGGGTGAGATCAAGTTCACCGAGCAGGGTGAGGTCATCTCCGACAAGTACTCGCTGCCGGCGCTGGCCCACGAGAACCTGGAGCTCTCCCTGGCGGCCGTGTTGCGAGCCAGCACCCTGCATACCGAGCCGCGCAACCCGGCCGAGCAGATCGCGCAGTGGGACGAGGTGATGAACGTGGCCAGCGACGCCGCCTTCGAGGCCTACCGCACGCTCATCGACGACCCGGACCTGCCGGCCTACTTCGTGGCCGCCACCCCGGTCGACCAGCTCGGGGCGCTGAACATCGGGTCGCGGCCCAGCAAACGCCCGGACTCCGACCAGGGCCTGGAGGGCCTGCGAGCGATCCCGTGGGTCTTCGGTTGGACACAGACCCGTCAGATCGTCCCAGGCTGGTTCGGCACAGGGTCGGGCCTGAAGGCGGCCCGCGAGGCCGGGCACGGAGATGCGCTGGAAGCCATGTTGGCCGAGTGGCAGTTCTTCGGCGCCCTCATCTCCAACGTCGAGATGACGGTGACCAAGACGGACCTGGACATCGCGGCCCACTACGTCGACACCCTGGTCCCCCCCGAGCTGCGGCACATCTTCGAGGTGATCCGAGCCGAGTTCGAGCTCACCCTGAGTGAGCTGCAGCGGCTGACCGGCCTGGATGATGTGCTCGACGACCAGCCGACGCTGCAGCGCTCCTTGGCGGTCCGCGACCAGTACCTCGACCCCATCTCCTACCTTCAGGTCGAGCTGCTGCGACGGCTCAGGGCCGGGGGAGAGGTCGCCGACGAGCGCCAGCTCCAACGGGCGCTGCTGATCACCGTCAACGGTGTCTCGGCCGGGCTGCGTAACACCGGCTGAGCCGTCCGGAAGGGCGCAGGACAGAATGAGCCCATGCCCGAAGGTCACACGATCCATGCCCTGGCGCGCGATCTCGGGAACGCGTTCATCGGCACGGCGCCCATGGTCAGCAGCCCCCAGTTGCGCTTCGCCGACGGCGCCGCCCTGCTCGACGGACACACGGTCGCTCGCGCCGACGCCTGGGGGAAGCATCTCTTCGTCGACTTCGCCACCGAGCTGCGCCTGCATGTGCACCTCGGGTTGATCGGTAAGTTCTCCGTCACCGCGATCCCGGACGCGCAGTCCGTGCCACCGGTGCGCGGTCAGGTGCGCCTGCGACTGGAGACCGAAGCCCACGTCGCTGACCTGAGGGGTCCGATCATCTGTGCCGTTCTCACGCCGGATGAGGTCACAGCGGTCGTCCTGCGTCAGGGCCCCGACCCGCTGCGAGCCGGGGAAGCGGACCCCGACCGGGCGTGGGCGATGATCCATCGCTCCAAGCGCAGCATCGCCGAGCTGCTGATGGACCAGAAGGTGTTGGCAGGGGTCGGCAACGTCTATCGCAGCGAGGTGCTGTTCCGCCACCGGGTCGGGCCGATGTTTGCCGGCACCCGCATCAAGCGTTCGACCTGGAGCGCGATGTGGGACGACCTCGTGGAGCTGATGCCGTTGGGCGTGGCCACGGGCCGGATCGTCACCGACGAGGGACAGGTGGCCAAGGTCCTCGACCAGCTCTCCCGCGGAGTGGCGCCGCGGGCGGGCGCTCGGCGGTACTACGCTTACAAGCGCACGGGTCAGCCGTGTCGGCGCTGTGGCTCCACGATCCGCACAGCCGTGGTCGCGGGACGCAACCTGTTCTGGTGCGCCAACTGCCAGCGCCGCACGTAGCGCTCAGCGGTTGTAGGCCTCCACGCGCAGGGTGTAGGCGCCGAGGTCGGGGTCATCGGCCGACCCGAGGATCATCTGGAGCAGGTTGCGCGGTGAGGGGTAGTCCGGGCCGAGCGCCTCGAGGTACTCACGATGGGCCTCCAGCGAGGCCACCCCGTCATCGAAGGTCTCGCTGACGTCGACCGTGTGGGAGGAGTGGGTGGAGCCGGCGAAACCGAGCAGCTTGACCCCGGACCAGGGATCGAGCCCGTCGTCGATGAGGTCGGTGAACAACCACCGGTTGCCCGCGTCCGCGCAGGCGTCGAGCGTGGCCAGCCCCACCGCCCGGTGGTCCGCCTGGTTCAGCCCACCACCGGGGAAGGTCTCTCGGTGGGTCAGTGCGAACACGGCATCCGGCTGGGTGCGACGGATCTGTGCCGCAATCGCACGCCGCAGGGGGAGGCCGTACTCCACCGCGCCGTCCGGCATACCCAGGAACACGACCTCCTCGACGCCGACCCGCGCTGCCCCGTCGCGTTCCTCCTGCTCGCGCAGCGGACCGGCCTCGACCGGAGGTATGCCGTCGATGCCCGCTTCTCCGCTGGTCGCCAGGAGGTAGGTCACCTTCTTGCCCTGCTTGGTCCACCGCGCGATGGCCGCCGCGAGACCGTACTCCAGGTCGTCGGGGTGAGCGGCCACGCACAAGGCGCTCTCCCAGTCTTCGTTCAAGGTGTCGAGGCTCATGCCAACAGCCTCCCACGCCGGCCCCCTCCACCCCCAGCCCCGAAGGCGACCTCGAGCGCGGTATACAACGCTGGGAGTGCTACTGAGTGGCTGGGGGTGCGTGATTAGGGGCCAGGGGTGGGCGCTGATAGATTGAGCGGTGCCGTTTGAACGGCCGCGGATCGAGAGTGCCCTGGTGGATCTGCCCAGGCGCGCCGCGCAACGAGACCCCAAGGAGAGCAATGCCCCTAGATGTAGCCGTGAAGAAGACCATCATGGACGAGTACGGCACGAGCGAGGGCGACACCGGCTCTCCCGAGGTGCAGGTCGCACTGCTGACCCAGCGCATCCGTGACCTCACTGAGCACTCCCGCCAGCACAAGCACGACCACCACAGCCGTCGTGGTTTGCTGCTGTTGGTCGGTAAGCGCAAGCGCCTCCTGCGCTACCTCGCCGACACCGACATCGAGCGCTACCGGTCGCTGATCAAGCGCCTCGGCCTACGCCGCTGAATTTCGCCTAGGAGCGACTCCCGACACGTCGGGGGTCGCTCCTACGCGTATGTCGGCACCTCGCCCCGCGAGCGCCGACACGTGAGAACAGCCGGGCACAACGACGATGCCCCGTGCTGAGCACAACAGATAAGGAGGACCCATGGAGGGTCCAGAAATCACCGCCGCCGAAGCCGTCATCGACAATGGCACCTTCGGCACCCGCACCGTGCGCTTCGAGACCGGACGGTTGGCCGCCCAGGCTGCCGGTTCCGTCACGGCGTACCTCGATGACGACACCATGTTGCTGTCGACCACCACGGCCGGCAAGCACCCCAAAGATCACTTTGACTTCTTCCCGCTGACCGTCGATGTGGAGGAGCGGATGTATGCCGTGGGCAAGATCCCCGGCAGCTTCTTCCGCCGCGAGGGTCGTCCTTCGACCGAAGCCATCTTGACCTGTCGGTTGATCGACCGACCGTTGCGCCCGAGCTTCGTCTCCGGCCTGCGCAACGAGGTGCAGGTGGTCATCTCGGTCCTCTCGCTGGACCCCGACCACCAGTACGACGTCGTGGCCATCAACGCCGCTTCCGCGTCGACACAGATCTCTGGACTGCCTTTCAGCGGTCCCATCGGCGCCACCCGCGTGTCGCTGATCGACGGTCAGTGGGTCGCCTTCCCGAACTTCAGCGACGCCGCGCGTTCCACCTTCGACATGGTCGTGGCCGGCCGTGTTGTCGGTCAGGACGCCGAAGGCAACGATGACGTCGCGATCATGATGGTCGAGGCGGAAGCCACCGAAGCCACCTGGGACCTTGTCAACACGATGGGCCAGCAGGCGCCGACCGAAGAGGTCGTCGCCGAGGGCTTGGAAGCCTCCAAGAAGTTCATCGCCGTGCTGTGCGCCGCCCAGGCCGAGCTGGCCGGCAACGCCGCCAAGGAGACGCAGGACTTCCCCCGCTTCCTGGACTACCAGGACGACGCCGTCGCCGCCGTCGAGGCCCAGGTCAGCGACGCGCTGACCTCCGCCCTGCAGATCGGTGGCAAGGCCGAGCGCGAAGACAAGATCGACGAGATCAAGAAGTCGATGACGGAGTCGCTGGCCGGATCCGAGGACGCCACCGGTGAGTTCGCCGGACGTGAGAAGGAGCTCTCCGCGGCCTACCGCGCCGTCCAGAAGAAGCTCATCCGCCAGCGCATCCTGCGCGACAACGTGCGCATCGACGGCCGCGGTCTGGCCGACATCCGCGCCCTGTCCGCGGAGGTCGAGGTCATTCCGCGTGCCCACGGCTCGGCGATCTTCGAGCGCGGCGAGACCCAGATCATGGGTGTCACTACGCTGAACATGCTGCGCATGGAGCAGATGCTGGACACGCTGTCCCCGGTGTCGCGCAAGCGCTACATGCACAACTACAACTTCCCGCCGTACAGCACCGGTGAGACTGGCCGCGTGGGTTCGCCGAAGCGCCGCGAGATCGGTCACGGTGCGCTCGCAGAGCGTGCTCTGATGCCCGTGCTGCCGACGCGCGAGGAGTTCCCCTACGCCATCCGTCAGGTCTCCGAGGCGCTCAGTTCCAACGGGTCGACCTCAATGGGCTCGGTCTGTGCGTCCACGATGTCACTCTGGAACGCTGGGGTGCCGCTGCGTGCTCCGGTCGCCGGAATCGCGATGGGCTTGGTCTCCGCGGAGGTCGACGGTCAGACGCAGTACGCCGCGTTGACCGACATCCTCGGAGCCGAAGACGCCTTCGGCGACATGGACTTCAAGGTCGCCGGCACCAAGGAGTTCGTCACGGCCATCCAGCTCGACACCAAGCTCGACGGCATCCCCGCCTCCGTGCTCGGTGGCGCGCTCACGCAGGCTCGTGACGCTCGACTGCACATCCTCGACGTCATGCTCGAGGCCATCGACGCCCCCGACGAGATGAGCCCCTATGCTCCTCGCGTCATCAGCGTCAAGGTCCCGGTGGACAAGATCGGCGAGGTCATTGGGCCGAAGGGCAAAATGATCAAGCAGATCCAGGAGGACACCGGCGCCGACATCGCCATCGAGGACGACGGCACCGTCTACATCGGTGCGGTCGACGGCCCGTCGGCCGAGGCGGCTCGCGCGCAGATCAACGCGATCGCGAACCCCACCATGCCGGAGGTCGGCGAGCGTTTCCTGGGCACCGTGGTGAAGACCACGACGTTCGGTGCGTTCATCTCGCTGACCCCGGGCAAGGATGGTCTGCTGCACATCTCCGAGATCCGCAAGCTCGTCGGCGGCAAGCGTATTGATGCCGTCGAAGACGTCATGAGTGTGGGTCAGAAGGTGCAGGTCGAGCTCAAGGAGGTCGACCCGCGCGGCAAGCTCTCCCTCGGTGCGGTGGTGGCTGACGAGGCCCCGGCCGCAAGCCCAGCAATGTCGACCCCGGAGGTTGCGGAGACCACGACCACGCAGGCTCAGGTTGACGCTGTGCCGGACTCGCAGGTTGCTCCGGTTCCTGCGGCCGATGACGACGCCTCGGACGAGGACGCCGCCGGCTCCGAGGATGCAGACGGGGGCGAGGGCGGCCCCGACCGTCCGCGTCGCAACCGTCGGCGTCGCGGTGGCCGCAACCGTGGCAACGGTGGCGGCTCAGCCGATGCCGGTCAGGGTGGCGACAACGCCTGATCCAGCCGTCGCCTGAGAGCGACGGCGCAGGCATCACATCAGTGAGGGCGGGTCCGACATTCGGACCCGCCCTCACTCGCTCGTGCTGCTGTTGCCTGCTAGGCCGCCGTGGCCCCCGCCGCGGCAGGAACCTGTGAGGTCTGGACGTCCCCGACGTGCCAGCGCATCTCCATGCGGACGCGGCCTCGCCCGTCCATCACGGGGACCCACGTCACAACGGCAGGGCGCTTCGACTGCGGCATTGCTCGTACCCGATCCATGGTGTCCACCTTTCGTTAACCTTGTGTTCACCTAAGATACACCACAAAGTCATCTACGGCGTAAGCGGTCCGTGGGTGTGTCGCTGGTCGCGCGAACGGCGGCGGCACTGAGCTGGCTGACCACTCCCTCGAGCGGTCCCCGCGCCCTCGCCGCCGCGAAGAGGGCGCCTACCCCCAGCAGCAGTGCGACCTGCACGGGGATCCGGTCGGCCCATGCGATCTGCTCCGGCGCCGCGAGGAGCACGACATGCACGACGTACAGCGTCAACGTCATCGTGCCTGCTCCCGCGACGATGCTCAGTCGACGTCGCCCTCGGACGCTCAGCCGAGACGTCAGCAGGAGGCACCCGCCCAGCACTGCCATGGCAGCACCCGTGGTGTGCAGGAGATCGACGATGCTCCCACTGTGGGGTGACCACACGCCGAGCCACCACCACGAGTCCGTGGGCGTCGTGCCGAAGAAGCCGAGCTGGAGCTCGCGCGTCAGGTCGGTGCGCGTGGAGACGTCCCCGAACCCTTGGTAGGAGTCCAGCAGGATGCGCCCCACCGAGCGACTCCGGGTCAGCAGGGCGGAGACGACGACGGAGACCACCGCGAGCCAGAGACCGGTGGTCAGCAGCCGGACGGCAGTGGTGGGGGCGCGGAGGTCCAGGCGTCCGATCGCCATACCCGCGAAGAGGTAGGTCGCCCAGGTCAGCACCGGGTAGTAGCCGGTGACCGTGATCTCGCTGAGCAACAGCGCCGGATCGAGCACGAACGTCGGCGAGGGGAGGTCGTAGGTGGGCTCCGGCAACCATGCTCGAAGACTCACGCTCATGATGGGTGAGGCCACGGCCCATGAGGCGGCTAACAGACCCAGCAGTCGAGCCGACCAGCTCAGCACCGGAAGGGCGCACAGGAACAGGACTCCGTAGTAGGTCAGGATCACGGCCACTCCGGAGCTCAGGGTCCCCAGGAACAACCCGATGATGGCGATCGACGCGGCCCGGGTCGCCAATGACACGCGAGCGCCCTCGCGGAGCCCGGGCCTGCTGTCTGGACCCAGGCCCTGCGTGCTCAGCGCGATCGACACTCCGGCCAGCACGGCGAACAGGGCCGAAGAGCGTCCTGAGACGAGGAGGTACCACGGTGAGACCGCCTCGCCGCCATCGGTCAGGGGCTCGATCATGTGAGCCATCACCATGCCGAGCAGGGCCAAGGCACGAGCCACATCGATCCCGACGATGCGAGCAGCCGGCATGGTCTAGCCCCCCATGGCGCGCACCAGCGCCGCGGTCCCGGCAGCCAGCACGAGGACCAGCAGGAAAGGGGCTCGCGCCACGAGAGCAACCATGGCCACCGCCAAGCCCGCGGCTCGGGCGTCCACCACGAGGGCGCCGGCGTCGTCGAGCATTCCCTGAGTGACGATGAGGGCCGTCAACAGGGCCACGGGCAGCAGGGGCGTGACGCGCTGCGCCCAGGGGGCAGCGAGCGCGCGTTCGGGCAAGAGGTAGCCGGTGAGCTTCAGCGCGAACGACAGGGTGCAGGCCAGCAGCACGGCGACCCAGAGAGTCACGACGATCGCCCCGAAGGCTCGCCCCACCGGGGCAGTCCGACGACCACGGCCGCGAGGCCCGCCACCAACACGGGTATGCCGGCGGGTGCAAAGGGGGCGACGACGACGGTGAGCAGGGCCGCTACGACGGCGGTGGCCATCGGGTCACGCCCCCGCAGCCTGGGCCACAGCAGGGCCAGGAAGGCGGCCGCTGCTGCCGCGTCGAGACCGTAGGTCCGGGGGTCGCCCATCGCGTCTCCGAGGATGGCCCCCAGCGCCGTCATGACGTTCCACAACACAAAGACGGTGACCCCGGTCACCCAGAACCCGCGTCGCTGTTGCTCCGGGGTGGGCTGTCCGACCGCTACGGCCGTGGACTCGTCGATCGTCAGGTGCGCCGCCAGCAACCGCGGCACCCCCACAGGTCGCAGGATCTGCGCCATCCGCACGCTGTAGAACGCGTTCCGGACCCCGAGCAGGGTCGAGGCGGCCACTGCGGATCCCATCGAGCCTCCCGCCCCGACAACCCCGAAGAAGGCGAACTGCGAGCCGCCACTGAACAGCAGAAGCGAGGTGAGCATGGTCTGTGGCACGGAGAGGCCGGCCGCAACGCCCAGGGCGCCACACCCGATGCCGTAGGCGCCGGTGGCCAGGCCTACGGCCACACCCTGTCGGGTCGCCGGGCTGGCGCGGGTCCAAGCCCCCGCCTGGCTCACAGGCTGGCGACGAGGCGCACCTCGCGGGCCGTTTCTCCCTCGGGGCCGACGACGCGCTCACGCCAGGCACCGTCGGGTTCCAGACCGCTGACGGAGCAGAACGCGCGAGTGTCCTCGTCGTCAGCCAGGACCCAGGTCAGCACTGCAGCGCAGTCGTTGGCTCGGAGGGTGTCGCCGCTGGCGTTCAGCAGGCGGGAGCCGTGTCCGGAGCGACGGGCGTCGGGGTGGATGGCCAGCACCATGATCTCGCCGCAGCGCTCGGGGACGGCCTCGTCGGTGTCGGTGGTAGGGCCCAGGGCGGCGAAGCCGACCACCTGCTCGCCGGCACACGCCACCATGACGCGATGAGCAGGGGTGGGGGGCTGGGCGATCGAGCCGCGCCAGGCCGCAGCGAACCGGTCGGGATCGAACTGGTCCAGCACCGACTTCGGCACCACGCCCGCATACACGGACCGGAAGACCATGGCTTGCACGGCCCCGATGGCGGGCGCATCGTTGGGGCGTCCGGTGCGGACGCTGGCGTCGGCCAGCGGCCCGGGTGTGGCGGACTCTTCGGCTGCATGGTGGTGGTCATGGGGATGGTCGTGGCTCGGGCTCACGCCAGCAGTCTCTCCCATCGCGGACACCGCCCGGGACGCAGGTGTTCCGACCCTGGCCCGTCATGGGCCTCGACGGGTCTCTAGCCTGAAGCCCCAGTGTGAGGAGGAATGGTGTCCGTGAGCGCGTCCTTGATCGTCCCGAGCCGTCGCCGTCCGCGATGGCATGAGCTGCAGATCGCGGACGTCGAGCGACTCACTGACGAGGCCGTCGTGGTCTCCCTCGACGTGCCCCCGCGCCTGCGCGAGGACTTCACCTTCGAGCCTGGCCAGTACCTGACCTTGCGGACCGAGATCGACGGTCAGGACGTGCGCCGGTCCTACTCCATCTGTATGTCGCGGCGTGCTTTCGCGGCGACGGGTCGGCTGCGCGTGGCGAGCGCGCGGGTGCCGACGGGGTTGATGTCGAACTGGCTGAACGACTCGGCGGTGGCGGGGCAGGTGGTGTCGGTCATGGCTCCGATGGGCGACTTCACCGCCCCGACACAGCCGGACCGGGCACGGCACCACGTTGCAGTCGCGGCTGGTTCGGGCATCACCCCGGTGCTCTCGCTCATCACCACGGTGCTGGAGGAGGAGCCGCGCAGCCGGGTGACCCTGATCTTCGGCAACAAGAGAGCGGCCTCGACGATGTTCCGCGACGAGCTGCAGGCCCTGCAGGCCGAGCACCGGGACCGCTTCAGGCTCTTCTGCGTGATGTCCCAGGAGAGTCCGCAGGACGAGCTCTTCGCGGGTCGGATCGACCGCGCCCGGATGGGAAGGTTCGTCGAACGACTCGTGCCGGTGGATGAGGTCGACGAGTGGTACCTGTGTGGACCTCATCCCATGGTCACCGCCGTCGAGGAGGCACTCGCGGAGGCCGGCGCAGACGTTGACCACGTGCACCACGAGATCTTCCACGTCGAAGGAGAGGGCGGTCGCTAACCGAGGTGGATCAGGCTTCCCGGAGTGCTGGACACCGCGCCACCGGAGAGGGTCACGGTCGGCCGCACGACGCTGACTCACTCAAAGCGGCCGCGATCCATGGCGAAGACGAACCGGCGTCCGGGATACTCCGAGAGGGACCACAGCTGGTCCCGGGACGGCCAGTACGTGATGTCCTCGGGCCCGGGGGGCAGGACGCCGCGGTGCCGCTGCAGGTCGCCAGGCTGGCCGGCGTACACGTCCCCGTTGGTGTTCTTCCCGCGACTGGCGGTGACGAAGTAGCGGCCCCTCACGACGGTGACTCCCTGCATATGGCCCACTCCACCGGAGTCCATGAAGATGGGACGACTGGCACCGCCTTCTCCTTGGTGCAGTAGTAGCGACTCGCGGTCCATGGGGTAGCGGACGATGCGCGTGCTCATGTCCTTGGTGCCGTACTCACCCGCAATCAGCTCCGGTGGCTCGGCGCTGCGGTCCAGGGAGAGGAACGAGTATCGGAGCTGCTCGATGTCGGGGGCGGAACGTGCGTCGTAGGCGAAGCGCACCGGCAGCACGTAGCGGTAGTCGAACGTCCTGTTGCTGGGCTGGAGTCGGATGATGTCGTCGACCCGCGCGGTGAAGATGCCTCGTCGGGTGCCTGCCAGGTGGAGGTAGTCCCCGGCCCAGACCAGGCCTCCGGCGTGGATGTGCAGCGGTGTGAGGGTGGGCCGCCCCCAAAGGTTCTTGGTGGCCTGCACGATCAGGACGTGTCGGTACCGCAACGTCTTGAGGTCGAGGAAGGTGACGCGGCTGCCCTGCCGACCCCCGGCGCCGCCTTTGCAGTACCAGCTGGTCACCACCAGCGCGCGGCCGTGCCGGTCCTCGGTGTCGCTGGCGTCGGCCGTGGTGGTGATCCCTTGTGGCCACCACAGTCGGGACTCGTTGTCCTGGGCGTTCCAGGTCAGCCCCTGCTGGGCAGCCGAGCCCGGCACCTCAGCTCGGGACGCCTGCCGGTTGAGGCCCTCGAGCACACCGGGCATGCCCACCCTGGCGCCGAGTCGGCGCGAGAGGGCGTCGATCCTTTGGGTCTGCTCAGCGCCCCGCTGCAGATGGATGTCCGTGATGAAGTCCATGGGCCCCCATCCTGGGCTATGCCGGGCCCCCCGGTCCCGTCGACGTCCTGAGCGGTCGGGCGGCGTCGTGCTGGAGCACAACACCGAGCCAGCCGGTGCCGACTCCGATCGCGATGCAGCTCAGCGAGCCCCATGGCCAGAAGATGTGCTCAGGACGCAAGAAGAACGAGCCGGTCAGCAGCAATGCGCAAGGCGCCAGTGCTACCGGAGAGAGTCCCCGACGTCGCACCGTGTCGATGGTGATCAGGACGGCTGCGAGCAACAGCGCCCATGCGCCGATGTCACCGAGCATCGTGCCGATCCGGAAGGCCAGCCAGATCGCTGCGGGGCGCGGGACCGCGTCCTCCCCGAGCTCCGCCGTGACGTATCCGTTGCCGATGCCGCTGATCACATCCAGAGCGGTGTAGAAGGTGGCGTAGACGTAGGCGGCGAGCACGATGCCAATGGCGAGAAGGTCGCGCCGACCGCGCACCAGCCAGGCCAGCGCCACCCCGACCAGCGGGAAGACCAGGACTCCGGCGACGTGCATCCAGAACCAGTGCTCGGCCGTGTCCGGTCGAAGGCCGCTGGGGTGGGTAGCGCCCACGAGGCCCAGCAGCACGCCGGGGGCGGCCAGCAAAAGGAACGTTCGACCCTTCATCATCATGTGCTCCTAGCGCCGGTGGTAGGTCACGAAGGAAAACCCCTCGTGGCGGTCACGCTGGGTCTCGACCCAGGCTTGTGGATCGATGGGAGGGAAGGTCACGGACCCCTCGGGGCGCTGGTCGACCTCGGTGAGGTCGAGGCGGTTGGCGCTGCCGATCGTCTGAGCGTAGATCTCCCCACCGCCGATGACGAACACCTCGGTGTCACCCGCGATCAGCAGGGCCTCAGCCAGACCATGCGCCACGACCACGCCGTCGGCCGCCCAGTCCCGATCGTGGGTGATGACGATGCTGGTCCGTCCCGGAAGGGCCTTCCCGATGGAGTCGAACGTGCGGCGTCCCATCACCATCACCCCGCCCATCGTGGCGTCCTTGAAGTGCCTCAGGTCTTCGGGGAGGTGCCACAGCAGGCCGGAGCCGTCGCCGATCACCCCGTTCTGGGCCACGGCGGCCACCAGCGTCAACGTCTGACCGAAACCTCGGGACAAGACCGCCTGCCCCGTGTCGCGGGCCAGCACGCTCAACGCCTGCGCTTCGTGCGGCACGACGTTGGCGGGCAGGTCGTGCAGGGGCCACCAGCGCAGCTCGGCCGCCTTGTCCGGCTCGGCGATGACGGGGTCGCCCTGCCAGTCGCGGACGGCGAAGAACAGGTCCATCCGTTCCTCGACCGGATCGTCGAGGGCGCAGGTGCGATGCACCGTCGCGATCGGCTCCAACGCCCCGGCTGTGATCGAGATGCTGAGCTCTTCGCGCGCCTCCCGCGTGGCGGCCGCGTGCACGGACTCGCCGTGCTCGACGTGCCCGGCCGCTCCGCAGGCCCACCAGCCGTCCATGTAGGGCGTGCCGCGACGCACTTGAAGCAGAACCTCCGCACCGTGGTCCGAGGGTCGGACCAGGACCACGTAGACAGACGGGACGACGGCGAAACGCTGCTGCGTCATACCGCGATCGGTGCCTTGATCGATGGCGCTGCCGCGTAGTCACGGACCTCGATGTCAGAGAGGTCGAACTCGTCGATGGCCGTGATGTCGGGGTTCAGCCACAGGGTGGGCAGGGAGGTGGGCGTCCGACTGAGCTGCAGGTCGGCCTGCTCGAGATGGTTGAGGTAGAGATGCGCGTCTCCGAGGGTGTGCACGAAGTCGCCCACCCGCAGACCCGTGACCTGCGCGACCATGTGAGTCAGTAGGGCGTAGGAGGCGATATTGAACGGCACCCCCAGGAAGATGTCGGCGCTGCGTTGGTAGAGCTGGCAGGACAGGCGGCTGCGCCGGTCCGTATCGCCCTCCTGGGCAGGGGCCACGTAGAACTGGAACATCGTGTGACACGGGGGGAGCGCCATCTTGGAGACCTCAGCCACGTTCCAGGCCGAGACGATGTGCCGCCGGGAGTCCGGGTTGGTCCGGATCGAGTCGACGACCGCGGCGAGCTGGTCGATCGTGCCGCCGTCAGGAGTGGGCCACGATCTCCATTGGTGGCCGTAGATCGGGCCGAGCTCGCCGTCCGCGTCGGCCCATTCGTCCCAGATGCTGATGCCGCGCTCGTGCAGCCAGGCCACGTTCGTGTCACCGCGCAGGAACCACAGCAGCTCGCCGATGATCGAGCGTAGGTGCACCTTCTTCGTCGTCAGTGCCGGGAACCCCCGGGTCAGGTCGAAGCGCATCTGATGCCCGAAGACGGACAGGGTCCCGGTGCCGGTGCGGTCGTCTTTGCGCACGCCTTCCTCGCGCGCGCGCTGCAACAGATCGAGGTATGCACGCATGGAAGCCATCGTAGGCGTGTGCCGCGGCTAGGCTGCCGGGTATGAGTCACCCGCACCCTGAACTGTCCGCACCCCCGAAGTTGGCCAAGGGAGGCGTGCGGGTTGTCGCCCTCGGCGGCCTGGGCGAGATCGGCCGCAACATGACGGTCATCGAGCATGCCGGCAAGCTCCTGATCGTCGACTGTGGTGTGCTCTTCCCCGAGGACGACCACCCCGGTGTCGACCTGATCCTCCCGGACTTCTCCTACATCGAAGACCGGATGAACGACGTGGTCGCGATCGTGTTGACCCACGGTCACGAGGACCACATCGGAGCCGTCCCCTACCTGCTGCGCAGCAAACCCGACATCCCCTTGATCGGCTCCACCCTGACGTTGGCGCTGATCGAGGCCAAGCTCAAAGAGCACCGGATCAAGCCGTACACGTTGGGGGTCACCGAGGGCGACGTCGAGCAGCTCGGCCCCTTCGGTTGTGAGTTCGTCGCCGTGAACCATTCCATCCCCGACGCGCTTGCGGTCTTCATCCGGACCCCGGGCGGGACGCTGCTGCACACCGGTGACTTCAAGATGGACCAGGTGCCGTTGGACGGTCGGATCACCGATCTGCGCGCCTTCGGTCGACTCGGGGAGGAGGGTGTGGATCTGTTCCTGGTGGACTCCACCAACGCCGAGGTTCCCGGTTTCACCACGCCGGAGCGCAACATCGCTCCGGCGATCGACCGGGTGTTCCACCAGGCCCAGCGGCGCATCATCGTGGCCTGTTTCTCCTCCCACATCCACCGCGTGCAGCAGGTGCTGGATGCGGCCCACGCCAACGGCCGCAAGGTGGCCATGGTGGGTCGCTCGATGCTGCGCAACATGGGCATCGCCGCCGAGCTCGGTTATCTGAAGGTGCCCGACGGGGTGCTGGTCGACCTGGGCAAGCTGGCCCAGTTGCCTGAGGACAAGCAGGTCCTCGTGTGCACGGGGTCCCAGGGGGAGCCGATGGCGGCGCTGTCCCGGATGGCCAACCGCGACCACAAGATCGACGTGGGCGCTGACGACACCGTACTGCTGGCGTCCTCGTTGATTCCGGGCAACGAAAATGCGGTCTACCGCGTCATCAACGGTCTGACCCGACTCGGCGCCAACGTGGTCCACAAGGGCAACGCGATGGTGCACGTCTCCGGACACGCCAGCGCGGGTGAGCTGCTCTACTGCTACAACATCGTCCGACCTGCGAACGTCATGCCGGTGCACGGCGAATGGCGACACCTGCAGGCCAATGCCGACCTGGCCGTGGCTACGGGGGTGCCGCGTCAGCGCGTCGTGTTGGCCGAGGACGGGGTCGTGGTCGACCTCGTCGACGGGGTAGCCCGAGTCGTCGGTGCGGTGGACTGCGGTTACGTCTACGTCGACGGCTCCTCCGTAGGTGGCACCACCGAAACGTTGCTGAAGGACCGCCGCATCCTGCGCGACGAAGGCTTCGTCACGATCATCGTGGTGCGTGACTCCTCGACCGGCAAGATCGCGGCCGGGCCGGAGATCCAGACTCGGGGTTTCGCTGAGGACGAGCAGATCTTCGACAAGGTGCTTCCGCAGCTGAACGAAGCGCTGGAGAAGGCGCGCAAGAACGGCGTCTCGGACACTCGGCAGCTGCAGCAGGTCATCCGGCGCACCGTCGGGTCGTTCGTCGGGGGCAAACTGCGCCGCCGACCGATGATCATCCCCATCGTCATCGACTCCTGACCGACCAAGGAGACCCTGCGGGGCGAGGCAGGTGAGCCCGTCCCGGACCTCCGAGCGATGCTGGAGGCGTCGGCCGAAGGCGGAGGTGATGGCCTGAGGCGCGGATGGCGGCCGGCCTTCTTCGACCGGCCCGCGTGGCGAAGCAGGTGTGCTCGGCGTCGCGCGCGACAGCGTTCGTGGAGGCGCTCGGCAGTGGCACCGGGGTCGTGGAGGCGTTCAGCCCATGGGGGATTGCTCATGATGCCGAAGGCCCGATTGTGATGGGCCCGGATGTCGGCGTTTTTCGCTAGGCCTGTTGCAAGCGGCCATCGTGGTTAGCGAAGGTCGCACCAACTGCTGCCACGCGGCTTTGTACGTGCAGGCGGCTGTAGGTGTTCTCCAGATGTTTGCGGACGGTCCCCGGCGAGATGTCGAGCTGGTGGGCGACCTGCGCATTGGTCATGCCTTCGCGCACCAGGCTGAGGATCTGGCGTTGGCGCGCGGTCAGGGGTGGCTCCACCGCAGGGAGGACCGAGCGCAGGGTGCGCCGAAACAGCGGCTGTAGGTGCGGCTGGAGCAGCTCCACCAGGAAGAGGTCCGACTCGCTGAACGCCGGACCCTCGGTGCGCCTGATCAGGAGGCGCAGGTTCATGTCAGTCTCGTAGGGCGAGGCCGCAAGGATCTCGTCGTACACGTCCGAGAAGAGCTCGACGCTCATCGGGTCGCAGGCCAGCTCCCGCGCGCTGAACATGGTGCGGTCGGAGAACACCACGGGCTTATTCGCCCGATCTGGGAGTGAGCACGATGAAGATTCGTAGTACTTCCTGAACATATCGTCGAAGTCACCAGCGCCCTCGTCTGATGGGTTTGTGACGTGCTCCTCGGCGCTGGCGAACTGGAGGTGCAGTGACCGCCGGGCCGTGCCGTTCAGATCGTGGAAGGCGATGGAGTCCGCGCCGATCATGGCGCGGACCCGGTCCAGCACCGCGAAGGTCACGTCCACTGCAGTGGCGCTTGAGGTGCCTTTGGCCAGGTGGGTGATCTCCCGGAGTCGATCGACGTTGAGAGTCCTCATGGTGGATCTGCTCATGTCGTTCTCCAATGCCCGGATCCAGTCCAGGATACGACTCCAACCCGCTGGGCGGCATACGCCGAACGTCGTATTCCGCGGGCCGCTCAGGGCGCACAGGCTAAGGACAGAGGAACGGTCACGACGACCACAGCCTCTTCTCAGCCCTATGCAAGACCGAGCCCTCGGCGTTGCCGAGGAGGATGTAGGTGATCCGCATGTTCAACTCACACCGGAAATTCGCTGTCGCACTCCTCAGTGGTGCCACGGCCCTGGCTTTGCTCGGAGTTCCGGCGGGCAACGCGAGCGTCTCCAGCAGGAGCGACGATGACCAGGACGTCAGCTTTCAGGCAACAGGTCGTCCGGAGATGACCAACCTGTTTGTCGGCCCGGAGGGACCCACTCGGTTCGCCGACCGCGTGAAGATCAATCTCGACGTCAAGGTCGAGGGGCAACGCAACACCGTCGTCCGCCTCAACCGGCCCGGCGGGATCGCGACCGCGACCTTCGAGTTGGAACCCGGGGACTCCTTTCCCTGGCACACCCACCCCGGACCGGTTCTGGTCAGTGTCGTCGGTGGCGGAGAGCTCAATTTCATCCGGGCCAAAGGCTGCAGGAAACTCCAGTACCCCACCGGCTCGGCCTTCGTGGAGCCAGGGCCGGTGCACACCGCATACAACCAGGGGGCCGAGACGGTCACCGTGGTCGGCACGTTCTTCGACGTTGAGCCGGGCGAAGCGTTGGCCACCCCGGTCAGCACGAGCGAGCAGAGCCGTCTTGACGACCACTGCGGCGTGGGAACCGGCGTGCCAGACCCCGCCTCTCGACCGCACATGACGAGCGTGAGGTAGGACTCACGGGGCAAGCCCACACCAGCACGCCGGAAGCTGCTGTCTCAGACGTCTCACCGCAAGACCGAACGCACCCGAGGACCTCGCGGCAGTAGAGCGCCAGAATCGGAGTCTGTTGTCGGCGCAACCCGAGGTCGTAGCCACGTCGCACGCGGCAAGACGACGCTGTCGCGCTAGGCCTGTAGGACGGACCCCCGCGAGCTACTTCTCGAGTGCAAGGAGCGTCTCTCTCGTAGGGGATCGGCGGCTCCTGGTCGTTGCCCGCGGCGCCCTAGCGCGATCAATTGCTGGTCCATCAGCAAAGAGGTCCACTGATCGATTGCCGCCAACCATGTCGCAAGGGCAGCCACGGCTCGATCGCCGTGCTAGACCCAGGCGCGGAGCGTGTGGAGTGTGCCTTGGGTGGTGGATGTGGCGCGCACCGGATCGGATGACTGGTGACGTTGAGGTGGGGCGGGTTCACCCGCCCCGGGTAGGGCTTGGTCTGGTTGTCAGAGGTCGGCGGCGCGCGGCGCGACCTCGGTGCCGAGCAGCTCGATGCCGCGAAGCAGGTCGTCGTGGGCCAGTCGCGGGTTGGTCATCTGCAGCGAGACTCGGTCAACACCCCCGAGCTGGTCGGCGACGCGGCCGAGCTTGGTGACGATCTCGTCTGGGTCGCCCAGGAAGAACGCGCCGTCTGGTCCGCTGGTGGCGTCGAACTGCGCTCGGTTCGGCGGCGCGAAGCCCCGCTCGCGGGAGACTGAGGTGAACATCTCGTGCCAGCCCGGATAGATCGTGTCGGCGGCTTGGCGGCGGCTCTCGCCGATGTAGCCGAAGACGTGCAGGCCGACCTGCAGGGTCTCGGGCGCGTGACCCGCCTGCGCGCCCGCCCGGCGATAGAGGTCGACGAGCGGGGCGAAGCGGCGCGGCTCGCCGCCGATGATCGCGACCATCAGCGGCAGGCCGAGCAACCCGGCGCGCACGAACGATTCGGGCGTCCCACCGACCCCGACCCAGATCGGGAGCGGGTCCTGCACGGGTCGCGGGTAGACGCCTTGACCGGTGAGCGGGGCGCGGTGCTGCCCGGACCAGATCACCTGCGGTGACTCCCGGATCCGCAGGAGCAGGTCGAGCTTTTCGGCGAACAGCGAATCGTAGTCGGCCAAATCGAGACCGAAGAGCGGGAATGCCTCGGTGAACGAGCCCCGGCCGACCACTAGGTCGATTCGACCTCCGGAGATCAGGTCGAGCGTCGCGAACTGCTGGAACACCCGCACCGGGTCCGCGGCGCTGAGCACCGCCACCGCGCTGCCCAGCCGGATGGACGTCGTACGCGCGGCGGCCGCAGCGAGGATCACCGGCGGTGCGGAGTCGTAGTACTCCTCACGGTGGTGCTCGCCGATGCCGAAGGAGTACAGCCCGGAACGGTCGGCGAGCTCGATCTCCTCGAGCAGGTGGGCCATCCGCTCCGCGGGGCCGACGACATGACCGGTGGACGGGTCGGTGACCCGGGAGACGAAGCTGTCGACGCCGACATGCACGGGGACCTCCAAGGCTGGGTGATGGGTGCTGGCGCAACGCCCACCGCGCCCCAGCCATTCCACCCCTACGTCGACGCGGCACAACCCAAGACGCAGCAGGGTCGATGCTTGGACTCCAAGCGACCACTGAGGTTGTGCACACCCGGCGGAGTTCTACGGGTCCGCGCATCGCTTATGCCGAGTGCCAGGCGGGTCCCGCTTGAAGAGGCAGTCACTACTGTTCAGACCGACCGTGCTCAACGCTGATGCCAGCGTCCTCCGTCGCCGTCGCCGTCGCCGTAGCCGATGACGGCAAGGACGGCGATGTCGCTCGGGTGCGCCTGCGTGGTGAAGCATTGGCCACCCCGGAGGTGGTCGACTTTGAGGTCATCTCGCTATCGCGTCGTCAGAACCGCACAGGTGCATTCGACCATCGCCGAGCGGCCTCGGCGATGACTGACTTGCAGGCGCTGCCCATCCAGCGCGCGACGCGCCTCCCGCTGTTAGACCGATGCTGGGGGCTGCCCGATGATCTCACCACTTATGACGTCGCCCACGTTGCCCTGGCGGAGGCGCTGAACGCGACCCTGCTCACTGGTGACCGAGGACTTGCCCGCGCTCCCGGCCCTACGTGCACCATCGAGCTCTTCGAAGGCCCGTCCTGAACGCACGGCATTCACGCCCACACGACCCCATTCGCATGGTCCACTGGCGGCGCAAGACCCAGGTTCGTGGGGAGTGCTGATCAAGGGAGTACAGCTGGGCTGGGCCCTGAGGCAACCGGCGATTGCGGCCAACTGTCGGCCGCCGCGGCGCGCGGCCTTCGCGTCTGGTCATTGAGGAGCGGAGTCGTCCGCACTGTGGCTTGAGTGAGCAGGCGTTGCTTGCACAACGCCGCGTCCGGCCACCGCCCGAGCCTTCTGGGGCTAGGGTCGCGCGGATCGAGGAACCTGATGCCACTCTCTTGGTGAACCGACGGAAGTGGTTGTTGATGGCGTCAGGTCGCTGCACTCGGAAAGTTTGTCTTTGAAGGGCCGTCGTGAGGCGTGAGTCTGATTCCACCACACCACTGCTAACCGTCTTCGGCGATGCGGTGAAATCAGGAGAGCATGGCCAGGTCGTGAGTGAGGACTGGATTGTCGAGTTCCGCGGAGATCAGCCTGGCTGCCGCCGCTTCCCCTTCATCGCCGAGGGCGGCAGCGTGGAGCATCGCGCGGACCGTGAGTTCCTTCATTCCCGAGCGTGCCGCGAGGCTCCGCATCTGTTCAATCCAATGTCGTGTCTGGGGATGTCCGTGCCGTCGTCCGAGGATGCACTGGGCGTCCAAGATGTGTGCGTTGAGCCATGTATAGGGGTCGGCGCGTCTGTTGCAGCGCAGCCGAGCGTCGTCGAGGGTGGCGAAGGCGACTTCGGTGTCTCCCTGAGCTTCGGCCACCAGGGCTAGACCGCGGGTGGCCAAGCCTTCCCAGCACGGGTCTTCTGACTGGATCGCCCGAGCAAAGGACTGACGCAGTGTGTCAGCTGCTTCGTCAACGTTGTGTAGGGCCAGGTGCGCCTCGCCCTTCAAGGACTGTGGCAACGGCAGGAAGAAGAGCCAGTGGTCGCGCTCGGCGAGGTCGATCGCTTCGTCGAGCTGGGTGTGTGCGGTGTCCGGGTCCCCGAGCGTCAGACTCACCCGTCCTAGCATTGACAGCGCGTAGGCCTCCCGACGCGGATCCGCGGCCACCCTCGCTAGGTCTACACCCTCCTCGAGCAGGGCGATCGCCTCGGGATAGTTGCCCCGGTCGCTCTCGACCGAGCCCAGGTACGTCGTTGCCGTGGCCATGATTGTGGGTGAGTCGTCAGCATGTGCCAGAGCGTCCTCGAGCCACACCCGGGCTCTGTTGTAGCGCCCCCGGAGGAAGTTGACATAGCCCAGTTCGGAGCGTGCCTGAGCCATCACGACTCGGTTGTTGACCAGCATGGCGATGCGGTCGGTCTCGTGCAGTACAGCCAGCCCTTCCTCGTCCAGACCTCCGCTTGCGTGGATCAAGGCCTCGGCGAGAACAAGGCGGGCACGTGTTTGCAGTGTCTCGGTCTTCCTCTGGTCTGCCAGCCTGACCGCTGTGCGCAGTGACGTCGTGCCGTGGTGCAGGGCCCCCGCCGAGATTGCAGCCATCCCGGCCTCGATCATCGCTTCGATCGACATAGTGTCAGCGATGTCACTGTTGCTCTCAGTACGCGCCTGAAGCGCCGCACGAACAGCCTCGCCAGGGCTGACGCCTAGCTCGGCGTCGAGTATCCGTGCGTAGGACTCGTACTGTCGTTTCGCGGCACCGTCATTGCCGCCGAGTCGATAGAGCCGGACGAGTAGTGCCTGGTGGTTCTCGTCCAACGGGCTCAAAGCTGCGGCGCGCAGGGCAAAGGCGAGGGCCTGCGCGAGAGACCCTTGGGACATCAACGCCAGGGAAGCCTCGTGGAGCACTGCCTCGGACGCGGCGGCCATCCTCAACCTCTCGGAGAGCAACCAGGATCCAAAAACCGGCGCTCCGTGGATCTCCAGTCCGTCCAGGAGTTCGCAGCCTAAACCGACCTCTTGCACCGCGTCGGCCCATGAACCATCCACGACCACCCGTGCGTCCACGCGGGCACCCGAGGGAAGATGGAGAACGACAGGGTCGCCGCCAATCGAGCCGCCGGGCCCCAAGCCGCGGCGAATCTCGGCCAGGCTCCAGCGCAGGGCACGCAACGGGTCATCGGCACCCGCAAAAAGCAGGCTAGCGAGTTGGCTGCGTGTCGGTGCCCTTTCAGAGAGCAACAGGTAAGTGAACAGAGCCCAACTCTTGCGACTCCGGAAGCGGTAAGCCTGACCCTGATGCCACTCGATGGCCGGTGAGCCAAGCAGGCGGATGGAGACGACGGGTCGTGCTGGTTCCTTCGGCGAATCTCCGTAGCGCACCCAGCCAGGCTCGCACACCACACCGGAGTCGGACCCGAGCGAGCCTGGCGGCAAACGATCAGGAGTGCTCGGAGACAGAGAAGATCGAGTCAGCAACCATGCCGTGGGCCTCGCGGTGCACGGCGTTTGCGGCTTCGGCGTCGGGGGCCTCGACCAGACAGAAGATCCTCCCAGCGGCCTCGTCGAGCCAATAGCGATGATACTTCACCCCATACTTTTCTTGAGTCGTCACGTCAGCGCGGTGAGCGTTCGCAGCGTCCTCAGCAGAGACCCCGCCTTCAAAGGTGTGGGTGTCCATGAACATCGGCATGACATCGTCCTCTCGAAATCGCCGCGACCTGGTGCCGCGAACCATAGGCACAGCACACACCGACCACGTTTGATGCGGCGTTTGACTCGTGAGTACGGGGGAGCAAAGCCCTTCTGCTCCCCAGAACTATCGGAGGATCCGAGCGGTCAACTCAACTCGAGCCGTCCGAGCGTCCTGTGCCCTGCGGCTTGAGAAGCCCTTCGTCCTTCAGCTCATTGAGGAGGAGTCGGATGGTGGGATCGGTGACTCCGGGTAGCGCGGCCCTGATGTTGGAGAGGGCAATGACGGGCGCACCGTGACCGGTTCTGCCCCCGGGCTTTGCTACTCGTGGACGATCCTGGTCCCCAGCACCTCCAGGAACTGCGCGATCAAGGCGGGGTGCGCCGGCCACGCGGGAGCGCTCACGAGCATGCCGTCGGTGACGGCTTGGTCCACCGGGATGTCGGCGGCAATCCCACCACCGAGGGTCACCTCCGGCCCGACGGCCGGGTACGCCGAGACTATCCTGCCCTTCACCACGCCTGCGGCGGTCAGGAGTTGGGGGCCGTGACAGAACGCGGCTGTGGGCTTGTCGCGTTCGAAGAAGTGCCGCACGACGTCCAGGACCTCGCTGTTGAGGCGCAGGTACTCGGGTGCTCGACCACCCGGAATGACCAGGGCGTCATAGTCCCCCGGATCCACCTCGGCGAAGGTCGCGTTCAGGGCGAAGTTGTGCCCCGGTGTCTCCCGATAGGTCTGATCACCCTGGAAATCGTGGATGGCTGTGCGGACGGTGTCGCCCGCAGCCTTGTCCGGACAGACTGCGTGCACCGTGTGCCCTACTGCCTGCAGTGCCTGGAACGGCACCATGACCTCGTAGTCCTCGACGTAGTCGCCGACCAGCATCAGGATCCTCTTGCCCATGATCATCTCCAAGGGGTGCGACGTGGACGCGCACTCTGCGGCCGCTCCACGCTACTCAGGGCACGGTCTC
>JBARVW010000140.1:0-4225 GCA_049646465.1 Ornithinimicrobium sp.
CTGGCCACCGACTCCGGAAACGGCCGGGAGTCGGCGGCCGCAGGAGCCTCTGCCCGTGAGGGGTTGACCCGCAGCGGAATCTCCCGGGTCGTCATGGCCGCGATGTCGATGAGCATCACCCGACCCAGCAGCGGCTGCCCTGCTCCGGTGACGAGCTTGACCGCCTCTGCCGCCATGATCGAGCCGACCTGGCCCACCATCGCCCCGAGCACGCCCGCGTCCGCGCACGACGGCACGACCTCCGGGGGCGGAGCCGTCGGGAACAGGTCCCGCAGCTGGGTCGCGTGCTCAGCGGTCACCCACGGCTCCGGCACGAAGGTGGAGATCTGCGCGTCGAAACGCAACACGGCTGCCCACACCAAAGGCGTCCCGAGGTCCACGCACGCGTCATTCACGAGATAGCGCGTCGGGAAGTTGTCGGTGCCATCCAGCACCACGTCGTGGTCCCGGATGAGGTCGTGGACGGACTCGGCACTGACCCGGGTATGCCGAGTGCTCACGCGGACGCCAGGGTTCAGGTCCCGCAACGCCCGAGCAGCGCTGTCCACCTTCGGGGTGCCGACGTCGATGGTGCGGTGCAGGACCTGGCGTTGCAGGTTCGACACCTCGACGTCGTCATCGTCGATGACCGTGATGTGACCGACCCCGGCTGCGGCCAGGTAGGCGAGCGCGGGACAACCCAAACCTCCGGCACCGACCACGCACACGCGGGCGTTCAGCAGCCTCCGCTGCCCCGACATACCGATGCCGGGGACCAGCAGATGCCTGGAGTACCGCTCGATCTGCTCGCGGGACAGCTCAGGTCCGAGGTCAGCCACCGGAGGGACGACGTTCACCACCCCATCATCGCCCACCCCGTGCGGCCGATGTCCGGGGGAAGTCGTAGCGTGGAGGAATGGAATTCAGATACCTCGGTAACAGCGGCCTCAAGATCTCCGAAATCACCTACGGCAACTGGCTGACCCACGGCTCTCAGGTCGAGAACGACGTGGCCACCCAGTGTGTCCGCGCAGCGCTGGACGAAGGCATCTCGACCTTCGACACGGCCGACGTCTACGCCAACACGGTCGCGGAGTCAGTGCTCGGCGAGGCACTGAAGGGGGAGCGACGCGAGAGCCTTGAGATCTTCACCAAGGTCTACTGGCCCACCGGCCCCGGGGGCAAGAACGACACCGGACTGTCCCGCAAACACATCATGGAGTCGATCAACGGCTCGCTGGAGCGGTTGCAGACCGACTACGTCGACCTCTACCAGGCGCACCGGTACGACACCGAGACTCCCCTGGAGGAGACGATGCAGGCGTTCGCCGACGTCGTCCGCCAGGGCAAGGCCCTTTACATCGGGGTGAGCGAGTGGACGGCTCCGCAGATCCGCGCCGGAGTCGAGATGTCGCGTGAGCTGGGCTTCCAGCTGATCTCCAGCCAGCCTCAGTACTCGATGCTGTGGCGCGTCATCGAGGACGAGGTTGTGCCGACGTCACGAGACCTCGGGGTCTCCCAGATCGTGTGGTCTCCGATGGCTCAGGGGGTGTTGTCCGGCAAGTACCAGCCCGGCGCCGAGCCGCCCGCCGGGTCGCGAGCCGCTGACGAGAAGGGCGGTGCCAACATGATCAAGCGCTTCATGAACGACGACGTCCTCAAGCGAGTGCAGAAACTGCAGCCGATTGCTGACGAAGCCGGGCTGTCGATGGCACAGCTGGCCATCGCGTGGGTGCTCCAGAACGACAACGTGGCGGCTGCCCTCGTCGGGGCCTCGCGTCCGGAACAGGTCGGTGAGAACGTCAAGGCCGCCGGCGTCACGCTCGACAAGTCAACGATGAAGGCCATCGACAAGGCCCTCGGCAAGATCGTGGAGAAGGACGCCGGCAAGACCGCGCAGACCGCGCCTCAGACCCGCGTCGCCTGAGCTCGCCGACGTCGACCGACACCCGTCGCGCCGTCGAGTCCACGGCGCGGGTATGCCGACAGGACGTAGCGTAGGAGGGTGACCTCCAGCGACGACCGCACGTCGGGACCGTCCGCGAGTGTCCCCACGCCGGAGGATCGCCGCGGCTGGCTTGCCCGGCGCATCTTCCCCGACGGCACGACTCCGGACCCCCGGTTCAGTTTGGCCAACGAGCGGACCTTCCTCTCCTGGATCCGCACGGCGCTGGCCCTGCTGGCCGGGGGCATCGCGGTCGAAGCCTTCGCGGTGCTCGAAGACCCCTACCGCCAGGGGGTCGCGATCCTGCTGCTGGTCCTCGGGATGCTGGTCAGCGGGGGCGCGTTCATGCGCTGGATCGGTGTCGAGCGGGCGATCCGGCACCAAGCGCCTCTGCCGTTGCCGTTGATCGCACCGGTCCTCGGGATCGGTGCGGCCTTGGGCGCCCTCGTGGTCATCGTCGTCATCGCGCTGGGCTGATCCGTGTCGTTGTCGGCGCATCACCCGCACACCGCGGCGCAGATCGACCCGGGACTACAACCCGAGCGCACCGCCATGGCGTGGTCCCGCACCGCGTTGGCTTGCTGTGTCGTGAGCGCTTTCACCGTGCGGTGGCTGCCGGTCTACGGGGTCTGGCTGATGATCCTGCCGGCGCTCACGCTGGTCAGCGCCGTGGCGATCGCGCTCACCCAGCAACACCGCATACGTCGGGCGGTAGCCGGCATCCGGGGCACGACGTCTCCGGTCAACCCCGCAGCCCTGCTCGGACTGATGGCTCTGTGCTGGGCCCTGGGGGCCTCGAGTCTCGTGCTCGTCTGGCTCCACTGACCCCTCTAGGCGATGATCGTGGACGGCGCGGACACCGCGTGGCGCGCCGTGGAGGGACCAGCGTCCAGCGTCGCATCCCACGCGCGGGCCAGCCGTGGCAACGCGTCGGCGAGTCGGTCCGGCGGCAGCACGAAGGGCAGCCGCATCCACTGGTCCAAGCCGCCACTCGGCGCGAAGTTCGGCCCCGCCGCCAACACCAGATGATGCTCCGCCGCCGTGGCCACCATCGCGGTGGAGCACTCCACCGGCAGGCGACACCACAGCGACAGTCCTCCTGGGGGCCGGTGCACCCGCCAGGACGGCAGGTGGGCGGCGACACCGTCCAGCAAGACGTCCCGCCCCGCGGCGAAGACGCTTCGACGTTGGGCGATGATCTCGGCCCGGCGACGGAGCAAGGCAACCACCGCCAGCTGCTCGAGGACGGGACTACCCAGGTCGAGCCGGAGCCGGCTATCGGCCAGGGCACGGCTGCGCGCCGTCGGCATCCGGATCCACCCGATGCGAAGACCACCCCAAAAGGACTTGCTGACCCCACCTACGGTGATCGAGTCCGGCGTGAAGGCAGCCAGCGGGGGAGGCATCTCCAGGTCGTCGCAGGCCAGTTCCACCGGGGTTTCGTCGATGATCGGCACCACCCCTCGAGCTCGCATCAGCGCTCCGACGCGTTCCCGCTGGGTGGCATCCATCAACGCACCCGTGGGGTTATGGAAGTCCGGGACGAGGTATGCCGATCGTGCACGGACCTGTCGGAGCAGCAGGTCCAGCCCGGCCGGGGCCCACTGGTGTCCCTCGGCCTCATGGTTGATCGGGTGGGGCACGAGGCGTGCGCCCAAACCCTTGAGGGTCGCAATGGCGTTGGGGTAGGTCGGGCTCTCGATGACCACCCGAGACCCCCGCAGCCCGAGCGCCTGGGCAGCGATGGCGGTGCTCGACAGCGCTCCGGAGGTGATCAGGATTTGGTCGGCCGACGTCGGCAGGCCCCGCTCCGAGAACCGGTCGGCGACCAGCTCCCGCAGCACCGGCAGGCCACTGGGGTAGTAGCCCACCCCAGGGAGGTAGGCCGCGCACTCCGACAGCGCGTCGGTGTAGGCCTCCATCAGCCAGGGACCGGCGGCGGCGGCCGTGGTGGTGAGATCGATATCGTCCGGCTGGGCACCGGCGGGGGTCAACAGATGGTCCACCCGGCCCCCGGGCACCACAGGGAGGTGCAGCACGCTGCCCGAGCCCTGACGGGTGCGCAGGTACCCCTGGTCCCGGAGCTCCTGGTAGGCCCGGGTGACGGTGCTCCGGCTGAGGGCCATCGCCCCCATGAGCTCACGCTCGCTGGGCAGGCGTGCTCCGGCGGGAAGGCGTCCGTCGGTGACGGCTCCCCGGATCCGGTCGGCCAACCCGGCGTACAGCGGCGGCTTGAGGTCCGCCGAACCCACGGCCTGCGCCACCGAGCGGGCCGACAGCACACGTTGCATGCCTCATCGT
>JBARVW010000141.1:0-32545 GCA_049646465.1 Ornithinimicrobium sp.
GAACGAGGGTGTCTCCATCACCGGCACGGCACGGGCTGCCTGGCGCAACCTCACCTCCGACAGCACGCAGGGCGGCTCGACGATCACCCAGCAGTACGTGAAGAACTACTACCTGACCAGCGAGCAGTCCTACAGGCGCAAGTTCCAGGAGCTGATGATCTCGGTCAAGATCGACA
Organism: Ornithinimicrobium sp.; assembly: GCA_049646465.1. GTDB lineage: Bacteria > Actinomycetota > Actinomycetes > Actinomycetales > Dermatophilaceae > Ornithinicoccus. Next base: position 177 of record JBARVW010000141.1, read on the forward strand.
ACGAGCTCTCCAAGGACGAGATCCTCGAGCGCTATCTCAACACCATCTACTACGGACGCGGCGCCTACGGCACGCAGACCGCGGCTCAAGCCTACTTCGGCAAGGATGTCGGCGACCTGGACGTGTCCGAGGGGGCGTTCCTGGCCGCCGTCACGAACGCACCGTCGCTGCTTGACCCGGCGTATGCCGAAGGCAACCAGGAACGCGCCGAGGAGCGGTTCGCCTACATCATCGACGGCATGGTCAGTCAAGGCTGGTTGTCAGAGGCTGAAGGCGACGCCGCGTCGTTCCCCGAGCTCGACGAGCCTCAGGAGCCCGAAGCGGTCCAAGGACCGACCGGCTACATCGTCGAGGAGGTCCGCAAAGAGCTGGTCGACGACCTCGAGATCACCGACGACGACATCGACCGGGGCGGTCTACGCATCACCAGCACCATCATCCAGAAGCACCAGGAGGCGGCTGAGGTCGCCGTGGCCCAGGAGACGCCGACCACGCCCGATGCCGAGGACCTCAAGGTGGGACTCGTCGCGGTCACTCCCGGGGACGGCGCCATCACGGCGATGTACGGCGGCGCGGACTACCAGGAAGAGCAGCTGAACATCACCACCCAGGCCCCACGCCAGGCCGGCTCACTGTTCAAGGTCTTCACCCTGGTCGCGGCGTTGGAGGGTGACGTCAGCACGCTGAACACCTACCCCGGATTCTCACCGCAGGAGTTCGACGTGCCAGGTGAGGAGCCGGTGGAGATCAACAACTTCCGGGACGCTCAGTTCGGTGATATCGACCTACGAACCGCCACGGCGAACTCGGTCAACACGGTGTTCGTCGCCTTGAACGAGCAGATCGGGCCGGAGAACACCAGCCGGGTGGCGCGCGAAATGGGGTTGCCGGAGGACACCGAAGGCCTGGACGACAACAACCTGACCAACGTCCTCGGCACGGCGGCGCCCACGATGGTGCCCATGGCCAATGCATTCGCCGCCATCGCGGCCGACGGCGAGCTGGCCGAGCCGTACATCGTCGCCGAGGTGTCCAGCACCAACGAGGTGTACGACTACGTGGCCGATCCCGAGACGACGGAAGCGGTCGATCCCGACATCACCGCCGACGTGACCGACGCCATGACCCGCGTCATCACCGAGGGTTCGGGCACCGGAGCCGGCGATCTGGGTCGTCCGGCCGCGGGCAAGTCCGGGACCAGCTCCAACAACGTCTCGGCCTGGTTCAACGGTTTCACCCCCCAGGTGGCCGCTGCGGTCACGATGTACAAGGGCGACGGCACCGAGCCCATGCAGGACATCGCGGGGGTCGACCAGATCACCGGTGGCTCCTTCCCCGTCGCGATCTGGGGTGAGTTCATGCGGTTGGCCCAGGACGGCGACGAGGTCATCGAGTTCCCGGAGCGCGTCGGCGTCAACGACGGCGTGGTCCCCTCGACCACCCCGACCCCCGTCCCCACACCGGTGGAGCCCACTACTGAGGAGCCCAGCCCGACCACGGAAGCGGAAACGGAGACCGAGACGGTCACCGAGACCGAGACCACCGAGCCGACCGAGACGACGCAGGAGCAGGAACCGTCCGAGACAACGGAGCCTGAGCCCACGCAGACTCAGCCCGATGAGCCCACCGAGTCGGAGTCGTCTGCGAGCACGACGGACGGACAGAACGCCGGAACCGACAACGGATCCGACAACGGATCCGACAACAGTCGTGGCGGAAACGACCGCGGTGGTGACGACGGGGCCGGCGACGGCGGCACTGACGACGGGGCCGGGGACAACAGATCGAACAACGGTGGCGGCAACAACGGCGGCGGTGACACCGACCCGGTCGATGGCGGATAGGTCACCGCCCCGGGACTACGCATCGCCGTCCCGCACCGACCCCGTGGTGCGGACGGCCAGCAACGTCATCGGTGGGCCATTGGGTCGCCACGCCGTCGTCGGAGCCCGGGGCCTGTCGGCGGTCGCTGCCGCCGTCATCCTGATGGGCGCCGCCGTGCTCAGCCTCGGAGTCCTTCAAAAGGGGCACTGTGTCGTCAAGGGGTGGGTGGACCCGGACCAGTTCTGGCGCGCCTGCTACTCCGACGTCACGGTCGTCAACGTCAGCACGGCACTGACCACCCGTTCGTTGCCCTACACCGCCGACTCACCCAGCGACCAACCATTGGGGGCAGGACTGGTGATGTGGGCCCTGGCGCTGGTCTCACCTCATTCGGGTGGCGATCGCACGGCGCAACAGTGGATCTTCGGTTTGTGGGCGCTCGTCGCGATGCTCGTGGTCGCCGGCGCCGTCGTCGCGATCGTGGCGTTGCAACCGAGTCGTCCGTGGCGCAGTGCCCACTTCGCGGTCAGCCCGGTCATCGCCATCCTGGCGCTGGTCTCGGTCGACCTCTGCGCCGTAGCCCTCGTCATCTGGGCGCTCTGGGCCTGGCATCGGGCCCACCCGGTGTGGTCCGGACTTCTGCTGGGGTTGGCCTTTCTCTTCCGTCCTTACCCCTTGGTCTTTCTGCTCGCCATCGTGCTGGTCGCTCGACGGCACGGTCACACACACCGGGCACTTCAGGCAGGAGTAGCGGCGGTCATGAGCGCGGTGGGCCTCTACCTTCCCTTCCTCGTCGTGCTCGGCGAGCCGATGCTGTTGGCGCCCCGTCGATGGCTCTCCAGCGCCCCAGGGTATGGCGGGACAACACTGGTGCCTGGTCTGCACGGCTGGACGGTGTCCGTTCCTGTCGCCACGTCCATCGCCCTGGCCGGGTGGGTTGTGGCCGCCTTGACCGGATGGTGGTTGGTGCGTCGCGCACCGCTTCGCGGCGACGTCGCCTACATCGTCGCGATCGCCGCCCCGATGATGCTGATCGTCGTGCTGACCGCAAAGACGGTGTCGGTCCAGACCGGGCTCTGGATGCTGCCGTTCCTCGCGTTGTCGGCGCTGCCCTGGCGCGACCATCTGATCTGGGCTGCGGCCGAGATCGTCCACTTCGAGGCCGTCTGGCTGTACATCGGTTTCGGCTCCGACCCGGGCCGCGGGCTTCCGGGGGATGCTTACTCCCTGTCCCTGCTCGCCCGAGTCCTGGCCTGGTCGTGGGTGTTGCTGCGCGTCTGGGCGACCCGAGACGACACGGCGCCGCGGGAGGCCCCGAAGGAACGGGGCCGGGAGCCCGTCAGGGCAGGATGACCAACTTGCCCGTGGTCCCACCCGAGGCAAGGTCCTCGTGGGCCTGGGCGATGTCCTCCAGCGCGTACTCCCCACCGATCCGGACGCTGAGGTCTCCACGCTGCACGGCGGCCAGGACGTCCCCGGCGCGCCACAGGAGCTCTTCCCTGCCCCGCAGGTAGTGCGCCAAACTGGGCCGAGTCAGGAACAGGGAGCCGTGCTGGTTCAGCATCTGCGGGTCCATCGGTGGCACCGGACCACTGGCCGCTCCGAACAGCACCATGGTCCCCCGCACCTTCAGCGCGCTCAGTCCTTCCTCGAAAGTCGCCTGACCCACCCCGTCGTAGACCACGTCGACTCCTTCGCCCTGGGTCAACGAGCGCACCTGCTGCGAGATCGTCGACGCTTCCTGCGTGGAGTCCTGCGCCGACCGTCGGGACATCACGACCTCGTCGGCTCCGGCGCCTCGCGCCAGCTCGGCTTTTGCCGTGGTCGACGTCGTGGCGATGACCCGCACTCCCTTGCTGGCCAACATCTGGCACAGCAACAGTCCGACCCCACCGGCCGCCGCATGCACCAACGCCACCTGCCCCTGCCGGGCGGCGAACGTGGACTCGACCAGGTAATGCGCGGTCATGCCCTGAAGCATCAGAGCAGCCGCGGTCCGCAGCTCCACCCCCTCCGGCACCGGCACGGCCCGCTCCGCCGGCACGACGGCAAACTCCGTGGCGCCGCCCCCGGGGACCATGGCCCAGGCCACCCGATCCCCTACTCCGAGCGAGTCCACCTCCGAGCCGACCTCCGTGACCGTGCCTGCTGCCTCCGAGCCCACCACGTAGGGGAGCTTCATCGGGTAGGCGCCGCTGCGCTGGTAGATGTCGATGAAGTTGACCCCCGCAGCGGCCACCTCCACCACGATGTCGCCTGGTCCAGGCGACGGCACCTCGCGCTCGGTGAGGGTGAGAGCTTCCGGACCGCCGTGCTCGGCAACGATGACGCAACGCATGACCCCAGTGTGCTCCGCTGCCGCCGACGGTGTCACCTGAGACCGATCGATGGTGGCGTCGACTCGTCCTGCTCGGCCCACCAGCTGCGTAGCTCCTCGACCACGGCCTCACGGCCGATCTCGCCCCGTTCCATCCGCAGCCATAGGAGATGCTTGTAGGCCCGACCCAGGACGGGACCGGGCTTGATGCCCAACACCTCGGCGATCTCGTTGCCGTTGAGCTCGGGGCGGATTGCTTGCGTCTCTTCCTGGGAGCGCAGCAGGTCGATACGTCGCTCCAGGTCGTCGTACGTCGCGGACAGCCGCGCGGCCTTGCGCTTGTTGCGCGTTGTGCAGTCCGATCGGGTCAACCGGTGCAGGCGACCGAGGAGGGGCCCGGCATCGGCCACGTACCTGCGCACGGCGGAGTCGGTCCACTCACCACCCCCGTAACCATGGAAACGCAGGTGCAGCTCCACCAGCCGGGAGACGGCCTTCGTCGTGTCCTTGTCGTAGCGCAGCGCCCGCATCCGAGCCCGGGTCAGCTTGGCGCCGACCATCTCGTGATGGTGGAAGCTGACCCCACCGCCGACCTCGAAGCGCCGGGTGTCCGGCTTCCCGATGTCGTGCATAAGGGCCGCCAGCCGCAGGACCAGGTCCGGGCCTGGCACTTCGTCGGGGCCGGTCGACCCGGGAGGGCTTTCGAGAGCGATCGCCTGCTCCAGCACCTGCAGCGAGTGCTGGTAGACGTCCTTGTGCCGGTGGTGCTCATCGACCTCGAGTTGCAGAGCCGGGATCTCCGGAAGCACCACGTCAGCGAGCCCACTGTCCACCAGGATCTCCAGGCCCGCCCGGGGCTCGGAGCCCAGCAGCAGCTTGTTCAGCTCATCCCGGACCCGCTCCGCGGACACGATCGACAGGCGCTCAGCCATTTCCGACATGGCCTCAGCCACCGCGAACGACACCCGCACGCCCAGGGTGGAGACGAAGCGGGCGGCACGCATCATCCGCAGCGGGTCGTCGGAGAAGGAGACCTGCGGCGTATGGGGCGTCCGCAACACCATGTCCGCCAAGTCGTCCAGCCCCCCGTGCGGATCGACGAAGATGCGCTCGGGCAGTCGCAGGGCCATCGCGTTGATCGTGAAGTCACGCCGCACCAGGTCGTCGGTCAGCGAGCTCCCGAAGGCGACGATCGGCTTACGGGACTCCTCGTCGTAGGCATCCGCGCGGAAGGTGGTGATCTCCACGACCTGGTCTCCACGGCGGCCACCGATGGTGCCGAAGGCCCGACCCACGTCCCAGACGTGGTCGGCCCAAGGACGAAGGATCCCCTCGATCTGCTCGGGTCGGGCTGAGGTGGTGAAGTCCAGGTCGGGAGAGGTCCGTCCCAGGAACGCATCGCGGATCGGTCCGCCGACCAGGGCGAACTCGTGGCCCGCGGCTGCGAAGGCCTCGCTCAGCCCGGCGACGGAGTCCAGCGTCGAGGACAGCTGTCGCACCGCGCGAGCCAGTAGTTCGGCGTGAGCCACGGAGTCAGACACGGTCACCTACCCTACGGCCCGATCCGCCTCCGATCCGCGACATCGGCAGCAGATCACAGCCTGCCCACCGACCCGCTCGATACAGTGGCCCGATGACCCTCTCACCGCGACCTACCCGCCCCACCCGGCGGGGTGTGGCGGTGCAGGAGACCTCGGCCGGTGGGGTGATGGTCGACGTGTTCGAGGGCCGCGCCCGGATGCCGATCATCGCCAGACGCAACCGAAGCCAGCGGATCGAGTGGTGCCTACCTAAGGGTCACGTCGAGCCCGGCGAGACGTTGGCGCAGACCGCGGAGCGGGAGGTCGCCGAAGAAACCGGCATCGTCGGGCGAGTGTTGGTCACCCTCGGGACCATCGAGTACTGGTTCTCCACCCCCCAGCACCGGATCCACAAGATGGTCCATCACTACCTGTTGGAGGCCACCGGAGGGTCGTTGACCATCGAGGACGACCCAGACCACGAGGCCATCGATGCCGTGTGGGTGCATCTCGACGAAGCGCACCGGATGCTGACGTTTCCGAACGAACGCCGCATCGCCCAACTCGCCTGGCAGCGCCTGGCGGGCCACGTCTGAGCACGGCGATCGAACCCGCCCCTGTGTCCCGCCGAGCCATGATGTCCTGGTCTGGACCTTCCCGCTCGGCGTGGGGTCGGCGCCGGCGGCTGCTGAGCCTCGTCCTCGTCTTCCTGATCAGTGTCTCGTCTCCACTGACCGCATTAGCTGCCCTCGCGGTCAGCGCCGACGCGGCGCCCTCCCAAGACCCTTCCGGGGTCGAGGTGACGTTGAACCAGGTGGTCCCCAGCGTGCTGCGCCCGGGCCAGTCCTGGGCGGTGCAAGGCAGGGTCGAGAACGCATCCGACGTGACGGTGCAGGTGGAGGAGGTCCGACTCCTGACGGCATACCGCGCGCTGGACACCGACGCGGCGCTGGACCGTTGGGTCTCCGGAGACGATGCGGGGGGGACGTCCGAGCTGGCCGGGTCCACCGATCTGTCCCGCACTCTCGGTCCCGGGCAAGGACGAGACTTCTACGTGGTGGTGTCCGGAGGAACGATCGAGCCGCCCTTCACCTTCGCCTCGTTGCCGCTGCGGCTGGAGGTGCGGTCCGCGGACGACTCCCTGCTGGGCGAGCTGCGGACGGTGCTGCCGTGGTTCGGCGACACGCCGGCCGACGATCCGCTCGACGTCTCGTGGGTGCTGCCCTTGACGGTCCCACCGGATCCCGACCTCACCGCCGAGATGGGCAGCGATCGCACCCAGGCCTGGCTCGACGTCGTCGGCGAGGCATCCCCGACCCGAGCCTGGCTCACGGGACTCTCGGCCTACGACGCGACGTTCTTGGTCGATCCCTCCCTGTTGGTGCCTCTGGCCCCCGCCGCCGATGTGTCGGCGGCTCCGGAGCCGATTCCGCTCCCGGAACCCACCACAACCCCGCCGGACCCCACGGCCACCGACCCCAGCCCTCCTGCCACCGACCCGGACGACTCTCCCAGCGCCACCGGCGATGCCGAGGGTTCGCGGGATGACCTGAGCACCCCCAGTGGGCTGCTAGTGCCCGAAGGCGCCGTGGCACCTCCCGACGTGCCGGATGACCTGACCCAGGTGCAGGAGGCCGAGCTGGCGTTGCAGCAGCAGCTCGCTGACCTCGAGGCCAACCAGCTGTGGTGGCTTCCGGTCGCCGACCCGGACGTCGCCGCCATGATCGACGTGGGCATCGACGCCGACGTGGTCGACGCGGTGCTGGCAGCGCCCCTTCCCCCCTCGGTCCTGGACGCCGACCGGCTCCTCGAGCGCGGTCGGCACGACGTCACCTGGCCGCTATGGCCCGGCCTCAGCCAGAATCAGCTCGGTGACCTCACGGGTCTGTCCTCCACCCTCGACGTCGCGGCCACGGTCGTGCCGCGCTCGGCCTTCACCGACAGCGAAGGCCGGAACGCCCGCCCGAACGGCCTCACGGCGACCACTGGCGGCGAGGTCACCCTGCTGGGCTACGACGAGCGACTGAGCGCACTGGTCAGCGACCTACCGGAGGCCGACAGCGACGGTGGGCGGATCCAGCTGCTGCTGGCCCACACGTTGGCGCGCTATCAGCGCTCCCCTGCCGACCCGGGTGCGATGATCATCGCACCGATGCGTGACGCCCCCGTGGACCCCCGGACCGCGGTGGACCTCGGCGAGGCCCTGGCGCTCGCCCCCTGGATCACCCAGGTCCCAGCAGACCCTCTGCTGGGCGGCGGAGAGGCGGTATCGCTCACCGGGGACAGCTCGTCGGTCAGTCCCCCCGATAGCCCGTTGACCAGCGCACGAGTCGCCCGGATCGAGTCGGTGCGGTCGACGTTGGCTCAGCTGACCGCCGTGGTGCCTCGCGGTGGGGCCGTCGAGCAGTGGGAGCCCATCCTGAACAGCCTCTACTCCGCACGGTGGCGCAAGAATCCCGACGGGTGGTCGGTGCCCTTGACCGAGCTCGAGTCGCAGGTCGCCACCATCATCGACGGCGTCAGTATCAACCCGACCACCGTGAACTTCCTGGCCGAGGAGGGTCTCATCCAGATCACCATCGTCAACGATCTGCCCATCACGGTGCAGGACCTGAGCCTCGACCTCGTGCCGGGAAACGGCAGGCTGCGGATCATCGAGGAGCCCGGCCCGATCACCATCGGCCCGCAGAGCAGGGCCACGGTGCAGTTCCGTGCCCGCGCCATCGCGGCCGGAGAGGTGCCCGTGCGCGCCAGTCTGTCCGCTCCCAGCGGCATGCAGATCGGCGAGATGCAAGAGGTCGGCGTCCAGGTCCGTCCCACGGGCATCTGGATCTACTGGGTCCTCGGGGGTGTGGCCGGAGTCATCCTGATCCTCGGCCTCATCCGGGCTATCCGCCGCCCAACCGCCGCCGCAGGACCAGCGTCACCACCAGAGAGGACGGGCTCGTGAGCGATACCTCCGGCAGCTCGTCGGCGAGCCTGGCCCGCTCGAGTGCCCTGATGGCCTCCGGGACCCTGGTCTCGCGAGTGCTGGGCTTGGTGCGTATCGCCCTGCTTGCCGGGGCCATCGGGTCATTGACCCAGGCCGCGAACATCTGGCAGACCGCGAACACCCTGCCCAACACCATCTACCTGCTGCTGGCCGGCGGCGTGCTCAACGTGGTCTTCGTCCCCCAGCTCACCCGGGCACTGGCCCGCGAGGACAAGGGCCGCGACTTCACGGACCGGCTGATCACCCTGGCGCTGACCGCGATCGTCGGGATCACGGTGATCGCCACCGCAAGCGCGTGGGTGTTGACCAAGCTGTATGCCCTGAGCTGGACCGGCGACCAGCTCGCCCTGGCCGTGGCGCTGGCCTACCTCTGCCTCCCCCAGATCTTCTTCTACGGTGCCTACGCGCTGCTGGGGCAGATTCTGAACGCCCAGGAGAAGTTCGGCTACTACATGTGGGCACCGGTGGCCAACAACATCGTGGCCATCGCCGGGCTGATCGCCTTCTCCGTGACCTATCCCGACGCGGGGTCACTGCCTCTGGGTGACTGGACCAGCCCGATGATCTGGCTGCTCGGTGGCACGGCGACGTTGGGGATCGTGGTGCAGGCGGCGGTGTTGATCCAACCGGTATGGCGCAGTGGCTTCCGCTACCGTCCGCGCTGGGGCTTCCGTGGGGTGGGGCTGGGCTCCGCGTCCCGGATGGCGCTGTGGACCCTGGCGATCATCGCTGTCTCGCAACTCGGCCTGCTCTTCGCCTCCAACGCCATCAACCGCGCCAGCATCCTGCAGGAGGGAGTGCCCGGGAAGTTCGCCTACGACAACGCCTTCCTGATCTTCATCCTGCCGCACTCACTCATCGCCACGTCCCTGTTGACCGCGATGTTGCCCCGGCTGTCCCGAGCCGCGGCCGCCAACGACCGCACCGCGCTCGCCGATCAGTATCGCCACGGGTTGCGACTCCTGGGAGCCGCGATGATCCCGATCTCGATCGCGATGATCATCCTGGCCCCCCAGGTCACCGCGTTGCTCCTGCTGCTCAGCGGGTCGGAGGCTACCCAGGCCATCGCCTACATCGTGATGATCCTGACGGTCGGCCTGGTGCCCTACGGCGTGTATCTGCTCTCCCAACGCATCTTCCATGCCTACCAGGAGGGTCGACCGCCGTTCCAGCTGCAGCTGGTCATCACCGGTATCTCGGTCGTAGCCATCGGTGCCGCGGCCCTGGTCCCACCCCAGTTCACCGCGATGGGGATCGCCGGGGGTCAGGCGCTGGCCCAGATCGCCGCTGCTGCCCTGGGCGTGTTGTGGGTGCGTCGCCGCATCGGGTCGCTGGCGCTGGGTGATGTCCGCCGCACGTACCTGCGGGCGTTCGCGGCCGCACTGCTCGCCGCCATCCCGACGGTCGGCATACAGAGGGGGGTGTATGCCGTGTTGGACGGCAAGGTGGCGGCGTTCGTCACGCTCGCCGTGGGAGGACTGCTCTTCTTCGTCGTCTACGGCGTGCTGGCGCATCGGTTCGGCGTGCGAGAGCTCTCGGAGGTCATCGCTCCCCTGACGCGCCGGTTGCGTCGGCGGGCACCAGCGACCTCGGTGACGAGCGCGCCCCGCATCCCCGCGCAGCCGGAGACACAAGAGGGTCCGGCCCGACTAGTCTTGGGGCCGACTGCCTCCGAACAGGAAATGAGCAAGGAGCCCATGGTGCACGGTATCGACACAGGCACGGTCCTGGGAGGCCGCTATGCCCTCGAGGAGCTCCTGGCTCGTCGGGACGACACCTTGGACTACTGGTCCGCCCACGACCAGACCCTGGATCGGCTCGTCGCCGTGACGGTCCTGCCCGCCACCGGGGAGCACACTGGCACCGCAGAAGCGGTGCTGGACGGTGCCCGGCGCACTGCCGGGGTCGACGACCCACGCCTCGTCCGAGTGCTCGACGTGGGCTCCGCCGACGACATCTGCTGGATCGTCGAAGAGGGTCTGAGCGAGGCCGTGTCGCTGGCCACGCTCATTGCCGACCAGCCACTGCCGGCTGAGGAAGCCCGGCGCATCGTGGGTGAGGCCGCCTCAGGTATGGAGTCCGCACGGCGCCGGGGGCTGCACCACCTCTACCTCAACCCCCACGCGGTGCTGCGCACCAGCGAGGGGAGCGTCAAGATCTCAGGCGTCGGAGTGGCGGCGGCGATCGAGCAGACCGACGACATCTCCGCCGGTGAGGCTTCGGTCATCGACACCACGGACCTTCTGTCGTTGCTCTACACCGGCCTGACCGGACGCTGGCCCGGAGAGGACATCGAAGCGTTGCGCCCGGCTCGGCGCCTGGCGGACGGGTCGCTGCCGGCGCCCTCGGAAGTCGTCGGGGGTGTCCCCGGAGACCTTGACGCCCTATGCCGATCGGTGTTCGGGGCGGGCTCGCCGGCGCAGCGCGGCCCCAACACGCCTGGGGAGCTGGCCAAGGTCCTCGCGCCCTGGCCATCCGAGGTCGTGCATGGTCCCCCGAACACGGTGGACGCGCCCCTGAACGACGATGACCAGGGCGCGTATGCCGCCTTGGCGGCGGCTGCCGGAGCCAGCGCCGCGGCCACCGCAGCGCATCCTGGTGACCCCCAGGGCCCTGATACCCGGGACGACACCGCCGTGGTCGAGCCCACCTACTACCGCACCGAGCGGGAGCAAGCTGCCCCCGAGACTGGTGACGACAGCTCCGACCGATCGCGTGCCGGTGGCACTTCGGCCCTCACCGCCGCCATGGCCGGTGGCGCCGCGGCGACGAGCGAGGCGAGCTCCGGGGACCGCACTGACACCGACCGCCGGTCCGCGGGGGCAGCCGGTGGTGCAGGCGGTGGTGCAGGAGCGGGTGCTGACAGGGCCGACGCGCCCGCGCTGGACAGTGACTCCAACGGCGCGGCGCCGCAACGCTTCCAAAGCAGCATCGTGCTGGCCCTGGTGGCTGCCGTGGTGGTCGTTGCCATGTTCTTGGGATACGGGGCGATCCAGGGCCTGGGCGGCGGAGACGACACCACCCAGGCGGGTGCGTCGTCCACCGCCGAGGGGCAGGACCCCGAGGACGAGGCCTCCCAGGATGGCGAGCCGACCGATGAGGGTGACTCCGATACCGCCGAGGAAACGGCCGAGCCGACCGAAGCCAGCGGTGACCCGCTCCCGCTGGAGGACATCACCTCCTACGACCCCGAAGGCGACGGCGACGAGAACAACGAGCTGACCGAGCTGGCGATCGATGGTGACTCCGGCACCTCGTGGCGCAGCCGGACTTATCTCGCTGAGAACTGGGGCAACCTGAAGGACGGCGTCGGTCTAGCCATCGATCTCGGTGACACCCAGGGTGTGAGCGAGGTGGAGGTCAGCTTCCCGCAGGGTGACTACGGCATGCAGATCTACGTCGGCGACGAGGTCTCGCTGGACGACATGACCGAGATCGGCAGCCTCGATGAGGCTACCGACACCGTGACTGTCACCGCGGACGAGGCCGTCGACGGTCGCTACGTCCTGGTGTGGTTCGACCGCGCGTGGCCCGGCCCCAACGGGGAGATCGTCTACGTTTCCGAGGTCACCGTTCGGTGAGCCGATGAGCAGCCACGACCTTGAGGGTCGTAGCGACTCCGACCTGATGGCTCTCCACCGTTCGGGTGACGAGCAGGCCTTCGGCGAGATCTTTCGCCGACACAAGGATCGGATGTGGGCTGTGGCGTTGCGGACCACGCGGGATCCCGACGTCGCCTCCGACGCCGTTCAGGACGGTTTCGTCAACGCGTTCCGTCGCGCCGAGTCCTTCCGAGGTGATGCCCAGGTCAGCACCTGGCTGTACCGCATCGTGGTCAACGCGTGCTTGGACCGGATGCGCCGGTCCAAGCCCACGGCTGACATCGCGGATCACGAACCGGTCGAGCCACGAGACCACCACCGCAGTGTGGAGATCAGACTCGACGTGCGGGCAGCCCTGGCCGAGCTGCCGGAGACCCAACGCCTGGCCCTGGTCCTGGTCGACATGCACGGCCTGTCGATCGCGGAGACCGCCGCCGTGCTCGAGGTCGCTGAGGGCACGGTCAAGTCACGATGCTCGAGGGGCCGCGCTGCGTTGGCCGAAGTGTTGGGACCAGGATGAGCAGCCCTAAGGAATGGGGGAACCACTTCGCCCTGGTATCCGTCGTATTCATGGTGGTGTGCTGCACCCCAGCACGGCACGAGAGATCAACAGCGCTAAGGAGCAGTAGGTGAGCATCCCGCCCGAGGGCGTCCCCGCGGGGGACGATGATGCCGATCCCACCGGGATGCGGGATGTCCTGTCATCCCTACCCGAGCCCGGCCCCATGCCCGAGGAGCTCGCCGACCGCATCTGCGCCAGCCTCGAACGTGAGCAGGGCATGCGTGACCAAGCCGCGTGGGGGGCCACGGCCCCGGTCCACGATCTGTCCCGTGGGCGCGTCCACCGTCGGCCCCAGCAATGGATCCTGGCCGCGGCCGCCGTCGTCGCCGTCGGCATCATCGGCACCGTGGTGTTCGACGACGTGCTGGGCTCAGGATCCAGCGGCGACAGCCCTGCTGCAGCGGTCTCATCTCCCGAGAGCGAGGACAGCAACGCCGCGCAGGAGGAGTCTGCTGATGATGGTGCTTCAGAAGGCGGTGAGGCGAAGGCTTCAGCCGCGGGTGATGGCGCGGACTCCGTCGCTGAAACAGGCGTGCAGTCCATCGACGACCAGGCCTTCGCGGTGGGTGCGCAGTCCGTGCTCGAAGTTGCCTCGGGACAGTCTGCGCAGGATGAGTCTGGCACGGCGTTGCGGCTGTTCATGGACCTCGGCGACGTCAAGGCCCTCGACGAGGATGAGCTGGAGAGCTGCATCACGGCAGCAGGGATGGGTCCCACCGAGCGGGCCTGGGTTGGGGCACCCACCGCCATGAACGGAGAAGAAGTGGTCATCCTCGGGTCCATGGGGTCGGACGAGCCGCACGAAGCCTGGGCTTTGGACCGGACGTGTCGGCAGGACTCCGACGCGGGAGTGCTGAAGGGCCCGGTTTCCCTTCCGTAGTCCCTCGCGGGAACATCATCGCCGTAGGATCGGTTCACCACACAGCAACACCAGAGCCGTCTACAGGAGCGATTCCACGCACATGAGTCTCATCAGCGGTATTTCGTTAGAACCCACCTCTGCGGAGTCCCCATCGGGCTCCGGTGACGATGAGCTTCACGAGGTGATCATCGTCGGGTCCGGCCCGGCTGGCTACACCGCTGCGGTGTATGCCGCCCGCGCCAACCTTGCGCCGGTCCTTTTCGAGGGGGCTGTCACCGCGGGAGGCGCCCTGATGAACACCACCGAGGTGGAGAATTACCCGGGGTTCCAGGACGGCATTATGGGCCCCGATCTGATGTTGGCTATGCGCGCCCAGGCCGAACGCTTCGGGGCTAGGCTGCTTCGCACGGATGTGACCTCGATGGACCTGACGGGGCCCGTCAAGGTCGTGACGGACGAAGAAGGCGTCCAGCACCGGGCCTCAGCGGTGATCTTGGCCATGGGCTCGGCCTACCGCGAGCTGGGCCTGGCGGATGAGAAGCGTCTTTCCGGCCACGGGGTCTCTTGGTGTGCCACGTGTGATGGCGCATTCTTCCGTGACCAGGACATCGCGGTCGTTGGCGGTGGGGACTCCGCCATGGAGGAGGCTACTTTCCTGAGTCGCTTTGCCCGCTCGGTCACCGTGATCCATCGTCGCGGAGAGCTCCGGGCCAGCCGCATCATGGCTGAGCGAGCCGAATCCGACCCCAAGATCTCCTTCGCCTGGCACAGTGAGGTCACCGCGATCCACGGAGACGCCAAAGTCGCATCCGTCACCCTTTCCGACATCCGGACCGGCGAGAAGCGCGAGCTGCCGATCACCGGACTCTTCATCGCCGTCGGCCACGACCCCCGCAACGAGCTGATTCGCGACCAAGTGCACCTGGACGCCGAGGGCTACGTGCTGGTCCAGGGCCGCGGGACGGCGACGAGCCTTCCCGGCGTGTTCGCAGCAGGCGACCTCGTCGACCACACCTACCGCCAGGCCATCACCGCTGCCGGCACCGGCTGTGCGTCCGCCCTGGACGCTGAGCGCTACCTGGCGGCACTGGCCTCGGAGGCGCCCGGCGTCAACGCTGCCGCCGCCCTGGCCAGCGCCAGCTCGGTCTGATGCTGACCCGAATGATCCTGTCCGCCAACCTTTTTCACACAGAATGTGAGTGCAACAATGGCAACCAAGCAAACCGACGACAGTAACTTCGCCAGTGACGTGCTGGAAAACGATGGGCCCGTCCTCGTCGACTTCTGGGCACCCTGGTGCGGACCGTGCAAGATGGTGGCCCCCGTGCTGGAAGAGCTGTCCGAGCAGTACTCGGAGAAGCTGACCATCGTCAAGCTCAACACCGACGAGAACCCTCAGGTCACCGGCAAGTACGGCATCACCGGGATCCCGACGATGAACGTCTACGTCGGCGGCGAGGTCGTCAAGACGATGGTGGGTGCGCTGTCCAAGCCAAAGCTGATCCGCGAGTTGGAGCCCTTTCTGTCCTGAATGTGGCTGCTACACAGAAGTGCCCAGGTTATCCACAGGTGTGTGGAAAACCTGGGCATTCTCTGTAGGACGTCAGTGCCAGGTCTAGAAGGTCATGGGCCGGTCATGCTCGCTCAGGCCGATGCCTGCTCGGAGGGCTCCAAAAGGGACAGGATCCGTTCCAAGTCGTCCTTGGTCGCGAATTCAACGCTGAGACGGCCTTTGCGCTTTCCCATCGCAATAGTGACACGAGTATCCAGCCGGTCCGACAGGCGCGAAGACCACGCGGCGACATCAGGATCGGTCTCCCTACGCGTCTTCGGGGTCGTAGGCTCTGAGGCCTTGGTGCTGTCGAGATCGCCCAACATGACGAGCTCCTCCACCGATCGCACCGACATCCCCTCGGCCACGATGCGCTTGGCCAAGCGCTCCATGCCTTCGACGTCCTGCATGCCCAGCAGCGCCCGAGCGTGACCGGCCGAGAGCACCCCCGATGCCACTCGGCGCTGCACAGGTCCGGGCAACCTCAGCAGCCGGATCGTGTTCGAGATCTGCGGTCGGGACCGACCGATACGTTCGGCCAGCGTTTCCTGAGTGCATCCGAAGTCCGCGAGCAGCTGTTGGTATGCGGCCGCCTCCTCAAGAGGGTTGAGCTCGCTACGGTGAAGGTTCTCCAGCAGCGCGTCCCGCAACAGGTCGTCGTCCCGCGTCTCCTTCACGATCGCCGGGATAGTCGCCATGCCCGCTGCGATACACGCGCGCCAGCGACGCTCACCCATGACCAGCTCGTACGACGACTCCGATGGGTCATCCCCTTGCGCTGGGCCGTCGCCACTGATGGGCACTCGACGGACGACCACCGGCTGGAGGACCCCCACGGAGGCGATGCTCTGCACCAGCTCCGCCAAGTCGTCCTCGTCGAACTCCACTCGAGGCTGCCGTGGGTTCGGCGTGATTCGGGAGAGGTCAATCTCGGCGAAGTGGGCTCCCGGCACCGGCTTCAGGGTTTCGGCCGAGGTCGCTGCCGCTTCGGCGGGCTCCGGCGCGGGGTCGGCCGGCTGCGCCACGTGCGTCGCGAAGAACACGTCGGTGGGCCGGGACTGATGGGTCGGCTCCGCCGGAATCAAGGCTCCGAGACCCCGCCCCAGACCCCTTCGTCGATCATTCATCCGCGCTCCTGTGCTGGTCGGGGGGTGACGTTGTGGCCCACGTCTGCTCGCTCAGTTCTACCGCAACTTCGCGGTAGGACAGCGCTCCCACACTGCTGGGGTCGTAGGTCAGCACGGTTTCTCCGTGACTCGGTGCCTCGGAGATCCGCACGGAACGGGGGATCGAGGTGGGAAAGACGAGCTCCCCGAAGTGCTCTCGCACCTCCGCGGCCACCTGTGCTGAGAGGCGCGTTCGTGCGTCGAACATGGTCATCAGGATGCCGGAGATCCGAAGATGGGGATTGAGGTGTTGCTGAATCAGATCCACGCTGCGCACCAGCTGGGTGAGTCCTTCAAGCGCGTAGTACTCGCACTGAATCGGGATCAGCACCTCCGTGCCAGCAGTGAAGGCGTTGATGGTCAGCAGACCCAAACTCGGAGGGCAGTCGATCAACACGTAGTCGTAGAGGCGGTCTGGTCCGTTGCCCGCGGGTGAGTCCGGGCCAACATGTCGCCGCAGCGCCTCGCGCAGCCGAAACTCGCGTCGCTCGAGGTTGACCAGCTCGATCTCGCAGCCAGCCACATCAACCGTCGAAGGCGCGCAGGAGACACCGTCCACACTGCTCGACGGCTGCACGACCTCCGCCAAAGGCATCGCGTCGATGAGCACGTCGTAGATCCCCTGAACGCCTTCATGATGGGGGATGCCCAACGCGGTGCTGGCGTTGCCTTGAGGATCCAGGTCGATGACCAGGACCTGCGCACCGCCCTGCGCCAAGGCCGCAGCGACGTTAACGGTGGTGGTGGTCTTGCCCACCCCACCCTTCTGGTTGGCCACGGTGATGATCCGTGGTTCATCCGGTCGTCTCAGCGATGCCCTGTGCCGCCCCGGACGAGCCGGGGGAGGCAGAGGAGGCTCTGTTTCACGTGAAACGTCACGCAGGACACCGGACGATGGCTCGGCAGCGGGCGTCGTTTCACGTGAAACGCGCTCACCCCCTGGCCAGCCCAGTCCGGTCCTACGCCTCCACTCTTCCTCCGGCGTGACACCGTGCCCAGCCACGGGCCAGCCCAGAGCAGAAGGGCTACTCATGGGCGCTTGCCCCCGTGCTTCGGGGGCGCGACCTCGGTGTTGATCGGCCCCGCCGAAGCTCTCCGGGGGTGCTGTCCACCGCAGCTCGGACCACCTCGACGACCCGCACCGGCTGCTCGAGGATGTCCTCTCCTAATGAGTGGAGCTTCGTCTCGGCTACTCCGCGGGCCAACAAACGAGGCTGGGCGGTCTCGAGCTCGTCGGCCGCAGACTGACCCTTCAGCGCGAGGAGCCGACCACCGATCGGAAGAAGGGGCCAAGCCCAGGTGACCAACTGGTCCAGCTTTGCGACCGCGCGTGCGGTCACGACGGACGCTTGGATGCGCCCACTCATCTCCTCGGCCCGGGCGCGATGCACGGTCACCTGGGTCAGCCCCAACTCGTCGACGGCGGCTTGAAGCCACTCCGTGCGACGTGCGAGCGGTTCGATCAACGCCACTCGAAGGTCGGGGCGGGCAATGGCCAAGGCCAAACCCGGCAGACCCGCGCCGCTGCCGATATCGATCACTCGAGTGCGATGAGGCAGGAGTGACTCCACCATCGCGCAATTGATGATGTGGCGGTCCCAGACCTTGGGGGCCTCGCGCGGTCCGAGCAGCCCGTGGTCGATACCTGTGGTGACCAGGAGGTCGGCATAGCGGATGGCCTGTGGCAGATGCTCACCGAAGATCTCCCCAGCCAGACGAGGTGGCCGCCGGGCGTGAGCGTCTGAAGCCCGCTCGTCGGGACCGTCGTCATGAGGTTTCACGGGGGCGGGCTCACTTTCGTCGGGGGGCCGAAGATGTGGGCTGCGTGTCGGGGTCCGACACGCGGGGATTCGACGAGGCTACGAGGATGCCGGCATGACCACGACAAAACGCCGTGGTTCTTCGCCTTCGGACTCGGACCGAAGGCCAGCCTTGAGCACCTCGTCGTGCACCACCTTGCGCTCGAAGGCGGTCATCGGCTCCAGCTCCCGCCGTTCCCCGTCGGCCTGGACGGTCGCGATGACGTCAGCGGCGCTCTGCACCAGCGAGTCCCGACGTTGTGCCCGATGCCCACCGATGTCCAGCATGAGGCGACTACGGTCGCCGGTCTCGGCCTGCACGGCCAGCCGGGTCAGCTCTTGCAACGCTTCGAGAACGACCGCCTTGGTCCCCACCAGACGCCGCGGCACACTGCCTTCGTCGGAGTCGACGATGGAGACCGCCGCCCGATCCCCATCGACGTCGACCTCCAGGTCGCCATCGAGGTCGGCGATGTCCATGAGGGTCTCAAGGAAGTCTGCCGCGACTTCGCCTTCGCGCTCCAGGTCTGCCGCCGCACGACTGCGACGGGAGGAGGGAGCTGACTCCTCAGCGTCCTGCTCGCCCTGCTCCTGCGCCACGGCGCTTGCCTCGCTCGGCTCCACCCGATCGGAGGTGACTTCGCCAGCATCGCTGTGCGACGACGTCCCCACGGTGTCGGTGGTCTCAGCGGCGGCGGTGGTCCCAGCGGTGTCGACGGTCTCCTCGTCGGTGTCGCTCGGCCCTACGTGATCGGTAGTCGTGTCCATGGCCCTGCTCCTGAGTTTCGGTGTGTTGGGATGGGATGCCGTCGGATGGCTTCGGAGGCACGATGATGCAGCGCGTGCCGAGGGCTGATCCGGTGGGCGCTAGCGGCCCTTGGGTCTGTTGCTCTTGCTCTTGTTCTTCGCACGCTTCTTGCCTTGAGGCTGGACTCGCTGGCCGCTCTCGCGAATCACGGTCGGCGGCACCGTCTCGGCCTCGTCCACCCCGTTGAGCTGGAACTTCTGGATGGGCTTGCCCTTGGCGAGACGACGCTCCTCGAGGGCCTTCTCGGCCAACGATCCCGGCGCGGGCATCCGGCGGATCACGAAGAACTGCTGGCCCATGGTCCACAGGTTCGTCGTGGTCCAGTAGATGAGCACACCCAGTGGGAAGTTGACGCCGAAGACGGCAAACATGATCGGCAACGCGTAGATCAGGATCTGTTGCTGACGGGCCATCGGGCCGTCGAGCGCTGCAGCGGGCATGTTCTTGCGCATCAGCTGATGCGAGGTGATGAACTGCGTGAACGACATCAGCAGGATCAACACGATCGATAGCACCTTAGCGGCGGGATCGCCGTCGGTGTGGAGGAAGCTGGAAGACAGCTGTGCCCCGAAGATGGTCGATTCTTCCATCTTGGCGGCCAGTTCCTGGGTGAAGAAGCCGATCGAGTCTCGCTGTCCGGCAGCAAGATCGGGGAGACTGTTCAGCATCCGGAACAGCGCGAAGAAGAACGGCATCTGCAGCAGGATCGGCAGACACGAGGAGAAGGGATTGGTGCCGTGCTTCTTGTATAACCCGAACGACTCCTCAGTCATCGCCTTGCGCGAGGCCTCGTCCTTCTTGCCCTTGTACTTCTTCTGGATCTTCATGAGCTCCGGCTGCAGGAGTTGCATCCGACGCTGCGACCGGATCTGACGCACGAAAAGGGGCATCAGCAGGATCCGGAGGACCACCACCAAGCCGACGATCGACAACACCCAAGTGGCGCCGCTGGTGTCGGACATGCCCAAGTTGGTCAGCAGGAGCTCGAAGCCCACCATGATCGTCGAGACGAACCAGGTGAACGGGAAGAGCAGTGTGTCGAACAAGCTGATGCGTCCTCAGTGTCGGGGTGAGCTGGGCTCACCGATCATCGGGTGCACGCGAGCCTCGCGTGAGGGGACATGATCGACACCACCGTGACTCCACGGGTGGCACCGCAACAACCGACGGAAGGTCAACCACACCCCGCGGATTGCTCCGTGCTGCCGCAGTGCGGTCACGGCGTAGGCCGAGCATGAGGGGTAGAACTTGCACGTCGGCCCGAGGAGCGGTGAGACCAAGTACTGGTATGCCACGACAAGCCAGATCAACGGGGTTGCCAGCATCCGCGTCATCCGAGGACCCGACTCAGGGCCCGATCCAGGTCACGACCCAGGACAGACGAAGTAGCCTGCGCCGCAGCAGGATTGGCCCGGATCACCACATCCGTGCCGTCAGGACAGGAGGCGATGCGGTCCGTCATCAGCGCGCGCAATCGTCGGGTGACTCGATGCCGGACCACCGAGTTACCTACGGCGGAGGACACCACGAACCCGACTCGGGCCGGGCGCTGAGTGTCGATCTCCACGGCCCTACCATGCACGATCAGTCTGGGTGTCCCCGCACGCCGAGCACCACCACGCCCACCACCGCGTAACACGGAGGTGAACTCGGCCGGCTTACGTAGCCGGTGACGCTGCGGCAGCATGGGCCCAGCCGGAACGGCGGAACTCCTCAGGCCGTCAGTTTTTCGCGACCTTTGCGGCGACGCGAGGCCACGATGCTGCGTCCGGCGCGGGTGCGCATACGCAGACGGAATCCGTGCACTTTGGAGCGACGTCGGGTGTTCGGCTGGAAAGTACGCTTACTCATCACAACTCCATTTATCGCGGCGGCACGGGCCACCGCACCAGGGAAAATCTATAACTGACCATGCTCGGTCCGGGCCTTGTCGACCGCTGGTGGCCGACGGATAGGCACGCAAGATGGACGTCACACGGACCTCCGTACGGTACGGGAGGGTGAAGGCGCGGGTCAAACGGGTCGCCGCACGACGGTAGGCCGGACCGACGCAAAGTGGTAGCGTCCGTTCCTCCGCGAAACTTTTGTCCATCCCTTTGTACACAGCTTGTGGATAAGGTTGTGGATAGGCACGTCGGAGGCCCGGGGCGAGGACGGGCTCACCAATAACCGTGCGGCACTGCGAAGATCGACCGGGCAGTGAGCAGAGCCAACAGACGAGGACACACCATGACCGCAGAGCCGATTGATTTTGCGCAGGTCTGGTCGCGAGTCGTCGAGCACGTCGACACTTCCGGTATCGCTCCCCGTGACCGGGCTTTTCTGCGCCTCACCCGTCTCGTGGGTCTGCTCGACTCCACGGCATTGCTCGCCGTGCCCTACGAACACACCAAGGACACGCTGGAAACCACCTTGCGACTTGCGGTCGTCCAGGCACTGACCAACCTCCTCGGTCAAGAGGTCCGGCTGGCGATCACCGTCGACGCGGACCTCCGACGTCAGGTGGAGGACGAGGGCAACGTCGCTGCGACGTCGACCGGGGGTCAGGATGATTCCGTGGAGGTCCACCGACTCGACGAGGTGCCGGAGACGCCGGACCCCGCCCCGCGTGACGGCCTCAGGCGCGAGGCGGCCCACCCGGTCGGGATCGGCGCTGCGACCACGACGGATGGCGACTCGCGACTCAACCCCAAATACACGTTCGACACCTTCGTCTCGGGGTCCTCGAACCGCTTCGCACACGCCGCCTCACTAGCGGTTGCCGAGGCCCCGGCCCGGGCCTACAACCCGTTGTTCATCTACGGCGAGTCCGGCCTCGGCAAGACGCACTTGCTTCACGCCATCGGCCACTACGCGCGGAACCTCTACCCCCAGACGCGGGTGCGGTACGTCAACTCCGAAGAGTTCACCAACGACTTCATCAACAGCATTCGCGACGACAAGGCGGGGGCCTTCCAGCGTCGGTACCGCAACATCGACTTTCTCTTGATCGACGACATCCAGTTCCTGCAGGGCAAGGAGCAGACCGTCGAGGAGTTCTTCCACACGTTCAACACCCTGCACAACAGCGAGAAGCAGGTCGTGATCACCTCCGACCAGCCCCCGAAGAAGCTCTCAGGCTTCGCTGAGCGTCTGCGGAGCCGCTTCGAGTGGGGACTGTTGACCGACGTGCAGCCACCGGACCTGGAGACGCGCATCGCGATCCTGCAGAAGAAGGCTGCTCAGGAGCGGATGTCCACCCCGCCGGACGTGCTGGAGCTCATCGCCAGCAAGATCAGCACCAATATCCGCGAGCTCGAGGGCGCACTGATCAGGGTCACGGCCTTCGCCTCGTTGTCGGGCCAGCCTCCGACCGTCGACCTGGCTTCCCACGTCCTCAAAGACATCATCCCGAACGCCAACTCCGGCCGCATCACTGCCGCCACGATCCTCACCGAGGTGTCTGAGTACTTCCGGATCTCGACCGATGACCTGTGTGGTCCTTCGCGATCGCGCACACTCGTCAACGCGCGACAGATCGCGATGTACCTGTGTCGCGAGCTGACCGACCTGTCGTTGCCGAAGATCGGGCAGGAGTTCGGGGGACGCGACCACACGACGGTCATGCACGCAGAGCGCAAGATCCGGCAGCTGATCGGCGAACGTCGCTCCCTCTTCGACCAGATCACCGAGCTCACCGGCATCATCCGCAAAGCAGCCGCTCGCTGATCCACAAGCGTTATCCACAATTTCTGTGGACAACGCTGTGGGTAGTGCAACCGGTATCCGGCGAGGTCATCGCACCCTCACGAGGTGGAAACCTCCCGTTCATGCACAGGCGATCTCCTGTATGCACAGGGTCTGTGCACGACGTGGTTATCCCCACATCAAACGCGGGGATAACCGTGGGGTGCCGTTGAGGGGTCTGTGGATTCCCCTCGCTCCTCCCCATCGCCTCGTCATTCATCCCCTGCTTGTCCACCCCGAACCCCCAGCGCAACACGCCTGTTCATCAGGGGCGCGGCCTGCTTGTCCACAGAGTCCACACCCCCGAAGACGACTACGAGACCCTTTCCCCCCGAGATGCTCATCCCGCGTCCCTTCCGAGAAGAACATCCTTTTGCGTCGGGTTGGCCTGGTTCACCCGGACGACTAATGTCATCCTGCACGTGTCCCGGCTCACATCCTCGAGCCGGAAATCCGAGGGAAAAGGCTGACTGTCGTGAAGTTCCGTGTCGAGCGCGACGTGCTTGCAGAGGCTGTGGCCTGGGTTGTCCGTGGATTGAGTAGTCGGCCGCCGGTCCCCGTCCTGGCGGGAGTGTTGTTGGAAGCGGACGAGTCGGGGACGCTGACCCTGTCGGCCTTCGACTACGAGATCTCAGCCACGGTCACCGTGTCGGCGGACGTCACCGAAGGCGGCACGGTGCTGGTGCTCGGAAAGCTGATGGCGGACATCTCCCGGAACCTGCCCCCGCAGCCCGTGGACTTCAGCACCGAGGGCACCAAGGTGGCGTTGAAGTGCGGATCCAGTCGTTTCTCGCTGATCCAGATGCCGGTCGACGACTACCCATCGCTGCCTACGCCAGCCGTAGCCAGCGGCAACATCAGTGGCGACACGTTCACCCAGGCGGTGGCTCAGGTCTCCGTCGCCGCCGACCGCGGCGACACGCTCCCGATTCTCACCGGAGTCAGAGTCGAGATCGACGGCGAGAAGGTCACCATGTTGGCCACGGACCGCTACCGGCTCGCCATGCGCGAGTTCACGTGGACCCCCGACAACACGGACGCCAACCATGTCGCCCTGATCCCCGCACGCACCCTGTCCGAGACGGCCAAGGCGCTTGGCGCTGCTGGCTCGATCGACATCGCGTTGGGCGATGCGGATGGGGGTCACGGGTTGATCGGCTTCGAAGCCGGGTCGCGACGTGCCACGACGCGGCTGCTCGACGGTGAGTATCCCAAGGTCACCAGCATCTTCCCGAACAGCGTCGACACGGTGGCAGTGATCGACACCCATGCGCTCATCGAGGCCGTGCGTCGTGTGGCGTTGGTCGCCGAGCGCAACACTCCGGTGCGTCTGCGCCTGACCGACGGTCAGGTGGCCATCGAAGCGGGTACCGGCGAAGACGCTCAGGGCAGCGAGGCGATCGAGGCCTCGTTGACCGGCCCGGAGGTCGAGATTGCCTTCAACCCGCAGTTCCTGCTCGATGGTCTGGGGGCGCTCGGGGCAGCGTTCACCCGGATGGCCTTCACCCAACCGTCGCGACCCGCCGTGCTCAGCGGACAAACTGAGATCGACGGTGAGGCCGATGAGTCATACCGTTACGTCTTGATGCCTGTCCGGTTCGCGGGCTGACGTGCTCGTCGGCATACCTGACCCGTTCTGGCTACAGCAGTGAACATCACCCACGAAGTGAGGATCTGACATGCAGCTTGGAATGATCGGCCTGGGCAAGATGGGCGCCAACATGCGCGATCGGTTGCGCAACGCAGACCACGAGGTCATCGGATACGACCTGAACGAGGACCTGACCGACGTCGCCACCATCGAGGAGCTCGTGCAAGGACTGCAGGCCCCGCGGACCGTGTGGGTGATGGTCCCGCACGGTGAGCCCACTCACCAGACGGTGGCCCAGCTGGGAGATCTGCTTGAGGAAGGCGACCTGGTCATTGAGGGCGGCAACTCGTTCTACCTCGACGACCAGAAGCACGATGACCACCTGGCCCCCAAGGGCATCGGATACGTCGACTGCGGTGTCTCCGGAGGGATTTGGGGACTGGAGAACGGCTACGGGCTGATGTGCGGGGGTCGCGAAGAACATGTGGAGATGGCGATGCCCATCTTCGATGCGCTGCGTCCTGAGGGGCCGCGCGAGGAGGGCTTCGTCCACGCCGGCGACGTGGGCTCCGGTCACTACGCCAAGATGGTCCACAACGGCATCGAGTACGGGCTGATGCACGCCTACGGCGAGGGCTTCGAGCTGCTGCTCAAAAAGGACATCATCAAGGATGTCACGGGGTGTTTCAACGCGTGGAGTCGCGGCACCGTGGTGCGCTCCTGGCTGTTGGACCTGCTGGTGGAGTCCTTGGAGAAGAACCCCGAGCTCGAGGGCGTGGATGCCTACACCACGGACTCCGGAGAAGGCCGCTGGACGGTGATGGAGGCCATCGAGAACGAAGTGCCCATGCCGGTGCTCAGTGCGGCGCTGTTCGCACGTTTCGTGTCACGGCAGGACAACTCGCCCTCGATGCAGGCTGTCGCCGCGCTGCGTGGTGCCTTCGGTGGCCACGACGTGCGCATGCTGGACGATGTCGAGGCTTCCAACGCCGGACCCTCCTCCGGCACGGCCGCCTCCTCAGGCGACTCCGGACCGACTTCGGGTAGTGGTTCCGCTTCACACTGAGCACCGTGATCTCGTGCATCGCCGAACCCCTGTGGTGAAGCCGCGATGCACCTGACCTCGCTGGATCTGGTCGACTTCCGCAGCTACGCCAGCGCCGAGGTGCGCTTTGAGCCTGGGGTCAGCACGCTGCTCGGCCGCAACGGACAGGGCAAGACCAACCTCATCGAGGCGGCCGGGTACGTCGCGACCTTGGGCAGCCACCGTGTTTCCGGCGACGCCCCTTTGATCAAGCACGGGAGCACCACGGCCATCATCCGGGCCGGGGTGCTCCGGGAGGGTCGCGACTCACTGGTCGAGCTCGAGATCGTCGGTGGCCGGGCCAACCGAGCTCGGTTGAACCGGTCGGTGCTCAGTCGGCCTCGGGACCTGCTGGGGACCTTGCGCACCGTGCTGTTCGCGCCGGAGGATCTGGCCCTGGTCAAGGGTG
Source organism: Ornithinimicrobium sp. (assembly GCA_049646465.1). Taxonomy (GTDB): domain Bacteria; phylum Actinomycetota; class Actinomycetes; order Actinomycetales; family Dermatophilaceae; genus Ornithinicoccus. Next base: position 25,991 of record JBARVW010000141.1, read on the forward strand.
AGCCCGCGGAGCGGCGGGCCTTCCTCGACAACCTGTTGGTGGCTCGCCAGCCTCGGTGGTCCGGGGTGCGCCAGGACTACGAGAAGGCGCTGAAGCAACGCAATGCGCTGCTGAAGTCCATGCGGACGGGTTCTGCGGGTCGTCGAGGGAGCGGCCAGAGCGGGGCTGATGAGAGTGCTCGGGCAACGCTGTCGGTCTTCGACACCCACCTGGCCCAGATCGGTGCGGCCTTGAGTTACGCCCGGCTGCGGTTGTTGCGCGACCTCCAGCCGTATCTGGACGAGGCGTACGCACAGATCAGCGCCAGCGACCGGGATATGGCCGTGGCCGCGTCCTATCGATCCTCACTGCACGACGGGGCCGCCGCCGACATCGCGCGGGGAACGGTGCCCGAGCAGAAGGATCTGCACGAAGCCATCCTTGCGACGATGGAGCTGCGCTCCACGGCCGAGCTGGAACGGGGGGTGTCGCTGGTCGGTCCGCATCGCGATGACCTGGTGCTGTCCCTCGGGGAGGTGCCCGCGAAGGGGTATGCCAGTCATGGTGAGTCGTGGTCCATCGCGTTGGCCTTGAGGCTGGCCTCCTTCCAACTGCTTCGCCACGACCTGGGCACCGATCCAGTGCTGATCCTGGACGACGTGTTCGCGGAGCTGGATGCGGGCCGCAGGACTCGCTTGGCGGACATGGTGAGCGACTGTGAGCAGGTCATCGTCACCGCAGCGGTGGCCGAGGATGTCCCCGAGGACCTGGTAGGCGGTGCCATCTTCGATGTGGCTGAGCAGAGGATCACCTCCCGGCTCACGCCTGCCTCATGATCGAGCCTGAGCCCCCTCCGGACTCGCCGGACGACGACGGGGGGATGTCGGTGGCGGCTGAGGCGTTGGCCCGCGCCCGGGCCAACGCGAAGGCGCGGGGCTATCGGCCCGGTCAGGCAGGCCGCTCACCCGGAACGGGATCAGGCCTGGGACGCAAGCGTGGACTGGCGGGTCAGCCGGAGAGTCGGCGGGATCCCGCAGTGCTGGGAGATGAGGTGCAGGCCCTGATCGCGGGGCGCGGCTGGGACGCGGACGTGCAGGTCGGGTCGGTGGTCGGTCGGTGGTCGGTGATCGTGGGGGAACACGTCGCGAGTCACGTCGAGCCCGTCAGCTTCGAGGGCACGGTGTTGACCGTGCGGGCGGACTCCACAGCGTGGGCCACGCAGATGAAGTTGATGACCCACTCCATCTTGACCCGGATCGAGACCGAGGTCGGGACGGACATCGTGAGCGACATCGTGGTGCACGCACCGGGGGGCCCCAGTTGGCGCAAGGGACCGCTACGGGCGCCGGGGAGAGGACCTCGGGACACCTACGGCTGAACGCCGTTCTGACCCGATGTGGGGCCCGGGTGCATACACGATCATGGGTCTGGGGCTGAAAATCGTGCCTGTGGGCATTCATGGTCCACCTATGGCACGTCTGGGGGTGTGGGACAGGTAAACTTACTGAGTCTGTCCCTTATTGCAGAGGAGCCCCGTGACTACGGTTGGACCCGAGGATCACACCGGACCCGATAACGACCCGACAGAGGTGGAGACAGGCGAGATCGCCCCGGCGTCGTTAGCGACCACTCCCTCCTACGACGCCAACGCGATCCAGGTCCTCGAGGGCCTGGAAGCAGTGCGGAAGCGACCGGGGATGTATATCGGGTCGACCGGCGAACGCGGCCTCCATCATCTGGTGTGGGAGATCGTCGACAACTCGGTCGACGAAGCGTTGGCCGGGCACGCCGACCACATCGCGATCACTCTGCTGGCCAACGCCGGCGTGCGAGTGGTCGACAACGGCCGAGGCATCCCTACCGATATCCACCCGGTGGAGAAGAAGCCAGCGGTCGAGCTCGTGCTGACGCAGCTGCACGCTGGAGGCAAGTTCGGCGGCGGCGGGTATGCCGTCTCCGGCGGGTTGCACGGTGTCGGTTCTTCCGTGGTCAACGCGCTCTCCGAGCGTCTGGACGTCGAGGTGCGCCAGCTCGGTCACGTGTTCCGGCAGACCTATCGCTTGGGCGTGCCGCAGGAGCCGTTGTCGAAGGACGAGCAGATCCCCACCTCCGAGACCGGGACCATGGTCACGTTCTGGCCTTCGCCGGAGATCTTCGACACCGTCAACTTCGACTTCGAGACACTGCGCGCCCGGTTCCAGCAGATGGCCTTCCTGAACAAGGGGCTGACCATTACCTTGGCCGACGAGCGGGTAGAGCGCGCGCCGGACCCTGATGCCCTGGACGACGACCCGATCGACGGGCTGGACACGGGCGAGGAGGACGAGGAGGACTGGACCTCGGAGCCGACCGGGAGCCCCGGCAAGATGGTGACGTTCAAGTACGACAACGGGCTGTTGGACTACGTCACCCACCTCAACAAGAGCAAGCGCAGCGACCCGGTGCACGAGGAGGTCATCGCCTTCGAGAGCGAAGACACCGAGCGGATGATGTCGCTCGAGGTGGCGATGCAGTGGACCGGGTCCTACACCGAGTCGGTGCACACCTACGCCAACACGATCAACACTCACGAGGGCGGCACGCACGAAGAAGGCTTCCGCACCGCGCTGACCCGGTTGATCAACGACTTCGCTCGTGCCAACAAACTGCTGAAGGAGAAGGACGTCAACCTCACCGGTGACGACATCCGGGAGGGTTTGACTGCCGTCATCCACGTCAAGCTGGGTGAGCCACAGTTCGAGGGACAGACCAAGACCAAGCTGGGCAACTCCGAGGTCAAGGGCTACGTGCAGCGCATCATGGCCGGCGAGCTGGGCCACTGGCTGGAGGCTCACCCCCGCGAGGGCCGCGAGATCGTCAGCAAGGCCGTGCAGGCCTCGGCGGCCCGGATGGCAGCGCGGAAGGCCCGTGAGGCGACCCGGCGTAAGGGCCTGCTGGAGAGCGGTGGCCTGCCCGGCAAGCTCCGGGACTGCCAGTCCAAGGACCCGACGATCTCCGAGGTCTTCATCGTCGAGGGAGACTCGGCCGGAGGCTCGGCCGTGCGTGGACGCAACCCCCACAACCAGGCCATCCTGCCCATCCGAGGCAAGATCCTGAACGTCGAGAAGGCCCGACTGGACCGGATCCTGGGCAACCAGGAGGTCAAGGCGCTGATCTCGGGCTTCGGCACCGGCATCGGCGAGGACTTCGACATCACGAGGGCGCGGTATCACAAGATCGTGCTGATGGCCGATGCCGACGTCGACGGGCTGCACATCCGGACGTTGCTGCTGACGTTGCTCTTCCGGTTCATGCGGCCGCTGATCGAAGCAGGCTACGTCTACCTGGCGCAACCACCCCTGTTCCGGATCAAGTGGACCAACCACGAGCACCAGTACGTGTTCAGTGACCGCGAGCGCGATGTGATGATCAAGGAGGGGTTGGCCGCCGGTCGACGCCTCCCGAAGGACACCGGCGTCCAGCGCTACAAGGGTTTGGGGGAGATGGACTACAAGGAACTGTGGGACACCACCATGGATCCCGATGGTCGAGTGCTCCTGCAGGTCACCCTGGAGGATGCCGCCGCAGCCGACGAGATCTTCGCGGTCCTGATGGGTGAGGACGTGGAGTCCCGCCGAGGGTTCATCCAGCGCAACGCCAAAGACGTCCGCTTTCTCGATATCTAGGATTCTTCGTGACTGAAACCCCCATGACCGACCGTATCGAGGCGATCGACCTCAACACGGAGATGCAGCGCAGCTACATCGAGTACGCGATGAGTGTCATCGTCTCGAGAGCCCTGCCGGATGTTCGTGACGGGCTCAAGCCGGTCCACCGACGTGTGCTCTACGCCATGTATGACGGCGGCTACCGCCCGGATCGCAGCTTCAACAAGTGCTCCCGCGTCGTCGGCGACGTCATGGGGCACTACCACCCGCACGGCGACACAGCGATCTACGACGCCCTCGTCCGACTGGTCCAGGACTGGACCATGCGTTACCCGCTGGTGCAGGGCCAGGGCAACTTCGGGACCCCGGGCGACGACCCCGCGGCTGCCCCTCGCTATACCGAGTGTCGGATGGCGCCGTTGGCTATGGAGATGGTCCGCGACATCCACGAGGACACGGTGGACTTCGGGGACAACTACGACGGGAAGACGCAGGAGCCCAGCGTCCTGCCCGCACGGTTCCCGAACCTGCTGGTCAACGGCTCGGCGGGGATCGCTGTCGGCATGGCCACCCAGATCCCTCCGCACAACCTGCGCGAGGTTGCCGACGGCGTGCAGTGGCTGCTCGCCCACCCCGAAGCCGGCCGAGACGAGCTCCTGGAAGCGCTGATCGAGCGCATCAAGGGCCCGGACTTCCCCAGCGGTGCGTTGATCATGGGCAAGTCAGGCATCGAGGATGCCTACCGCACCGGTCGGGGTTCCATCGCGATGCGCTCCGTGGTCGAGGTGGAGGAGATCCAGGGTCGGCAGTGCCTGGTGGTCACCGAGCTGCCCTACCAGGTCAACCCCGACTCACTGGCCAAGAAGATCGCCGAGCTGGTGAACGACGGCAAGCTGGGCGGCATCGCGGACCTGCGCGACGAGACGTCCGGTCGCACCGGTCAGCGCCTCGTGGTCGTGCTCAAGCGCGACGCCGTGGCCAAGGTGGTGCTCAACAACCTCTACAAGCACACCCAGCTGCAACAGAACTTCAGCGCCAACATGCTCGCCCTGGTCGACGGGGTCCCGCGGACCCTGCCCCTGTCAGCGTTCGTCCGGCATTGGGTGGATCACCAGATCGAGGTCATCGTCCGCCGCACGCGTTATCGGCTGCGGCGCGCCGAGGAGCAGATCCACATCCTGCGCGGTCTGCTGAAGGCACTCGACGCATTGGACGAGGTCATCGCGCTCATCCGGGCCAGTGCCACGGTGGAGGACGCGCGCATCGGCCTGATCGACCTGCTGGATATTGACGAGGTGCAGGCGCGCGCCATCCTCGACATGCAGCTGCGCCGACTGGCAGCGCTGGAGCGGCAAAAGATCATCGAGGAGCACGACCGGTTGGAGTCGATGATCATCGACTATCAGGACATCCTGGACCGGCCCGAGCGACAGCGCACCATCGTCAGCGACGAGCTTGCCGAGATCGTCGAGAAGTACGGCGACGACCGGCGCACGCGGATCCACGCCTTCGACGGGGACATGTCGATGGAGGACCTCATCCCCGAAGAGGACGTCGTCGTCACGATCACGCGTGGGGGGTATGCCAAGCGCACCAGGGTGGCTGAGTACCGGCCGCAGCACCGCGGTGGCAAAGGTCGTCGTGGCACTTCGCTACGGGCCGATGACGTGGTGGGTCACTTCTTCACCACCTCGACCCACCATTGGTTGTTGTTCTTCACCAACATGGGCCGCGTCTACCGTGCGAAGGCCTACGAGATTCCCGAGGGTGGACCGACGGGTAAGGGCCAGCACGTGGCCAATCTGCTGGCCTTCCAGCCGGGAGAGCAGATCGCGCAGGTGCTGACGCTGCGGGACTACGACCAGTCGTCATACCTGCTGCTGGCGACCCGCAACGGACTAGTGAAGAAAACCCGGCTCGTGGACTACGACTCCCCTCGGACGGGAGGGCTCATCGCGGTCAACCTGCGTGACGGTGATGAGCTCGTCAGCGCCGGCCTGGCCGGCTCTGAGGACGACGTGCTGCTGGTCTCGGTGCTGGGGCAGTCGGTGAGGTTCACCGCGACCGACGAGACACTGCGTCCGATGGGTCGAGCCACGTCGGGGGTCACCGGGATGAAGTTCCGGGGTGGTGACTACCTGCTGGCGATGCAGGTCGTCGCCGAAGATGAGGACCCGTTCGTCTTTGTCGTCTTCGAGACCGGGATGGCCAAACGCACTCCGGTGTCGGCCTACCGCATCCAGGGTCGTGGTGGCCTGGGCATCAAGGTGGCCAAGGCCAGCGACAAGGGTGGCACGTTGGTGGGAGCTCTCACGGTGGACTCCGGAGACGAGGTGCTGGTGGTGATGGAGGGTGGCAACGTGGTCCGCTCGGCTATCGACCAGGTGCGGGTCACCGGGCGCGACACCGCGGGAGTTCGCTTCGCCACCCCGGGCGCGGGTGATTCGATCGTGGCGGTCGCCCGAAACGCCGAGAGCGAGCTGGCCGCCGTGCTGGACGAAGCAGAAGTCACGGCTGAGGTGCCCGACGATGTGGAGGTCGATGGCGTAACGTCGGACCCAGCATTGGACGGTGATGCAACGGTGTCCGATGGTGAGAGCGACCTGCAGACTCCCGATCAGGACACCACCGGAGGTGAGTGATGAGCACTGCCGAGCAGCAGACCAAGGCCTCCCAGGGGTCCGAGTCGTCGTCCGAGGAGTCGGTCCCGTCCAGCTCGACGAAGGCGGGGACATCGTCCGGCAGCCCCGCAGACACCGGCGAGTCGTCGACGAGTCGTCCCACGTCAGGGTCGATGCGCGAAGGCGCCATGGCCCGGGTCTCGCCTCGGCGTGACCTGTCGTCGCGACGTCCCGGAGCCTCGCGAAGCGCCGGCGTCGCGGGGGGCTCGGCCGCCGGTGCTTCCGCCGGTCGTGGGAAGCCCTCGGGC
>JBARVW010000142.1:0-43755 GCA_049646465.1 Ornithinimicrobium sp.
CGCCATGGCTGCCGCGACCGCCGCGAGCTCGTGACCTGCCGCGCCAGGTGTCACCGAGGCCACCTGTCGCAACGCCGGCTGGACACCGGCACCGCCCCGCAAGGCCAGGGCAATGTGGTCCAGGACCTCCGGCAGCTCGGGTGTCGGCAGCTGCCTTCGCCGGTCTCGCTGACGGTGGCGCAAGTGCCAGGGTCCGGGCGCACGGGGCCACACCACCACGGCGAGCGCGCTCAGCACCGCCGCTAGCCCCAACACCCACGGGCCTTCAGCCGTCATTCGTTGCGCCTCGGGCGGCCGACACGTCCGATCATGACGTTGACCAACCAGCGCCCCACCAGCAGCAGGCATAGTCCGCACAGCGCCGACGCAAGAGCCAGAGGGTTGCCGTAGAGCGTCAAGGGATCGATGCCCAGCATGAGCGCGATGCCGACCCCTCCGACCGGCAGCACGCTCAACAAAGCGCTCGTCGCCCGGGCTCCGGCCGTCGCCGTGCTTAACCTCTGCTCCGTCGTGGTCCTCGACCTCGACGTGCTCGCCGTCGTGGCCACAGCGTCGGAGAGGGGGCAACCGAGGCGTTCACTGATCAGCCAGGCCCGAGCCAATGAGGCGAGGTCAGCGTGGCTCTGCTCACGGGCGACGCGTTGCCAGGACACCCCGAGAGGCCTTCCCTCCTGGGCAGCCTGCAGCACCGGAGCCACCATCGCCCGCACACCGGTATCGGTCGTGGTCCGTGAAGCCATGCGCAAGGACTCTTCCGGCGTCAGACCAGCAGCCAAGCTGGCCGAGAGACCGTCAAGGAGCGGTAGGACCTCCAGCCGCGCTTTACCGCGAGAACGCCACGACGTCACCCAGTGCCGGGGCCAGCTCGCGCCGCACCGGGGCTCCGTGGTGAGCACCGTGCAGACCGCCCGACCGCCGAGGCCCGACCTGGTGGGCCACAGGAGCACCGCGCCCAGGCAGCACACGGCACCCACAACGGCCAACCATCCGCTCGGCGTGCTCATGGTGCGCTACGCGCTGAGACCCACTGACACAGCCGGTCCCACCCAGGGCCCACCTCGTAGCGCTCGCCCACCCGCCGGAGCGCGGTGCTCGCCTCGACCCGATCCACCGGGACTTCCAGGACAGCTATCTCGGCGACCTTGCGGGTCGATCCGGAGCGGTCGAGATGGAGCACCACCTGGACCGCCGAGGCCAGTTGAGTGTGCACGGCAGCAGCTCCAAGGCCAGCGAGGGCACCAAGAGCCTCGAAACGGGAGATCACGTCGTGGGCTGAGTTCGCGTGGATCGTGCCGCATCCTCCCTCGTGGCCGGTGTTCATCGCCGTCAACAGGTCTCGAACCTCGGCGCCCCGCGCCTCCCCCAGCACCACACGGTCGGGCCGCATTCGCAGGGACTGTCGGATCAACGTGGTGAGCGCAATCTCCCCGCGTCCCTCCACATTGGCAGCACGTCCTTGCAGGTGAATGACGTGGGGGTGGGTGATAACGAGCTCCCGCACGTCCTCGACGATGACCATCCGCTCACCGGGGGGCACGTGCGAGAGCATGGCCGACAGCAGGGTGGTCTTGCCGCTGCCCGTGCCGCCTCCCACCACGAACGCCAGCTTGCTGGCCACGATCTGGAGCAACAGGGTCTCGACCCCCTGGTCGAACATGTCCCACCTGCGCAAAGCCTCCAACGAGGGAGGCACTCGACGGGGGATGCGCAGACTGATGTGGGCAGCCCCGTCGACCAGGGGCGGTAGGACGGCGTGCAGCCGGATACCCCCGGGCAGCAACCCGTCGACATAGGGCGCAGCGTCGTCGAGTCTCTGGCCCGCCAGAGCAGCCAGACGGACCGCCAACCGGCGCAGCGCAGCGTCGTCGCTCAGATGCACCGCAGCAGCCTCCAGACCCCGTCCGCGATCGACCCATACGCCGCGCGCGCCGTTGACCAAGATGTCGGTGACACGCTCGTCTGCGGTGAGGGGATGCAACGGGCCCAGGCCCAAGACCGAGCTACCGAGAGCGCGCTCGGCTTCCGCCGCGCCTTCCGACCCGAGTCGAAGTTGCTGGGCCGCAGTGATCCGGGACACTCGTTCCTGCGTGGGCAGCTGTCCGCGGTCGATTTCCTCCTGGATGAGTGGGTCGACCACCGTCATGCCACACCCCGTCTCGACGGCAGGGCGTCGGCGAGGATCACGTCGGCAAGCGAGGCCACCGGGCCGGTCCTCGCCCCCACGGGCTCCCCACGCGTCAACGCCGACCCAACGGTGGCATCGGGTCTCATCACCCCGAGGAAGGGTAGGCCGAGCACCCCTGAGACGAGGTCACGATCCGCGGCACCACGCTGCTGCTCGCGTAGGACTCCGCACACTGTGGCCTCGACCCGCGCCGGACGATCTGCATCGCCGACGCGCTCGACGGCAGCGAGCAAGCACTCGGTCACCACGGCTGCAGCGGCCACCTGATGGACCCTGCCGCCACACAGCATCACTACCTGGTCGCACAGCTGCCACCATCGCTCATGCTCTTGCGCCTCGGGCCCCGGCAGGTCGATAACGCAGATGCCGGATCGGAGTGTCAACGCCCGAGCCAAGCTCACGCCGGCAGCTCCGAGCGCCAACCTCGGTCTGCGGTCCCAGGACAACACCGCACAGCCCTCCACTGAGGGCAGCCCGGCCACCACCCCGGCGGCATCGACCGATCCGCGCACCGAGACCAGATCGGGCCAGCGCAGGCCCAACTCTGCGTCGAGGCCCAGATGGAGGTCTATCCCGCCGCCGCGTGGATGAGCATCGATGAGCAGGCTCCGTCCGCGCGCCATCGCGCTGCGCATCGCCAACGCTGCGCACAGCGTGGTGGCGCCGAGGCCTCCACTGGCGCCCACCACCCCGATGACGCATCTACGGGCAGGGCCGGCGTCGACATACTCATCACTCATGGGAACGAGCGTGATGAGCCACCGCGAGGATCGGAGCGTCCCAACGCTGATCTGTGGATCGAATCGCGCGGCGTGCGGTGATGTGGACAACCTTTGGATCCGGATGGAGGACGGCCCCCGCTGGGGGGGGTAGCGGGGGCCGTCGACGTCCCAGACCTTGGGGGTTGGGCTGGAACGCCCGCGCTCAACCCCGGAGGGGAGCGCTTACAGGTGATTGTGCCTTCAATGACTGACGGTGGCAAGCATCACGACCACACAAGGATCCGGGTCGACGAGACGATGACATCGCAGCTTCTTCATGGGAAGACGCCCCTACAGGAGGGGCGTCTTCCGAGGCGTAGGCGCCCAGTGATCAGAGCGTGCAACGCATACATCGGGCCGGGTCAAGCCCGGCCACGACAAGTCCATCAGTGGACTGCCCGCACGTGGGTGCTGGTGTCGTCTGCGCCGAAGCACTCAGCCTACGAATGCTCCACGTGCTAGGTCTACACCCGTCAACGCCAGTGCACAACCCCAACCGCGCATAGCCGCTGTTCAGAGCGCTACCGAGGAGTGGATCAACCACGACGTGACGGCCTGGGAACACCGTCAGCTCAGTCGACCCGCCAGAACCGCGTCAGCAATGGAGCGACCGACCGCAGCCCCTTCGACCACCGCCTCCGCGCAGTGCACCAGCCACAGCCCCACCCCACCCGAACCGCCCTGCACGTAGGCCGTCATCGCCCCACGGTAGGCCGTGCCGTTCGCCGCGGCGTGCCCGGCCTCGATCACGGCGACCCCCGTCGGATCCAATCCCCCGAGCTGGAGCACGATCCGCTCCAGACTTCGGGCCACCAGGGCGTTGCCCGCCACGAAGGGCCGGGTCGCCACCAGCTCGGCGTGCACCAACGCAGCGAGCAGCAAGACCGGAGCCTCTCCTCCTCGAACCGCCGTGAGCAGGTCCGCGATCCCAGCCAGACGCTGCCGCATCTCGATCTGGGACGGGGGGCTGCCGAGTTCTGTCCATTCCCCGCACGCTTCGCTGTCCAACCGGGGACGACCCACCTGAGCCGCAGGCAACAGCGCAGCACCGGCCGCGACATGCAGCCGCGAAAGCACCTGGACCGGGGCGGCCAACGCGCGGGTGTTCACCTCCTCACCGGCCGCGGTCACCTGGACCGCGGACATCACCGTTCGCCACACGGGGTCGGGCTGGGCGGGGGACTTCTGGGCTCCACGCATGACGTCGCGCACCAGCGGCAGGCTGAGGCGTGTCCCGGCCACCTCCGCTCCCTCCAGAGCGGCACTGGCAGCCGCACCCCGCACCCGCGACTCGGCGGCCGCCTCAGGAATTCGACGCCGCAGAGCCGGATGCCAGCGCAGCTCCTCGCACGAGGTGCGTGCGGCCGCGACGGCGTCGGCCACTCCGGGCAGAGCCATCAAGTCGGTCAACCGCTCGGGTCTCACAGTCGGGTTCACCCGCCCATCCTCCCCCTTGCTGAAACCCCCGACACGTTGTTGGCTGTAGGAGTCGATCCCCATTCCACCCAGGAGGCATTGTGGCCGAGGAAACGCTGTCCAATCTGTCCCACGAAGAGCGGCTCTTCACCCCGAGTGAGGACTTCGTGGCCCAAGCCAACGGCACGCAGGCGCTCTACGACGCTGCCGCCGCGGACCGGGTCGGCTTCTGGGCAGACCAGGCTCGTGACCTCCTGACCTGGGACACCGACTTCGAGGAGGCCCTCGACTGGTCGCAGGCTCCAGTGGCCTCGTGGTTCACGGGAGGCAAGCTCAACGCCAGCGTGAACTGTGTGGACCGACACGTCGAGGCCGGGCACGGGGATCGCGTCGCGCTGCACTTCGTGGGGGAGCCGGGAGACACCCAGGACATCACGTATGCCGAGTTGCACGAGCAGGTGCAGCGTGCAGCCAACGCCCTGGTGCACGCGGGTGTGGAAGCCGGCGACCGAGTGGCCATCTATCTGCCCATGGTGCCCGAGGCGGCGGTGGCCATGCTGGCCTGCGCCCGCGTCGGTGCTGCTCACTCGGTCATCTTCGGCGGTTTCTCCGCCTCTGCACTGAGGGCGCGCATCGCTGACGCCGAGGCCAAGGTCGTGATTACCGCGGACGGTGGATACCGCAAGGGCAAGGCTTCGTCTCTCAAGCCGGCCGTCGATGCGGCCATCGACGAGCAGAGCACCGTGCAGACCGTGCTGGTCGTGCAGCGGACCAAGGGTGAAGTGGACTGGCACGAGGGACGGGACGTCTGGTGGCACGAGGCCTTGGAAGCTGCCGACCCGACCCACGAGGCCGAGGCCTTCGACTCCGAGCACCCGCTCTTCATCCTCTACACCTCCGGCACCACCGGCAAACCCAAGGGCATCTTCCACACGACGGGGGGCTACCTCACCCAGTCGGCGTTCACCAGCAAGTACGTGCACGACATCCACCCCGAGACCGACGTCTACTGGTGCACCGCCGACGTCGGCTGGGTGACCGGTCACTCCTACATCGTGTACGGCCCGATGGCTCTCGGAGCCACTCAGGTGATGTATGAGGGCACGCCCGACACCCCACACCAGGGACGGTGGTGGGAGATCGTGCAGGACCTGGGGGTGACGATCTTCTACACCGCACCCACCGCGATCCGCGCCTGCATGAAGTGGGGCGAGCAGATTCCGGCCGAGTTCGACCTTTCTTCTCTCAAGCTGCTCGGGTCGGTCGGGGAACCGATCAACCCGGAGGCCTGGATGTGGTACCGCCGGGTGATCGGTGGCGACCGGTGCCCCATCGTCGACACCTGGTGGCAGACCGAGACGGGAGCGATCATGATCAGCCCGCTGCCCGGTGTGACCCCGACCCGTCCCGGCTCGGCCCAGCTCGCCATACCCGGAGTCCGTGTCGATGTCGTCAACGAGGCCGGCGAGTCCGTGCCCGACGGCTCGGGTGGCTACCTGGTCATCACCGAGCCGTGGCCGTCGATGTTGCGCGGGATCTGGGGCGATGAGCAGCGGTATGCCGATACGTACTGGTCACGCTTCCCCGACACCTACTTCGCCGGAGACGGTGCAAAGAAGGACCAGGAGGGCAACATCTGGGTGCTCGGTCGCGTCGATGACGTGATGAACGTCAGCGGACACCGGCTGTCCACCACCGAGATCGAGTCGGCCCTGGTCTCCCACCCCTCCGTGGCCGAAGCAGCCGTCGTCGGCGCGACCGACGACATGACCGGGCAAGCGGTGTGTGCCTTCGTCATCCTGCGTTCGGAAGCTGCCAGCGCCAGCGCCGACAAGGATGACGACCACGCCGACATCGTTGCCGAGCTGCGCAGCCACGTCGCCGGCGAGATCGGTGCCATCGCGCGGCCGCGGCAGGTGATGATCGTGGCCGAGCTCCCGAAGACCCGATCCGGCAAGATCATGCGGCGACTCCTGAAGGACGTTGCCGAAGACCGGGAGGTGGGCGACGTGACCACGCTGGCCGATTCGACGGTGATGGACAAGATCAAGCAGGGGCTGTCGAGCGAGTAGCCGAAAGTTTTGCCAAAACTTGACTGAAAACTGAGTCACTCGTCACCTGCGACCGGGCATGATTGAGGTTGTCGACGCGGCTACGCGTTTATAGCGCGCCTGCCCCTGGCTGTCACGGGACCGGGTAGTCGGCAGGTGCCCACCCGGCACTAACAGGGGGTGCCGGGTGGGCACCAATACTTTGTGCCCTCCGGGCCGTCGGCTATCCGCCGTCACTGACACGTGTGAACTCGACCGCTGCTCCCGCCCGTCTGCTCTGCGCTGGGCCAATCGAGGAGATACAGTTCTGCGCATGTCTACAACGCAGGAGCCCTCACCCAACGACGAGCGCACCATCGGTCAACTCATTGCCGATGCGTCGGCCGACGTGTCGGCCATCGTCCGCAGCGAAGTCGAGCTCGCCAAGGTCGAGATCAAGAACGACGTCGTGCACGCGGGCAAAGGCGCGGGAATGTTCGCCGGCGCCGGGGTCCTGGGTGCCTACGGCTTCGGGTTGCTGCTGCTCGGGCTCGCGTGGGTCATCGCTATCTGGTTGCCCGTCTGGGCCGGCCTGCTGATCGTGGCCGGTGTGCTGTTCGTCGTCGCGGGGATCTTGGCGGTGCTGGGCAAGGGCCAGGTCGGCAAGGTGAAGGGCAAGCCTGAGAAGACCATCGCGAACGCCCAGGAGACCGTGGCCGCCGTCAAGGCTTCCGCCTAGCAGGTCTCGGCCCCGAAGGTTCTAGCTCACCTCGCGCACCACACTCGCGTCCCACGGTCGCGTCAGGTCCGCCATCTCGAAGATTCGGTCCAGCAACCCGGCGGTGAAGCCCCACACCACCATCGCGCCGACCTCGAAGGCGGGTCCGGTGTACCCACTGGGATGGCGCACCCGGAAACGCTGCCTCGGGTCGAGGAGGTCACGCACGGGAACGCGCAGGACCTGCTCCACCTCAGCCGGCTCGCGCACCCGGATCACTCCGGGCCGTTGCCACCACGCGAGCACCGGCGTGACGTCATACCCACTGACCGGGATATGCAGGGCGGGCAGCTCAGCCAGGACTCGCACACCTGCAGGGTCGAGATCGATCTCCTCCTGAGCCTCGCGCAGAGCGGTGGCGGCGGCTCCGGTGTCGTTCGGCTCGCGGCCACCCCCAGGGAAGGACACCTGCCCCGGATGCGATCGCATGGTGTGGGCACGCTCGGTCAGCACCACCTCGGTGCCTCGGGGCCCCGGACCGAACATCATCAGGACCGCCGACTCACGACGCCCTCCTCCGGGCGGGGGCGTCAACCGGCTGAACCACTCGGCCGGCCGACCATCGACGCGCTCGACCAGGGCGTGGAGCCACGGTGGTGGGTCGGACTGCGTGGTCACCGTGGGGGGCCGACCTTGACCAACGCCGCGGCGCGAGTGGGATCGGTTTCGCCCACCCCGTAGGAAGGGCACATCGAGGCCACAGGGCACACACCGCAGGCCGGTTTGCGCGCGTGGCAGATCCGTCGCCCATGGAAGATCAGGACGTGGGACAGCTGCGTCCATTCCTTCTTCGGCACCAGCTCACCGACCGCGTGCTCGACCTTGACCGGGTCCTCCAGGTCGGTCCACGCGAAACGCCGGACTAGTCGGCCGAAGTGGGTGTCGACAGTGATGCCGGGGACCCCGAAGGCATTGCCCAAGACCACGTTGGCGGTCTTGCGACCGACCCCCGGCAGCGTCGTGAGGTCGGACAACCGGGACGGCACCTCCCCCTCGAAGCGCTCGATGAGGTCGGCAGCGAGCTTGAGCAACGAGGTGGACTTGGCCCGGAAGAATCCCGTGGGCTTGACGATGGTTTCGAGATCGTCACGATCGGCCGCGGCCAGGGCCTGCGCGTCGGGATACCGCTGGAAGAGCACCGGGGTGATCGAGTTGACCCGCACATCCGTGGTCTGCGCCGACAGCACGGTGGCGACCAATAGCTCGTAGGGGCTGCGGAAGTCGAGCTCGCAGTGCGCATCGGGGTAGCGCTCGCTCAGCGTCCGATACATCTTGCGCGCCCGACGGGTCCTGGCCAGGTCGGTCTCGGTGCGCTCCGATGTAGACATCTCCACTCGAGGGAGCCTACGTGCCCGCGGTTCGCCCCTGCCGCAACCGTCACATTGGTGGCAAGATGACGGGCGTGGACAAACAGGTCGTGATGCAGGCGCCGTTGTTCGCTGCTCTGGACCAGGGGGCGGCGGAGCGGCTCATCGATTCCATGTCGGAGCGACACTTCCCGAAGGGCCGGCAGATCTTCCACGAGGGTGACCGGGGGGACTCCCTCTACGTCATCACCAGCGGGAAGGTGAAGCTGGGACGGACCAGCCCGGACGGCCGTGAGTCATTGCTCTCGGTGCTCGGGCCGGGCGAGATGTTCGGTGAGCTCAGTTTGTTCGACCCCGGTCCGCGGCTGACCAGCGCCACGGCGGTCAACGACACCGACCTCATCGGCCTGCACAACAAGGACCTCCGCACCTTCATCGCCGACCACCCCGAAGTAGCCATGCAGATGCTGGCCGGCCTGGCCCGACGTCTGCGCCGGACCAACGAAGGCCTATCCGACCTGGTCTTCACGGACGTGCCCGGCCGGGTGGCCAAGGCCCTGCTGGACTTGTCCGGTCGCTTCGGTCAACCCGACGAGGAAGGCGTGCGCGTGCGCCACGACCTCACACAGGAGGAATTGGCCCAGCTGGTCGGTGCCTCACGCGAGACGGTCAACAAAGCCCTCGCCGACTTCGCTGCGCGGGGCTGGCTGGTCCTCGGCGCCAAGGCCGTGACCCTGGTCGACATCGACCGGCTCACCCGCCGCGCTCGCTAGAGACACGGGCTCGCCAGATCCTTTCGTTCCGCAGCTTCCTCAGGTGCGGCTCGGTCGGCGCCGGAGGGTCAGGCTAGGCCCAAGTACTCCAGTTGCGCTAGGACGCTGCGCCGCGCTGCCGGCCACACCTCGCGAGGCACGTCCACGTAGACCATCCGCACCACGGCATCGGCGAGGTCCTGCTCCCGCCCCGGCCCGCGATCCGCTCGCGCCGTCGTGCTGCGGTGGACGTCGACCGCAGCACGAACCTGGTCCAACCTTTCAGCTCGGTGCTCGAGGTAGCCCGCCACGGCCGCTTCGGCATCCTTGAGGGTCGGCCCGTGTCCTGGGGCGAGCGCCGTCACCTGCTGGGACGAGGTCAGACGCCGGAGTCGTTCCAAGGACTCCAGGTATGCCGAGAGCTGGCCGTCGGGGTGGGCAACCACGGTGCTCCCACGGCCGAGAATGGTGTCGCCGGTCAGCAGGGTCTGCTCGGCGGGGAGCAGGAAGCTGATCGAGTCCGCCGTGTGGCCGGGCGTGCTGACCACCATCAACTCCAGCCCGCCCACCTTCAGATGGTCTCCGTCGTCGAGGTCGTCGTGTCCAGCGCCGATCGCCCGGACCGGCGCGCCCGTCAGCTCCCGGAAACGGTCGGCGCCCTGGGCATGGTCGTCGTGTCGGTGGGTCAGCAGAGTGAGCCCGACCCGGGAACCGATGCTGTTGACGTGCTCGCGGACCCGTTGCAGATGCCCTTCGTCCAACGGGCCGGGATCGACGACGATCGACTGCTCCGCCCCGGGCTCGGTGAGGATCCAGGTGTTGGTGCCGTCGAGGGTCATCGGCGAAGGGTTGGGACACAACTGGCACCACGCGCGCTCGCTGGTCGATCCACCGGTCCACGCCGGGTCATCAGAAGCGCGAGCAGACGGCATACCGCTCAGTCTGCCGCCTGGGGGGCGAGCGCCTCGTCCTGGACCGAATTGCCGTGCTCGTCGATCGGAGCCCGCATGACCACCCGCCCCCCCGGCTCTGCGGCGAGCAGGACCGGCTCAGGGCGAACGGCCGTCACCGTACGAGGAGTCGCCAGGTAGTCCGCCACCGTGGCGCAGCGAGCGACCTGCTCGGCCAGGACCACCGTGGGCGGCATCAGGGTCGGTGGACCCTGCGCGTGTCGACGGACCGCGGTTGACGCCTCGACCCAGGCGCTGGTCGATGCCTCGGTGGTGCGTCCATCGGCCCCCTGCCCCGGCGGCACTTTCGCAGCCCAGAAGGTGGTGTCGTACCGCCGGGGCTCGCACTCGGGGGTGACCCATCGGCCCACCGGCTGCAGCAGATCGGACCGCATCACCAGACCCTCGCGTCGCAGCATCTCGGCGAAGGAGATGGAGCGAGCCACCAGCGCCGCACGGTAGGTCGCCCAGCCCTTGGCACTCAGGTCTTGCAGCACGTCGTCGGGCCCCGAGCCGGCGAAGAGGATCCCGCACTCTTCGAAGACCTCACGCACCCCAGCACGACGTGGGATCTCCATCTCGTCGCCGCGACCGTCACGGGCACCCTCGGGCAGATCCGCAGTGTCGGAGGGGTCCACACTCCCCCCGGGATAGACCCACATCCCCGGAGCAAAGGCCATCGAGGACACCCGCTCCTGCATGAAGACCTCGATCCCCGAAAGTCCGTCGCGGAGCAGCAGGACGCTGGCTGCACGCCGTGGCCGCGCGATGGTCCGGGCCTCGGGCGGTGTCCCGAGCCACCGGTACGCGGCTTCGGCCGTAGGAGCCAAGGCCCCTCGGCCGAGGTCGAAGTCGCGATGAGTCGTGCTCACCGGGTCTGTGCTCCTCAGCCAGAGATCCGCATGGCGACCACGATCTCGACCTCCACCGGGCTGTCCAGGGGTAGGACGGAGACGCCTACGGCAGATCGGGCGTGCACCCCGGCTACGCCAAAGGCTTCACCCAGCAGCTCGCTCGCGCCGTTGATGACCCCGGGTTGGCCGGTGAACGACGGGTCGCTGGCCACGAACCCGACCACCTTGACCACGCGCTCGACCTGATCCAAGTCACCGACGACCGACTTCACGGCCGCAATCGCGTTAAGGGCGCAGAGTCGTGCGCAGTCCTTGGCGGTCTCGGCACTGACCTGGTCGGGACCGTCACCCACTTTGCCTGAGGCGGGCAGCGAGCCTTCCACGAACGGCAGCTGGCCGCTGGTGAAGATGAGGTCGCCCTGCCGCAGTGCGGGGACGTACGCCGCCACCGGCACTGCAACCTGCGGCACGACATACCCCAGGTCCTGCAGCCGCTGCTCCACCGCGGAGGTGGTCATCGGGTCACTTCTCGCGCTTCAGGTAGGCGACCAGGTTCGACCCACCGTCGGGGCCGGGCACCACCTGCACCAGCTCCCACCCGTCCTGACCCCACTGGTCCAGGATCTGCTTGGTGGCGTGGACGATCAAAGGCACGGTGGCGTATTCCCAAGTGGTCATGTCGGCCAGCGTAGCCAAGTCTTCACGGGCTCGGGCACGGCGGCGACGCAGTGCCGCCTCGCGTTCACGGCGCTTTAAGGTTCGCCCCGTAGCCTTGGTGTATGCGTGTTGCGACAACTCTGGCGAAAGTGACCTCTCTCCTCGGGGCCTTCGTCGCGATCTCGGTGCTGATGGGACTCCTCGGCGCCGGCTTACTCCTGCCCGTCGTGGGTACAGCCGGCAGCGCAGCGCGCGAAGGGGTGGGCCTCTTCGAAGAGCTGCCCGGGGACCTTGACTCCAAGCCGCTTGCGCAGCAGTCCCGCATCGAGGCCGCCAACGGGTCGTTGATAGCGACGCCGGCCGACGAGAACCGCATCATCGTCGGACTGGACGACATCGCCCCGGTCATGCAGCAGGCGCAGATCGCTATCGAGGACGAGCGCTACATGGAGCACGGCGGGGTCGATCCCAAGGCCCTGGGGCGCGCTTTGGTCACCAACGCGACGACGGACGACACCCAGGGAGGCTCGACCCTGACGCAGCAGTACGTGAAGCTGACCTTGGCCGCGCAGGCGGAACGCGAAGGGGACGCCGAAGCCCAGCAAGCGCTGCTAGCCCGTAGCGGCACCGAAGGTTACGTGCGCAAGCTGCGGGAGCTGAAGTATGCGGTGACACTGGAGGATCGGCTCAACAAGGACCAGATCCTGGAGGGCTACCTCAACCTTGCCTACTACGGCGACCGCGCCTACGGAGTGGAGGCGGCGGCCCGACACTACTTCGGGGTGAAAGCCGAAGACTTGAACCTGCAGCAGGCCGCCACCCTGGCTGGGGTGGTGCGAGCCCCCTCGGTGACGGACCCGGTGAACAACCCGGAGTCGTCCTTGGCCCGGCGCAACGTGGTGCTGGACAAGATGTACGCCCAGGACATGGTGACCGAGGAGGAATGGAAGGAAGCCCGCGACTCCGATATCGAGCTCGATATCACCGATAGTCAGCAGACCTGCCTGAACAGTCAGTACCCCTACTTCTGCGACTACGTCACCAACTGGCTGCTGCAGAACGATGCCCTGGGGGCAACCCAGGACGAACGGCGCGCCAACCTCAACACCGGCGGGTTCACCATTGAGACGACCCTCGAGCCCGAGCTGTACGAAGAGATCCACCAGGTCACCTCGGAGTCGGTGCCGCCGGGGAACGAGTACGAGCTCGGGTCCGCCGCCGCCATGGTGGAGCCCGGCACAGGCAAGGTCCTGGCGTTGGGACAGTCCTCCGACTACTCCAACCAGGGTTCGGATGACCTGATCAGCGAGACCTCGTTGAACTGGAGCGTGGACAAGCGCTACGGCGGCGGAGACGGCTTCCAGATCGGCTCCATCGCTAAGGCCTTCAGCCTGGTGACAGCTTTGGAGGAAGGGATGCCGGTGGAGACGACTCTGTCCGTGCGTGCCCCCGGCAGGGTTGACTCCAACAACGTGTGGATCAACAATCCCAACAACCCCAAGTCACCCAGCGGAAACGTCAGCCCAGCCGGGATCTTCTTCAAGGACGACTTCGATCCCGAGTGCACCATCGGCGAGCCGTATTGGGCGGTCCGGAACGCGGAGGGCGCGAACTTCACGCCCACGATCACGATGCGCGAGGCCACCGCGTCGTCCGTGAACACCGCTTTCGCCACGTTGGCCTCGCAGGTGGGCACGTGTGAGATCCGAGACACCATGGCGCGACTGGGACTCAACAGCGGGGACGGCGATGAGTATGGTGCCGGCAACCGGAACAACCCGCCGACCTACGTCCTCGGGGCCGACGACGCCTCACCCCTCACCGTGGCCAGCGCCTACGCCACGCTCGCCTCCGGCGGCACGTACTGTCCCCCGGTCCCCGTGGCCAAGATCACCGACTCCAACGGTGACGAGCTTCCCTTGAAGGTCGCCGAGTGCGAGCAGGTCGTGGATCCCGACGTCGCTGCAGGCGTCGCTGAGCTGATGCAGGGGGTTGTCGATCTGCAGGGTTCCGGCTTCCGTGCGGTGCTGGACAGCGGCCAGCCCGCAGGCGGCAAGACGGGTACTGCGGATGGTTCGGTTCACACCTGGTTCGCCGGTTACACCCCGCAGATCTCCACCGCCGTCTGGATCGGGGACCCCTCCGGCAGCAAGCGTTACTCCGGGCGGTTGGCGGACATCACGTTGGGCGACCGCTTCATCGAGGGCCAGCTCTACGGCTCCAAACTCGGTGCGCCGATGTGGAAGGAGATGATGTCGGTCGCGCTCGAGGACGACTCGGTGGAGGAGTTCGAGGAGCCCTCCTCCAAGATCATGAACGGCGAGAATGTCCCGGTGCCCTCCGTGCGCGGTGACGACGTCGAGGACGCGATCGCCACTCTCGGTAACGAAGGTCTAACCGCCGTGCGACAGCCCACAGCCTCGTCTCAGGCGCCGGGGACGGTGCTCTACACCGTGCCGGGAGCGGGCCGTGAGGTGAAGGCCGGATCACCGGTGAAGGTGTTCATCTCCAACGGTCCCGGTAACTCTGCCGGCCAAGCGGGATCCGGGGACGGCGACGGAGAGGGCGGTTTCTTCGCCGACCTCGACCAGGACGACGGCTAGCCCAGAGCTCGCCTCACGGCGGCGGCGACTCGCCCGCCCTCGGCTCGGCCTCCCACCTTCGGCTGGAGGGCTTTCATCACCTGGCCCATCTGGGCCATCGAGGTCGCTCCCGCGTCGGCAACGGCTTGAACGGCCAGGACGTCGAGCTCTGCGTCGTCGAGCTGGGCCGGTAGGTACTCTCCGAGGACCGCCAGCTCCGCGTCTTCGGCCTCGGACAGTTCGGGTCGCCCAGCCTCGGCGTACGCCGTGGATGCCTCACGCCTCTTCTTGGCCTCCTTGGCCACCACCGCCACGACCTCGTCCTCGCTGAGGTCTCGGTGGATCTTGCCGGCCACCTCGGCGTTGCTGATGGCGGTCAAGGTCATCCGCAGGGTGCTGGAACGCACGGCGTCTCTCGCCCGGATCGACTCCGTGAGGTCGCTGCGCAAGGTCGCCTTCAGGCCGGACGTCTGCTCACTCATTCCGGCAGTCTTGCACCCGCGATGCCTCATCCCCACAGATATCTCTGACATGCTCGCTCGGTGCCTTCGCTACGCTCCGCTGCCGCGTTGACAGCGGGCCCGTTCGGTCTGGGCCTGGGCGTGCTCGGCTACAGCACCGTGGTCGAGCCTCGTGCGTTCGCCTTGCGGAAGGTCACGGTGCCCGTACTTCCCGCAGGTGCGGACCCCGTGCGCATCCTGCACGTCACCGACCTGCACCTGCACCCTCGTCAGACCTACCGCGCAAAGTGGCTGCGCGGGTTGGCCGACCTCGAGCCCGACCTGGTGGTCAGCACCGGCGACAACATGGTCCACGAGGACTCGGTGCCCGCCGTGCTGGACGCCTACGGGCGTTTGCTCGACAAGCCCGGAGTCTTCGTGCTCGGGTCGAACGACTATTTCCCCGCTACGGTGAAAAATCCCTTGGGCTACTTCACCCAGAGTCACCGCCGCGGTGAAGCCATGACGCCGAAACGTCTGCCGACCCAGGATTTGGTCGACGGGTTCGAGCGATCCGGCTGGCTTAGCGCGATGCACCAACGGCTCCGTCTCCGTATCGCCGGGGCGGATCTGGAGATCGTGGGGGTCAACGACCCCCACATCGGCTACGACCACTACGACCGCGTCGCCGGACCAGCCGCACCCGACGCCGACCTGACCATCGGCGTTCTTCACGCTCCCTATCGGCGCGTCCTCGATCCGATGGCCGCGGACGGCGCGAAGCTCCTGATCGCTGGACACACCCACGGGGGCCAGGTGTGCGTGCCGGGGTATGGCGCGCTGGTGACCAACTGCGATCTCGACACCCGCCGCGCCAAGGGCCTATCCCGGTGGTGGCCTGGAGCGGGACTGGCCCAGGCCACACCGACGCACGACACGCCGCCCCGTGACGCGGCATACCTCCACGTCTCCGCCGGTCTGGGCGCCTCCCCCTACTCGCCCTTCCGGTTGGCGTGCCGCCCCGAAGCGACGCTCCTGACCCTGACGCCGTAGCCATCGGAGCCCGACGGAACCCGATGGCCGCACCGATTCGGTCACGAGGTCAGCCGTGGGATATCGTGACCGACGCTGCGCACCCGCTGGGTGCGGCCACGGGGTGTGGCGCAGTTTGGTAGCGCGCGTCGTTCGGGACGACGAGGTCGCAGGTTCAAATCCTGTCACCCCGACATTGTGCTGATGAGGCCCTGTCATCCAGCTGGGTGACGGGGCCTCATCCGTAGGGGACGAAGTCGTCAGCGGGTGAAGCGCATCCGCCGACCGGCGAAGAGGACCGCGGCCAGCAGAGCAGCGCCGAGACCTGCGGCCGCAGGTGCACGCCCTTGACTGTCCCCGGGCACGTCGGTCTCCACCGTCGGTCCCGGTGTGACTACGGCAGGGACGACCTCTCCACCGGTGCCGCCCAGGTCATCGACGATCGCCTCGGAGTCGCCGTTACTCGCTTCGATATCTGCCGCACACAACACGATGCCCGACAGGGTCAGCTCTACGTCGTTCTCGTCCACAAGCGAAAAGGCCTCACCGGGGTAGGGCTGGTCGAAGATGTCGTAGATTCCATTCTGCTCATCGAGGTCGGCAAGAGCCACTAAGAGCAACCATCCGGTGCCGGCGGGCGGCTCGTCGTTCAGCTCGAAGATCGTGGAGCTCACCGAGTCGAAAGCGCACGAGACGTTGACGAAACCCTCGTCAGTGAGGACGTCCTCCCAGAAGGTCGGGTCCGCGGCCGGGATGTCGAAGTCCTCGTCGAACTCGTCCGCCCCCTCGTCCGGTCCCTCACCCTCCCCAGCCTCGGCCTCGGTCTCGAGCACCGGCCGGGAGGTGACCTCCGCCTCATCCTCCCCGGGACCGGCGGTCTCCGCCGCCTCGTCCCCCCCGGGACGGGCTGTCTCCTCCGCGTCGTCCTGAGCCTGGACCGCCACGGCGGAGGTCACGCTCGCCAGGGCAGTGGTAGGGGCTAGACACACAGCCACCACCCCTGTGACGGCGAGAAGACGCGACTGAACAGCATTCATGAATACCCCTCGTGATCGAACTCGTGAGAAACCCGCGCGGTTCTCGTGGCGCGATGGTACGTCGGTCACGTGGAATACCTCAGCAAACACTCGCGAAGGTCAACTCCGATTCTCCGGCGCATTCACGACTTTTCCCGGCCGTCGCCTGACTCCCCTCGGTGGGTGGTGTCGGGTCGACTATCGGTGGCGCGGGGCGAGCTGGGGCCAACCTGGCCTGGCGAAAGGTGGCCTCGTCGTTGCTAGACTCCGGCGCATGCCAAGCCCCCCGCAGTCTCGGCCCGTCACGGCCAAGCTCTGGGCAAGGCTGCCCCTTCGATGAGTTTGCTCTTCACGATGCTGCTGCTCGTCGTCGCTGTTGCGGCGGCGGCCCCCTGCACGCGATACCTGGGTCGAGACGCGGGCTACCCCCTGGCCGGCATCTATCTCCTCTCCGCAGCAGCATTCCTGCCGGCAGCGACCCGGGCCATGCGTGGCGAGGAGACGACGTACTCGGTCTCGTGGGTCGAGTCCCTGAACGTCAACTTCGCACTACAGGCCGACGGCATCGGGGTGATCTTCACCTTCATCGCCCTGCTCATCGGCGCGGTGGTGTTCGTCTACTCCGCGCGCTACCTGGAGGACGGCCGCAACCTCAGCTTCTACCTGACCATGTGTGCCTTCACGTTGTCGATGGTCGGCCTGGTGTTGGCCGACGACATGGTGCTGCTCTTCATCTCGTGGGAGCTGACCTCGCTTGCGTCATTCCTGCTGATCGCTCGATCCGGGTATGGCGGTGAGCTGGCTTCCCTGCGGACGTTGACCATCACTTTCATCGGCGGCCTGACGTTCCTGGCGGCGGTGGTCTCGATCATCGCGCGCACCGGCACCACCTCGGTCACCGAAGCCTTGGCCGACCCGGTGTGGACCGAGGATGCGGGCTTCACCACCGCGATGGCGGTGCTGGTCCTGACGGCCGCGTTCACGAAGTCCGCCCAGTTCCCGTTCCATGTGTGGCTGCCCGATGCCATGGCCGCCGCCACTCCCGTGAGCGCGTACCTTCACGCTGCGGCCGTCGTGAAGGCCGGCATCTTCCTGCTGCTGCGCTTCAGTCCCGCCTTCCATGCGACCCCGCTGTGGAACTACACGCTGATCTTCGTCGGCCTCTTCACCGGCGCGATGGCGGCCTGGTTCGCGGCGCAGAAGACCGACCTCAAGAAGCTGATGGCCTACTCCACGGTCAGCCAGCTGGGTCTGATCGTCGCCACGATCGGTATCGGGACCGAAGAAGCCATCGCCGCGGCGATGCTGCATACGATCGCGCACGCGTTGTTCAAGTCCGGGTTGTTCATGATGGTCGGCGTCATCGACCACGCAGCGCATACCCGCGACATGCGGCGACTACCCGAGCTGTATCGGGCCATGCCCTGGTCCTTCGGTGCCGTCGTGCTCGGTTGCGCGTCGATGGCCGGGATCCCGCCCATGCTCGGGTTCGTCTCCAAGGAAGAGATCTTCGTCTCGATGCAGGAGGCACCCGGGCCGGAGTTCGTGGGGTGGTTGGCGCTGTTCGGAGCCGCTGGCGGTGCCGTGTTGACCTTCGCCTACTGCGCCAAGATCGTGTTCGGCGGGTTCGTGGACGGCACCCGCACCGATATCACGGTGCACGAGGCCCCACCGTCATTGCTGATCCCGGCCGCGCTGCCGATCTTCGTCGGGCTGCCGCTGGCTTTGGGGGTCGGCATCCTGGACACTCCGATCCAGCATGCGGTCGAGGCCGCCCTGCCTGAGGGTGAGGTCGAACACGAGGTCCACTTCGCACTGTGGCACGGCTTCAACTTCGAGCTGTTGCTGTCCTTCCTCATCATCGTCGCCGGCATCGTCATCATCATGAACCGCACCCGGTTGCGTGCCTTCATCGAGCATGACTCGCTGAACGTCGACGGCCCCTGGATGCTCGGCAGGATCATCAAGGGGCATCGTCGTTTCGGCACCAAACTGGCCCTGCTGGTGGCGGCCAACAACCCGACCCGCCACGTGGCTGCTCAGTTGGTCGTGCTGAGCGCCGTGCTGCTCGGTGGCAGCATCGCCGTGTGGCAGTCCTCGGGGCTGGCTCCTCAGCAGCCGGGACTCACCCAGCCCATCGACGCGGTGGTGCTCATCGTGGTGCTCGGTGGCGTGATCGGCGCGACGCTGTCGGACTCCCGGCTGGCCGCGACGGTGGGTCTGTCCGCCGTGGGTATCGCGGTAACGGTCCAGATCTTCGCCCTCGGCGCGCCGGACGTTGGACTGACCCAGCTCTTGGTCGAGGCACTCACGGTGTTGATGATCATGCTCGTGCTCCAGAAGCTGCCGCTGCGCTTCGGCCGCGGTCCGCGATTCGGCAACACGGCCGCGGCAGGTCTGGCGATCGTGAGCGGGGTGTCGGCCGGGGTCGCCGTATGGGTGCTGACGGGACGGCGTGAACGTCCCGCGGTGGCGGAGTACTACCTCAACGAGGCCCCAATCGAGAGTGGCGGGGACAACATCGTCAACACCATCCTGGTCGAGTTCCGGGCTTTGGACACCCTGGGTGAGCTGACCGTGCTGGGGATGGCCGGCGTGGCCTTGATCGCGGTCCTGTCGACGGTGCGCGACCGCTACCTGGACCCGGGACCCAGCGCCGATCACAACTATGTGTCCGAACCGGACGTCCCGCTGCGCGCTCCCGGCTCGACGGCGTCCACCGCGATGCGTGAGGCCTGGGGCAACGCCATCCCGTTGCAGCTGCTGGTCCGGCTGACCATCCCTTTGCTCGTCGTCATCTCGGCGATCCTGTTCTGGCGGGGACACAACTCCCCCGGTGGGGGTTTCATCGCCGCCCTGGTTGGCTCAGCCGTCGTGGCCTTGATCTACCTTGCCTCCTCGCGTGACCACCCGGTGGGCCCACCCAAGGCCCCGGTGACACTCATCGCGGTTGGGGTCCTGTTGGCTCTCGGCACCGGGATCTGGGGGCTCATCGCCAAGGGGTCGTTCCTAGAGCCCCTGCACGGGGAGTTCCTCGGACAGAAGTGGACCTCGGCCATGATCTTCGACCTCGGCGTGTATGCGGCCGTGCTCGGCCTGGTGATGGCTGCCTTCAACCTCCTGGGGGCCGCCGAAGGCACCGACGAGGGCACCCGCGAGCGCGCCGACCAGAGCGTGGAGGGTGAGGTGCCCGGTCCGATGGAGACGGTGCGTGGCGAACACCCCGGCGAGGAAAACCTCCCCTTCCGTCCCAGCCGCAACACGAACTTCCTGGCCTCGGGACGCAAGCCTCCCCGTGAACGGACCGACGGCTCGCGAACCTCACGAGAGCGGACACCCCGATGATTCTTCCCATCACGATCGGGGTGCTGGTCACCGGCGGCGTCTACCTCATGCTCCAGCGAGGCATGGTGCGGATCATCTTCGGCCTTGCCTTGGTGAGTCACGCAGCAAACCTGATCCTCCTCATGACCGGGGTCAGCTCCTTCCGCGGTGAGCCGCTCGCGGATCGCACTCCGGTCGAGGTGGCGGCTGACCCGCTGCCTCAGGCCTTCGTGCTGACCGCCATCGTCATCACGCTGGCCGTCACGATCTTCATGCTCACGCTCGCCGTCATAGGCCACAATGACGACACGAAGCGGATGCCGGACACCGGGGAGTTCCACGACCGATGAACCCATCTCTGCTGTCGCTTCTTGTTGTCCTGCCCCTTCTGGCAGCGGCTGTGCTCGTGGTCTACCGGCGACCCGCGGTCGAGCGAGCCCTGATGATCGGCATCCCGGGGCTGATCACGCTGGCCGGGATCCTGCTGCTGCTGGAACATCGCAGCACCCCCGTCATCGCGCACAACATCGGCGCCTTCCCCGGTGGGGTATCGATCCCACTGGTCTCAGACACCTTCAGCGCACTGATGATCACCGTGACCTCGCTGACGACGACGGTGACGATGACCTTCCTGACCCAGACGCGAGAGGACCGGTTCCGCTTCCTCCCTCCGCTGGCGTTGATGCTGACCGCGGGGGTCAACGGTGCTTTGCTGACGGGAGACCTGTTCAACCTCTTCGTGTTCGTCGAGGTCATGCTGTTGCCGTCCTACGCGCTGATCTCGATCACCGGCACCTGGAGACGTCTGGGCATCGGCCGCCTCTTCGTCGTCGTCAACCTGCTGACCAGCACCATCCTGTTGGTGGGCGTGGGTCTGGTCTACGCCGCGGCAGGCACCGTGAACCTTGCCGAGCTGGTCGGAGCTGCGGGCGAAGACCCCAAGGTCGGATTCGCCGTGTCGATCGTGCTGTTGGCGTTGGCGATCAAAGCTGGCGTCGCGCCCGTGCACGGTTGGCTCCCCCGGACCTACCCGGCCACCTCCGCCGGCATCATGGCGCTCTTCTCCGCCGTGCACACCAAGGTGGCGCTGTACGGGATCTACCGCATCTACTCCACGACGTACGGTGGAGAAGCGCCCTGGGCCCCCATCCTGGCGTTCGCGGTCGCCCTGACCATCATGGTCGGCGCCTATAGCACCTTCGGTGAGCACATCATGCGCCGCGCACTCGCCTGGCAGATGGTCGCCGGGGTGGGACACATCCTGTTGGGCCTGGCGCTGTTCAGCCAGTTCGCCCTGGCGGCGGGGATCTTCTACATGGTCCACCACATCGTCACCATGGCTGCGCTGTTGCTGACCTCCGGCGCCATCGAGCAGACCTACGGCAGTGGTCGCTACGAACGGTTGGCCGGAATCGCGCGACGGGACCCGTGGATCGCGGCTGTCTACGCTTTCGCCTTGCTGTCTCTGGTCGGCCTGCCCCCGTCCACGGGGTTCTTTGCCAAGATCGGCCTGCTGCAGGCTTCGGCCAACGCCGGTGGCTGGGAGCAATGGGTCTTCATCACGGTCATCTGTCTGGCTGCCGTTGCGACCCTCTTCGCGATGCAGCGACTGTGGTCCGGGGTCTTCTGGGGTCCGGGCATGGAGAACTACCGCCCGGAGAGCCCCCGGGGAGGTCGGGCGAAGAGGGTGCCACTCCCCAAGGACCTGAAGGTGCGCTGGGCGGTGGCCGCCCCCGGGGCTTTCCTGGTGTGCCTGCAGCTCGTCTTCTTCTTCGCCGCTGGCCTGCTCATCCCGGTTGCGCAGCGCGCCGCCGATGACCTGCTCAACCTGCAGCCCTACGTCGAGGCGGTGCTCGGATGAGAGTTCACCCATTGTCCAGCCTTCGCTACGCCGGGTTCATCGCCTGGGAGGTCGTGACGGGCACGGTCACCGTCGCGCTCGACGCCTTCACCCCCGGCAAGAACGCGACCCCGATGATCGTGGAGTACCCGCTGCGCTGCGACACCGACTCAGAGATCACCATCATGGCCTCCTCGATCACGATCACCCCTGGCACCATCACGATCGGCATCGCACCGGCGCTAAACCACGCGCCAGCCAGCCTCTTCGTGCACTCGATGTACTCCAGCAGTCGTGCGGAGCTCCTCGACGAGCTGCACGTGATGGAGTCGAAGCTGCTCAGAGCCACGCGGGGCCGCAACGCGGAGAGTCCCTCATGACCCTCATCGTCGTCGCCACCATCATCATTCTGGCCCTGTCTGCCACATGCGGGCTGATTCGACTCGTCACTGCGAAGGACGAGGCCACCGCCGCTGCCGTCAGCGACCTCATCTACTTCTGCGCGATCGCCATCTTCATCGTCAGCGCCATGCTGCGCGACACCGCAGTGCTCTTCGATGTGGCCTCGGTGTCCGCGCTCTTCGGCATCTTGGCGACCGTCGCGCTGGCCCGGATCTTGACGAGAGGAAGGCGCTAATGGACACCGTGCTGACGATCATCGTCGGGATCCTGGCCATCGGTGGGGCGATGTGCGTGCTGGTCAGCGCCGTCGCCATGCTCAGAGTCGGTGACGCGCTCAGCCGGATCAACGTGCTCAGCCCGGCGACCGGCCTCGGCCTGCCCGCGATCGTCCTGGCGGCCTACCTCAACCACGTCAACGAGGTCGGCATGGACTGGGTCGACCTCATCAAAGTGCTGGTCGCGATCGCTGGGTTCATCATCATGTCGTCGGTGGCCAGTAACACCCTCGGACGCGCCACCTACCGCTCAGGGGCCCCGATCGACCCGGACACCACGCCCAACGAGCTCGCCGAAGGTCATCCCGACCGCCTCCCCGCTGACCGATAAGCGCTCCGTTGCACTGTGCCTCAACGCACAAAGCGAGCACAACGGTCAGGGGGTCGGACCCTCGTCGTCGGAAAAGCCCGGTGGCTCGGTATGCAGGGCGGCCATCTCGGCTTCCATTGCCACTTCCTCGTCGATGTCCAGACGCACGTGGCTCAACAAAGCCAGCACGGCCCGGAGCGCCGACGCCGCGCGCTCTCCCCACGACGACAGGTAGCTGAACTGCCACCACCACAGAGCCTCGGTGATCCGACCGGCGTCGAAGTGGCGTAGGCCGTGCGTCAGGTCGGCGGCGACCGCCGTGAGGTCGTTGGAGATATCGCCCCGGCTCACCTCGGTGGACACCACCGGATCGGCCACCTCGGCGTAGGCGTCCACCCCCGTGAGCAGCAAACCCAGACCTTCACGGACCGCATCCAGATCCAGGTCCGGCCCCGCGTCGGGTTCGAAACGCTCGCGCGGCACGATATCCACCATGGCCCCCAGGCGGGCACCCGCGACCTGGATCTGTGACAGGGCCAGCAGGATGAGCGGTAGCGCGGTGTCGCTCGCGTCCCCCTGAGCCATCGACCGCACCGCCAAAAGGTAGGTCCGGGCTTCGTCGGCCATGTCGTCGGCCACGGCCCGCAACTCAGCGTCGATCTGCGGCTCGCCCGGGACGTCCTGCCTGCGCTGGCTCATACGCCCCAGTGTGCTGCACGCCGTGGCCTCCGGCTACCACCTCGATGGGCGAGCACCTGTTCCGCCCCGGCCACACGAGCCCGGTCAGGCCTCGATGAGCCGCCGCCCCTCGAAGGCCCGCCCGAGCGTGACCTCATCGGCGTACTCCAGGTCGCCGCCGACCGGCAACCCCGACGCCAGGCGGCTGACCCGCACCTCGATGGACTTCAGCAGCCGGGCCAGATAGGTCGCGGTCGCCTCGCCTTCAAGGTTGGGGTCCGTCGCGATGATGACCTCCTCGACCGTGCCGTCGGCCAGTCGGGTCAGCAACTCCTTGATCCGCAGGTCGTCGGGGCCTACCCCACCCATCGGGTTGATCGCCCCACCCAGCACGTGATACCTCCCGCCGAACTCCCGAGTGCGCTCGATCGCCGCCACGTCCTGCGACTGCTCGACCACGCAGATCAGTGACGGGTCCCGACGGGGGTCCTGGCAGATGCGGCACAGCTCGTCCTCGGCCACGTTGCCGCACACATCACAGAACCGCACCCGGTCCTTGATCTGGGTGAGTGCGGTCGCGAGGTTGGTCACGTCTTGCGGGTCCGCTGTCAGCAGGTGAAACGCGATGCGCTGCGCGCTCTTGGGACCGATCCCGGGAAGTCGCCCGAGCTCGTCGATAAGGTCTTGGACGACGCCTTCATACACACCCGCGACTGTATGCGGCCAGGCTGAGTGAGCCTCGCCGCCACCCCGAGCGTGGCACCGGAAGGCTCGCTAGGTGACGTCGACCTGTCGCTGGTTGAACTCCCCTGCCTCATCCTGACCGCTCATCGCCAGGACGGCCTGGTAGATCTCGTCCGCCACCTCGCGACGGGCTCGGCCCGCGGGCACGCCGGCGTAGCGCTGGGAGAAGTCGAGGGGCTCACCGAACTCGACGGTGAACGTGCGTACGCGCGGCAACCTCGCTCCGACCGGCATCAGCGCGTCGGTGCCGGTCACGGCGACCGGCACCACGGGGCAATTCGCGTGCAACGCCAGCCACGCCACCCCGGTACGGAAGCGGTACAGACTCCCGTCCCGGGAACGAGTGCCCTCCGGGTAGATGCCGAAGACCCCACCCTTCTGCAGGTGCGCCAACGCCACGTCGAGGGACTCCTGGGCGGAGCGTGCGTGGTCCCGGTTGACCGGAATAGAACCGATCGAGGTGAACCACGTCCGACTCACCCACCCCTTGGGTCCCGTGCCAGTGAAGTACTCCGCCTTGGCCAGGAACGCCACCTGCCGGGGCGAAACGAGCGGGATGGCCACGCTGTCGGCAAACGAGAGGTGGTTGCTCGCCAGGATCACCGGGCCTGACACCGGCACGTTCTGGGCCCCGATGATCTTCGGGCGCCAGAGCGCGAGCGCGGCCGGCCGGATCGTGACGTGCAGAGCCTGGTACAGGATGGGAGGAGCCTTTCAGCGCTGGGTGGGGTCATCGATGGAGATGACCTTGCCGCCCAGAACGGATTCGATCACGGACTGGCCCACCGTAGTGGAGTTCTCCAGGTCGTCGTCGTCTTGCGCGGGAATGTCCCCGCCGGAGCGCCCCGACGGTGCGCCCGCCACGGCCTCCGCCGCGGCCACCGGAGGTGCCTCCTGGGCACCCTGCGCGGGAGATACCGCCTGTGCCCACGCGGGAGGCCCCACATCTCCGGTCTGCGACCAGGACCGCTCCTGGCCCGCAGACGGAACGGACCCACCGCGTTGCCCCCGTGACGAGCGCTCGTGTGCCGGCCCTCGATCACGATCCTCGGCGGCAAGAGCCGACCCAGCGGCCGGTTCGGTGGCCGGTTCGTTGCGGGTGCGCGGCCGTCGTTGCGCCGGGCCTGCTCCGTCGTTGGCTCCCGAGACGGTGCTTTCGACCACGGTGTCGACCCCGATGGCTTCGATCAGAGCCTGCCGGACAACCTCCGCGTGGTTTCCCCGTCGGAACGTCTCCGCTTGGCCGGCCGTCCCGATCTGCAGCAACAACCGCCGACCGTCGAAGTCGACGATCTTGGTGTTGACCGAGACGAAGCTCCACGTCACGCGGCGCATCGACTTGACCTTGTCGAGCACCTCGGGCCAGGAACGCCGGATCGCGTCGGTGTCCAACACCCCCGCGCCGGAGGGCGACTGCTCCGAGGCGGCGGGAGCGGAGACCTCAGACGCCGAGTCCCCTTGCGCCGAGTTCCCCTGCTCTGAGTCCCCCTGCTCTGAGTCCCCTTGCGCTGAGTCCCCGTGTTCCGAGCTGAGCGGGCCCACACCGGGCTGGATCTCGGCGCGGCCCGCGTCCGAGCCGTCCGGCTCGTCCTCCGGCGGCTCCTGCAGGGGGGGCTCGGAGGAGGGACGCTGAGGCTCGGAGGCGGTCGACCG
Organism: Ornithinimicrobium sp.; assembly: GCA_049646465.1. Lineage (GTDB taxonomy): Bacteria > Actinomycetota > Actinomycetes > Actinomycetales > Dermatophilaceae > Ornithinicoccus. Next base: position 25,987 of record JBARVW010000142.1, read on the forward strand.
CGACGATGAGTGGGTCGGTGTGGGGACCGGCGCTGGTGTGGACGCTGGGGTGGGGCGGGGTGAAGGCCCGGGTGGTGCTGAGGCGCCGGGCGAAGGCGGCTGGTTGGCGACGGTGAGCCGGCGCTCGATGCGATCCAACCTCGCGCCGTACCCCTGCTCGCCCGCGGCCCCGGGCAGCAGCAGCCGCGCGCAGATCAGCTCCAGGAGGAGGCGGTAGGACACCGCCCCGGTCATCTCGGCCAGACCATGGCTCACCACATCAGCGCAGCGAGTCAACGCTGCGGCCCCGTGGGACCGGGCCTGCTGCTGCATGCGCTCGATCTGATCCTGGGGCGCCCCCGGCAGCAGACCGCCGCCCCGGTCCCCCACGGCCAGCAGCACGATGAGGTCCCGGTAGCGCTCCAGAAGATCCTCCACGAACCGCCGCGGGTCGTGCCCGGACTCCATCACCTTGTCGACGTGCGTGAAGACACTCGCGGCGTCCCCAGCTCCGACGGCCACCACGACGGCATCCAACAACTCGGTGTCGGTGAAGCCCAACAGCGAGGCTGTGCCCTCGTAGGTCAGACCGGCTTCGCCTGCGCCCGAGATGAGCTGGTCCAAGACCGACAGCGAGTCCCGGACCGAGCCACCGCCGGCCCGGGTCACGAACGAGAGCACTCCCGGCTCGATGTCGACCGCTTCGCTCTGGCAGACCTGCTCCAGGTATGCCGTCAGTCGCTGAGGCGGCACCAGGTGGAAGGGGTAGTGGTGGGTGCGGGACCGAATCGTCGACAGCACCTTCTCCGGCTCCGTGGTCGCGAAGATGAACTTCACGTGCTCCGGGGGCTCCTCGACCACCTTCAGCAGGGCGTTGAAGCCGTGCGGGGTGACCATGTGGGCCTCGTCGATGATGTAGACCTTGTAGCGCGCCTGGGCCGGGCCGAAGGCAGCTCGCTCGCGGAGCTCCCGGGCATCGTCCACCCCGCCGTGACTGGCTGCGTCGATCTCGACGACGTCGATCGTGCCGCTGCCTCCGCGAGCCAGCGCGACGCAGGAGTCGCAGACACCGCATGGCTGATCGGTGGGTCCCTGCTCACAGTTGAGGCAGCGAGCCAGGATCCGGGCGCTGGTCGTCTTGCCGCAGCCTCGGGGACCGCTGAAGAGATAGGCGTGGTTGACCCGCTCGCTGCGCAGCGCCTGCATCAACGGCTCGGTCACGTGCTCCTGGCCGATCACGTCGGCGAAGGTCTCCGGGCGGTAACGGCGATACAGGGCGGTGCTCACACAGCGACCCTAGCCCGACGCGGTGACGCTGGGGTCCGGTCGTCCCCAGCAGGGGTCGGCCGAGGCTCAGGCCGGCCGCAGCACCGCCATCCGGTGTGCGGCACGCGTCAGGGCGACGTACAACACGCGTGCACCTCCCGGGGACTCCCGGACGATCTCGTCGGGGTCGAGCACGACGGTGGCGTCATACTCCAGCCCCTTCGAGGCCAGCGGGTCCACGACCACCACGCGCCCCGGGAGCGGTGCTGCGACCTGTTCGGCCACCGACTGCCACCGCCCGGGGGTGATCACCGCGACGGCACCGTCCACCTGCTGCAGGGCTTCGGTGAGCACGGCTGTCAGCTCGACGGCCACCTCCTCCGTGGCAACCGTGCGATCGGTGGGGTGATGGCCCGTCTCCCGCACGGCGTTCGGGATGTCGGCGTCCGGCACGTGCTCCCGGATCATCGCCTCGGCGACGCCGAAGATTTCTCGTGCGTTGCGGTAGTTGGTGTCCATGTGGAAGGAACGTCGCGGCGCGCGCCCGAAGGCATCCTCGCGGGCCCGGGCGGACTCCTCCAGATCGGCCCAGGAGGCCTGGGCGTTGTCGCCGACGACGGTCCAGGAGGCCCACCGACCACGCCGTGAGAGCATCCTCCACTGCATCGGTGAGACGTCCTGGGCCTCGTCGACCAGCACGTGGGCGAACTCATCGGCGGGGGTCAGCGAGCCGGACATCAGCTGGCGCAGCGGGTCCCGCGACACCCGGTTGTAGGCGGTGCCCCCGCCACTACCCGAGTCATCGACCTCACGTGAACGGTCGATCCGCTGGGCCGACACGCTGTGCTGGGAGACGTCTTCGAGCTCTTCGATCTCGTAGAACTCCCGCTCCACCGGGGCGGCGTCCACGATGGGACCCAGTTTCTCGGCGACGTCGTCGATCAACGCGACGTCGGCGACGCTCCACGCACCAGTCGACTCGGCCAGACGCATCGACTCAGCCACCGCGGCCACCTCGTCCCGGCTCAGCTCGCCACCACCGACCCGAGCAGCCACGTCCTCGTCGGCCAACCACCGCAACGCCTCCCGAGCGTCCACGGGACGCCACCAGGCGGCGGCGAAGGCCTCCACATCCCGGCTGTCCGCGAACTTGTCCAAGAACGCGCCGCGGTCCATCTCGGGGCTGCCGACCTGAGCCCAGGCCAGCTCGCCGAGAGCGGTCACCGCGGCCTCGTAGGCGGTGTTGCGATGATGACGCCGCAGCACCTGCCGCCGGGCTCGCTCCAGCAGCGGCGCATCGAGGCGGACAGCCTGCCCGGCCACGAAACAGCGCAGCTGCGACGGGGCGTCAGGGATCGGCTCACGGCTCAGCCGGGTCATCACCGACCGCATCCGCAGAGACCCCTTGATAGCCGCGACCTCGGGAGGGTCCACACGTGTTGCGGTGATACCGCCGACCACGTCACCGAGGGAGCGCAACGTGACGCTGTCCTCGCCCAGGGACGGAAGGACCCGCTCGATGTAGGCCGTGTAGCCGGACGAGGGTCCCACGACCAGCACCCCGCCCGCCTCGAACCGGCGACGGTCGGCATACAGGAGGTAGGCCGCGCGGTGCAGGGCGACGACCGTCTTGCCGGTGCCCGGCCCACCGGTGATCTCGGTGACCCCACGCGCGGGCGCACGGATGGCTTCGTCCTGGTGCTGTTGGATCGTGGCCACGATGTCGCGCATGCGCTCTCCGCGGCTGCGTGACAGAGCGGCGATCAACGCGCCGTCCCCGACGACGACGATGTCCTCCGGGGCATCGGCCACCATCAGGTCGTCCTCCACCCCGACCACGTCGACTCCCCGACAACGCAGCACCCGACGTCGGATGACGTTGTGCGGCTGCACCGGGGTGGCCCGGTAGAACGGGGCAGCAGCAGGAGCACGCCAGTCGATGACCAACGGTTCGTAGTCGTCGTCGCGCACCCCGAGGCGACCCACGTAGCGGATCTCCCGGGTGGCCAAGGACTCCGCGGCTCCTCCCAGGTCCAAGCGGCCGAAGACCAACCCCTCGTGCTGATCCTGCAGGGTGGTCCGACGCTTGTTGGCCGCGAAGACCAGCGCGTCGCGCTCGAACAGTCCGGTCATCTCCTCTTCGCGCGGCTCCCCCGTGCCTGCCCGTTCGGTGCGACCGCGGGCCAGGCCCTCGGCGTGCAACAACTCGACGCGAACACCGGCTTTGGCCAACTCGCGGTACACCAGGTCGACGTGCTGTTGCTCACCGGCGATCTCCGACGCGACCACGTCGCGCGCTTGTGTGCTCACCGCATTCAATCCTTCCCGCATCTACGTGGCTCTTCGGTCACGATCGCTGTGTCAGCTCGCCCAGCCACAAAGGCTCCATGCTAACGACACCGCCAACCCCGGCGACATCGAGCACCTTTTCGCGGATCGCCGGGACCTCGCGTCCCCATCTGCTCACAGGTGGCGTTCAGATCCACCCGGGGACTTGGCTATCCGTGCCGGACGTGGCACAGTATTAGGGCTGGTGCTTGCACCGGTATGGGGATTGTGCGAGTTATCCGGTGGCGTCCCCCCACTTCACCGGAAGACCCTGCCCCATGTGTGGCTCTCCTGGGAGAATGCCCCCCCTGCCTTCCAGGAGAGCCACACCCTTACTCCTCCGCCCCTCGCTAGGGTTGCGGTGTGAAGGCACTCGTCGTCGGCAGCGGAGCCCGTGAGCACGCACTCGTCCACTCGCTGAGCCAGGACGCCGACGTTTCGGCGATCTTCGCCGCGCCCGGCAATCCAGGGATCGCAGCGATGGGGGGCGTTGTCCGTTGCCTTCCCGAGGTCCGTGCCCTGACCGACGCTGAGGTCGTGGTCGCCGCAGCGACCGAGCACGGCATCGACCTGGTCGTCATCGGCCCGGAGGCTCCCCTGGTGGCTGGGGTCGCCGACGCCGTGCGGGCAGCCGGGTTCGCGTGCTTCGGGCCCAGCGCGGCCGCATCCCGCCTCGAGGGCAGCAAGGCCTTCGCCAAGGAGGTGATGGCCGCGGCCGACGTGCCCACCGCCCGGGCCCAGGTGTGCACCACACCGGAGCAGGTCAGCGACGCTCTCGACGCGACGGTCCCCCCCTACGTTGTGAAGGACGATGGGCTGGCCGGCGGCAAGGGCGTCGTGGTGACCGGGGACTTCAACGAAGCACTGACCCACGGGCTGAACGCCTTGGCTTCACCCGGAGCCGCGGTGGTCGTCGAGGAGTTCCTCGACGGGCCGGAGGTGTCGTTGTTCTGCCTTACCGATGGCACCGAGGTGCGAGCGATGGAGCCGGCGCAGGATTTCAAGCGGCTTCTCGACGACGACCAAGGACCCAACACGGGAGGCATGGGTGCCTACAGTCCGTTGCCCTGGCTCGACGATCACAGCCCGGGCCTGGTCCAGGAGGTCATGGAGCGAGTGGCCCGCCCGACCATCCGGGAGATGCACCAGCGCGGCACGCCGTTTGCCGGGGTGCTGTATGTCGGGTTGGCTCTCACCTCCGCGGGCCCTCGGGTCGTGGAGTTCAACGCCCGTTTCGGGGACCCGGAGACCCAGTCCGTGCTGGCTCGTCTGAAGACCCCGCTCGGTGCGGTGCTCATGGCGGCCGCCACCGGTCAGCTAGCGGAGCAGCCGCCCCTGGCTTGGCGGGAAGACGGCGCGGTCACCGTGGTGCTGGCCGCGTCCGGCTATCCCCAGGCACCTCAGACGGGTGCCCTGATTGACGGTATCGAGGACGCGGAGCAGGTCGAAGGAGTGCACGTGTTGCACGCCGGGACCGCCCGGATGGCGGAGCCGGGCTCGAGCTCTTCGGCCGACACCGCCCCGCTGGTGACCGCCGGCGGCCGCGTGCTGTCGGTGGTCGCTCTCGGTGACAGCCTGGCCCAAGCACGCTCACGGGCCTATCAGGCGACCCAACGGATCGGCATACCGGGATCGCACTACCGGCGCGATATTGCTGCAGAGGCCGCCGGCCCCGCATACGTCTCCATGCAGGTGGACGGGCACGTCCCGCTCTACGCCGGCAAGGTGCGCGAGCTCTACGCGCCGCTGGACCCGGAGACCGGCCTGGCACACGAGCAGCGGATGCTCCTGGTCGCCTCGGACCGCATCTCGGCCTACGACCACGTGCTCAGTACCCCCGTCCCCGACAAGGGCGTGGTGCTGACGCAGCTGTCCCTGTGGTGGATGGATCAGCTCGGTGACCTGTGCGCCAACCACCTCGAGTCGACCAACGTTCCGGCTGCGGTGCGCGGGCGGGGCATCTACGTCCACCGACTGGCGATGCTCCCGGTGGAGTGCATCGCCCGGGCGTACCTGACCGGTGGCGGACTGGCTGAGTACCACGCTTCCGGCACCGTCAGCGGTGTGGAGCTTCCGCCGGGGTTGGTCGACGGGTCGCAACTGCCCGAGCCGATCTTCACTCCCAGCACCAAGGCCCCGATGGGGGAGCACGACCAGCCGATGACGTATGCCGAGGTGGAGGCGCTCCTCGGCCCGGCCATGGCATCGACGGCCCGCGACCTCACCCTGGCCATCCTGATCCGCGGCAACCAGATCGCTCGAGAGCGTGGCGTCATCATCGCCGACACCAAGGTCGAGTTCGGGATCGACCCTCGAGAGTGCCCCGACCACGCGATGCTGGAGGACGGCTCCGTCGACTGGAGAGCCATCGACCCGCACCAGGTGCGGCTCATCCTGGCCGACGAGGTGTTGACGCCCGACTCCTCGCGCTTCTGGAGGGCGAGTGAGTGGGAGCCGGGACAACCACAGACGTCCTACGACAAGCAGGTCCTGCGCGACTGGCTGACGGGCCCGGAGAGCGGCTGGGACCGAGACGGAGACGCGCCGCCGTCGCCCCTGCCGCCGCACGTGGTGGTCACAACCAGGGAGCGCTACGTCGAAGCCTTCGAGGCTCTGACGGGGAACAGGTTCGACCCTGATCCTGCGTAGACTCACGCGTGACCTCACGCTCGCGTGGAGGACACCCGGAGCGATTTCACCCCGTAACCAAGGAGTGGCGGCCCTGATGGGAACTGTCATCGTGGATGTCATGCCCAAGCACGAGATCCTGGACCCCCAGGGCCAGGCGGTGGCGGGGGCGCTGGCGAGGATGGGGGTGCAGGGCTTCACCGAGGTCCGGCAGGGCAAGCGCTTCACCCTCGAGGTCGAGGGTGACGTCACCCAGGATCACCTCGTCGCCGCCGAGCAAGCCGCGTCGATGCTGTTGAGCAACCCGGTGATCGAGGACATCGTCTCCGTCCGTCCGGGTCCCGCATGAAGATCGGAGTCGTCACCTTCCCAGGGTCGCTCGACGACCACGACGCCCGCAGGGCCATCACCCTGGCCGGCGGTGAGGCGGTGGCGCTGTGGCACGGCGACGAGGACCTGCGCGGAGTCGATGCGGTCGTCCTTCCGGGCGGGTTCTCCTACGGTGACTATCTGCGAGCCGGTGCGATCGCTCGGTTCTCGCCCGTGATGGAGGCCTTGATCCCCGCCGCGCAGGGTGGGATGCCGGTGCTGGGCATCTGCAACGGCTTCCAAGTGCTGTGTGAGTCGCACCTGTTGCCCGGTGCGCTGGTGCGCAACGACCATCAGCAGTTTGTCTGTCGTGACCAGAAGTTGCGGATCGAGCGGAGTGCCACGGACTGGACCAACCAGTTCGCCGCCGGTGAGCAGATCACCATTGTCCTCAAGAACGGCGAAGGGGGATTCATGGCGGACGGGAACACGCTCGACATGCTGGAGGGGGAGGGTCGCGTGGTGGCTCGCTACCTGGGCGCGAATCCCAACGGTTCGCGCCGTGAGATCGCGGGGATCAGCAATGCCCGTGGCAACGTCGTCGGCTTGATGCCGCATCCCGAGCACTGCGTCGAGGCCGGCTACGGGCCCTCGATGGACGGGTTGCCGTTCTTCACGTCGGTGCTCGCAGCGTTGGTGTCGGCGTGAGCACGGTGAACATCGGCTCCTACGCGCCCGACACCGTGACCGCCGCCGCGGGCTCCCCGGACGTCGAACAGCCGTGGGCTGCCTTGGGCCTGAAAGAAGACGAATACGCCAGGATCCGCGAGATCCTCGGTCGCCGGCCGACCAGTGCCGAGCTGGCGATGTACTCCGTGATGTGGTCCGAGCACTGCTCCTACAAGTCCTCGAAGGTGCACCTCAGCCAGTTCGGGGAGAAGACCACCGACGCCATGCGGGAGAGCCTGTTGGTCGGCATCGGTGAAAACGCCGGCGTCGTCGATATCGGGGACGGTTGGGCGGTGACCTACAAGGTCGAGAGCCACAACCATCCCAGTTATATCGAGCCCTACCAGGGGGCCGCTACCGGTGTCGGTGGCATCGTGCGCGACATCATGAGTATGGGCGCTCGGCCCATTGCGGTGATGGACGCCCTGCGGTTCGGAGCCTTGGACCACCCGGACACCGCCCGGGTGCTGCCCGGGGTCGTGGCCGGAGTCGGCGGGTACGGCAACTGCCTCGGCCTGCCGAACATCGGCGGCGAGTTGGAGTTCGACCCGTGCTACCAGGGAAACCCGCTGGTCAACGCCCTGTGTGTGGGTGCCATGCGCGTCGAGGACATCCACCTGGCCTCGGCAGAAGGCGTCGGAAACCTCGTCGTGCTCTTCGGAGCCAAGACCGGTGGCGACGGGATCGGTGGGGTGTCGGTGTTGGCGTCGGAGACCTTCGACTCCACCGGACCTGCCAAACGACCCGCGGTGCAGGTCGGGGACCCGTTCGCGGAGAAGGTGCTCATCGAGTGCTGCCTCGATCTCTATGCCGCTCATGTGGTGGCCGGGATCCAAGACCTGGGAGGGGCAGGTCTGAGCTGCGCCACGAGCGAGCTGGCCTCCAACGGTGACGGCGGAATGTCCGTGCACCTGGACCGGGTGCCGCTACGCGACTCCACCCTGTCGCCCGAAGAGATCCTGATGTCGGAGTCCCAGGAACGCATGATGGCGGTCGTCGAGCCGGACAAGCTCGAGGAGTTCATGGCCATCGCCGCGCGCTGGGACGTCGAGGCCACCGTGCTGGGCGAAGTCACCGACGGCACCAACCTGCAGGTCCTCTGGGGCGAGGACGTCATCGTCGACGTGCCTCCGAGATCGGTGGCCCACGATGGTCCCGTCTACCACCGCCCGATCGAGCGTCCCGCCTACCTCGACGCGCAGATCGCCGACACGTCCTTCGGGCTCTCGGCCCCGGAGGAAGGCCCGGAGCTGCGGCAGACCCTGCTCGAGGTGCTCGGTTCGCCGAACGGCTGCGACCCGACGTGGGTCACCCAGCAGTACGACCGGTTCGTGCGGGGAAACACGGCTCAGGCCATGCCCGATGACGGCGGGGTGGTCCGGGTCGACGAGACCACGGGCCGTGGGGTGGTCATCTCGACCGACTGCAACGGCCGGTTCGCCCAGCTGGATCCGTACGCCGGGGCCCAGCTGGCTCTTGCCGAGTCGTATCGCAACGTCGCGACCGCGGGGGGACGCCCGGCCGCGGTGTCCGACTGTCTGAACTTCGGCTCCCCCGAGGATCCCGGCGTGATGTGGCAGTTCGAGCAGGCGGTGACGGGCCTTGCCGATGGCTGTGTCGCGCTCGGTATCCCGGTCACCGGGGGCAACGTCTCCTTCTACAACCAGACCGGTGCCACCGCGATCCATCCCACCCCCTTGGTGGCGGTGCTCGGGGTGATCGAGGACGTGGCGGACCGCAACCGCAGCGGTTGGGAGCGCGAAGGCCAGGCGGTCTACCTGCTGGGGACGACTCGGGACGAGCTCGACGGATCGCTCTGGGCGCAGGTCGCGCACCAGCATCTCGGCGGAGTGCCGCCGATGGTCGATCTCGCTGCCGAACGCCGACTGGCCGACGTGCTGCTAGCGGCCACCGCAGGGGGTCTCGTGCATTCGGCTCACGACCTGTCCGACGGGGGCCTAGCGGTGGCACTGTCCGACGCGGTGCTCCGCCACGGCGTCGGCGTGGCCGCCTCCATGGACGCGGTGACGAGCCGGGACGGGATCGACGTGTTCACGGCACTGTTCAGTGAGTCCGGGGCTCGGGCACTCATCAGCGTCCGTGACGAGGATGCGCAGGCTCTGGAGGCCTTGTGCGCGGAGCACGAGCAGTCTGCTCTGCGCATCGGACGATCCGGTGGTGACAACCTTGCCGTCGAGGGGCTCTTCTCCATTCCTGTCGAGGAGCTGCGTGGGTCGCACGTCGGCGTGATCAACCGGGCTTTGGGCGGCTGAGGGGCCGGCAACCGACGATCGGCCTCGCAACCACTCCCGCTGCGTCATACTCCATAGTGCTGTCGCTCTGAAGCGGCCGGGATGGTCCATCGGTGTTGTGGGGACCACTCCGGAGGCCCTCGAGGCTAGGAGGCGGTCGACTCCAGGAGGTCGTGGCACTGGATGGTCTGGTCGCGGCCGGGGCCGACCCCGATCGCAGAGATACGAGCGCCGATCAGCTCCTCGAGCCGGACGATGTAGTCCTGTGCCGCTTGCGGCAGGTCCTCGAACTCACGGCACCCCGAGATGTCCTCGGTCCACCCTGGCAGCTCTTCGTAGATCGGGACGGCATGGTGGAAGTCGGACTGGTTGACCGGCATCTCTTCGTGCCGGGTGCCCAGCACGTCGTAGGCCACGCAGATCGGGATGGTGTCGAGCCCGGTCAGCACGTCCAGCTTGGTGACCACGAAATCCGTCACCCCGTTGATCCGCTGGGCGTAGCGGCCGACCACCGCATCGACCCAACCACACCGGCGCGGGCGCCCGGTCGTGGTGCCGAACTCGGCCCCGGTGGTGCGGAGGAACTCGCCGTGCTCGTCCTGGAGCTCGGTGGGGAAGGGCCCTTCGCCAACGCGGGTCGAGTAGGCCTTCAGGATCGCGATGACCCGGTCGACGCGGGTGGGGGCGACTCCCGACCCCGTGCACGCCCCGGCCGAGGTGGCGTTGGACGACGTCACGAAGGGATACGTCCCATGGTCCACGTCCAGCAGCGTCGCCTGGCCCGCTTCGAAGAGCACGGTCTTGCCCTCGTCGAGGGCGTCGTTCAGCACCAGCGCGGTATCGAAGACCATGGGCCGCAACCGGTCCGCATAGCGCAACAGCTCGTCGAGGACTTCGTCGACCTCGACGGCGCGCCGGTTGTAGACCTTCAGCAGGACCTGGTTCTTGATCTCCAGTGCCGCCTCGACCTTCTGCCGCAGGATCGACTCGTCGTACAGGTCCTGCACCCGGATGCCGACGCGACTCATCTTGTCGGCATACGTCGGGCCGATGCCCCGCCCTGTCGTGCCCAACTTGCGGGACCCCAGGAAGCGCTCAGCGACCTTGTCCAACATGCGGTTGTACGGCGGGATGATGTGGGCGTTCGCGCTGATCATCAACGCCGACGTGTCGACGCCGCGCGCCTCGAGCCCGTCCAGCTCCTCGATGAGCACCGAAAGGTCTATCACAACGCCGTTGCCAATCACCGGGACCACGGTCGGCGTGAGGATGCCACTGGGCAGCAGGTGCAAGGCGTACTTCTCTTCGCCGATGACCACGGTGTGTCCTGCGTTGTTGCCGCCGTTGAACTTCACCACATAGTCCACCCGGCTACCGAGCAGATCCGTGGCCTTACCCTTGCCTTCGTCGCCCCACTGGGCACCGACGAGCACGATTCCTGGCATGAGCTGATCCCCTACAGGTCGAGCGCGCGCGCTGCGTCAGCGGAGGAGTCGCGCAGGAAGTCGGCACAGCGGCGGTGCTCGTCGTCTTCGCCGATCCGGTCGGCCGCTTTGGCCAAGGCAGCCAGAGCCCGGAGGAAACCCCGGTTCGGCTCATGCGCCCACGGCACGGGCCCCTGCCCGCGCCACCCCGACTTGCGCAAGGCATCCAGGCCCCGGTGGTACCCGGTCCGAGCAAAGGCGTAGGCCTCCACGTCCAAGTCGTCGGCCAAGGCATCTTCTGCCAACACGGCCCACGCCAACGACGAGGTCGGATGACCGACGGCCACCTGACGAGGGTCGACACCGTCGTCCAGCGCAGCGGCGGAGGGGTCCGGCGGCAGATAGGTGCTGGGTATGCCGAGCAGGTTCTCGCTCACTGGTGGGTGCCGGCCGAGCGCAGATTCTGACAAGCCGTGGCGACCCGAGCTGCCATGTTGCCCTCAGCCTCACGGCCCCAGTTGCGAGGATCGTAGAACTTCTTGTTGCCCACCTCGCCGTCGATCTTCAGCACCGAGTCGTAGTTGCCCAGCATGAAGCCGGCTACCGGGCGGGTGAACGCGTACTGGGTGTCGGTGTCGACGTTCATCTTGATGACGCCGTAGTCCACTGCGTCCGAGATCTCCTGCTCGGTCGAGCCCGAGCCGCCGTGGAAGACCAGGTCGAAGGGTCGCGAGTCCTCGCTGAGACCGAGCTCGCGGGATGCAGCCTCCTGCGCCTTCTTGAGGATCTCCGGACGCAACTTCACGTTTCCCGGCTTGTAGACACCGTGCACGTTGCCGAAGGTCAATGCGGCCATGTAGCGGCCCTTCGCCCCGTCCCCGAGCGCTTTGATCGTCTCGATGGCATCCGACTCGGAGGTGTAGAGCTTGTCGTTGATCTCGTTGTCGACACCGTCCTCCTCGCCACCGACGACGCCGATCTCCACCTCGAGGATGATCTTCGCCTCGGCGCACTTGCTCAGCAGGTCCTGGGCGATCTCGAGGTTCTCATCGAGCGGCACGGCCGAGCCGTCCCACATGTGCGACTGGAAGTAGGGCAAGCCGCCGTCCTTGACCCGCTCGGCCGAAGCCGCGATCAGCGGACGGACGAAGTCATCGAGTTTGTCCTTCGGGCAGTGGTCGGTGTGCAAGGCGATGTTCACGTCGTAGTTCTTGGCCACCTCGTGCGCGTAGGCCGCGAGGGCCAGGGACCCGCTCACCATGTTCTTGATCGTCGACCCGGACAGGTAGTCCGCTCCCCCCGTGGAGACCTGCACGATCCCGTCGCTGCCGGCCTCGGCGAAACCACGGATCGCGGCATTCAGGGTCTGGCTCGAGGTGACGTTGATCGCCGGGTAGGCGAACGAACCGGCCTTGGCGCGGTCCAGCATGTCGGCGTAGACCTCAGGCGTTGCGATGGGCATGAATCCTCCTCGTTGAGCGGCGACGCTCCGGGTCCGGCCGGAGCGCGTCATGACAGTCCGGGCCATGTTTTCACATGGGCACGCGCGGAGCACCATGTCGAGGCCATGCGGGTTATTGCAAATCATTCGCAATAACCTCCCTTTCTGCGTACGATCTCGGCATGTCGACCCGCTCCCAGACCGCCGTCCGCTCGACTGCCCTCGCGGTCGGGTCGCTCTTCGCCCTCAGCGCCTGCTCCCAGTCCGAGAGCCAGTCCGAACCTGCCGACGCCGACGGCGACACCGCGCTGACCGTCGTCACCACCGTGGCCCCGATCACCTCGATTGCCGCCAGCATCGCTGGCGAGCGGGCCGACATCACAGGTCTGGTGCCCGAGGGCACCAACTCGCACACCTTCGACCCACCGCCCAGCGCGGCCGCAGTGCTGTCCGAGGCGGACGTCGTCTTCATCAACGGCCTCAAATTGGAGGAACCCACCAAGGATCTCGCGCAGGCCAACATGGCGGACGGCGCGACGCTGGTCGAGATCGGCACCGAGGTGCTTCCCGAAGAGGACTACATCTACGACTTCTCGTTCCCGGAAGAGGATGGCAAGCCCAACCCGCACCTGTGGACGGACCCCACCTACGCGATCCAGTACGCCGAGGTCATCCGGGACACGCTCACGGACGCCGATCCCGAGGGTGCGGACACCTACGCAGCCAACTTCACCGACTTCGAGGCCCAAGCCACCCAGCTCTCCGACGCGCTCAAGACCGACCAGGAGAGCATCCCGGAGGGCGACAAAGAGCTGTTGACCTACCACGACGCGTACGCCTACTTCGCGAAGACCTACGACTGGACGGTCATCGGCGCTATCCAGCCGCAGAACTTCGAGGACCCCACCCCACGGGAGGTCGCGGCGTTGATCGACCAGGTCAACGCCGAGGACGTGCCGGTCATCTTCGGCTCGGAAGTCTTCCCCTCCGACGTGCTGGAAGAGGTCGGAGCAGCCACGGGCGCGCGCTACGAGGACACCTTGCGCGATGACGACCTCCCGGGAGAGCCGGGCGATCCGGAGCACTCCTGGGCGGGGCTCATGCGCTATGACTACGTGACGATGATCAACGGGCTGGGCGGGAGCGCTACCGAACTGGCCGACCTGGACCTGAGTCCGACCGTCCCGGACCGCGCGGACTACCCGCAGTGAGTCTTCGCGACCTCGGGGGCACCCCCCTCATCCGACTGGAGGAAGTGACGTTCGGCTACGACCGCGAGACGGTGCTCAACGATATTACCCTCGGCATCAGCGAGCAGGACTTCGTCGGCGTGGTGGGCCCGTCGGGCTCCGGCAAGACCACCCTTCTGCGCCTGCTCCTGGGCACGGAGAGACCGCATTCCGGGACGATCGTGCGTCGCCCCGGTCTGGCCGTCGCCTACGTTCCCCAACTGGAGACGGTGAACTGGAACTTCCCGGTCACGGTGACCGAATGTGTGCTGATGGCGCGTTCGGGTCGACTGCTGCCGTGGACGACCAAGGCCGAACGGGCCGACGTCGCGAGCGTGCTCGAGCGTCTGGGCATCGGTCATCTCGCCACGCGCCATATCCGGGAGCTGTCCGGGGGTCAACAGCAGCGGATGTTCATCGCGCGGGCGCTCCTGCGCCGCCCCACGGTCCTGCTCATGGACGAGCCGACCTCGGGAGTCGACGTCACCAGCCGCCACGACATGTTGCACCTGCTCGGCGAGCTCAACGCCGAGGGCACGGCCATCCTGCTCACCACCCACGACCTCAACGGGGTCGCCGCTCACCTGCCCCATCTCGTGGCTCTGCAGACCAGCATCATCGCCGAGGGCACCCCGCGCGAGGTCATCAACGGTCGTGTCATGGAAGCGACGTTCGGCGCACCCGTAGAAGTGCTCGAACACCTCGGTATGCCGGTGGTGCTCGACCGGCCGCACCCTGCGGCCCACTCCGACACCGCGAAGCGGGCCAGCGCCTAGTGGAGGCCCTGCTGGCCCCCTTCGCCTACACCTTCTTCACCAAGGGCCTCTTCGTGGCCACCCTGGCCGGCGCTTTGTGCGGACTGATCGGTGTCTACATCACCCTGCGCGGCATGAGTTATATCGGCCACGGTCTCTCCCATGCCATCTTCGGCGGCTTCGCAGCCAGCTCCGTCATCAGCATCAACTACTACCTCGGGGCCGGGGTCTGGGGCCTGGCCTCAGCACTGGCGATCAACAAGGTCACCCGCAGTCGTCGCATCGGAGCCGACGCCGCCATCGGAGTGATCACCACCTCCTCGTTCGCCCTGGGAGTAGCGCTGCTGACCTACTACGGCAGCAAAGGACCGAGCTTCGACGCCGCGCTCTTCGGCAGCATCATCGGCGTCTCAGCCGGTGATGTGTGGGCGTTGAGTGCGATCAGCCTCTTCACCGTCGCCGTGATCTTCCTGAACTACCGGGCGCTGTTGTTCGCCACCTTCGACCCCGAGGTCGCCGACGTCAGCGGAGTCAAGGTGGCCCGCACGGACGCGCTGCTGATGCTGGTCCTGTCGTTGGCCATCCTGGCCACGCTGACCGTTATCGGTGTGACTCTGGTGGCCGCGACCCTCGTCATACCCGCAGTGATCGCCCGCATGCTGACCAGCCGGTTCTCCACGATGCTCTGGGCCTCGAGCCTGATCGGGGCCGCGTCCGGCTTCGTCGGGATGAACCTGAGCTACCACCTCGACGTGCCCTCCGGGACGATGATCGTGCTGACCGGCGCGTTCGTCTTCTGTGTCGTGCTGATGTTCACCGGGGGGCGCCGGCTACAGCGCACGGCGAACTCGCGCAAAACGACGGATGTAGCCCTCTCCCCCGTGGCCTGAGCCGTTGACGGCGCATCCGGTCGGCGGAGGCCGACCTGCTCAGGCGTCCCGCAGGGTCGTCCTCTACGGTGATAGATCTGCCCCATCCTGCTCAACGACTGGAGGAACACGTGAGCGACGAGAAGAAGATCAGCGTCTCCCGCACCATTGACGTCTCGAACACCGCCATCTTCGAGGTGCTGTCCAACCCCGAGCACCACAGCGCCATCGACGGCTCCGGGTTCGTCATCGCGGATGAGAAGTCGGACCGCATCACCGGCACCGGCCAGGTCTTCACGATGAATATGACCGGAGACCACATGGGTGGCGACTACCAGACGGACAACCACGTCGTGGGCTACGACGCTGGCAAGCTGCTGGCGTGGCAGACCGCCCCGGCCGGGACCACCCCTCCCGGATGGCAGTGGGTCTGGGAGCTCACGCCGAACGGCCCGGACACCACGGACGTCAGTCTCACCTACGACTGGTCGGCTGTGACCGACAAGGACATCCTCGAGAAGGTCTCGTTCCCGCTCGTCACCGAGCAGCAGTTGGAGGACTCGCTGTCCAACGTGGCTTCCGCCGTCTCGGGTCGCTGAGCGCTACAGCCTGAGCGCTGACCCGAGATTCGGTTCCCGTCCGAACCTCGGGTCAGCCGACGCCTTGGTGATACACGTGCTGGCGGACCCAGGCGTGCATCGCGATGGCGGCCGCCGCCCCGGCGTTGATGGAGCGCGTAGACCCGAACTGTGAGATCGCCAGGACCTGCTGCGCTGCCGCCAACGCCTCGGGGGTCAAACCCGGACCCTCCTGCCCGAACAGGAGCACACACCGCTGCGGAAGGATCGCCGTCTCCAAGGGCATCGATCCAGCGACGTTGTCCATCGCGATCAGCGGTATGTCGTGTGCCCACAGGACCAGGTCCGCCACCGTCGGGTGATGATGCTCGTGTTGGTAGCGGTCGGTGACCATCGCCCCCCGCCGGTTCCATCGGCGTTTGCCGACGATATGGAACGCCGCGACGTTGAAGGCGTTCGCCGTGCGGATCACCGAGCCGATATTGAAGTCATGCCCCCAGTTCTCCACGGCGATATGTACCGCATGTCGCCGTGTGTCCAAGTCGGCCACGATCGCTTCGTGGGTCCAGTAGCGGTATCGGTCCAGCACGTTGCGCCGGTCGCCCTCGGTCAACAGCACCGGGTCCAGATGTCCGGGCAACGACCCCCCGTCCTGGGGCCAGTCTCCCTCCCACGGGCCCACCCCCACCGGATCCGGGGCCTGATCATCGCTCATTGCCGACCTCGAATGCCTTCCCTGCGGGAGTCAGGACACGCACGGCCGATGGCGGCCGTCGGCCATTCTCCCATCCGCCTCGTGGCGCGATGGCCGCCTCACCCAAGTCGCACTACGGTGGCAGTCATAGGGGCACAGAGTGCTCCCTCCATTCGCGGCGCCACGCCGCGTGATCGATGAAGAACGGATAGCAACATGACGACATCGCAATGGTTGCTGATCATCCTGCTGGTGGTGCTGATCGCGGTCGGTATCTGGATGCTGATGCGCAAGCCCTCCGCCGGGCAGGACCGGTCACCCGAGAACGAACACGACGCGTCCCACGTCGCCGCATCCGAGGAGGGAGTGTCCAGCTACGACGCCGGAGGGGAGCACGTTGCCGCCGGCGACGCCGGGGTAGCCCCGGGGCCGGCCCTCTACGACCAGGAGGCTGACGCACGGACCGACGACGGCCCCCCTACCGCGGCGTACGGCGATGTGACCGACGACCAGGTCTCGCAGGACGAGATGTGGGACGAGACCGACGCCTCCGACTCCGAAGGCGCTCGACAGGACACGGCTACCGGGACGGACGTGCCGATCGTCGAAGAGGAACCGATCGTTCCCGCCGATCAGCACGCGGAGTCCGACGAGATCCCCTTCGACCAGCATGACCTCGACACGCCGACCGACCACGGCGAGCAGGCCGAGCCGGTCTCGCAGGTCCACAACGGTGACCGCGACCAGATGTCCTACGGCGAGCCCGCCACCGAAGACTTCGCCTCCGAGACGACCTACGCCGACGCCCCACCGGAGGAGACCCTGAAGCCGGTCGGTGAGGACTCTGCCGAGTCGCGCGACCTGGGTGCCGCTAGCCCCGGCACGGGCGTTCACGACGAGATGCTCGACCTGGAGCACGAGCAGGCGCTCGAGGCCGACACGTACAGCCCCGTCGGTGAAGAGACGTCCTACGACCTGCCCGCAGATGCGGCCGAGCATGAGCACGAGGGCGACGACGTGCCCGCGGACGCCGCCTCGGCCGGGTTCACCGCCGATCTCCACGGGTCAGTGGATGAGCATCCTGCCGCTCAGGACTCCGAGCCGAATGCCGTGACCGCCGACGAGCATGAGACCGCTGAGCGCCACGACGACCAGAACGACCACGGTTTCACCGACAGCGACCGGAACGCTGGCGACGTGAACGACGAAGACCGGCAGCACGATGACCGGCAGCACGATGAGCCGGGCAGCGACCAGCCAGAAGTCGTCATGGTCGACGCCGGCGACT
>JBARVW010000143.1:0-51389 GCA_049646465.1 Ornithinimicrobium sp.
GGCGACGCCGTAGCAGCGGCGGTCAGGGCGTCGAGACGGCGCCTTCCTCGGACTGACCGGGACGCGCGGCGTCGGCCGTGGCCGCCAGCGTGTCCAGACCGACCCAACCGGGGTGGGGTGGGCCGACCGCCAACCCCTCAGCGCAGTGCTGCTGCACGTCGCACCAACGGCATAACGCCGATGGTCGTGGCGGGAAGGACTCGGAGTCGGCGCCCTGCTGCCGATAGTCCTGCTCGGCTTCTCGTAGGTCGGTGCCGATGGACTCAGCCTCGGCCAGCTTGCGACCCAGCGAATCGTCGGTGTGCCGATGGGCGTCGACGGACCCCGTCGGTAGATGGTGCAGCTCCACCACTCGCACGGTTCTGCGGAACATCCGAGACATCGCGAGCGCATACAGCCCCAGAGCCAGAGAGGTCCGTGCACTTCCCGGCTCGACGCCCGCAGCCCCCGTCTTGTAGTCGATCACCACGAGCTCACCCGCTCGTTCGGCAACCCGGTCCACCCGGCCGGTGATGGCAAGGGAGCCGGTGGGCATCGAAACCGTCCGCTCCACCGCCACCGGCTGCGCCAGCCGGTCGATCGTGCGCAGGTAGGCGACCACCCACTCGGTGACCCGGCCGCGCCAGTGCTCGGACTGGGCCTCGTCCGCAAAACCCGCGCGCTGCCACAGGCGCCCGACAAGCTGATGAACGCTACGGGGGGTCCGCTCGAGCTCCGGAAGGTCCCAGAACTGCGCCAGCACCGCGTGCGTGGAGTTGCCGATCGATGTGATCGCGCGTTGGGGGGCCTTGCTGGGGCGAGGCCGGTCCAGATACCGCAGGCGGTACGCACGGGGGCAGTCCAACCATTGACCGAGTTTGGAGGGGCTGACGGCAAGAAGGCGGCTCGGTGGCGTCGCGTCGGTCACGGCGTGTGCCCCAAGAGCGGGCTGCCGGATCCTTGGGTCACGATCCGGTCGAACTGAGCGGGATCCGTGGTGAACTCGGCCAGCGCATTCGACTTTCCGGTGCCGTGGTAGTCACTGGAGCCGGTCTGGATCAGCCCCCACCGGGCGCAGAGGGCTCCCGCCTGCTGCATTGCTACCGCGTCGTGGTCGCGGTGGTGCACCTCCAGACCCCCGAGACCCGCCTCGACCAGCTCACCGATCATGAACTCCGTCACGGTGTGGCCGCGGGCGTGGGCGAACGGGTGAGCCATGATCGGCACTCCCCCAGCAGCCCGGATCAGCTCGATGGCCGCGCTGGCCTGAGGGGCCCAGTGCCGCACGTAGTAGCGGCTCCGAGAGTGCAACAGGTCCGCAAACACGGCGTTGCGATCCACGAAGGTGCCCGAGCGCACGAGAGCGTCCGCCACGTGCGGACGTCCCAGCGTCACTCCTTCCCCTACGTGCTCGCGGATGGCGTTGTAGTCGACCGGGTATCCGTCGGAGGACAGCAGGTCCACAGTGCTGCGCATCCGGTTGTCGCGATGTCTGCGGACCGCGGCCATCAGGTCCGCCAGCTCACGGTGCTCCGGATCGATGAGGTAGGCCAGGATGTGCACCGAAATGCCTTCGACCTGCGTCGACAACTCCACCCCGGGCACCAGGCAGATCTGCAGTTCGGAGGCGGTCCGAGCTGCCGGCGCCCACCCTGAGATGGCGTCGTGGTCGGTCAAAGACAGGACGTCGATCCCGGCCGCGGCAGCCGAGCGCACCACCTCCGACGGCGCCTGGGTTCCGTCGCTGCAGGTGGAGTGGGTATGCAGGTCGATCACCAGGGGCTGCGCGGGCATAGGAGCCACGGTAGGCCAAGCACGGACCGCCTCAGTCCTGGTATGCCCCCAAGGACCTCCGTCGGGCCCGCATCGCCGAGACGTCCAGACCGAACCGGCGACGGGCAGCATACCCACCGATGGACAACCCCCCGGCCAACCCGAGGCCCACAGCCAGGGCCGTCAGCACCTGCAGGATAGCCAGGTTCAGGAAGGACTCGGAATCGAGCATCAACAGGAAGATGGCGGTGTAGACCGCCAGACCCGGCAGGAGACAGTAGATCGCGGCGGTGCCGACGACGATCTCGGGCACCCGCAGCCAGTGATGAATGGCGTAGGCCAGGGCCCCCACCAGCACCGCGGCCACCGCAGAGGCAGGGGCCTGGGGCAGGGTCAGCGCCGACCCCGCCTGGAAGGTCAACCATGACACCGCGGCCACCCCGGTGGAGGCTATCGTGGCGCGGATCCCCGTGTAGTTCGTCAGGCAGAATCCGATGGCCACGATCATCGCCCCGATGGTGCCCCCGATGACCGTCGTTCGCTGCGCCACGTCGGGTTGGATGACCAACGGCAGCCCGATGGCGTTGGCAACGGCCAGGACTCCGGCCACCCCGACCGCGATGCCGAGGGTCATCGTGGCGACCTCGAGGCCTCTGGCCCCGGCGGTCACGTAGTAGCCGTCCAGCGCATCTTGGGCTGCGCCCATCACCGACAGGCCCGCCAGCAGCACGATGATGCCCGAGACCACGACGAGGGAGGGCGTGCCCAAACCGGGGACGTCGATACCGAGCCCGGGGATCCTGTTCGGTCGTTCCGTAGGCAGGGTGACCCAGTAGAGCACCACGGCGATGGTGGAAGGGATGGCTGCGCTGACCACCTGGCTGAAGAAGGATGCGACGCCGAGGCGGTACAGCGCTCGCTGTGTCAGGTCGACGGCGGCAGCGCTCAACCCGGCGACGACCCACATGGTGGGGCCGGCGTCGAAGAGGATGACCACCCCGAGTCCGGTCAGGGCCATGCCCAGCGTCACGATCCACCGCCGGTAGGGGTGGGGCTTGGTGAGGATGTCGGAGAGCCGGGCCCGCGCATCCTCCACCGGGATCCGCACCCAGACTGGCTCGCCGTGAGGCATCGAGGACTGGGCATCGGTAGCGGTGAGGTCGTCGACCAGACGCTGTAGGCCCTCGAGCCGGGTGAAGTCCAACGCGCGGGCTTTGATGACCCGCATCACTGACAGCGGGTCCTGGTCGACGCCACGCTGCACGGACACCGAGATCGAGGTGTACGTGATGTCCACCGCCGTCGACTTCACACCGTAGGCCGAGGTGACCCGCAGGACGGTGGCGACGACCTCTGATGCGGAGGCACCCGTCGAGAGGGACGCCTCGCCGATCCGCAGCCCGAGGTCGAGAACCATCCGAGCATGCCGCTGCGAGACGTCGTCGTCGGCGCCGGGGACCGCGATGGGGACGGTCGGTGGGCCGATGCCGCGCACCGCCCAGGTGGCCCGGTCCCGCCAGATCTTCCCTACCCCCGCCGAAGCCTTGACCTGCGGCCCGGTGATCTCGCGCCCCCGTGGGGCACGCCCTCCCGTCTTCCCTGTTGAGACACTCACATGCACCACAGTAGGCATGCAGACTGTGAGGTCACCAATCTGCGTGCCACCATGGAGACATGAGCCAGCAGCAGACCAAAGCCGGACACCGCAGTCGCCCGACCGGGGCTGCTTTCGAGGCGTTCATGAGCCAGGGATGGGCTCCGCAGAACGGCGAGCTGCCCCCGGCCAGCCCGGTCGCCCCGTATGCCGATCAGCGCCGCAGCGCCCTGAGCGAGAGCTTCCCCGGTGAGCGTCTGGTGGTGCCTGCCGGCGGGCTGAAGGTGCGCAGCAACGACACCGACTACGTCTTCCGTCCGCACAGCGCGTTCGCCTATCTCAGCGGTCTGGGCGCTGACCGCGAGCCGGACGCGGTGCTCGTCCTGGAGCCCGGGACCGACGGTGGCCACGAGGCTGTGTTGTACCTGCAGCCCCCCGCGGGTCGCGACAGCGCGGACTTCTACTCCGACTCTCGCACGGGTGAGTTCTGGATCGGTTCACGCCCCTCGCTCAGCGACGTCTCAGCGGAGCTCGAGGTGACCACGCGGCACCTGAGCGAGCTCCCGGACGCGTTGGCCAAGGACGTGCCCTCGATCTCGCTGCGAGTGGTCCGCGATGCTGACACCGACCTTGCCGCACTCGTCGACGGCATCCGAGGGCAAGGCACGGTCGAAGGGGACTCCGGGGCCTCGGATGCCTCCGTGGAGGAAGCCGACGCTGAGCTGGCGCGGTACTTGTCCACCACCCGGCTGGTCAAGGACGAGTGGGAGGTCGAGCAGATGTCCATCGCGGTTGAGGCCACCGCCGCTGCCTTCGACGCGGTGGTTGCCGAGCTCCCCCGGGCTCGGACGCACGACCGGGGCGAACGTTGGGTGGAGGGAGTCTTCGGCCTCCATGCCCGCGCCGCCGGCAACGGGGTGGGCTACGACTCCATCTGCGCCAGTGGGGACCACGCCACGACGTTGCACTGGATCCGCAACACCGGGGCCATCGGCGAGGGTGACGTGCTGCTCCTCGATGCAGGAGTGGAGACCGATGCGTTGTACACCGCAGACGTCACCCGCACCCTGCCGGTCAGCGGCACCTTCAGTGCGGCCCAACGTCGGGTGTACGACGCGGTGCTTGCGGCCCAGGAGGCCGGCCTGGCCGCGGCGAGGCCGGGCAACCAGTTCAAGGACGTGCACGCAGCCGCGATAAGAGTGATCGCGCAGACGCTGCACTCGTGGGGGATGCTGCCCGAGGGCGTCGGCGTGGAAGAGACCCTGGACCCGGAGAAGGGACAGTTCCACCGCCGTTGGATGGTGCACGGCACCAGTCACCACCTGGGCCTTGACGTCCACGACTGCGCCCTGGCTCTGCGGGAGGAGTACATGGACGGGGAGCTCCGGGAGGGCATGGTGATCACCGTCGAGCCTGGCTTGTACTTCAAGTCCGACGACTCCCTGGTGCCCGAGGAACTACGCGGGATCGGGGTCCGTATCGAGGATGACGTGCTGATCACTGCGGAGGGAAACGTCAACCTGTCCGCGATGCTCCCGAGGACAGCCGACGACGTGGAGCAGTGGATCGCCCGCGGTGGTCAGCGCAGCTGAGGCGCCAGGACCCGTAGCCGGGCTTCAGGGACGCGCGGCGGGCATGGCTTCCAGCAGCTCGCGCGCTTGCTGCGCGTGCTTGTGCTCGGTGAGCAGCTCATAGCGCGTCGCAACGACCTGCGAGACGGACGTGAAGTCTCGCCTTCCTTGGGTCATCAGGTAGCCCAGCACGGCCCAGACGACTCCGAAGACAGCGCCGAAACCGACGCAGTAGAAGATGGTGATCAGCGCGTCACCCGAGTTGGCGAACAAGGCGAAGATCAGCCCGATGAAAAGGCCGAGCCACGCTCCGGAAAGCACTCCGCCCAGCACCACCCGGCCCATGGTGAGTCGCCCGGTCACCCGCTCGACCTGTCGAAGGTCGGTGCCGACGATCATGCAGTTCTGGACCGGGAACTCCTCGTCGGACAGGTAGTCCACCGCGCGCTGAGCCTCGTCGTACTTGTCGAAGACACCCAGCGACATGGGGTAGTTCAACGTCAGACCGGCCCCCGGTCGGGTCGATCGTGCACCTCGTTGAGGCATTGAAGCAGTCACGTGTCCTATCTTGACACTTTCAGCGAGCAACCGCGAAGAAGCGCAGGCTCGGGAAGGTCAACGACGCATCCACCTGCGACGAGGCTTGACGGGCCGGCGGGCGATGTCCGCGGGGGTGGTGTGCCGGAAGGCACGATCGGCGGAAGCGATGTACGTCATCCCGTGGGGGATAGCCATGGTGGTGTGGTGCCTTTCTCAGGAGTGTTTTAACGTTCATTCATTACTACGCCGTGGCGGTACGGCTTGTTCCACCCGGCCCGGTGATCTACCTCACCAGCACCGATGCGGTGGGTATCGTGTGCCCGGTGAGCAACTCCCGAGTCTTCGTCGCCCGGCTGAACGGCCTGAGTGTCTTCGACCCACTCGGAGATGAGGTGGGTCGCGTCCGCGACGTGGTGATGACCTTCGGGACCGGCGGCGGCACTGCCTCGCACGGGACCCGCGTCGTGGGCCTGGTGATCGAGGTTCCAGGACGGCGACGGGTGTTCCTACCCATGACTCGGGTGACCAATATCGACGCGGGTCACATCATCACCACGGGCTTGGTGAACATGCGCCGTTTCGAGCAGCGCAGGAGCGAGACGCTGGCGGTCGCCGAGCTGCTGGATCGCCGGGTCTCCGTCCGTCAGGATGGTGAGACCTGGCCAGCCGTGGTCGAGGATCTCGCTCTGGACCTGCAACGGACCCGGGACTGGAGGGTTACCAAGGTCTTCGTGCGCAAGGGGGCCCCGGACGAGCGGCGCCCTCGAGGCTTGGGCCTGCGGCGCAGACGTGGCGAGACGATGCTCGTGGACATCGACATGGTGGGCGGCTTGTCCTCCAGCGGCCCGGCCCAGGCCGTGGACGCCCTCTTGGAGTCCTACGAAGGCCTGAAGACGGCCGACCTGGCCGAGGCCATTCACGACCTACCGTCCAAGCGACGCGCAGAGGTGGCTGACGCCCTCACCGACTCGGTTCTGGCCGACGTCTTGGAGGAGCTGCCCGAGGACGACCGGGTGGAGATCTTGATCAACCTGGATCTGGAGCGGGCGGCCGACGTCCTGGAGGCGATGGAGCCCGACGACGCCACCGACCTGTTGTCCGAGCTGCCGGACGACAAGGCCGAGCAACTGCTCCAGGTCATGGAGCCGGACGAGGCGGCGCCCATCCGCCGACTGCTGGCCTACGAGGACGACACCGCCGGCGGCATGATGACCACCGAGCCGGTCATTCTGGGACCCGATGCCAGCATCGCCGAGGCCCTGGCCATGGTGCGGCGGGAGGAGGTCTCTCCGGCGCTGGCGTCGTTGGTCTTCGTCGCTCGTCCCCCTCACGAGACCCCCACCGGCAAGTACCTCGGCGTGGTCCACATCCAGAGGCTGCTGCGTGAGCCCCCTCAGGAGGTGGTCGGCGGGGTCCTCGACGCCGCGATCGACCCGGTCGGCCCCGGGGCCGCGCTGAGCACGGTCACCAGGCTGTTGGCCACCTACAACCTGGTAGCCCTGCCGGTCACCGACCGCGAGGGACGGCTGCTGGGTGCGGTCAGCGTGGACGACGTGCTGGACCACCTGCTCCCGGCCGACTGGCGCGAGCGTGACGACGCCTTGGAGATGAAGGCCCATGGCTGAGGAGAAGGGCGCCTCGCGCCGACGCAGGGGCAGTGAGCGCAGTCGCTCCAGCGACCGCCTGGACCAGCCGTTGTCCAAAGAACGGCGTCGACTGTGGCGACCGAGCATGGACCCCGACACCTTCGGCCGGTTCGCCGAGGGGTTCGCCCGCTTCATGGGTACGGCACGCTTCCTGGCCTACATGTCGCTGTTCGTCCTGATCTGGCTCCTGTGGAACACGCTCGCGCCCGCCGGGGCTCGTTTCGACCCCTACGCCTTCATCTTCTTGACCTTGATGCTCAGCCTGCAAGCCTCCTACGCTGCGCCGTTGATCCTGTTGGCCCAGAACCGGCAAGCGGACCGCGACAAGGTGACCATCGAGCAGGACCGCACGCGCGACGAGCGCGCTCTGGCCGAGACGGAGTTCTTGACCCGGGAGGTCGCGTCACTGCGCATTGCCATGCGCGACGTGGCTACGCGCGACTTCGTGCGTTCGGAGCTGCGAGGACTGCTGGATGACATGAGCGAACGCGGCCTCCAGATCAGTCTGGACAGGGAGGACGCCGAGGACGACGAGCCGGGGAACTCCGGGGTGTAGTCGGCAACCTACGATGGGGACATGCCTGCTCCCTCTCTCGACGCCCTGCACGCTGCCCTGGCCAAGGTCAACGACCCGGAGATCCGTAAGCCGATCACCGAGCTCGGCATGGTCGAGTCCGTCGACGCCGCCGAGACGGGTGAGGTTTCGACGACGATCCTGTTGACGGTGCCGGGCTGTCCCATGAAGGAGACCATCACCCGCGAGGTGACGGCGGCCCTGACCGCCGTGGCGGACGTCACTGCGGTGGCGGTCCGGTTGGGCGTGATGAGCGACGAGCAGCGTTCGACGCTGCGGACCAACCTGCGCGGAGGCGCTCCCGAGAAGGAGATTCCCTTTGCCCGTCCGGACACCCTGACGCGGGTGTATGCCGTGGCTTCGGGCAAGGGCGGGGTCGGCAAGTCCTCGGTCACCGTCAACCTCGCTGCTGCCCTGGCCGAGCAGGGCCTGCGCGTCGGGGTGGTGGACGCCGACATCTACGGCTTCTCCGTGCCTCGCATGCTGGGTGTTTCCCGTCCGCCTACCCAGGTCGACGACATGATCCTGCCGCCGATCGCCCAAGAGGTGAAGGTCATCTCGATCGGCATGTTCGTGCCGGGGAATCAGCCGGTGGTCTGGCGTGGGCCCATGTTGCACCGGGCCATGCAGCAGTTCCTCGGCGACGTGTTCTGGGGAGACCTGGACGTCTTGTTGCTCGACCTTCCCCCGGGCACCGGCGACATTGCGATCACGGTCGCTCAGCTGCTGCCCAACTCCGAGCTGCTCGTGGTCACGACCCCTCAACTGGCGGCCGCGGAGGTGGCTGAGCGGGCCGGGGCGATCGCCCTGCAGACCCATCAGCGCCTGGTCGGCGTCATCGAGAACATGTCGTGGCTCGAGATGCCTGACGGGTCACGCCAGGAGATCTTCGGATCCGGCGGCGGGGCGACCGTGGCCGCGTCCCTGTCCCGCAGCATCGGCGCAGATGTGCCTCTGCTGGG
This sequence comes from Ornithinimicrobium sp., assembly GCA_049646465.1. Taxonomy (GTDB): domain Bacteria; phylum Actinomycetota; class Actinomycetes; order Actinomycetales; family Dermatophilaceae; genus Ornithinicoccus. The sequence goes on from JBARVW010000143.1 coordinate 8,640, forward strand.
TCAGATCCCCCTGGACGTCACGGTGCGCGAAGGCGGCGACGTGGGCGTGCCCGTGGTCCTGGGCCACCCCGACTCACCAGCCGCAACTGCCCTGCGAGCCATAGCCCGTGGACTGGCTGCACGGGGACGGGGCCTGGCGGGCCGCAAGCTGGGGATCACTCCGACCTGAGCCGGCTAGGTGGCGTCGACATCGAACGGCGTCGGTAGGTCGGGGTCGAAGCGCTGTCGCGGACGGCGCACGGCGGCAGGACGCAGCGCCTTCTTCGGCGTCGGCTCACCGAGGTCCCCATCGTCCGGTCCGGCCGACGCCGACGCCTTTCGTCGCGATGGGGCCCCTCCCGGTGGGTCCACGCTTCCCATCCCAGCCAGCTCGGCGGTCGTCTTGGTCTTGTCGCTCGGCGTCGCCAGGGCCTCGCGCACGATACGCCGCGGATCGTATTGACGCGGGTCGAGCTGGTCCCAGTTGACGTCGTCGAACGCCGGCCCCATCTCTTCTTTGATCTGGGTCTTAGCTCCTTCGGCCATGTCGCGCAGGGTGCGCACCAGCCGGGCCAGGCTGGCGGCATACTCCGGGAGCTTGCTCGGCCCGAGGATGACCACCGCCAGGATCAGGATCAGGAAGATCTCGCCGCTACCGAGGTTCAGCACGAGGCTCCTCCCCCGGTCACTGTGAAGCTCCGCGCAACGTCATCGTGAGCGTGCGCTCTTCGCCGTCCTGCGAGCGCACCAAGAGCTCGACGTCCTCGCCGATCTCCCGAGCGCGCAAGGTCACGATGAGGTCGCTGCCGTCGGCGATCCGCTCCCCGTCGATGGCCAGGATGACGTCACCGGGCTCGACCCCGGCTTCGTCGGCGGGCCCACCGGAGACCACAGGGTCGGTGCCGGCGTCGGACTCGCGCTGCACCCGCGCGCCCTCTCCGCTGTAGGCCAGGTCGACGAACACCCCGATCACAGGATGGTCGCTGGTGCCTGTCTCGATCAGTGACCGGGCCGTCCGGGCCACCTGAGCCGACGGAATAGCGAAGCCCAGCCCGATGCTGCCGCCAGGACCCAGCCCTCCCTGTCCGGGCAGCTGGGCGATGGCCGAGTTCACCCCAATCACCCGTCCCGTCGCATCCAGCAGCGGTCCCCCGGAGTTGCCTGGGTTGATCGCGGCGTCCGTCTGGATGGCGTTGATGAAGGATGCGGTCTCGCTGTCACCGGCGACCACCGGCCGGTCCAGCGCCGAGACGATGCCTGCGGTGACGGTGGCCTCCAGTCCCAACGGTGCGCCCACGGCGACCACCGGCGCTCCCACCTGGGCCAGCGCGGAGTCAGCCAGCTCCAGGGCGGGCAAACCGGTCTGGTCGACGCGAAGCACAGCGATGTCGTATGCCGGGTCGCCGCCGACGATCTCGGCTTCCAAGGGGGCGGAGTCCATGAACTCCACGCTCACCGACTCTTCGGCGTCCATGGCCTGCTGCACCACGTGGAGGTTAGTGACGATGTATCCGGCCTCGTCGATGACGAAGCCCGAACCCACTCCCCCTTCGATCTCGCTGCCGACCGTGATCAGCACGACACTGGGCAGCGCGCCTTGCGCGATGGCCGTGACCGATCCACGCTGCCCGCTGCCATCCGCTGCCGAAGCCAGCGGCAGAGTCGACACGACCGAGGGACGTTCCTGGTCAGGGTCGAGGGTCCCCATCGCGAACGCTCCGATGGCGCCTCCCAGGATCCCCGCTACCAGCGCCAGGGCCACCACGGCTGGGTCGGCGCGGCGTCGCGGCGAGGGGTTGGCAGAGCGCTGCGCTGGATGAACGGGCCACGACATGCAGTGATTGTGCCTGATCCACCCGGTGGCAGGTCAGCCGAAGGTCGGCAACGGCACCGTGCCGGCACCCCGGCCGGTCGCCGATGTCGTCGCACCGCTTCGAGCGGGAGCCCGGTGAGCCAAGGACTGCCTCAGCTGGGCCCGGCCACGGTGGATGCGCGAACGCACCGTGCCGAGCTTGATCCCGAGCGTCTGGGCCACCTCTTCGTAGGAGTAGCCCTCGATATCGCACAACACGACAGCCGCCCGGAAGTTCGGCGCCAGTGCATCGAGCGCTTGTTGGATGTCCCCGTCGAGATGGGTGACGTCGAAGCTCTCCTCCGGCCCGTGCAGTCGCGAGGGAAGCCGAGCGGCAAACTCATCCGAGAGCGCATCGAACCGGATGCGCTGCTTGCGGCGTGCGCGGTCCAGGAACAGGTTCGTGGTGATCCGGTGCAACCACCCCTCGAACGTGCCGGGACGGAAACTGTCCAACGAGCGGAAGACCCGGATGAAGACATCGTGCGTGAGGTCCTCGGCGTCGTGCTGGTTGCCGGTGAGCCGGTAGGACAACCGGTAGACCCGCGCCGAGTGCTGGCGCACGACCTCATCCCAGGTCGGTTGCTCCCACACCTGCTCGTCGTCCATGTCGGCCTCTCGGATGCGCAACCCCCATGGCCGCGTCGTACGTACCAGAGTTCCACCGCATCCTGAGCATTCGCTGACAGATTAGGCTGGCGGTATGGCTGCCCAACGGATGACCTCATGGACTTACGCCGAGAACTTCATACCCTCTCCCGACCCGATGGCTGCGGCCGGTGCAGCGGCGGCCCAGATCGGTGTCGACCCGTTGTCACCGGCGGTCGGGGCGTCGCTCCGGATGCTGGCGGCAGCCCTGGAGGCTCGACACGTCATCGAGATCGGCACGGGAGCCGGGGTCTCCGGGCTGTGGTTGCTCGACGGCATGCGCTCTGACGGCATCCTGACGTCCATCGACCCCGAGCCGGAGCGGCAGCGCGCGGCCCGAGCCGCTTTCGCGTCTGCGGGGGTGCCCCCCCAGCGCACCCGCGTGATCAGCGGAGAGGCCCTGCAGGTGCTGCCCCGGATGACGGACGGCGCCTACGACATGGTCTTCGTCTCCGCGGACCACCAGGGCGATGCAGCCTATGTCGAGCAGGCACTGCGTCTGCTCCGTCCCGGAGGAGCATTGGCGGTGGCCAACATCTTGGGTCATGACAAGGTGGCGGACCCGGCGGCGCGTGACGACGTCACCTCGGCGATTCGGGAGCTGGGCAAGAGCATCCGCGATGACGAACGACTGCGCTGCGCGGTGCTTCCGGTCGGAGACGGCCTCTTGACCGCCGTCCGACGCTAGCCTTCTGTTGCGACCTCGAGTCGGCGACTCTCACACGGCCAACGCACAAGACCCCGCGGCCCAAAGGGGGCGCGGGGTCTTGTGCGTTCGGGGTCAGTTAGCCCAGGCACTCGGAGATCGCGTCGCCGAGTGAGCCCGCCTCCTCGGCGTTCATCTCGACGACCAACCGGCCGCCCCCTTCTAGTGGCATCCGCAACACGATGCCACGACCCTCCTTGGTGACCTCAAGGGGGCCGTCCCCGGTGCGGGGCTTCATTGCAGCCATAGCGAACCTTCCGTCTGACGCGGCGAACCACAAGGCCCACCGCATGGGCACGGGGGCACGATTTCATCCCTATTATCCACGGCCGTTGCTAGGTCGTCCTAATCGTTCGGGCAGACTGGTGCCTGGCCCGGATCCTCGTCTCGACAAGCGACCCACGCAGAAAGCAGGCAGATGCCACAGGAGCTCAGCCCCGAACGGGTCAGCGTGCGTCGGGAGGCTGGCGTGGCCACCGTCCGGCTGGAACGCCCGAACGCGATGAACGCGCTGGACGTCGCGACCAAGCAGGAGCTGCTGGCCGCGTTGGAGGACATCGCCGGCGATGCAGGCGTCCGCTGTGTGGTGCTGACCGGGAGCGGCGACGCGTTCAGCGTCGGACAGGACCTCAAAGAGCATGTCCAGCTGCTGCACGACCAGCCCGAGCAGGTTTGGCGCACGGTGCGCGAGCACTACAACCCGATCGTGCGACTGCTCAGCACCATGGACAAGCCGGTCATCGCGGCGCTGAACGGGGTGGCTGCGGGTGCGGGTGCCTCCTTCGCTTTTGCCGCCGACCTGAGATACCTGGCCGACACATCCGGATTCACCTTGGCCTTTGCCGGGGTGGGGCTCTCCTGCGACTCCGGCGCCTCGTGGACGCTGCCCCGGCTCGTGGGCACCGCCAAGGCCAAGGAGCTGATGATGCTGGGTGGCCGCGTCGACGCGGCCACCGCGCTCGGCCTGGGCCTGGCCACCGAGGTGGTCCCGGCCGAGGCCCTGGAGGGACATGTCGCCGCCATCGCGCAGCGCTTGGCCGCCGGACCCACCCTGGCCCTGGGGGCGATCCGCCGCGCTGTCGCTTTCTCCGCCAGCGCGGGCCTCGACAGCTCGCTGGAGCACGAGGCCGAGCTGATGGACCGCACCGGGGGTAGCCAGGACCATGCCGCTGCTGTGGAGTCGTTCCTCGCCAAGCGTCCACCGGAGTTCACCGGCCGTTGAGCCAGGGGGTTGGCGCTGCTGAGGTCACGGGGGGTTGTCCCGTGGAGGGACGAACATGAACAGCTCCCACGTCCACCACACCTGCCAGGCCAAGAACAGCGCCAAGACGGTCAGGGTGCGCACCACCAAGAGCCAGCGGGGGCGCCCGGAGCTGCTGCCCTGCTGTGCCCATCCCCCTCCGATGAAGACAACGAAGAGCGGAAACAGCAGCAGGAGGTAGCGGTAGATGCTCGTCCAGGGGTCCAGCGCCGCGAAAAGGTAGAGCGGATAGCCCAGGCACCACGTCCGCATCTCGACGCCGAGACCGGCCGCCCACGGGCCGAGGACCGTCAGCACCAGGAGCGCCACGCCCGCCGCCAGCAGGACAGGCCCGGCGGTCTCGCCGAACAGGTACTGCATCACCTCGATGGACGGTGTGAACGCGGTGACCGGCTCCCCCTGGCGCCACGCCGACATGGTCACCGTATAGGCATCAGGGCGCTGGGTGCCGGCCCAGGAGATGGCCGGCCACAGAAGCCCCGAGAGACCACAGCCCACCAGGGCGGAGAACATCGAGAGTCCCTCCCCACGGGTGATCGGCTGCTCGTGGCGGCGTCGCCACCGTTGGATCACGGCGACCAGTGCCACCAGACCCAGGGGCAGCGCGATCGGTCGGGCCAGCCCTGCCAACAGCGCGACGAGCGCGGCGGCCACCCAGCGCTGACGCACCAGCAGCCAGAGGAAGCCGCCCAGCAGCAGCAGAGCCAGCGACTCGGTGTAGGCCACCTGGAGGACCGGTGCCGCCGGGAAACCCGCCATGAGGGCTACAGCACCTAGAGCCGCTGCTGACCCCACCTTGTCCCTCAGCAGCCCACCGATGACGAGCGCCGCGGCATATCCCAGCAGGGTGGCCACCACCGTCCCCGCCACCGCGAAAGGCCAGCCGGTCATGGCCATCACTCCCCGGCTCAGGTACGGGAACAACGGGTAGAAAGCCCATTCGTTCTGCAGCACCTGTCCGTCGGTGCCGACCGGCAACACGCCGGGATACCCACCGGTAGCGATGCGCTCGTACCATCTCCCGTCCCAGAGCGTCGCGACGTCGAAGTAGCGAGGGTTCTCTCCGCTGAAGACCACCGGGTCTTGGTGGTCGTAGGTGATCCAGAGGAGAACCGCCGTGGAGAAGAGGCGCAGCGCCGTGTAGGTCGCCAGCACCGCGACAACGAAGCCAGCACCGCTGCGACCGGTGGGCCTGCCACGCCCGATCACGCGAGGGGAGTGGGGACAGCCCGGAAGCAGCCCTCGAGATGATCATCGACGACCCCACAGGCTTGCATCGCCGCATACACCGTGGTCGGCCCGAGGTGCGCGAAACCGGCTGCCTTCAAGTCGGCGGCAAGGGCGGCCGACTCGCCGGTCTTGGGGGGCACCTCATGCAGACGGACGGGTCGCCGGTGCATCGGTGGGCGAGCGCTCCAGAACAAGGCTTCGAGCCCTCCGGCAGGCCGTAACCCGACCGTGGCGCGGGCGTTGCCGATGGTGGCCTCGATCTTGCGCCGGTTGCGCACGATCGAGGCGTCCTGCATCAGTGTCTCGACGTCGCGCTCGGTGTAGGCGGCGACGACTTCGGGGTCGAAGCGTGCGAAGGCACGCCGGAAGTTCTCGCGCTTGCGTAGGATCGTGAGCCAGGACAGGCCGGACTGGAAGGCTTCCAGGCAGAGCCGCTCCAACAACGGCTGCTCGCCGTGCACCTCTCGACCCCATTCCCGGTCGTGGTAGTCGAGGTAGTCCGGGTCGCTTCGGTCGGCCGAGCCGGCCCAAGGACAGCGGAGCCGACCATCGGGGCCGACCACGACGTCCACACCGGGCGGCTCCGGGTCTGCTGGCGCCATCAGGAGTCGCCGGCTCCGGCGGAGCCGGGGGCGTCAGCGGCTCGACGAGCCATCTTGTCCAACGCCCGACCGAACATGATCTTGTTGCCGGGATCGAGCACCCGCCCCAAGACTTTGCCGACACGGTGTGGTCGCACCATGATCTGCTCGCGCCAGACCACCCGGGTATCGGATCCCTCACGGGCGAAGTGCACGTGGGCCCAACCGTCGAGCACCGGTCCCAGCTTGTCGATACGGAACTCGTGCGGGGGGTCCCAAATCGACACCTCCATCCGGTCGGGCAGGGCCAAGGGGCCCAGCCCGCTGCGCGCGGTGAAAGTCCAGTTGACCCCGATGGGCCCGTCGTCGGAGGTGATCGTGGTCAAGGGGATGAAGTCTCCGTGGTCCCGGAAGGCAGCGAACACCCCGAACGTTTCGTGGATGCCGGCGGGCACACTGCGCACCAGCTCAAAGGTCCCCATGATGATCCTCCTGGGCGCGAAGTCGGTCGATTTCCTGGTCGCGAGACACGAGCTCCTGTCGTAGCCGGTCCAGCACCGCATCCACCTGGTCCATCCGGTAGCCGCGAAAGGCGAGGTCCAGGCGGACCCCGTCCAGATCGCTGCTATGCACCGGTCCTGGCGGCAGCCCAGCGTAGGACTGCGTGCTCACCGGCGCCTCCACCCCTGGGATGGCGGACCGGGACACGATGACCGCGACGATCACCCCCAGGGCCAGGACGCCCAGAATCAGGATGATGAGGATCACGAGTCGATGGTACGCAGCGGACGTTTCGGCACGGCTACTGCCGTGCCGCACCTGCTGCCACGATGGCCGCCACCGCGGCGGCAGGGTCGTCGGTGACCTGAAGCCAACGCAGGTCCCGCTCGGAGATGGTGCCCTGCTCCAGCAGAGTGTCGCGCACCCAGTCCAACAGCGGTGTCCAGAAGTCCTTCCCGAGCAAGACGATCGGGAAGTGCGTGACCTTGCCGGTCTGCACCAAGGTCACGGCCTCGAAGAGCTCGTCCAGGGTCCCGAAGCCGCCGGGAAGCACGATGAAGCCCTGGGCGTACTTGACGAACATCGTCTTGCGGGCGAAGAAGTACCGGAAGTTGATCCCCAGGTTGACGTGGTCGTTGAGTCCGGTCTCGAAAGGCAGCTCGATGCCGAGACCGACCGAAGTGCCACCGGCCTCGGCCGCACCCTTGTTGGCCGCTTCCATCGTGCCCGGACCTCCCCCTGTGATGACGGCATACCCTGCCTTCACGAGCTGGGTGCCCACCTCTTCGGCCAGGGCGTATGCGGCGTGGCCGGGACCCGTCCGAGCAGAGCCGAACACGCTGACGGCCGGCCCCAGCTCGGCCAACGCCCCGAAGCCCTCGACGAACTCCGCCTGGATGCGCATCACCCTCCACGGGTCGGTGTGCACCCAGTCCCCCGGGCCTGAGGAGTCCAGCAGGTTCTGGTCGGTCGTGCTGACCGGGACCCGTTGGTCGCGCAGCGTGATCGGACCCCGTTGGTACCCCTTGCCTATGCTCACCACCGAAACCTAACCTGCCGAGCCCAGAGATTCCTGTGAACACCACGACCTCGGGCAACTTAGACTTCCCGCCATGCCATCACCAGGTCGCTTCGTCACCACGGCTGCACTGCTCTGTGCCGCCGGAGTTGGCGGGGTCTTCGGCGCCCGGTGGGTTGCCGACAGCCTCAGCGACCCGATGTGTGAGTTCACCGCCGCCGACCGCACGGAGAGCCTGACCCCGGAGCAGTCGGCCAACGCCTCCACGATCAGCATCGTCGCCGTGCAGCGAGGGCTTCCGCCGCGGGCCGCTTCGATCGGCATCGCCACCGCGATCCAGGAGTCCAAGCTGCAGAACATCAACTACGGCGACGCGGACTCCCTCGGGCTCTTCCAACAGCGACCCAGTCAAGGCTGGGGCAGCGAGGAGGAGGTCCTGGATCCGGTCTACGCCACCAACGCGTTCTACGACGTGCTCATCGAAGTCGAGGGCTGGCAGGACGGCGAGATCACCGAGGTCGCGCAGAGCGTGCAACGCAGCGCCTACCCGGCCGCCTACGCCGACCACGAATGGGAAGGCAGGGTCGTGGCATCAGCCCTGACCGGGGAGACCCCGGGCGGCATCGGCTGCGACCTGGACCAGGCCGAGTCACCCGGTGATGCCGCAGAGCTGGCCGCAGAGCTCTCGAGCCTGGGCTTTGACGCGCAGGCTTCGGGCAGCACCATCTCGGTCTCGGCGGGTGATGACCAGAGCGCCTGGGCTGTTGGTAGTTGGGCCGTGGCGCACGCTCAACAGCGCGAGGTGACGGCGGTGCAGGTGTCCGATCAGCTGTGGGATCGTGACACCGAGCCACTGACCTGGACGGACGCGACGGCGGCCGCATCGGCCGCCGTCGTCATCACCGTGCAGGACTGATCAGCGCTCGTCGACGGAGACGTACTCCCGCTCGCCGTAGCCGGTGTAGACCTGACGGGGACGTCCGATCTTGGTGGCGGGGTCGTTGATCATCTCGTGCCACTGGGCGATCCAGCCGGGCAGACGCCCGATCGCGAACAGCACGGTGAACATGTTGGTCGGGAAGCCCATCGACTCGTAGATCAAGCCGGTGTAGAAGTCGACGTTCGGGTAGAGCTTGCGCTCCACGAAGTAGTCGTCCTCCAACGCCTTCTGCTCCAGCTCCATGGCCAGATCCAACGTGTCGTTGGTCCCCAGCTTGGACAGGATGTCGTGCGCCGTCTCTTTGATGATCGCCGCGCGGGGGTCGTAGTTCTTGTAGACCCGGTGACCGAAGCCCATCAGCTTCACGCCATCTTCTTTGTCCTTGACCTTGCGCACGAACTCGGAGACGTCACCACCGTCGGCCTTGATGCTGTCCAGCATGCCGAGCACCGCGGAGTTCGCCCCACCGTGCAGCGGTCCGGACAGGGCGTGGATGCCAGCCGAGATCGAGTTGAACAGGTTGGCCTCGGAGGAGCCGACCAGCCGCACGGTCGAGGTCGAGCAGTTCTGCTCGTGGTCGGCGTGCAGGATGAAGAGCAGGTCCAGAGCCTTGGCCAGATCGGGGTCCAGCTCGTACCGCTCGGTCGGCTGACCGAACGTCATCCAGAGGAAGTTCTCGACCAGGTTGTAGTCGTTGTTCGGGTAGAGGAAGGGCTGTCCGAGGCTCTTCCGGAAGGCGTACGCAGCGATAGTAGGCAGCTTGGCCATCAGCCGGATGGTCGAGATCTCCGCCTGCTCGGCGTCGAAGGGGTCCTGGCTGTCCTGGTAGAACGTGCCCAGGGCCGACACGGCGGAGGACAGCACCGGCATGGGGTGAGCATCACGGGGGAAGCCACCGAAGAAGCTCTTCATGTCCTCAGCGAGCAGGGTGTGCTTGCGCAGCTTGTTGTCGAACTCGCTCAGCTCGGTGGCGCTGGGGAGCTCGCCGTAGATCAGCAGGTAGCTGGTCTCCAGGAAGTTCGAGCTCTTGGCGAGCTGCTCGATCGGGTAGCCGCGGTAACGCAGGATCCCGGCGTCACCGTCGATGTAGGTGATGTCGGACTTGCAGGAGGCCGTGTTGACGAAGCCGACGTCCAGCGTCACGTCTCCGGTGGTTTTCAGCAGGGCGCTGATGTCCAGCCCGGAGTTGCCTTCCGTCGCCGGCACAACTGCCAGATCGAGCTCGTGGTCCTTGTGGCGCAGTGTGGCGTTGTCAGTCATTCGTTCCTCCTGATCACGCCCCCGAAGGGCGATCGGACGGGCAGGTCACGACGCTCACGGGAGAGGGCGCCGGTGTCGACTATTCCTCGTGCTCTTGTGGCGGCAGCGCCGCGATGATCGGGTGGTCCTTGGCGATCAGACCCATCTTGGCCGCACCGCCGGGGCTGCCCAGGTCGTCGAAGAACTCGACGTTGGCTTTGTAGTACTCCGCCCACTCCTCGGGAGTGTCGTCCTCGTAGTAGATCGCCTCCACGGGGCAGACGGGCTCACAGGCGCCGCAGTCGACACATTCATCAGGGTGAATGTAGAGCGAGCGCTCACCTTCGTAGATGCAGTCGACCGGACATTCCTCGATGCATGCCTTGTCCTTGAGGTCGACACAGGGCTGGGCAATCACGTACGTCATGGGGACAGTATGCCGTTCTGTTGGCGGTGGTTGAAATGTGGCAGCGGCTGAGTCGGTGGCTAACCCGTGCAGGTCACTCCGGGAGACGGCTGGTAGGTCGTGGTGTATTCGTCGGTGCGCACGACGTCGCCGGCTTTGATCAGGTCCCGGGCCACGGTGATGGTGAACCCGTCGACGGCGCCCTGCGTGAGGCAGTCCTCACTGTCGTCCGTCTTGGTGTCGGGCTCGGTGATCTGGCGCCGCTCACCGGTGCGGGTTTCGACCGTGTACTGACGGTCGCCGAAGAACCGCATCACGATCTCGTTGCCCTCAATGAACGTCTGGATCACGATGGGTGACTTCGTATCGTTGGACCAGACGTTGTCGATGGCACCCACGGAGATGGTCGCTTCCCGGCCGACCGGGTAGCGCGAGATGTAGTACGAGTGCGGCGTGAAGGAGTTCAGCTCCACCCCCGAGAACCAGGCCGTGTTCAGCAGGGTGGTCGACACCTGGGAGAGTCCCCCACCGATGCCCTTGACCAGGCGCCCGTCCGCGATGACCCCTGCCTCGACGTACCCCCGGTCGGGGCTGATCGGAGCCAGGGTGTCCGCCAGGCTGAAGGAGGCTCCGGGCATGACCACCGAGCCGTTGACGTAGCGCAGTCCTACGCGGATGTTCTCCGTTCGCTCGGCATTCTCATCCCCGGTCGGAAACTCGCTGCGGAACTCGGCCATGACCGAGTCCACATCCCATTTCGCCGCGTCCTGGTCGGTGATGTCGGGTGCGACCTCACTGGTGGTGGCCGTGATGGTGCGCCCCTCCATGCTGATGGAGTCCCCCAGCGAGGCCGTCTGTGCCGCGTCGTCGGGTGCCGGACCTGTGGTGGCCGAAGACTCGTCCGAGGTGCTCTCGCTGGAGTCTGCGGCCACATCCGAGCTCTGGTCCACCCTCAGGATCTGGCGTACTCCGGCCAGCACCGCATCCTCATCGACCTCGGCGCCGACCACGGCGTCCACCAGGACGGGTCGGCCGTTCTCGCTCAGCCTCACGGTGGCGTTCTGCGGCGACTGCTCGACTCCTACCAAGGCACCGTCGACGATCTCGGACAGTCCGGCGTCGTCGAGGACCAGTTGAAGTCCCGGGTCGTCGTCCCGGTTGACCTGTTCCACGCTCAACAGCCGGGACAGCTGGTTGGGGGTGATGGTGGCCCGGGCGTCCTCGTCCGCGACGGTGATCACGATCGGGTCGGAGAGCGCGGGCTCGGCGAACTCGCTGAGGAACGCGTCGACGCTGTCGGCACTGAGGTCCGCGGCGACCGGCGCAGACGCGACGGTCAGCTCGGTGCTTTGGGGCCATTGTTGCTCGATCTGATCTGCAGTCTCGGATACCTGCATGGCCACCCCGCCCTCGGGCGGACTGGCCTTGACCTCGCCCCGGCTGAGCACCACCGACGCCTGGACCGGGTCCCGGTCGAGGTCCTCGGCTGCTGTCGTCAACGCATCCTCCAGCGCCCTACGGTCCACACGGGTGGCCAAGTCGACAGCCCGACCGTCGCCGGTGAGATGCGCCCACATGTTGCGGGGGTCGAAGGACACGCCGGAGACCCCGCGCAGGGTCCTCTCGAGGTCCAGGGCCAAGCCCGCGTCGGCGGGGTCCAGCCGCGTCTGCTCACCGTCCAGCTGGAGCACGACAGGCTCGGTGGCCATGTCGGCCAGCTTGTCGTCCAGGACACTGCGCGCATTCTCTTCGCTCAGGGTGCCGATATCGACTCCCTCGACGGTCGTCCCGGCCGGCGCCCGGTCTCCGAGGTAGTAGGCCAACCCGACGTATCCACCCACCAGGACCACCAACGCTACGGCCAAGCGCACCGCAATCCCGCGCCATTCGCCCCGTGGTCGTTCGTCGGGCACGCGGGGCGGGTCATGGAGGTCTTCGGGCACGTGGTTCCTTTCGTATGCCGAACGAAGGCAGAGTCAGGGCAACGTAGCGAACGTTCCTCGGAAGTGTACGAGCGCGGCCTCAGCCCGAGCGGGTGTCTCCACCGCGACGACACGTCCGATGATCACGGTGTGGTCGCCCGCCGGGTGGGTCGCGTAGGTGCGGCACTGCAGCGTGGCCAGGGAGTCGTCCAGCAAGGCAACGCCGAGGCTGCCACGGTGGTGGGGGACCCGATCCAGCTGACCGTGCATGGGGCGCCCGGGGGTCGACAGCCACTGGGCCGTGGACCGGGCGGAGGCGCCCAGCAGGCTCAGCCCCCAGACCTGCGCCCCCGCCACCGCGTCGTGCCATCTCGCCTCGTTGCTCACGCTGATCAGCACCAGCACAGGGTCCAGGGAGACGCTGGCGACCGCCGTGGCGGTCATCGCATGGTCGTGCGGTCCTGACAGCGTGGTCGCCACGACGACGCCCCCCGCTAATCGCCCGATGGCACGTCGGTAGTCCATCGGGTCCACATCGTCCATGGTGATGTCGTCGTTCATGTCCTCGTCGTTCATGTCGTTCAGCTCAGTCATCGACGTCCCACTCCCGGTATCCCTCGCGGCCGATCAGTCGAGCGGCGATGTTGTTGCTCAACGCGAAGTAGCCCTCGGCGCCGCCCTGACAGAACAGCGTGACCTGGGTGGGGTGGTGCCGCAAGGCAGCCACCCGCAGCACCTGGGCCTGCGGGTTCACCAGGCGCACCGTCACGGTGTCGTCGGCTGCGACAGAGGGAGGGTGGGGCTCATCCTGGGAGGGGATGAGCAGGCCTGACTCCGCAGGGACGTGGTCCCGCAGCCAGGCGCGGTCCTCCACGGCCCACGACAGGGGGGTAGCCGCGACGTACATGCGAGGTCGCTCCGGGGGATCGAGCAGACGGAGCGCGGCCACACTGACCCGGTGGGTCTGGATGTGGTCGGGATGGCGGTAGCCACCCTCGGGGTCGTACGTGATGAGCACGTCCGGACTGATCTCCCGGAGCCGAAGGGCGAGCACCTGTGCCGCCTCGGCGACATCGGCTCCCGCGAACGCCCGCGGATGCCGCGCTGCTGGGGAACCGGCCATCCCGCTGTCCCGCCATCGCGGTTCGCCGAGAGCGGCCCCCGGCGCACCGAGGTACTCCTGTTGGACGTCGAGGGTGCGCATCGCTGCCGACAGCTCGCCGTGGCGGTGTGGACCGAGCCCTTCACTGCCCTCCAGGTGCGCGAGCGCTGGGGTGATGACCTCACCCTCTTCACCCAGGGTGGCGGTGATGACGTGCACTTCACTGCCCAGAAGCGAATGGTGAGCCAGCGCGAGACCGGTGGCCAGGGTCTCGTCGTCGGGATGCGCGTGCACCGCGACCACAGTGATCGGAGCGTCACCGAGCCCGGCGGTCACGCGCCCACTCCGTGCATACCCTCTGTCTGCCGCGACACCGATGGTCAGCGCTTGGCGCGTGCTGCGGCCCGCCCCCGCAGGGTCTGGTCGAGCACCACCTTGCGGATGCGAACCGCTTCCGGCGTGACCTCGACGCACTCGTCCTCGCGGCAGAACTCCAACGACTGCTCCAGGCTCATCAGGCGCGGGGGGATGAGCCGCTCCAGCACCTCGGACGTGGCGGAGCGGACGTTGGTCAGCTTGCGTTCGCGGGTGATGTTGACGTCCATGTCGTCGGCGCGGGAGTTCTCGCCCACGATCATGCCTTCGTAGACCTCGGTGGTGGGCGCGAGGAACATCTGCCCGCGCTCCTGGAGGTTGAACATGGCGTAGGTCGTGGCCACCCCGGTGCGGTCGCTGACCAGGGAGCCGGACTGGCGAGTGCGGATGTCCCCGAACCATGGGGAGTAGCCGTCGAAGACGTGGTTGGCGATACCGGTGCCCCGGGTCTCGGTCATGAACTCGGTCCGGAAGCCGATAAGCCCCCGCGCCGGCACCACGAACTCCATCCGGATCCATCCGGTGCCGTGGTTGGTCATCTGCTCCATCCGGCCCTTGCGCACCGCCATCAGCTGGGTGATCGTGCCCAGATGCTCCTCGGGGGTGTCGATCGTCATCCGCTCGACCGGCTCGTGCACCTTGCCGCCGATCTCGCGGGTGACGACCTGTGGCTTCCCGACCGTCAGCTCGTACCCTTCGCGGCGCATCTGCTCCACCAGGATGGCCAGGGCCAGCTCGCCCCGTCCCTGGACCTCCCAAGTGTCGGGTCGCTCGGTGTTCAGCACCCGGAGCGAGACGTTGCCGACGAGCTCCTTGTCAAGGCGGTCCTTGACGAGTCGGGCGGTCACCTTGCTGCCCTTGACGCGCCCGGCCAACGGCGAGGAGTTCGTGCCGATAGTCATCGAGATCGCCGGCTCGTCGACCGTGATCAGCGGCAGTGGGGTGGGGTCATCGGGGTCGGCCAGCGTCTCCCCGATGGTGATCTCGGGGATCCCCGATATCGCGATGATGTCTCCGGGCCCCGCCTTCTCGGCCGGCACCCGGTCGAGGGCCTCGGTCAGCAGCAGCTCAGTGATCTTGACCTTCTCGATGGATCCGTCGCGGCGGCACCATGCGGCCTGCTGACCCTTGCGGATCTCGCCGGCACGCACCCGGCACAGGGCGATCCGACCGAGGAAAGGCGAGGAGTCGAGGTTGGTGACGTGCGCCTGCAGCGGCGCGCCGTCCACATACGTCGGGGCCGGGACGTGCTCCAGGATGGTGGCGAAGAGAGGCTCGAGGTCCTCGGCGTCCGGCATCTCGCCCTGGCCGGGGGCCACCAGCGAGGCGCGGCCGGCCTTGGCGGAGGTGTAGACGATGGGGAAGTTCAGGGCTGCCTCGGTCGTGGTCTCGTCAGCACCGTCCTCGAGCAGGTCCATGAACAGGGCATAGACGTCATCGACCACGGCGTCGATGCGGCTGTCCGGGCGGTCGACCTTGTTGATGCACAGGATGACCGGCAGCTGGGAGGCGAGCGCCTTGCGCAGCACGAAGCGGGTCTGCGGGAGCGGGCCCTCCGAGGCATCGACGAGGAGGACCACGGCGTCGACCATCGACAACCCACGCTCCACCTCGCCGCCGAAGTCCGCGTGACCCGGGGTGTCGATGATGTTGATGGTCACCCCGTCGGGCGATCCGGTGGCGGCGGCGGAGGGCCCGGTGTAGCGGATGGCCGTGTTCTTGGCCAGGATCGTGATGCCCTTCTCGCGCTCCAGGTCTCCCACGTCCATGACACGCTCGACGTCCTCACCCCGGCGATCGTCGAAGGCCCCGGACTGGTAGAGCATGCCGTCGACGAGGGTGGTCTTGCCATGGTCGACGTGGGCCACGATGGCGACGTTGCGAAGGTCCGAGCGGGTGCGCAGCGTCGCCTCGGAGGCAGCGCTGTCTTGAGTCACAGATGAGGGCATGGCAGTGATTGTCTCAGCCGAACGTGAACTCTCGTGCATCGAAGCCGCCAGGTATGCCACGAGGAGTCTGTGTGTTGCGTATTGGGGCAGCTGATCGTCCAAGACGCTGCGATGAGGACTACCGAGGGTGCAGGCCGAAGGGACCGCGATGGTGGGCTTCCAGCCCATCGAAGGCCTTAACACCTTCCGACGGCTCCTCATGAGCCCTGCGGTGGACACCTTCGACGTGGACGCCATGCTGGACGTGATTGCTAGGCACGGCCACGACGTCATCGACCGTTGAAGATCAGCTGAGCCAGCGCGCTCACGGGCGGTCTGTCGAGTGCATCCGCGCGGCCAGGTATGCGGTGATCTCGCGGTTGCTCTCCAGCCAGCGCAGTGTCGGCACGGTGCTTTGATCCACCCACCTCAGCGCGTCGTGGTCCTGAAGGGGCTGTGGGTCGCCCTCGACGATCCGAGCCCACCACAACCGCATGCACCATCCGGGGCGCAACGGCCACCCACCCTCTGCGGGGCCCACCGCGCAGGCCCCCAGCACGACGCGCACGCCCAGCTCCTCCAGCAGCTCTCGGTGCAGGGCCACCTCGGGCCTTTCGCCGGGCTCGACCTTTCCGCCGGGCAGCTCCCACCGACCGGCCAGGTCGACCGGCGCCGTGCGTCGGGCCGCCAGCAAGCGACACGGCCTATCGAGGTTATCGACCAGCGCGGCGGCCGACACCCAGCGCGGCATGGGCTCCCTGGACGTCATCACCTGACCTCACCACATCCGGGTTTGCGTTGCAGATTGGTCAAGGTTTGCGTCCGAACGTCGCGTTTCAGATACCCAGAGAGCGCTCAGGTGGGTATGTTCGCCAGATCGGTGTAGGTCGAATCGTCGGCACTGCATCTCCGTGACAACCGTGAGGTTCTACAAGGAGGCACGATGATCAACCGCAAGGTGGCCACAATCGCCGGCTCAGCCTGCCTAGCCCTAGTGCTGTCTTCCTGCGCCGAGTCCGAGCGCGAGGACAGCGGCGGCTCGGAGGGGGGTGGCGGCTCGGAAGGCGGGAACAGCGACGCGCAGTTCGTCTTCGGTGCCGCCGGAGCCCCGACCACGTTCGACCCCTTCTACGCCAGCGACGGTGAGACCTTCCGGGTCACCCGTCAGATCTTCCAGAACCTGATCGGTATCGAGGAGGGTGGCTCCGAGCCTGTCCCCGAGCTGGCCACCTCCTGGGAGGGCAGCGAGGACGGCCTGACCTGGACCTTCGAGCTGCAGGACGGGGTGACCTTCCACGATGGCACCGACTTCAACGCGGAGGCGGTGTGCGCGAACTTCGAGCGGTGGTTCGACCAGAACGAGACCGGCCAGAACGACGCCGTGACCGCCTACTGGGCCAGCGACTTCGGTGGCTTCAAGGGCGGCGACGAGAGCCTCTACGAGTCCTGCGAAGCGACCGAGGAGCTGACCGCTACGGTCACCGTCACGCGCTCGACGGGCAAGTTCCCCATCGTGCTCAGCCAGTCGTCCTACGCGATGCAGAGTCCGACCGCGATGGAGGAGTTCGACGCCAACGGGGTCGAGACCGAGGGAGAGGGTTTCGTCTTCCCCGAGTACGCCACCGACCACCCGACCGGCACCGGCCCGTTCACCTTTGAGGACTACGACGTCCAGAACGGCACCATCACACTCAGCCGGTTCGACGACTTCTGGGGTGACGCCGCGGGCGTGCAGGATCTGGTGTTCCGGGTCATCGCGGACGAGACCTCGCGTCGCCAGGAGCTGGACGCAGGCACCATCGACGGCTATGACCTACCGAACCCGGTGGACTGGGCCTCCCTGGAGGAATCGGGCAACCAGGTGTTGATCCGGGATCCGTTCAACATCCTCTATCTCGGGATCAACCCCGTCGCCGACGAACAGCTCGTGGACGACGACGTTCGGATGGCCCTGTACATGGCGATCAACCGCGAACAACTGGTCAGCAGCCAGCTGCCCGACGGCGCAGAGATCGCCACTCAGTTCGTGCCCCCGACGATCGACGGCTACAACGACAGCATCGACCCGGTGGAGTACGACCCCGAGGCCGCGGAGCAGCTGCTGGCTGACGCCGGAGTATCGGACCTGACCTTGGATATGTGGTACCCCACGGAGGTCTCCCGCCCCTACATGCCGGACCCCCAGAACATCTACGACGCGATCGCAGCCGACTGGGAAGCCATCGGCGTCACGGTGAACCCGGTCGCTCGCCCGTGGGCCGGTGGGTACCTCGACGGAGTTCAGCAGGGCAACGCTCCCGCATATCTGTTGGGCTGGACCGGTGACTACAACGGACCCGACAACTTCCTCGGGTCGTTCTTCGCCGGCAACGACAACGAGTTCGGCACCGGTGAGTACCCGTGGGCTCAGGACCTGCAGGACGGTCTGCGCAACGCGGATGCCGAGGCGGACCCGGAGGCTCGCACGGAGCTCTACCAGCAGCTGAACGCCGACATCATGGAGTGGCTGCCGGGCTTCCCGATCTCCCACTCCCCACCGGCTCTGGTGGTCGGACCGAACGTCGAAGGTCTGACCCCCAGTCCGCTGACGAACGAGGACTTCTCGACCGTCACCATCTCGGAGTAGCACCATCTCGAGGACGGGGGCGATCGAGTCGTGATCGCCCCCGTCGCTCGGCCGAAGACAGTCATCCCTGACCATGAGGAGTTGCGGTGCTGAGATTCATCGTCCGGCGGCTCCTGCAGACGGTGTTGTCCCTCTTCGTCCTGAGCGTGCTGCTGTTCGCCTGGCTACGCTCACTGCCCGGTGGGCCGGTCAGCGCCTTGCTCGGTGAGCGCGGCACCCCGGAGTCGCGGGCCCGCCTGGAGGAGCAACTCGGCATCGACCGCCCGATCTGGGTGCAGTACTGGTCCTTCCTCCAGCGCGCGCTGCAAGGCGACTTCGGTGTCTCCAACGGAGTCCGTCCGGGCACGCCGGCGATGGAGGTGTTCCTGGACCGCCTGCCCGCCACCGTGGAGCTGAGCGTCATCGCCATGGTCCTCGCCATCGCCCTGGCCATCCCGTTGGGCTACATGGCCGCCAAACGACGAGGCAGCCTGTTCGACACGGGGTCGATCATCGGGTCCTTGGTCGGCGTGGCTGTCCCGGTGTTCTTCCTCGCCTTCGTCCTGAAGTACTTCTTCGCCATTCGGTGGGGGCTGCTCCCCCCGTCGGGACGCCAGGGCGTGGGCTTGGACGCCACGCGCATCACCGGCTTCTTCGTGCTCGACGGCATCCTGACGCGAGAGTGGGACGCGGCCTGGGACGCCTTCAAACACCTGATTCTGCCGGCCATCGCGCTGGCTTCCATCCCCTTCGCCGTGATCTTCCGGATCACCCGCGCTTCTGTGCTCGAGGTCATGGACGAGGACTACGTGCGCACCGCGCGCGCGAAGGGGCTGAACGCCGGGGTCGTCCGGAGCCGACACATCATGCGCAACGCGCTCATCCCCGTGGTCACGATCATCGGTCTACAGATCGGCGCCCTCCTGGCGGGGGCTGTGCTGACGGAGACCGTCTTCGCCTTTCAGGGGATCGGGCAGGCTCTGTCGATCGCCCTCACGAAGAAGGACTACGCGGTCCTGCAGGTACTGATCATGATGGCGGCGTTGATCTACATCGTGGTGAACCTCTTGGTCGATATCGCGTACGCCGTGATCGACCCACGGGTCCGGACGCAGTGAGGCGGCTGAGATGAGCGAGACGAAGACGTCCTACGGTGACCGCAAGAAGGCCAAGATCGACTCCCTGGCCGAGTCAGGCTCCGTCTCCGCCGACGAGGGCGTGAGCCTGTGGAAGAGCGCGTGGCTGCGCCTGCGTGTGAACCCGGTGTTCGTGCTGGGGGCCACCATCATCGTGCTGTTCGTCGTCCTGGCCATCATCGCTCCGTGGATCGCTCCCAACGACCCGTCGGCCCGGCTTCTGATCGACCAGGTCAACCGACAGTCCAACCCGGTGCCCGGACCTCAACCGGGCTTCCCACTCGGGGCCGATGACAGTGGTCGCGACCTGTTGTCCCGTCTGATCGTCGGCTCGCGACAGACCCTGATCGTGGGGGTCATGGCCACGCTCGGCGGTCTCATCGGTGGTCTCATCCTCGGCATCCTGGCCGGTGGTCTGGGTGGCACGGTGGATACCGCCGTGATGCGCATCGTCGACGTGATGCTGTCTATCCCGTCGCTGTTGATGGCCTTCTCGATCGCCGCACTGTTCGCCAACCCGTCTCAGTGGACGGTCATCTTGGCCATCGCCATCATCCAGATCCCGATCTTCGCTCGGCTACTCCGAGGCTCCATGCTCTCCCAGCGCCACAGCGACCACGTGCTGGCCGCGCGAGCCCTGGGCGTGAAGCCCGCGCCGATCATCTTCCGCCACATGTTGCCCAACTCACTGAGCCCGGTGATCGTCCAGGCCACCCTGGTCCTGGCCACCGCCATCATCGACGCGGCCGCGCTGTCGTTCCTCGGTCTGGGCAATCCGGACGACAGCATTCCCGAGTGGGGAGCCATGCTCGGCAATGCCCAGGCCTACTTCAACACCTACCCGCACCTGGCCTTCTATCCCGCGATCTGCATCATCATCGTGGCGCTCGGCTTCACCCTGATGGGCGAGTCCATGCGTGAGGCCCTCGATCCCAAGTCACGACGCTGAGGAGAGGACGCAGATGAGCGAAGCGACCGTGACGACCTCCGGGCGGGGCGGCCCACAGACCACCGAGGCCGAGGCACTGCTGGAGGTGGAGGACCTGCGGGTGACCTTCGGCAAGGGCGACAAAGCGTTCACCGCCGTGGACGGCATCAGCTTCGCGGTGGCCCCCGGTCAGACCGTGGGACTGGTCGGAGAGTCGGGGTGCGGCAAGTCGGTGACCTCGCTGGCCATCATGAGGTTGCTGCCCGGCCGCGGCAACACGGTCACCGGCAACGTCCGCTTCGAAGGGCAGGACCTGCTGACCATCTCGGACAAGGAGATGCGGGACAAGCGCGGCGCCGATCTGGCGATGATCTTCCAGGACCCGCTCAGCTCGCTGAACCCGGTGGTCTCCCTGGGCGTCCAGGTCTCCGAAGTGCTGCAGCGCCATAAGGGGATGAACAAGAAGGCGGCCGGCGCTCGAGCCGAAGAGCTGCTGGGCAAGGTCGGCATCCCCGATCCCACCCGCCGCCTCAGCGAGTATCCCCACCAGCTCTCCGGCGGGATGCGCCAGCGTGCCCTCATCGCGATGGCTCTTGCCTGTGAGCCCAGGCTGATGATTGCCGATGAACCCACGACCGCGCTCGACGTGACCATCCAGGCCCAGATCCTGGCGTTGCTCAAGGAACTGGTCGAGGAGTCGAACACTGCCCTGATCATGATCACCCACGACCTGGGGGTGGTCGCGGGACTGTGCGACGAGGTGAACGTGCTGTACGGCGGGCGCATCGTCGAGCGCGGCCTGCGCCACGACCTGTTCAAGGTTCCGCGTCATCCCTACACCGGTGGCCTCCTGGCCTCGATCCCACGGCTGCACGAGCCCCGCGGATCCCGACTCACTCCCGTGCCGGGATCGGTGGCCGACAACATCCCGTGGGAGCACGGGTGTGCGTTCGCGCCGCGCTGCTCCAGCGAGGTCGACGCCTGTCGCGAGAGCGCACCGCAGCTGGAGAGCGACGACCGCGTGGAGGACGACAGGCTGTTGCGGTGCCACAACCCCTTGACCAGTGAGCCCGACGCCGGCTCCACCACCTCGTCGGAGGAAGTGCCGTGAGCGAGTCCGATCTGCTGGTGGACATCAAGGACCTCAAGGTCCACTTTCCGATCAAGGCCGGGGTGATCTTCGACCGCACCGTCGGCTACGTGTATGCCGTGGACGGGATGGACCTGCAGATCGAACGCGGCGAGACCTACGGCTTGGTCGGAGAGTCGGGCTGCGGGAAGTCGACCTTCGGTCGAGCCTTGCTCCAGCTGGAGGAGATCACCACCGGGGAGGTCCACTTCGACGGCATCGACCTCGCTTCCTTGAAGGGTGAGAAGCTGCGGACCCAACGACGACACATGCAGATGGTCTTCCAAGATCCGCTGGGATCCTTGGACCCCCGCCAGACCGTCGAGCAGCTGCTGCTGGAGGGGATGAAGGCGCACGGGTTGACCAAGACGCAGGACGCTCGCGAGCGCCTGGTCGACCTCCTCAAGGCGGTGGGCCTGCCCCGCAACGCGCTGTCCAAGTATCCGCACGAGTTCTCCGGGGGCCAACGGCAGCGCATCGGGATCGCTCGCGCTTTGGCCGTCGACCCGCAGCTCATCGTGGCCGACGAGCCGGTCAGCGCCCTGGATGTATCGGTGCAGGCCCAGGTCATCAACCTGATGCAGGACCTGCAGAAGGATTTCGGACTGACCTACCTGGTGATCGCCCACGATCTGGCCGTGGTCCGCCACATCAGCGACCGGATCGGGGTGATGTACCTGGGAGCGCTGGTCGAGGAGAGTGGCGCGGACGAGCTCTACAACACCCCGCTGCACCCCTATACCCGCGCGTTGATGTCGGCCGTCCCCGTGCCGGACCCGGTCGTCGAGGACTCACGGGAGCAGCTGCTCCTGGCTGGGGACATCCCCAGCCCGTCGAACCCACCCACAGGGTGCCGGTTCCATACCCGTTGCCCGTGGCGGCAGGAGACCAAGTGTGACCAGAGCCGTCCCGAGCTGAGGGTGGTGCAGGTGGAGGGGGCCAGCCAGGGGCACCGCGTGGCCTGCCACTGGGCCGAGCAGATCGCCAGCGGCGAGCTGCAGCCGCACACCGTCGACGCGACGGCGACCGACCCCACTGCCAACCCGGACCACTCCGAGGACGACAGCCTCTTCGCGGCCCAGTCGGTGACCGAAGCGGAGTAGATTTACGTGCATGGCTGCGCGACTTCTCGTCATTCAACACTCTTCGACCTGTCCTCCCGGTCTGCTCGGTGAGGCCCTGAAGGCGCGAAACGTCGAGCTCGACGTGCGGATGGGCAACGCTGGAGACGACATCCCGGAGACGTTGGCCGAGCACGACGGTCTGATGGTCCTGGGTGGAGCCATGGGAGCCAACGACGAGTCGACCTGCCCGTGGCTTCGACCCGTCAAGGCGTTGATCGCCGACACGATGAGCTCCGGCAAGCCCCAGCTCGGGGTCTGCCTGGGGCATCAGCTGATGGCCATGGCCGTCGGTGGTGTGAGCCACGTCAACCCCGAGGGCAAGGCTCGCGGGCTGACTGCATTCAGCCCCAACGCCGAGGGCCGGGAGGATCCTCTGTTGTCCAGCACCGCGCCCGGCTCGCCCGGCCTCCAGTGGAACAACGACGTTGTGAGCGACCTGCCGGAGCAATGCTCGATCTTGGCCACCGCCCCCGACGGCTCCATCCAGGCCGCTCGTTTCGGGCCTCGGGCGTGGGGGGTGCAGTTCCACCCCGAAGCCACACCGGAGATCTTCCGCAGCTGGGCCGCCCATCGTCCGGCCGACGCGGACTGGCCCGTCGAGGCTCTGCATACCGCTGCGGACGAGTTCGCCGAGCGCGAGGCCGAGGTCGCCCGTGCCTGGGAGCCCCTGGCCGCTCGCTTCGCTGACATTCTGGAAAGCCACAGTGGTGGCAGCCCGGTGAAGGGCGACACGCTCTTGCGGACCTCAGTTTCTTCCGGTCGTCGCGGGTAGGACACACTGAGCGCCTCGCCCCATCAACGAGCTCCGGAGGTAGACCGTGGAGACGGTGTCGATCTACCTTGCCGTCACGTTCGGTGCTGCTCTGCTGGCCGTGATGATCAGGCTGCCTCCGTTGGTCGGGTTCCTGGCGGCCGGGTTCGCTCTCAACGCCATCGGGGTGCAGGAGTTCCCAGCTCTGCAGACGATCGCCGACCTCGGCGTCACGCTGCTGCTCTTCGGCATCGGGCTCAAGCTCGACGTCCGGACCCTCTTGCGCGCAGAGGTCTGGGTCACTGCCAGCGCGCATATGGTGCTCAACGTGGCCCTCGCGGCGGGCTTCCTATGGTCGTTGAGCCTGCTGGGGCTCGGACTGGCCGGACAGGCCGACTGGATGGTCATCGTCCTGGTGGCCTTCGCACTGTCCTTCTCCAGCACCGTCTTCGTGGTCAAGGTGCTCTCGGACCGCAGCGAGTCGCAGTCCCACTACGGCCGCGTGGCCATCGGCGTGCTGATCATCCAGGACATCGCCGCCGTGCTATTCCTGACCAGCGCCCAGGGTGACCCGCCCAGCCCGTGGGCGTTGTGCCTGGTGTTGCTGGTGCCCGGGGCGTGGCTGATCCGCCGCGTCTGGGATCTGGTCCCTCACGGTGAGATGCAAGCCCTCTTCGGCATCGTGATGGCTCTCGTGCCGGGGTATGCCGCCTTCGAACTGGTCGGCATCAAGGGCGACCTCGGGGCCTTGGTGCTCGGGGCCCTCCTGGCCACTCATCCCGCCGCGGGCGAGCTGTCCAAGAGTCTGTTCACCCTCAAGGAGCTGCTGTTGGTCGGCTTCTTCATCTCCATCGGCATGGGCACCATGCCGACCACGTCCACTGTGGTCCTGGCTGGCGCCTTCGTGCTGCTGCTGCCGTTGAAGACCGGCCTCTTCTTCCTGCTTCTGTGGTGGCGGCGGCTGGGTCACCGGTCCTCCATCCTGGCCAGCCTGGCGCTGGGCAACTACTCCGAGTTCGCGCTGATCGTGACCGCCGTGGGCGTCGAGGCGGGGCTGTTGGATGAGGAGTGGCTGGTCGTCCTGTCGGTAGCGGTCGCCATGAGCTTCGTGATCTCGGCGGTGGTCAACCGCTCGGAGACGACCCTGGTGCCCCGTCTGATGCACTACCTGCCGGCCCAGGACTCCGAGCGCCTGCATCCCGAGGACCGACCGATCGACCTCAGTCGAGCCACCGCAGTGGTCTTCGGGATGGGGCGCATCGGACGCTCGGCGTACGAGCAGCTGGAGCAGGAGTACGGCATGTCAGTCGTCGGCGTGGAGATCGACCTCAACCGGGTTGAGCGACTGACCAAGGCGGGGCTGGACGTGCAGGAGGCCGACGCCACCGACGCCGCCTTCTGGGAACGGACCACCAGCACCGCACGAGTGGAGCTCGTGGTGCTGGCGATGCCGTTCCACGGCTCGAACCTGGTCGCGCTACGGCGCCTGCAGGCCGCCCACTTCGAGGGCACCGTCGCGGTGATGGCTCAGTACGACGACGAGGCCAAGGAAGTACGGGCGCTGGGGGCCGACATCGTGCTGCAGCTCTACAGCGGCGCAGGCAAGCAGCTGGCCGACGAAGCCTTCGAGGTCGACCCCCGTCCCGCCTAGACCGCGACGGGTGTTGCGACGGGCGCCGGGGCGCCGTCCACGGTGGCGGCCAGCTCGTGCAGCCGCACGAGGGCCCGCGAGGTCAGAAGGTCACGACGGACCAGCGTCGACACGGCCAGGCTGTCCTTCCACAGCGAGCGTCCGGCCATCGCGCCGCTCGCACCGTTCGCCACGGCGATCTCGACCTGTCCGATGAAGGTCTCGTGGTCGACGCCGGCGGACAGGACCGCCCAGGGCACCCCGGAGGCAGCTTCGGTGACCGCAGCGCTGGCTTCGGCAGAGCCGGGGTAGGGCAGCTTCAGGACCTTGGCGCCACACTCCACGGAGATCCGGGCGGCCTCAGCGACCAGACCGGGGAAGGCGGCCTGGTAGGCCTCCTCACTCTCTTCCTCGAGACGGTAGGTGAGGATCTCCACGATCAGCAGCAACCCCTCCTCGTTGCAGGCCTCCACGAGCTCACGAATCTGGGTGGCGACGACGGAGTCCGCATCCTGCCGATCCGGGCGCATGTAGAAGAGCATCTTCGCGGCATCCCCACCGAGCTGGCGCACCCGGTTCGGGGTGACCCCGTCGACGTACCGCGTGTAGCGCAGGCCGTCCACGGTGTCGAAGCCGGACGCGTCCATGCCGACGACCAGTCCGGTGTCGCGGGCCAAGGTGGCGTCGTCGACGACCATGGGCAGGGCGACCTCAGCGTCAAGCAGAATGGCCGGCGCATGGTTGCCGAGGAACTGCACGAGGTCGCTCTTCGCGGCGGCGAGCTGCTCCGGAGTCACCGAGCCGGGACCGTCGGGCGCGTCGGTCATCACGGCTTTCATGCCGTTTCGCTGGTCGGCGGCGACGATCAGCATCTTGCCGGCGTCGGTGCAGATGGCGGCCATACCGCGGCGTTCGAGGGTCGTCAGTTCGTTCATGGGGTGCTCCTGTTTCCTTGGGTCGTCGAGAAGTCCACGCAAGGCGTGGTCCTCGCTGGTCGACCTGGCTGATGCCAGGTCAGGTAGTAGGCGGAGCGCGAAGAGCACTGCTCCGTATGCGGTGTCCTGGTCGCGCCCGGACAGCTGCACGTTCGGTAGGACTTGGGATCGTGCTCGTCGGACGCTTCTCATGCCGGCCCAGCCCCCGCTGAGCACGGTGCTGCTGGCGGCGGGCGCCTCACGGTCCATCGCCGCGAGGAGCAGCGCAATCTCATCGTTGCCGTGCCGCAGAAGGGCGTTGAAGAGCTCGGCGGGGCTGACTCCGTCGGCCCGCACGGTCAGCGACAAGACCCCGTCGTCGTTGCGGGCACCGCTCACGTCGACGGAGTCCGGGGCCAGGACGCCATCCAGAGGGAGAGCGAAGGCCCGGTCGTCCAACCCGTCCCGCCCAGCGCGGTCGGTGATGCCGGAGAGCTGAAGGGCCCGGCGCATCAGCAAGCCGGTCTTGACGCCCGCGACCATGACGTAGCGACCAGGAATGACGTGGCGGACCGAGTTGATCAAGACGTCGGCCAGTCGCTGCCGAGACTCGGCCGGGATGGGCTCGTCGCGCACCCTCAGCACCACTTCTGCGGTGCCCATCGAGACGTGCAGGCCATCCTTCGACGCCACCCCGGTCGAGACCAGAGACACCAGATGGTCATGTCCCGCCACGGTGACCCGGGCCCCGACGAACGACGGGGGCAGCCAGGCCGCGGAGGCAGCGCCGAGATCCGTCCCCGCATCGACCAGCGGCGGGAGGAAGTCGGGGGTAGCGCCCAGGTGGTCGAGCATCTCCGGCCAGGCCTGCCCGGTATCCTGGTCCAACAGCCCCGTCCGAGAGGCCAGCGAGTACTCACTGACCGCTTGAGCCCCCAGCGACAGGGCCACGAACTCCGGTACACCGATCCAGCGCAAACCCCGCAGGTCGGTGCCGTTCTGCACCAGCAGCGCAATCTTGGCCACAGAGACCTGGGCGCCTGCGGGCAGGCCCGTCCGAGCCGCGAACTGATGGAGCAGGGACTCCGGGAAGTCCTCGATCTGTTGCCGGCCACGGGGGTCGAACCAGGCGAACCCGGGGGCGACAGCCTCCCCCACTGCGTCGACCAGGAAGCCGGTCTCACCCATCCCCGAGACGGCGATGGCACTGAGTGTGACCTCGTGGCTGCCGGCGAGAGCGTCGATCTCGTCGGCGACCTCAGCACAGAGGGAGGTCACGGTGGACAGCAGATCCACGGCGTCGATATCCGTGGTCCCACCAGGGCCGTGGCTCCAGGGTGTGGGCTGCTGACGCACCAGCAGCTCGTGCCCTTCATCGTCGGCGAGCAGGACCTTCACCCCAGTGCTGCCCAGGTCGAGTCCGACCACGAGGCGACGGCTCATGCGCGCGGCTGGGGCTTGACGGCCAGCACGTCGCAGTCCGCCCCGAGCAGCACCGTCTGAGCGACACTGCCCATCACGAGCTTGCCGACCGGCGACCGGCGCCGCAGACCGATCACAATGCGGTCTACGGGTGGGTCCTCGACAGCGTTCAGGATCGCCTGAGCCGGGTCGTCGGTCAGGTCCAGGTGCCTGATGTCGTTGGTGACACCCTCTGCCGCCAGACGTTCTGCCAGGGCATCCGCAGCCCGCTCGGTCGAGAGGGGTTCGCTCTGGCCGCCGGCTACTTCGGCACTGTGGATCACGATGAGTCCCGTGGTGCACCGTCGCGCCTCGTCGATCGCCCGCTCCAGGGCACTCACGCCCTCGGGGCTGGGTCGGTATCCCACGATGATGGTCATCGGATCCTCCTGTCTGGGTGGGTCAGTGTTGAGTGGGTGGGATGTTCAGGACGGGGTCAACGGGTCTCGCCGACCCCGTCCTGAGGTTGATGCGGCTGAGCGCGTCGTCAGCAGCTCGACTGGTAGACGGCGTCGGCACCCGTGGTGTCGACGTTGTCGCTGGTGATGATGGTGAAGCCGGTCTGGACCATCTTGGGCGGAGCTTCGCCCTCCAGGGCGGCGACCGCTGCGTCGACGCCGTACTTGCCGATCAGGGCGGGCTGCTGGGCGATGAGCGCCTGCACGGTGCCCTCCTTCAACGCCTTGACCTGGTTGGGTCCGGCGTCGAAGGTCACCAGCTGGACCTGGTCGGCGTTGCCGCTCTGACGGATGCCGTTCGCGGTGCCCTCGGCGGAGAACAGGTTGGTCGCGAACACACCGACGATGTCGGGGTCCTTCTGCAAGGCCGAGCTGATCAGCTGCGAGGCGGTGGCGGGGTCGTTGCGGGAGTACTGCACTCCGACGTACTCGAAGTCCGGGTCCTGACCTACGGCCTCCTCGAAGCCCTTGATACGGGCGTCGACCGTGGAGATGCCAGGGTCGGTGGAGATGACGATGACCTTGCCACCGTCGGGGTTGAGCTCTTTGATTGCTTCGAACGCCGCCGTGCCTCCGCCCTCGTTGTCCGAGGCGATGGCCGAGGCGGCCATGCTCGGGTCCTCCAGCGTGGTGTCGACCAGGACGACCTCGACGTCCGCTTCAGCTGCCTGGTTCAGCGGGCCTTGCATCGCCGTGACGTCGGTGGGGGCGATCATCAGCGCGTCCGGCTGGGAGGCCACCACCGAGTCGACGATGGGCTTCTGCAGGGTCGGGTCGAACTTCTGCGGACCCTGGGTGTTGACGGTGACCCCGAGCTTCTCCGCTTCGGCTTCTGCGCCGCACTGCATGCTGATGTAGAACTCGTCGCCGGCAACACCCTGGATGAACGACAACGTGTAGTCCTCGCTGGCGGCCGCCGGCTCGGGCACCTCCGTGGCTTCGGAGGAGTCCTCGGCAGCCGACTCTTCGGAGGAGGAGTCCTCGGCGCCCGCGGATCCCTCGTCGTCCGGTCGGCTGGAACTGCAGGCGGTCACCGACATGGCGACGATGGACATCGCGGCGACGAGCCTCATGGTGGAGTGCGACACAGGGGTGTTTCCTTTCACTTGTTCCGGCGCAAGAGCGCGCGGAGGGGGTTGGTGGTGCTGGCGCCGCGGAGTGCGGCTGCTCGACGGGACTGGTCGATGTAGACGGCGGCGACGAGGACGGTGCCGACGGCGACGCCCTGCCAGAACGGCTGGACACCGATGATGACGAAGCCGGCCTGAAGAACGGCCGGGATGAAGAGACCGACGATCGTGCCGAAGATGGTGCCCTCACCGCCGAAGATCGACGTCCCGCCGATGACGACGGCCGCGATGACGTTCAGGTTGGTCAGCGACTGTCCGGCGATGGTGGTGGTCCCGAACTGCGAGAGGGACATCACGGCACCCAGACCGGCGAGCGATCCGGACAAGGCGTAGACCATGACGAGATGCCTGTTCACGTTGACGCCGACCCGACGGGCGGACTCCTCGTTGGATCCGATGGCGTAGGTGTAGCGACCGAACTTGGTCTTGTGCAGGACGATGCCGCCGATCACCAGCACCACCAACGCCACGAAGGGCATCGACGGGATACCGAGGATCTTGGTGTAGGTGCTGAAGTCCGTCATCGAGGTGGGAACGGCCCGGATGTCGATGCCGCTGGTGATGACCTGGGCCAGGCCCAGGGCTACGGACAGGGCGCCGAGAGTGACGATCAGCGGCGGGATCTTGGCTCGGGCGACGAGGATTCCGTTGAGGACCCCCCACGCCAGTCCGCTGACCAGCGCGACCAGTATGCCGATCAGGGCCGTCGTCGCCCCTTCGCCGCCGGTGGCTTCCATCGTCTTGGCCGCGACCACGCTCGAGAAGACCAAAACGGAGCCGATGGAGAGGTCGATGCCCGAGGTGATGATGACGAAGGTCATGCCCACGCCCAGGACCGCCCAGACCGCGACGTTCTGTGAGATCAGCGAGAAGTTCGAGACCGAGAGGAACTTGGTGCCTCCCGTGATCGAGAAGAAGACCACAATGACCAGCAGGACGCCCAGGATCCAGACCGACTGGGTGTTGCCAAGCCGGTTGAGCAAGCTCGGACTGGCCTGGCTGGACTCCTGCACGGTGGCGTTGCGCTCGGGGGATGTCGCAAGGGTCATGCTGCCTCTCCGTCCTTCTTGTCCAGGGCACCGGTCATCGCACCGACGAGCTCCTCGACACTGGTCTTCGACGCCTCGAAGGTGGCGACCTTGGTGCCCAGCCGCATGACGTGCACGCGGTCGGCGACCTCGAGCACGTGGGGCATCGAGTGGGAGATCAGCACGACGGCGATGCCCTTGGCCTTCACCCGCTTGATGCTTTCCAGGACGTTCTTGGTCTGCACGACTCCGAGGGCGGCAGTGGGCTCATCGAGGAACACGAGCTTGTCGGCCCAGCTGATGGCGCGGGCGATGGCCACCTGCTGTCGTTGCCCACCGGACATCGAGCCGATGGGAGCGGTGAAGGAACGGACGGTGCCGCCCAGCTCGGCGAAACCCTGCTCGGCGGAGGCCCGCATCTTCTTCTCATCCATGAAGCCGAGACGTCCGAGCAGTCCCGCGCGCGGGATCTCCCGGCCCAGGAACATGTTCTGCACGGGGTTGAGGTGGGGAGCCAGGGCCAAGTCCTGGTAGACCACCTCCATACCCAATGCAGAGGCTTGTTGTGGGGAGGTGATGTTGACGTCGTGGCCTTGAAACAGCAGCTGGCCAGAGTCGAGGGCGAGGTTGCCCGTCAGCGCTTTGACCAGCGTGGACTTGCCGGCGCCGTTGTCTCCGATGATGGCCACGACCTCTCCGTCGTAGACGTCGAAGTCGGCTTGGTCCAGTGCGCGCACGTGGCCGAAGCTGCGAGAGACCTGGCGGGCCTCCAGAATGGGTGGACTAACGTTCGCTTCCATGCAAAACACCTCACGTCGTTGTGGGCTCAGGTGGCTGGGGTGCAGCCGGGGGTTATGGGGTGATGACGACTTTGTGCACACTGCGGTCGTGCTCGACCGCGTCGATCGCTTCGGCGTAGTCGGCCAGTGAGAACCGGTGCGTCACGATGTTGTCCGTCTTGACTCGTCCGGACCGCAGGGCCCGGATTGCCGCGTCGAACGAGGTGATCTCCGCGAAGGATCCCTTGATGGTGATCTCGCGGCGGAAGACGTCGAAGGGCTCGAAGCGGGCGACATCCTCGGGGTGGGCCACCCCGTAGACCAGGACCGTCCCGCCGTTGCGGGTCAGGGGTACGCAGATGTCGGCCACCGAGGTCGCCCCGCTGGCCTCGATCACGTAGTCGTAGCCGTCCGTGCCGGAGGCCTCGAGAAGCTTCGACCGGTTGGCTTCGGGGTCATCGCGGTCGATCAGCACGGTGTGGTCGACCCCCAGCCGGTCGGCCGTGTCCAGCTTGAACTGGGTGGGAGCGGCGACCGTGACGCTGATCACGCCACTGGCGCGAAGCATCTGAGCCAGGAGCAGCCCGGTGGGGCCGGCGCCGAAGACCAGCGCGGTCGATCCGGGCCGAGGCGAGAGGGACTCAACCCCGTGCATCGCGCAGGCAGCCGGTTCGGCGAAAACCGCCGTGGCCGGGTCGAGCCCCTCGACGGAGAAGACCAGGTCGGCGTGAACGACGACGAACTCGGCGAAACAGCCTGGGTAGTTGGTGCCCAGGCCCTTCAGGGAGCTGCACACGATCGTGCGCCCGGCTCGGCAGTAGTCGCACTGGCCGCAGGCGATGTTGGGGTTGACGGTGACCTGCTCGCCGAGGGTGAAGCGGTCGACTCCGTCTCCGAGAGCCTCGACCGTGCCCACGAGCTCGTGGCCAGGCACGAGCGGGAAGACGGCGTTGAAGTCACCGTGGTGAATGTGCACGTCAGTGCCGCACACCCCAGCCTGCGCCATCTTGATCCGCACCTCACCCTGGCCCGGGTCAGGGGTGGGCACATCGCGGACGGCGAACTGTCGCGGGCTGTCGTAGACCACTGCTTTCATGCTGTGCCTCAAGTCCTCAGGATGTGCGGTGAAACGGCTGGATCCGGCTATTGCCGGAGTGTCATCACGGTGCCGACCAAGGCTGGAATACCCTCGGCTGAGAGAGACCGTACCGCATTTTGGGTTCGTATGTCACCGGTGTCAGAAAAAATGTTCCAAAAACATGTCACCGGTGGCATAACGGTGGACGGTCAGGCGCCGCGCTGTCCCTGCTGAAGCAGCGTCGCCGCCCCGTCCGGGTCGTCCTGACCGCCGCCGACCGGTCGGCGGCACGACTCTCGCTCGATCAGCGACACCGGCAGGACGGTGCGTCGGCGGAGCCTCTTCTGGGGATGGGCTATCCGCTGGAAGAGTCGCTGGGCGGCGAACGTACCCACCGCGGTCGGGTCCTGGTCGATGACCGTGACCGGCGGGTCGAGCGCCGCAGCCATCGGGAAGTCTCCGAAGCTGATCAGGACCATGCCGGCGCGGAGCCGCTGTAGCGCGGGGAAGACCACCCCTGTGGTGCGGGCGTTGGAGGAGAACACCGCGGTGGGCGGGTCGTCCAGACGCATGAACTCACCCAGGGCGCTGTCGAGACTGGCAGAGTCGGCCGCGCCGGTGTAGACGAGCTCTTCGGAAGGGGTCAGGCCGGCATCCTGCAGGGCCGAGCGGTACCCGTCCAGCCTCTTCAGCGTGGTCGGCGCCTGGTCCGCCCCGCCGACGAAAGCGATCCGCTGATGACCATGACCGATGAGGTGTTCGGTCGCCGCCTGGGCGCCCCCGAAGTCGTCCTCCACCACACAGTCGGCCGCGACCTTGGTCGGCGAGCGGTCGACGAACATGATCGGCGTCCGCTGCAGCCAGGGCTTGAGGTAGGACTGGTCGCTGGACACGGGACAGGAGATCAACCCTTGCACCTGCCGTTGGAGGAGTGCTTCGACCGCAGCCTGCTCGTAGGTGGAGTCGTAGCCGAGGCTCGTCACGATGACCGCGGTCTGATGAGCCCGGGCCTCCACCTCGATGGCCTGGACGATCTGGGCGAAGAAAGGGTCAGCGATGTCGGGCACCGCCACCCCGATCGCCGCGTCACGACCCGATCGGAAAGAGATGGCCATGGTGTTCGGCACGTACTGCAGCTCAGCCACCGCCGCGTGGACCCGCTCGCGCACCTTGTCCGAGACGTAGGGATCATCGCGGAGCACGCGCGAGACCGTCTTGGCGCTGACCCCGGCGCGCAGAGCCACGTCACGCATCGTCGCCATACTCACCTCCTGGGGTGCCGGATGGTCCAACTCGGGAACGTCGAGGACGACGTATCGCCCTCCGGGTCGAGCGCCCTTACCCTACTCAGCAGTAGTTGCCTCTAATGCTGACTGCCTCGCTGAGCCAGGAACGCCGATGAGGACAACACGGCCTGGGCGATCTGCTCGGGGGGTTGCTCGGCGTCGACCTCGATGTGGGGCACCCGAGGGGGGCCGAGGTCGAGCCCGGAGGCCCAGTCATGGTCCAGCTTGGAGCGGTCGCGGTCCGCGCCGCGCTGCCCGACCCGTCGCACCACCTCCTCGGCCGAGATCCGGAGCCACGCCAAGACGGTGCTCGCCCCGGCCGCCGCAAGGCGCCCCGCTAACAGGTCCCATGCGGCGAGGTCACTTCGCTCGGACGTGAACGGTGCCACCAGCACGACGTCGATCCCGGACGCGGCATTGTCCTCGGCGAGCGCGAAGATCGCCTCGTAGCGCGCTATCCGGGTGAGGGCAGCAAGGTGCGGGTCATCCAGGTCATCCGTTCCGTGCAACGACTGCACGACTGCGGTCAGGCTCTGGGTCGCGGTGTCGAGATCAAGGAGTGCTGCCTTCAGCCGGCGAGCGAGGACCGCTCCCACCGTCGACTTCCCCGAGCCCGGGGCGCCGCTGACCAGGATCACGACCGGCGCGACTGTGGCGTCACTCTGCACTGCCATCCTGGCCTCTCCTGATCGTCTCGAGACGCGACCGAACCCGCTGACCCCCTGCACTACGGCGCGATGCTACTCGCTAACCGCGCGCGTCAGCCGGTCTATCCACGACGCCCGGTCAGGACTGGGCGGAGAAGGCCGCGTCGAAGGAGGAGGTCGAGGGCGCGAAGTCCAACCCCTTGAGGAAGTCGAGGGCTTCTTTGGCGCCGTGCAGACGATCCATCGCGGCGTCCTCCCACTCCACGGAGATGGGCCCGGTGTAGCCGGCGCCCGTCAGCGCTCGGAAGCAGTCCTCCCAGGGCACGTCACCGCGACCAGTCGAGACGAAGTCCCAACCACGCCGCTGGTCACCCCAGGGCAGGTGCGACCCCAGGCGTCCGTTGCGTCCGCCGCCGACCCGCATCCGCGTGTCCTTGCAGTCCACGTGGTAGATGCGGTCGGCGAAGTCGGTGATGAACGCCACGGGGTCGATGTCCTGCCACATCATGTGGCTGGGGTCCCAGTTCAACCCGAAGGTGTCGCGGTGCCCGATGGCCTCCAGGGTGCGCACCGTCGACCAGTAGTCGTAGGCGATCTCACTGGGGTGGACCTCGTGGGCGAAGCGGACCCCACACTCGTCGAAGACGTCGAGGATCGGGTTCCAGCGGTCGGCGAAGTCCTGATATCCCGCTTCGATCCGTTCGGCGGAGACGGGTGGAAACATGGCGACGTAGGGCCAGATCGAGGACCCGGTGAAGCCGACGACCGTGTTGACTCCCATTCGTTGCGCCAGCCGGGCCGTCAGCTTCATCTCGTGTGCGGCTCGTTGACGAACGCCTTCGGGATCACCGTCGCCCCAGACCTTCGACCCGACGATGGCTTGGTGGCGTTCGTCGATGGGGTCATCACAGACGGCCTGCCCCTTGAGGTGGTTCGAGATGGCGAAGACGGCGAGGCCGTGGCGCCGAAGGATGTCCAAGCGCCCCTCGACATACTCTTCCTCGTCCCAGCGCCAGGCGTCCAGGTGCTCCCCGGAGACGGCGATCTCGAGCCCGTCGTAACCCCAGCCGGCGGCGAGCTCGGCCACCTCCTCCAGGGTGAGGTCGGCCCACTGACCGGTGAAGAGGGTGAACTGGCGCGCCATGTCATGTCTCCTTGGTGGGTTGCTCGTCGCTCTGCACGGTGATCGACACGGGTATGCCGTCACGCTGATGGCTGGTCTGGATCGCCTCGAGCACGCGCTGGATCGCGAGCCCGTCGGCAAAGCTGGGGTGGACCGGCGTCCCACGGCCGATGGCCCGCAGGAAGTCAGCTGCCTGGTTGGTGAAGGTCGCGTCCCACCCCAGCACGTGTCCGGGGGGCCACCATGCGTGCAGGTAGGGATGGTCACTCTCGGTGGCGAGGATGCGCTCGGCTCCCCCGGACCGTCCGCGACCGCGGCGGTGCACCACCAGCTCGTTCAGCCGCTCGAGGTCGAAGAGCAGCGACCCTTCGCTTCCGTAGACCTCGATCTCGAGGGAGTTCTTGCGGCCCGCCGCCATCCGGCTCACTTCCACCGAGGCGACCACCCCCGAAGCGGTCTGCAGCCGGGCCCAGGCCGCATCGTCGACGGTGACCGGCTCCATACCCGATCCGCCCTCGGCAGGTCGCTGAGGCACGAACGTGCGCAGATGACCCTGGGCGCTGACGACGTCGTCGTCCAGCAGGAAACGCAGCTGGTCGATCGCGTGCGAGCCCAGATCACCGAGCACTCCGGATCCGGCAGCCTCCTTGCGCAGCCGCCAGGTCATCGGCGCGTCGGCCTCGACCAACCAATCCTGCAGGTAGCTGATCCGCACGTGCCGGATCTCCCCCAGCTCACCGTCGGCGATCAACGTCCTGGCCAAGGCCAACGCGGGTACGCGACGGTAGTTGTGGCCCACCATCGACCGCCCTACACCCGGCGCTTTCGCCGCCTCGACGAGGCGCTCACAGTCGGCCATCGTGTTGGCCAACGGCTTCTCCACCAGCACGTGCTTGCCCGCGGCCAAGGCCGCCACGGCGATCTCCGCATGGAGGTGGCCGGGGGTGCAGATGTCGACGATGTCGATGTCGTCGCGCTCGATGACCTCGCGCCAGTCGGTGGCAACCTGGCGCCAGCCCAGCTGGGCAGCAGCCGCCGAGACCTTGGCCCGGTCCCGCCCGACCAGCGTGCTCATCCGCACGGGCGGCACGTCGGGGAAGTATGCCGACACGTTGCGCCAGGCGTTGGAGTGGGCTCGGCCCATGAAGGAGTAGCCGATCACGGCCACGCCGAGGCCGGGTGGGCGATCAGCCATGGTGGGCTCCCTGGGTCAGCGCGCGGAGGAAGGCCAGACCGTCGACGGCCAGGGCGTCCTGTGTCGGTGCCAGCGGCCTCCAGATCGAGGTGGCCGTGGCTATGGCGTCGTTGTCGGCGGTGAACGACTCGAGGTTCAACGGCCCGGTGTATCCCACGTCATCGAGCGCTGCGAGCACTCCGTCCCAGTCGGTCTGGTCGCCGCCGGGGGCGCCGCGGTCGTTGCCGCACACCTGGACGTGGACGAGGTGCTGCCCGGCCCGGCGGATCGCATCAGGACTGGACCGTTCCTCGATATTGAGGTGATAGGTGTCCAGAGCCAGACCGAGGTGCGGGCCCAGCAGCCCGTCCAGGCCGGCAAGCGCCTGGTCGACGGTGTTCACCAGGGAGGTCTCGTACCGGTTGAGCGGCTCGATCCCGATCTGGACCCCAGCGGCGGCGGCGTGCTCGACCACCGGGGCCAGGCTCTCCCGCCACTGCTGGTAGGTGCTCTGCCGCTCCGCCGGGGTCATCCGCCATACCCTTCCGGTCGCCGCGGAGAAGGGCCCGCAGACGCTCGGGGCGCCGATCCCGGCCGCGAAGTCGATGCAGGCTCGCAGGTAGTCCTGGGTCCGGGAGATGGTGGCCGCGTCGACCGCCACCAGGTCCCGGCCCGGCGCCATGGCGCCGACGACGTAGGGCACCAGTCCCAGGTCCTGCACGACTTCACGGGTATGACCAATGCTCAGGTCGCCGGGTTGCTCCACCGGCAGCTCCACCGCGTCGAAGCCCAGCTGTGCGAGGTGGGTCAGCACCGCCTGGGTCTGAGTGTCACGCAGGGGTGACACCCAGACCCAGGTGTTGACGCCGATCAATCTCACGGGATGATCCGGTCCTGCCACACGCTGGGGTAGCCGGGGAGGTCCTCGCCGCCGAACTTGGCGTAGTGACCGTCGGGCATGCCCTCGTTGGCGGTCAGGAACTCGGCGCGCTCATCCTCAGTGATGGGCTCCTGAGGCAGCACCCACTCGGCCGGCACCTCCTCGCCTGCGAAGATCATCTCGGTTGCCAGCAGCGGGGTGCGCCACTGGAAGTTCGAGTACACCGGCGCCAGGCCGGTGAGCCCGGTCTCCTCCCACTTGCGTAGGAAGCTCATCTCGTCCTCGCCAGTCATCACCGGATAATCCGCGCCCGCGTCC
Organism: Ornithinimicrobium sp.; assembly: GCA_049646465.1. Lineage (GTDB taxonomy): Bacteria > Actinomycetota > Actinomycetes > Actinomycetales > Dermatophilaceae > Ornithinicoccus. The sequence goes on from JBARVW010000143.1 coordinate 45,907, forward strand.
TCGAAGCCTTCGATGGCGGCGACGGCGCCGTCTCCGGCATCCATCCAGATGCCCTGGACGTCTCCGGCCCGGAGCTCATCGGAGACGATCTTCTTGATCTCGGTCGGGTCGGCCCCCGTGAAGTAGTCGGAGACCTCGATCCCGTTCTCGGAGAAGATCTGCTGCGCGGCGCTCCAGCGGTTCTCCAGCACGTCGACGCCGGGCAGGATGCGCAGCGCGATGACCTTGTCGCCCTCCTCCAGGTTGTCCACCAGGAACTCGGCGGTGTCGATGCCCCAGGCGTAGCCGCCGATGGGGTGGATGAACGTGGTGGCACAGTCGGTCTCGACGCCACGGTCGAAGACCAGGACAGGCTTGCCGGTCTCGCAGGCGCGCTCCACGGCCGGCGTCAAGGCCGCCGTCGAGTTCGGAGAGATGATGAAGGCATCGCACCCACCCTCGGCGATGAAGTAGTCGATGTCGGCGATCTGCGTGTTGTCGTCGGCTTGCGCATCCCGCGTCTCCATCTCGGAGATGACACCCTCGTCCTGCATCACCTTGAGCTGCTCGTTCATAGTGATCCACCCGGTCTGGCGCCACGGGTTGTCGATGCTGGCGTTGGAGAAGCAGACCTTCTGTGGTCCCTGCGCCGCGTAGTCCGACGTGTCGGTCATGTCACCGTCGATGTACTGCAGGTACGGCTCCTCCGGGTCGCCCTCGAAGGTGGCCGAGCGTTGCTCGAACTGGGTGTCGTAGACCGCCTGGTCGAACCACTCCTGGGAGTCCTCGCCTCCTTCGGCCTGGTCTCCTTCTGCCGCTTCGCTGGCGGCCGGGTCGTCCAGGGACCCGTCCGTGGAGCATGCGGCCAGCACGGCCAACGCGCTCGTGGCCGCAACAAGCGGGCCAAATCGTGTCCTACGCATGTGTTTCTCTCCCTTGGGTGGAGCCCTTGACGGGCGTGGTGGTGTTTTCGGTCTGGTCTGGGGGGTCGGGCAGTCGCCCCGCGTTGCGCCGTCGTCCGCCTTGCCAGGCCCGAGCTCCGATGGCCACGGCGACGATGATGATCACGCCCTGGACGGTGTCCTTCCAGGTCGAGGCGATCCCGACGAAGTTCAGCAGGGTGAAGAGCAGCTCCAAGGCGAAGGCGCCGGCGGCCGCGGACAACACCCAGCCGCGGCCTCCCCCCAGCACCACCCCACCGACGACGACGGCCGTAATGGCGGTGAACTCGTAGCCGGCGCCGACCGAGGGGTGCACCCCTGCATAGCCGACCAGGATGATGCCGGCGACGGTCGCAGCCAGCGAGGACAGCATGAACGCGCGCGTCTTCAGCCACCAGGTGGACGACCCGGAGAGGTGCACGGCCTGCGGGTTGTCACCCACGGCGACGAGGGTCCGCCCGAAGGGTCGACGCATGAGCCAGGCGGCCCCTATAACGAGGACCGCCAGAATGAGCGCCGAGTACGGGATGATTTCCAGCACCGGGACGTCCTCGATGCCGCCCCGACCGATCTGTCGGAACGAGTCGACCGGGTTGCCGGTGGCCGCCCCCCCGGTCAGGTAGCGCACGAGTCCGGACAGGGCCAACATCGTCCCGAGGGTCACGATGAAGCTGGGGACCTTCAGGATGGTGGTGGCCAGGCCGTTCACGAGGCCGACGAGGGCGCCGAGGATGAGGCTCAGGACCAGGACGGGGACCACTCGGCTCTCGTCCTGTCCGATGAGGTTGCCGGCGACCACGACCTGCATGGTGACGACCGCGCCCATGGACAGGTCGAACTCACCCGAGACGATGACGAAGTACTGCCCCATGGCGGCGATCGCGATCGGTGCCGTGCGGCCGATGAACCTCATCAGGGAGTCGGGCTCCCCGAAGTTCGGGTTGGCCGCGATGACCGAGACGAGGAGGACGGCCGCCAGGACGAATACCGCTCCGCCAGGAGTACGCAGCGCTCTCAGCAGACGTTCACCGGCGCCACCCTCGTGCAGCGGCAGCACCCGGTCCGGAGCGGGGGACACAGCGCTCATACAGTGCCTCCTGGGGTTGCGGGTGAGGGTGAGGGTGTGGGTGCGGTGGCAGCGAACCGCGTTGGTCGGGCGTCAGTCTTGCGACGGGCATAGACGGCGACGGCGAGCACGATCACCAGTCCCCGGACCACATCCTTCAGGAAGGCGTTGAGCTCCATGACGCCCATCACGTTGTCGAGCACCGCGAAGATGGCCACTCCGCCCAGGGTTCCCAGGATGTTGCCCTTGCCGCCGGCGAGGACGGTGCCTCCCAGCACGACGGCGGCGATCGACATCAGGTCGTATCCCCCCTGGGTGCCGATGGTGGGGCTTCCGACCGAGAGTCGCGCGAGCAACAGCAACCCCGCCATCCCCGCCAGGACCGAGCAGAGGACGTGGGCCACGATCATCGGCAGCTGGGTGCGCACTCCGGAGAGGCGAGCGACGTCACGGTCGCCGCCGACGGCATACAGGTGGTGTCCGACCCGACTTCGACGCAACAGCAGGCTGACCAGAAGGGCACACGCCAGCATGATCAGCGTTGACAGGGGGACGGGCCCGATGTTGAGGGCACCGATGAGCCGGAAGTCTCTCGGGGCCAGGCCTGCCGACCCTTGGTAGGTCGAGCCCAGGTAGCCCGCGAGGATCAACCCCATGCCTAGGCTGGCGATGAAGCCGTGCACGTTGAGATAGCTCACGACCAGTCCGTTCACCAGGCCGACCAGGGCGGCGACGCCGAGCGCGATGGTGACCGCGAGGACGATGTTGCCGGACTGACCGGCCATGATGACCCCGGCGTTCAGGCTGGTCAGACTGGCGACGTAGGGCACCGACAGGTCCAGACTGCCCCCGAGGATGACCAAAGTCTGGCCGATGGCCACGAAGCCGAGGATGCTCATCCCGGTGAGGATGGCCGAGATGTTGCCGGTGCTGAAGAAGTTGCGGCCGGCGCTGGCCGTGAGCAGCCCTCCGCCGACCACGACGAACAGGAGCACGAGGTAGACGATGCCGGTGGAGGTGAGACGGCGGGGCAGCATCGAGCTCATGCGTCGCACTCCTGCTCGGTGTGGCGTGAGGCCCCGGTCGCCAGGGCAAGAACGTCCTCCTCAGAGGACCCTCTCGGCAGCTCACCGGCCAGCAGACCGTCACGCATTACCAGGATGCGGTCCGAGATGCCGATGATCTCGGGCAGCTCGCTGGACACCATCAGGATGCCCACACCGTCGGCGGACAGATCGCGCATCAACTGGTAGATCGCGTGCTTGGCGCCGACGTCGATTCCTCGGGTGGGCTCATCCATGAGCATGACCCGGGGGCTGACCGAGAGCGAGCGTGCGAGCACCACCTTCTGCTGGTTGCCCCCCGAGAGGAACTGGACCTCCTGGTCCTGGGCTCGGGCCGCAACAGCCATGGAGGCCAGCACGCCCGGCATCTCACTGCGCAGCTGCGATGTGCGCCCGGGGAAGACCGAGCGCACGATCCCGAGCGCGTTGTCCAGGATGGACTGCTGCAGCGCCAGGCCCTTGGCCTTGCGGTCCTCGGTGATCAGACCCAGGCCCCGACGGATGGCCTGACGCGGGGAGGTGATCTTGGTCGGCACACCGTGGAGTGTCATCACGCCGCGGGTGAAGGGGTGGACCCCGAAGATCGACTCCACCAGCTCGGTCCGTCCGGCACCTTGCAGCCCGGCCAGTCCGACGATCTCCCCAGCGCGCAGCCGCAGGTCGAGCCCGTCGACATACTCGTTGCCGCAGCCCCAGAGGGTGAGCAGCTCTTCACCCACCTGGGTGTCGGGGTCGGGACCGGGGAAGACGGACGACAGCTCGCGCCCCACCATCAGACTCACCAAAGAGGCTTCGTCGAGGTCGGCGGCGGGCTGGGTCGAGACCTGTTGTCCGTCTTTGAGGACGGTGATCGTGTCGCTGAGTTCGAAGAGCTCTTTGAGCCGGTGGGAGACGTAGAGAATGGCGACGTCCCGCTCCAGGAGTCGTCGGATGATCGTGTAGAGGAGCTCGACCTCATGGTCGGCGAGCGCCGCCGTGGGTTCGTCCATCGAGATGATGCGGGAGTCGTAACTCACCGCCTTGGCGATCTCGACGACCTGCTGCTCGGCGACCGAGAGCGTGCGCACGGGTCGGGACGGATCCAGGCCGATGACCCCGAGCCCGTCGAGCAGCTCGGCGGTGTCCCGCTGCATCCCAGCAGTGTCGACGAAGGGTCCGCGGCGGGGCTCGCGTCCCAGATAGATGTTCTCAGCCACGGTCCGATCAGGCAGCAGGTTGAACTCCTGGAACACGGTCGACAGTCCGGCTTGCTGGGCTTGGACCGGGTGCGCGAAGTGCATCCGCTGCCCGTCGATCTCGAACGTGCCCTCGTCGGCCTGGTGCACACCGGCCAGGATCTTCATCAGGGTCGACTTGCCGGCGCCGTTCTCGCCCACCAGCCCGTGCACCTGACCGGGGTAGAGGTCGATCGTGACGTCCTGCAGCACCGGGTTGCCGAAGAAGCGCTTGGTCAACCCGCGAGCGCGCAGCACCGGCTCTCCCGTCCGGGGTGCCGTCGTCGCCGTGAAACCGTCATTGGATGTCACGAGACGCACTGTGGCATAGATCTCACTCTTTTGTCGAGGATTCGTCAGAAGTTAGTAGTTGTGCGTTAGAAGTGGCCCGTGGTTCACTTCCGACGTGCGGACCAGCGACGTCTTCAACCTCCTTCGGGACGGGAAACCGCGAACACGAGCTCAACTGGCCGCCGAGTCCGGGATGGTCCGCACCACGATCGCGGCGCGCATCGACACCCTCATCGAGCTGGGTCTCGTCGCCCCCCAGGGCGCTGCCCGATCCACCGGCGGCCGGCCTCCCTCTCTCATCGCGCTGAACCCTGCGGCGCGGGTTGTCGCCGGGGTGGACGTCGGAGCTACCCACGCCGTCGCGGCGTTGAGCGACCTGGGCGGACGCGTCGTCGGGGAGCGGCGCGCGCGGCTGGATGTGGCCGCAGGGCCCGACGTCGTGCTCGGGTGGGTGACCTCGGCCGTGGCCGAGCTGCTGGAGGAGGCACGACGTCCGGCGAGCGATCTCGCGGCGGTGGGCATCGGGCTGCCCGGGCCGGTCGAGCACTCGAGTGGACGACCGATCAACCCACCGATCATGCCGGGGTGGGACCGGCATGACGTGCCCGCTCACCTACGGCGCACCTTCCCCGTGCCGGTGCTGGTGGACAACGACGTGAACATCATGGCTCTGGGTGAGCAGCGCACTTATCTGCCCGAGGTCGAGGACCTGATCTTCGTCAAGGTCGCCACCGGCATCGGCGCCGGCATCATCTCCGGCTCGCGCCTGCAGCGCGGGGCCCAAGGGACCGCCGGAGACCTGGGCCACGTGCGGGTCAGCACCGGTGAAGGCGTGATGTGCCGGTGCGGGAACGAAGGCTGCCTCGAGGCCATCGCCGCCGGACCTGCCCTGGCGTCCGCCTTGGGGACCCCGGGCCCGGTCGCCGGC
>JBARVW010000144.1:0-2261 GCA_049646465.1 Ornithinimicrobium sp.
CCGCCAGGGCCACCCCCACGGTGACCCCGATGGTCATCGCCAGGACGGTGACCCACAAAGTGCCGATCAGAAGTCCTCTGATGACGGGTTCCCTTGTCATGGTTTCCAGAACGAAGGACCACTCGAAAGCTTCGTTGGTGATCAACATATTGGCGAACATCGCCACCAACACGGCGATAACGGCGACGGCAACCCACCGCCCGGGGTGGCGCACCGGGACAGCGTCGATCTTGCCCGGGCGCTCCTGCCCGGGCGATGGGTTGCTCCTCACGGGTTGACTTCGAAGGTGTCGATAGCGCCGTCGGTCTGGCCCCAGGTGTCGAGCGCCTCCTCGTAGCCGCCGTCCTCGCTCAGCGTGGTCAACGCCATGGCGATGGCCTCGGCGAGCTCGGGGCTCTCCATCGGGATCACGTACCCGTAAGGGGCCGCGTCGTAGACGTCGCCCACGGTCTCCACCGTGTCACCCACCTGCTGGACCGCGTAGGACACCACGGGTGAGTCGGCCAGCATGGCATCGGCCTTGCCGGAGGCCAGAGCCGCGGTGGCCTGGTCCTGCCCGTCGTACTGCTGGACGGTCATCGGGTTGCCCTCGGCGTCACACGCCTCGACCTTGGGCGGCAGGTCCTCCAGGTCCTGCACGGTGTTGGCCTGGACGGCAACCGCGAGACCACAGGGGGAGTCAGGGTCGACGTCCTTCGGATTGCCGGCGGCGACGGCCCACTGGGTGCCCGCGTTGAAATAGCTCACCATGTTGACCTCGAGCTTGCGCTCCTCGTTGATGGTGAAGCTGGAGACACCGATGTCGTACTTGTCACTGTTGACTCCGGCGATGATGGATCCGAAGTCGGCACTCTGGTACTCCGTTTCGAGGCCGAGCTCGTCGGCGACCGCGTCGAACAGGTCGATGTCCATCCCGATGATGGTCGTGCCGTCCTCGTCGAAGAACTCGTTGGGAGCGTAGGTGGCGTCGGTGCCGATCCGGATCGTGCCGCTGTCGCGAAGGTCCTGGGGCACCATCGCGGCCGCCTCGCTCATCTCACCGTCGCCGGAGGCTTGCGACGAGTCATCCGATCCACCGTCGTCAGCCGCGTCGTCGGTCTCGGATCCGCACGCCGCCAGCGTGAGGGTCAGTGCTGCTAGGGAGGCTGTGGTGGCCAGCCAGGGCGTGCTGCGTCGGGACATGGAGTGCCTTTCGATCAGGTGTGAGTCACGGTCACGCGTGAGCCACGGTCAGGGGTGAGACCGGGTCATCGTGCCACCGCAGCCTGGCATTCGCGGTGACCTTTACCGTTTCTTGACCTTCGTGGAAGCCTTGTGCCAGTTCGGATGCCGCCTGGCGAGTATGCGACAGGTTCGGATTCAGCATGCCGTAGGTAGACTCAGCACCTTCTTTGTGTCTACAGTAGGTAAAGATTTGGTCAACATCACCTGGGGATGGTTGTCCAAGGATTAGTTCCTGACAACACCGACAAGGACCTTCATGACAACCACTCTTGGGCCCACAGCGGATGTGACGACCCGCGATTCATTGATCGGTAAACGGGAACAGTCCACTGCAATCACCCACTTTGTGCTTCCTTCACGCACCAGCGTGGCGTCAAGCGGGACCGATGGTCAAGCATCTCGCCCCCATCGCTCACGCCATTATCTAAGCGGCTACCTTCGTGCCTTGCGGTTGCTGGACTTTGTTGTGGTTGCCCTAGCGGTTGCTGTAGCCCAGGTCGGACGGTTTGGTCTGGAGGAACGAGCAGTGCTCGTTTCCAACACCACAGGAGCAGTGCAGTATGGAGTGGTTTCGGCTCTCCTAATTCTTGGCTGGATGGGAGTGCTTCACCTGCAGGATGCCTACGATGGCCGGCTCAGTGGGCACGGAATCCAAGAGTATCGAGCCGTCTTCGGCGCGACTGTGCAACTTTTTTCCGTGCTTGCCATCATCTCGTTCGTGTTCAACCTTGACTTCGCTCGTGGCTACGTCATCATCGCGTTCCCGTTGGGGACGCTCCTCCTTTTGGCGGGACGCTGGGCAGCACGTCGTTGGTTGGTCGGACAGCGGACTCAAGGCAACTTCTCAGACCGGGTGCTTCTTGTCGGTGATCAGGCCGATATGTCGTCGTTGATCGGAGCGTTGCATCGCACCCCGAGCGCTGGATACAACGTGGTAGGTGCCTGCATCGACGATGCGCCGGGGTCGCGGATCAGCGGGGTCGACGTGGTGGGCAGTAGCTCCGACGCCGTCGTGCAGGCGTTGGACCTCGACGTCG
>JBARVW010000145.1:0-1796 GCA_049646465.1 Ornithinimicrobium sp.
AGGCCCTGCTCCCCGGCGGCGCGGGCGGCGATCGAGGCGGCCAGGGAGTCTTCGCCCAGGATGGCGATGTCGCGGTACTCGATCCGCAGCGTGCCATCCTCGACGAGGTCGTCCAGCCCTGGCTTCGTCTCCTGCGCCCACGTAGCGCAGAACGGGCAGCGGTAGTCGGCATACTCGATCAACACCACGGGGGCATTGACCTCGCCCAGAGCCATCGGGTCGTCGGGATCACGGCGCTGGAGGTCCAGGAGGAACGCCTCCTGCTCCGGCGTCAGCGAGGCCGTGCTCTGCGCGGCCTCGTCCGGAGACGCTGATTCGGACGCGGTCGACCCGGCAGCGGTCGACTCGGTGGCGGTCGACTCGGTGGCGATCGACTGGGAGACCGTGGGGCTGGAGGTGGCGACCGTGGCCGACTCTTCGGAGGCGTTGTCCTCGGTGATCCACGTGTAGATCAGGAACGCTGCTGCGACCGCGATCACGCTGGTGGCGATGGCCCATGCCGTGGAGGCGTTCGATCGTGGGGCACCCGAGGCCACTGAAGGATCGGCCGGCGAGTGGTCGGGCTGGGGGCTCTGGTCGCTCACCCCGTCAGCCTAGGGTGAGGCTGGCTCGATCGGAGTGACGCTCAACGACTGGTCGGGCCCACAGGTGCGGTCCTGCGGGGGGTCGGGGTCGATCGTGGAGCCGTTGACCAGGCTCACGTCGTCGTACTGCGGGCGGCCTGAGACCAGGTTGCGGAACGAGAAGCGGGCCAGGGACTCCAGTGAGCAGTCCTCGGCGAAGCTGAGGATGTCGAACGCGTAGGGCTGACCCTCGATCTCGCCGCCGGTGTCGTCGTTCTCGTCGTCGGGGAAGATGAAGTGGTTGAACAGGCCGCCCCCGCTGAACGTCCCCACCCCGACGTGCTGGCCGTCGAGGTCGGCTTGGTGCATGTGGCCGTTGAGGGTGAGCGCGCCACCCTCGAGACGGCGGACGGCATACGGCTGGTGGCTGGCCACGATGTCGGAAGGGGGGCGCCCCGCGGTCGCCTCTTCGAACCGGTCGGCGATCTCGACCTGCGGCGTGCCGAAGTCTGCCCGCTGCTCGTTGAAGTAGCGCACGTCGTTGAAGCCGGAGATGGTCACCCCGTTGATCTCCGCCTCGACATACTCTCCTTCGTCGGGTTCCAGCACGATGACGTTGGGGATCTCAGCCATCCGGTCCAGGAACTTCTCGTCACCGGCGGACGCCGCGTCATGGTTGCCGCGGATGTAGACGTAGGGCACTCCCAGGTCGGCGATCGAGGTGTAGATATCGGCCAGCTGGCCCTCTTCGACCAGACCGAAGTTGATCAGGTCCCCGGTGTCGATGACGGCCGTGATCTCCTCGGTGTCGATGATCTGCTGGACCAGCGGGTAGTAGTTGGCGCCGTGCATGTCCGAGATCAACAGGAAGCGGGCGGCGATCTCTTGGCTGTCCTCTTGCGGCGCGAACTCGTTCTGAAGGGCGGTGGACAGGGCGAACAGGTTCTGGATGTAGGGACCAGCAGCCTGGGCCTGACCGGTGATGGCCGCCAGCATGCCGCTGCCCTGCTGGACCGTGGCCAACAGGCTGGTCGCCCGATATGTCGTCAGCGCACCTGGCCGGTAGGTCAGGTAGGACGCGAGGCCGGGGGTGCCGACCGCCAGTGCCGACGCGATCAGCCAGGCCAGAGCCAGCTTCGCCCAGGACCGCCGGCGCCGCCCCACCGCATACACTCCTGCGACCAGGGCCGCTGTGATCAGGGCGCCACCGAGGAACCGCCCCGCCAACCCGGT
>JBARVW010000146.1:0-7935 GCA_049646465.1 Ornithinimicrobium sp.
GCGCTGCTGAGCGCCACCGGCTCGACCCGGATGGGCCGTGCGGTCGGACCCCGCGTGGCCGAACGCTTCGGGCGCTCGCTGCTAGAGCTCGGCGGCAACAACGCGGCCATTGTCGCCCCGTCGGCCGACCTGGACCTGGCGTTGCGGGGCATCGTCTTCGCGGCCGTCGGCACAGCCGGTCAGCGCTGCACGTCGATGCGCCGCGCCATCGTGCATACGGCCGTGGTGGACGAGCTGGTCGACCAGCTCGCGGCGGCCTACGAGCGCCTCCCGGTCGGCAACCCGCTGGCCGAGGGCACCCTCGTCGGACCGCTGGTGCACGAGGCCGGATATGCCGCCATGCAGGACGCCCTGAAGCAAGCCGAGGAGCAAGGCGGGACGGTGGTCACCGGCGGCGAGCGCGTCCTGGCTGACGCCGCCGACGGCGCCTACTACGTCCGCCCCGCCATCGTCCGTATGCCGAGCCAGACGCCGATCGTGGCCACGGAGACCTTCGCGCCGATCCTCTACGTGATGAGCTACGACACGCTCACCGAGGCCATTGCGCTCAACAACGCTGTCCCGCAAGGTCTTTCGTCCTCGCTCTTCACCCAGGACCAGGCCGAGAGCGAGATCTACCTGTCTGCGGAGGGCTCGGACTGCGGCATTGTCAACGTCAACATCGGCACGTCCGGCGCCGAGATCGGTGGGGCCTTCGGCGGGGAGAAGGAGACGGGAGGCGGCCGGGAGTCCGGCTTCGACGCGTGGCGCGGCTACATGCGACGGTCCACCAACACGATCAACTACTCCGGCGAACTGCCGCTGGCCCAGGGAGTGGATTTCTCCGTGTGACCAAGCCGACGTCCAGGTGCAGCAGACCGCAGAACGGCTGCCGTGGATCAGTCGTGACGACGCGTCGCGCTGAATCGGGTCGGGCTCATGCTGCGCCTCCGGTCTCGGCATCTGGTGTCTGTCGTGCGGCAGGATGAAGCCATGGCGGAGCCGGTCGACGCGTCTTTCATCGAGCAGGCCCAGCTGTTGCAGCGTGAGCACGGCGCGGCGTTGCCGCCGGAGCTGTCCGGTGGGTTGGCGCTGCAGCTCTTCGACTCCCAGCTGAGGAGTCGACACCTGGACCTGGCGGCCCGGTGGCTGCGGGCTGCCGGTCAGGGTTTCTACACGATCGGCTCCTCCGGCCACGAGAGCAACGCGGCGGTGGCGGCGGCCCTGCGACCCACCGACCCAGCGTTGCTGCACTACCGCTCCGGTGGGTTCTATCTGCAGCGAGCCGCCCAGGTGCCCGGGCACGACGCGGTCCGGGACGTGCTGCTGGGGCTGGTCGGGGCGTCGGCGGAGCCGATCTCCGGTGGGCGACACAAGGTGTTCGGTCATCGAGACCTGGCGGTCCTCCCGCAAACCTCCACCATCGCCTCGCACCTGCCACGCGCAATGGGGCTGGCGTTCTCTCTGGCCAGGGCGGCGAAGCTCGGCGTCGAGAGCCCGTGGCCCGTCGACTCCGTGGTGGTGGCCAGCTTCGGGGACGCCTCGGCCAGCCACTCCACCGCGTTGGGGGCGATCAACGCCGCCGCGCAGACGGCATACCAGGGGATCGCGATGCCGTTGCTGTTGGTCTGCGAGGACAACGGAGTCGGCATCAGCGTGCCCACGCCGCCGGGGTGGATCGAGGCGGCCTCTGCGAACCGTGAGGGCTTGGCCTCCTTCAGCGCCGACGGCCAGGACCTGGCCGCGACGCTTCGAGCCTCCCGCGAAGCCGCAGACTTCGTGCGCACGAGGCGCAAGCCCGCTTTCCTGCACCTGCGCACGGTCCGGCTGATGGGTCACGCGGGCGCCGACGTGGAGTCGGCCTACCGGTCGCAGACCGACATCGCCTCCGACCTGGCCAAGGACCCGGTGTTGGCGACCGCGCGACTGCTGGTGGCCACCGGCGTGCTGACCGCTGGGCAGGTCATCGAGCGCTACGAGCTCGTCCGGCAGGAGGTCCAGGACACGGCGACCGAGGTAGCGACCTGGCCCAAGCTGAGCGGCGCCGAGGCGATCATGCGCCCGCTGGCCGGTCCCACGTCGGACCGCGTGACCGCGCTCGCCGAGACACCTGCCGACGCCGCGACCCGGCATACCGTCTTCGGCGACACCCTGCCTGAGGACGAGAGCCCGCTGACCGTGGCGCAGTCCGTCAACCGGGCGCTGCTCGAGGGCGCGGCCACGGATCCGGGGGTGCTCGTGTTCGGCGAGGACGTGGGCCGCAAGGGCGGGGTCTACGGGGTGACGCGTCTGCTGCAGCGACGCCTCGGCCGGGCTCGGGTCTTCGACACGCTGCTGGACGAGCAGTCGATCCTGGGGATCGCGCTGGGTGCTGGCCTCACCGGGCTGCTGCCCGTGCCGGAGATTCAGTACCTCGCCTACCTGCACAACGCCGCAGACCAACTGCGCGGCGAAGCGGCGACGCTGCCGTTCTTCTCGAACGGCCAGTTCCACAACCCGATGGTGGTGCGGGTGGCGGGGTACGGCTACCAGAAGGGCTTCGGCGGGCACTTCCACAACGACAACGCCCTCGGCGCCTTGCTCGACATCCCGGGTTTGGTCATCGCCTCCCCGTCACGCCCGGACGACGCCGCCGTGATGCTGCGGGCCTGTCTGGCGGCGGCCCGCGAGCACGGCGTGACGTGTGTGTTTCTGGAGCCCATCGCGCTCTACCACTCCAGCGACCTGTACGAAGCGGGGGACGGGCAGTGGGCCGCTTCCTACCCGGCTCCCGGCACGGTCGACGCACCGGTCTGGGGTCGGACACGGTGCTACGGAGATGGCGGCAATCTCACGATCCTGACCTTCGCCAACGGGGTGCCGATGTCTCTGCGGGTGGCTCGGCGGCTGGAAGCGGAGGGGATCGACGTGCGTGTCGTCGACCTGCGCTGGCTCCGGCCGCTGCCGGTGGAGGAGCTGCTCGCGGCGGCCGATGCCACCGGGCGGGTCCTGGTCGTCGATGAGACCCGCGGTATGGGGGGAGTCTCCGAAGGCGTCATCACCGCTTTGGTGGACGCCGGCTTCGAGGGCCGGATCGCGCGTGTCACCAGCCGGGACAGCTTTATCCCGCTCGGCGATGCTGCGTTGGACGTGTTGCTGTCCGAAGACAGCATCGAAGAGGCTGCCCGCAGGATCACGCAGGCGTCGTAGCTCCTAGCCGACGGTCCAGCGGTTACGTAGCCAGCAGCACTCCTGTCAGAGCCGTCGTCGCGACCAGTGCTGTGGACGCCGCAGCCAGCACCAGTGGTCGCACGCCTACCTTCTTGATCGTGGCGGCCCTGACCGAGCACCCCAGGGCGAACATGGCTGCGCTCAGCAGGACGGTCTGGGCGATCTGAGCGCCCTCGATCACGGGCGCGCTGAGGACGCCGGTGGACCGCAGCGCCACCATCGCCACGAATCCCAGCACGAACAGGGGGATGATCGGGGGGCGTTTGGCCCCTTCGGCGACGGTCGTGGTGCGCCTGAGGTGCCAGCCCAGCAACGCCAGGACGGGGGCCAGCATCAGGACCCGCGCCAGTTTGACCACCACCGCTGCCGCCAACGCCGAGCCGCCCAGGGTGCCGCCCACGGCCACCACCTGGGCCACCTCGTGGATCGAACCGCCCGCCCAGAGGCCGGCCTGCTCGGTGGTCAGTCCGAGGAGCGCGGCCATCAGCGGGACCCCCGGAATCATCAGCGTGCCGAAGATCACCACCAGGGCGATCGCGGTCACCACGTCCTCCTCCTCCGCGTCGACGACCCCCTCGGCGGCGGCGACGGCAGCCGCTCCGCAGATGGAGAAGCCGCAGGCGATGAGAATGCGTTGTCCGTGCGGGACCCCGAGCATTCGACCGACCAGCAGGGTGCCGAAGATGCCGATGACCACCACGGCCACCACTGTGCCCATCATCGCGACCCCGAGCCCCGCAATGTCGGAGACCAGCAGCTGGATGCCGAGCAACACCACACCGAGTCGCAACAGCCGCTTGGCCGCAAAGGCCAGACCCGCCTGGGTGCTGGCCGGAAGGGGGACGGTGTTGGCCAGGACGACACCCAGCACAATCGCGACCAGCAGGGAGCTGACCACCGGCACGAGTTCGTTCACCAGCACGCTGATGAGCACTGCTGCCGAGCAGAGGAGAAGGCCGGGAACGAGTCGTCGCCACCCGATCGCCAGTGCTGGTGCGTCATGGTCTTCCGCGGCGTCCTGCGGCGTCGGGCCGGGCTCGGGGTTCGCGGATGTCGACGGCACGCCTTCGATCCTGCGCTCTCGATGGGGATACGGGTAGACCCCGATCGGGCATCGCCCCATACCATCGTGATATGTCTCGTCGTGAGTGGCCGGATCTGTCGGCGTTGGAGCTGGTCGTGAGCATCTCCGAGCAGGGGAGTCTGGGGGCGGGTGCGCGAGCGGTCGGGATGGCTCAGCCCAACGCCAGCCGCACTATGGCCCGGCTCGAACGGGAGACGGGGGTGGCGCTGCTGCATCGTTCGCCTCGCGGCTCCACGATCACGCCCCACGGCGCAGTCATCGTCGACTGGGCCCGCGTGGTGCTCAGTGCAGCCGAGGACCTGATGGGCGGACTGGCTGCGCTGCGCCACGAAGGGGCGGGGACCCTCACCGTGGCGGCCAGTATGACGATCGCCGAGTATTTGCTGCCGGCCTGGCTCGCGGACTTCCGAGCCCGGCAGCCGAAGGTCCAGGTGGCGCTCGACGTCACCAACTCGGCGCACGTGATCGACGGAGTTCAGGCAGGCCTCTACCGGGTCGGGTTCATTGAGTCCTCGGCGCCGCCCACGACCCTGCACCGTCTCCAAGTGGGCACCGACCGGCTGGTGGTCGTCGTTCCGCCCACCCACGACTGGGCTCAGCGCACGGACCCGCTCACGGCGGACGAGCTCGCCCAGACGCCGTTGGTGCTCCGCGAGCCTGGGTCGGGGACGCGGGCAGCGCTGGAGGCGACCTTGCGTGCGGTGGTGTCCACTGAGCGGCTCGTTGCCCCTGCTTTGTCGCTGAGCAGCAACGCCGCGGTCCGGACCGCCGTGAGGTCCGGCGCGGGGGCTGGGGTGCTCAGCTGGCACTCGGTCGCGGAGTCGTTGGAGCGCGGCCAGCTCTGCGAGGTCACGGTCACCGGACTGGACCTGAGCCGGCGTCTGCATGCCGTGTGGAACGGTCCCCGTCAGTTGGACGGTGATGCCGGTGAGCTGGTCGAGCTGGCTCGACGGACCGCCCAACCGCGGGTGTCCTAGCGCTTGCGGATGGCGAGTGTTGTGCCCACGTGTCCTTCATCCACAGAGAAAACAGGCACTGTCGGCGGTCCCTGTCACACTGGACGTAAGTTCGATTCGGAGCCGGTGGATGTGACCCGTGTGGGGGGTCCAACTACGCGTTGCTGTGCGGGCGACACCACACCCTGGTCCACGCACGAGACCTGACCGCGACCGTCCACCCGACCAGTGTCACCTGGCACCTGTAACGACCCCGCCCCACACCCGACCCACCACGGGCCGGGCCACAGGGCTGCTCCGGGGCGCATCAAACGCGACGAGTCGACTGATGATCGTGGCCATGAGCCGGTGACGACATCACAATTCGGCAAATTGTGGCGGAAATGGGCATCCATGGGGGAGGGCGTTGCGTTTACTGCATAAGTCACAGGAAGGGGGAGACCCATGCGTCATCGAAGGTACTGGTCCATTCCAGGCCCGAACAACACCTTGGCGATGCGTCGTCGGGACGTGCTTCGTGGAGGCCTGGGGGTCATGACCACCGTTGCCATGACCGGGATGCAGCGTGCCCGAGACGAAACCACAGAGCCGGAACCCGAGGAAGAATCCGAGGTCCAGGCCGCGCCGGAGCCCGAGTCCACTGAAGAGGCGGAGTCGGCGGAAGAGTCGGAGCCCAAGGACGAGCCGGAACCAGAGCCCGAGCCCGAGCTCTATCGGCGAGGAGACACCGGCGACGGAGTCCTGGCCCTACAACAACAACTGTCGGCGACCGGCTACTGGTTGGGCACCCCCGACGGTGGCTTCGGCCACCTCACGCAGCAGGCCGTGTTCGCTCTTCAGAAGGCGCACGGTCTGAGCCGCGACGGTATCGCCGGACCGAACGTCCACGCAGCAGCGGCCAAGGGCTATCTGCCGAATGCTGTCGCGAGTGGGGATCTCATCGAGGTGCACCTCAACACCCAGCTGCTGCAGGTGGTGCGCGGCGGGAAGACGACGATGGTCCTGAACACTTCGACGGCCAGCGGCGAGAGGTACGAGTTCAAGGGCACCGAGTACACCGCTCGCACGCGGACCGGTGACTTCCGGGTCGGATACATCGACGGCTCTGGCTGGCGCGATGGTGAGCTGGGCGAGATGTGGAGGCCGATGTTCTACAGCGGCAACTACGCCGTCCACGGTTCGAAGTCGATCCCACCCTGGCCCGCGTCGCACGGCTGCTCACGGTTGTCGGTGGCGGCCATGGACATGATCTGGAAGCAGGATCTGATGTCAATGGGCAGCCGCGTCCTCGTCACGTAGTCGACACGTCGCTCCTCGTGTCGGGTTGATGCGGGTCGATTCGCTACGAAAGGCGAGGGGCCGACAGGTGCTCGAAGGCAACGTAGGAGGTCTGGGCGCCCTCTCGGGTGGCCGCGAGTGCCCCCACCTCGACGGCGAAGTGTGCCGCCGCCGGCAGGGATGCACCTGCAGCCAGTCGGTGTGCCAAAGCGCCGGTGAAGGCGTCTCCGCACCCGGTGGTGTCGACGGCGTCCACCTGCGGAGCGCGCAGGACCGTGACCCGAGGGTCCGTCACATCCTCGGCCCATCCGAGGTTGTGGCGGACAGTGGCGTCCAGGACGACAGCGCCGGCAGATCCCAAGGTCACCACGACTCGGTCGACGCCACGGTCCTCGAAGGCGTCCGACCAGGCGCGCCAGTCGCGAACGGACGCCTGGCCGGAGAGGACGGGACTGAGGGCACCGAGGAACTGCTCGGCCTCGCTGCCGTTCACGACCAACACGTCCACGGAGGCAAGCGTGGCGGCGGGCAGGTCGGCATACGGTGAGGGGTTGAGCACCACGATTGCTCCAGCGGCTCGGCCAGCGCGTGCTGCGGCCTGCACAGCCGCCGGCGAGACCTCCAGGCACAGACACAGCACTGCGGCGTCAGTCAGATCCGCCGCCTGAACCGACTGCTCGGTATGCCGACCGTTGGCGCCCGCCGACACGATGATCGTGTTTTCCCCGGCGGCATCGACCACGATCATGGCCGACCCCGTCGCGTGGTCAGGGTCCTCGACCACGCCGTCGATGTCGACACCGGCACCCTCGACCTGGGCGCGCAGGAATCGCCCGTGCGCATCCTTGCCCACTGCTCCGATCAGTCGCACGGTCGACCCCAGGGTGGCCGCCGCCACGGCCTGGTTGGCGCTCTTGCCACCGGGGGCCGTCACCAACGCCGAGCCCGGCAGCGTCTCACCCGGTCGAGGGAAGCGGTCGACGCGGACGGTGAGGGCGGCGTTGAGCGACCCGAAGACGACCACCTGTCCAGCGCGGTCCTCGGGCGCTCCGCGGCTGACCCGGTTGGCCTGGTTGGCCGTCTTATCCGTCATCGTTGCCTGTCCGCGGCCCCAGTCGTCGCGTGCTACGGGTTCTTCGTTTCGCCTTCGGTCTTCTCGCTCTTCGCCCAACGCTCACCGGGATCCCCGCCCCAGGCGTCCCACGCGACCCGGCCCGGGCTCGGGAAGCCATCGCCGCCCTGGGTGAAGCCCGTGGCTTCCTTGTCGCTGGCGTGGCGGGAGAAGTAGTTGCGCATGCGCTCGATGACGTCATCGCTGACCGACTCACCGTCGGCCAGCTGCTGGGCGCGGGCGCGGCCCGTGTCCGTGAAGTTGCGGCCTGCCTTGCCGTCGTCGATCCATCCCAGGGCTCGTTGAGCCGCTTCCTG
>JBARVW010000147.1:0-15766 GCA_049646465.1 Ornithinimicrobium sp.
TGGTGGCTGTCCCCGCCAACGGTCTCGTCGCTGCGGTGCCGACAGGTTGGTCCCTGGCTGACGCGGCACCAGGGATGGAGGGTGCCCACTACGCTCACGCGTTCCTACGCGTGAGCCGCCTCACCGCTGGTGACCGTGCCCTCGTTCACGGCGCCACGGGGGGCATCGGCACCGCGCTCGTCCAACTCCTGAACTCCGCCGGTGTGGAGGTGACCGCCGTCTGTGACCATCTTCCTGTCGACCGCCCGGCCCTTCTCGAGGATCTCGGCGCTGTCCGTGTCGTCGAAGTCGCCACGTCCCCGGGGTTGTCGGAGGTTGGGTCCGGCTTCGATGCCGTCTTCGCCGCAAGCGGACACATGTCCTTTGGGGCCGCGCGTCGGCTGCTCCGACCTGGTGGCTCGTTCGCCTCATCGGAGTTGGGTCGAGGTGGGCAGAACATCCTGCTGGCTGCAGCGGGACCGGCGGCCAGGGTGCTGCGCCGTCGGCACGTCCGCTTCCCGCTGCCCCACGCCGATGCCGGCCTCGCCGGGCATCTGCGCGATCTGATGGGTAGCGGTGCCTACCACCCGGTGGTTGACCGGACCTATCCGTTCAGCGAGATAGGCGATGCGTACGCCTACGTCGACAGCGGCCGCAAAATCGGCAACGTTGTTGTCACCATGCCTGGATCAACGAGCCCAGGCTCCTAGGCGAGCTTTCGGGAATAGGCTGCGATCAAGCGGAGCGCCACACGCGGTGTCCGCCAGTCTGCGACCCAGGCTCGGTGCCTGCTTGAACAGGTTGTGGCCGGCCGGGATCAGCACGTTGCCGCTGCGCCACACCGCCATGCCGTCAGGCCCCCAGGGCAGTTCGGTCACCCAGCAGTGGCGCACGTCCACGGGGTCCGGGTCCAGGCCCGGGAGCGCGTGCGCCACGTAGGCCTGCGCCCGGTCCGCCAAAGTCTTCAGAGCCTCAGGATCCGTCAAGCTACCGTCCTCGCGGACGTCGGTCTTCTCGCTCAGCCCCAGTCCGTAGGCCGAGTTTCCGGGCACGGCCGCCGCGTAGATCCCCGTCTCGCCAAAGTCTCCGCTGGAGTCCTGCAGGGTGGCCAGTCGGGCCGGTGGCTGGCCCCGGACAACAAACGTGAGACGGACGTGCGCGCCCTGGCGGATCGGCAGGGACAGCCCGACGTCGCGGGCGAGGTGAGAGGTGCCGCGCCCCGCGGCCACTACGACCGAGTCGAAGACCTCGCTGGTCCCCCCGCTACGCAGCTCGACGGCGTCGTCCGGCCCACCAACCTGACGCAGGCCGATGACCTCCTCGCGCAGCACCCGGTCGCCCAGAGCACGCACCAGAGCGCTGATGGTCTCGCTCGTGCGGATCGACCCGCCTTCTTCGTCCAGCATCGCCGGTCCGTCATAGGGCCCCACCATGGGGATCAGCCCGGCCACCGTGGCCGCATCGATCTCTCGAGCGCGGACACCAGCCTGTTGCAGCAGCTTCAACCGCGCCGGGACGCCCGGGCCGAGCGCGACCGCCCCATCGCTCGAGACCATCTCGACGCCGAGGTCTCGGCCCCACTGGTCATAAAGCGACCGAGCCTCCTGGGCTGCGGTGATGAGGCGCGCGTCATCGTGCGCGTGCCGGAAGATGCGCGAGACGCCACCCGACTGGCTGTTGCCGGGCACCCCTTGCTCATAAACCGTCACGTCGACCCCGCGGCGCAGCAGGGTGTAGGCCGTGCACAAACCGACGATGCCGGCACCGATCACGGCGACTCTCGGGCCCGAAGCTGAGGAAGACGTCTCACTGCTCATCACCCTGATGGTTCCACGAACGACGGACATAGAGAACGACGGCCATAGCGTCGGCATACCGGAATAGCATGCCGCACCTGGGGCGTTCATCCGCCGACGAGGAAAGCGTGGTTGTGCGTATGACGATGGGTACGGGGTTCAGCGGGGGACCGGTCTTCCGGATGTTCGGCAAGGACAAGAGCGTTGCCAAACAGACACTGCAGGAGGGCACCGCACGCCGGGTGCTGACCTACGGGGTGGCGTTCAAACGCGAGATCATCATCTTCCTCATCCTGACCATCATCGGTGCCTCCCTGGTGGTCGCCACCCCGCTGCTCCTGGGTCGCATCATCGACGAGGGGGTGCTCAAAGAAGACCGCAGCGTCGTCATCTCGCTCGGGTCGGTCGTCGCCGCCCTGGCCGTGGTCTCGGCCCTGCTCATCGTGATCACGCGGTGGTACTCCTCACGCATCGGTGAGGGACTGATCCTCAACCTGCGGACCCAGGTCTTCGGCCACGTGCTGCGACAACCCATCGCCTTCTTCACCCGCGCCCAGACCGGCGCCCTCGTCAACCGGCTGAACACCGACGTCATCGGCGCCCAGACCGCCTTCACCTCGATCCTGTCCGGCCTGGTCAGCAACGTGGTCACCCTGCTCATCGTGGGCGTCACGATGGTCAGCCTGTCCTGGCAGATCACCCTCCTGGCGGTCCTGCTGCTGCCGATCTTCCTGGTGCCTGCCTCCTTCATGGGGCGCCGCCTGTCGGCGCTGACCCGCAAGCAGATGAACCTCAACTCCGAGCTGGCCTCGCGGATGACCGAACGGTTCAACGTGGCCGGCGCGATGCTGGTGCGCCTCTTCGGACGCCCACAGACCGAGGCCGAGGAGTATGCCGAGCGCGCCCGGGGAGTGCGCGACGCCGGCGTCGCGATCTCCGTCAACCGCATCATCTTCGCCGCGGGGCTCGGCCTGGTGGCCGCGTTGGCCACGGCTCTGGTCTACGGCCTCGGTGGGATACTGGCCATCTCCGGGTCGCTCTCGGTCGGGACGCTGGTCGCGATGGCCGCCCTGCTGGGGTCGCTCTACGGCCCGCTGACCGCCCTGTCCAATGCCCGCGTCGACGTGATGACCGCGCTGGTCTCCTTTGAGCGCATCTTCGAGATCCTCGATCTGCAACCCTTGGTGGCCGAGTCGGAGGACCCGGTGTCGATCCCCGACGGGATGGTCGGGATACGCCTCGATGGAGTCGCTTTCACCTATCCAGCAGCAGACGAGGTCGCGATCTCCTCCCTGGAGCTGAGGCCCGACGCGGAGTCGTTGGACCGGCGCCAGGTGCTCTTCGACCTTGATCTCGACATTGCGCCCGGCTCCATGGTTGCCCTGGTCGGGCCGAGTGGCGCTGGCAAGTCGACCTTGACCACCCTGATCTCCCGGCTCTACGACCCGGCTGAGGGCACGATCACCGTCGGGGATGTGGACCTGCGGGACGCCTCTTTCGACTCCCTGCGCGACACCATCGGTGTGGTCACCCAAGAAGCGCATATGTTCAACGACACCATCCGCGCCAACCTGCTCTACGCCTCGCCCGAGGCCACCGAGGAGCAGATGGAAGTGGCCCTGCGAGGCGCCCAAGTGTGGAACCTGGTCGACGGCTTGCCCGATCGGCTGGACACCGTCCTCGGCGACCGTGGCCACCGCCTGTCCGGCGGAGAGAAACAGCGCCTGGCCATCGCCCGCCTGCTGCTGAAGTCGCCCTCGGTCGTCGTGCTCGACGAGGCCACCGCCCACCTGGACAGCGAGTCGGAGGTCGCCGTGCAACGCGCCCTCGACGAGGCGCTGTCGGGCCGGACCTCCATCGTCATCGCCCATCGGCTTTCGACCGTGCGCGACGCCGACACCATCGTGGTCATGGACCGCGGCCGCGTCGTGCAGCAGGGCACCCACGAGGAGCTGTTGGAGCGCGGCGGGATGTATCAGATGCTCTACGAAACCCAGTTCTCCAGGTCCGGAGCCACCAGCACCCTCGCCTGAGCCCGAGCGGCGCAGCCGCCACGGTCTCGCGACCGGTCACGGCTCCTCGTAGTCCTCCTCGTCCCAGATGCGCTTCTTCCTGGCGCCGACCGTGGCCGGGGCCAGGGTCGGCCGCCCGAAGGTGTCCGGGTCGGCGTCGGCCTCGTCGCGAGCTTCGCGCCGGGCCATGACGACGACCAGGACGACGCCAATGGGGGAGAAGAGCCACCACTGCAAGGCGTAGGCGAAGTTGGTGCCTAAACCGGTGTCCGGTGGGTCCGCCTGAGCGGGCCGTGTCTGGACCGGGGCACCCGCGGCCTCGGACTCCAGGGCGAGGTAGGCGTCGAACAGCTGGTCGCCGCTGGCCTCTTCGACCCCGGGGAGGTTGATCGAGGCGACCTGCCCGACCGGGAGGTCCCGACCCAGATCTTCTTCGGAGGGCCGAAGCCACCCGGTGATGGTCACCTCACCGGTCGGCGGCTCCGGTACCTCCGGCAGAGTGGCGGCGTTGCGTGCGTTCTCGACCCACCCACGGTTCACCAGCAGGTCGGCGGCGCCGGGGCCCAGCGCGTCCACCTCGAACGGGACCAGCACCTCATACCCGAAAACACTGCGGTAGGGGCGGTTGCGCACCAAGAGCTGGTCCTCAGGAAGGTAGCGGCCGGTGACCTCGACCCGAGTCCAATCGTCGCTGGCCTCGAAGGCGTCGTCTGCGCCGGTGAGCACCGCGGTGAGCGGCACAGGGTCAGCGCCGTAGTTAGCCTCGATGGTGTCGCGACGTTCGACTCTGGCCTCGTGCCGACCGTACTGCCATTGGCCCAACCACACCGCTGCTACCGCAAAGATCATCGCCAACACCAGATAGAGCATCCATCGAGGTCGCGTCAGGATGCCGATCATGGTCGGTCAGCCGTCACGGTCGGGCTGCAGGTCCTCCACGCGGATGACCTCGATCAGGAAGCCCCTGAGGTCCACGAAGCTCGACAAGCTCGCGGTGTGCTCGGGGCAGGCCGTCCACACCTTGCGTCGGCCTTGGACGTGCAGCTTCGGGTTGCGCCAGATCACGGCGTGGGTGGCCGCTGAGCGGCACGCTTTGGCACTGCACACGACCTCGCGGCCGCTGCGACTCACAGGTCGTCGGGGCGAGGCGTGGGCGGCAAGGCGCGAACGGGGGAAGTCAGCATGGACTTACTCTGTCGCTGATCGACGTTGTTGGCCAACATCACGGCGAAGGAGGGCAACAAGACGGCTGCGGCGGCCAGGATCGACCCAATGATGATGTGGCCGGTGCTCAGGGCCCAGACCGCCAGGGGGAACGAGGCGATCCGGATGCTCATAGCGATCAGGTAGCCCCTCAGCCGGTCGTTGCGGTCCTCGCGACGCGAGCGACGAGCCGTGGTGACGGCCTGCGGACGGCTTTCAGTGGGCATAATTCGATGATACGGCTACGGTATGCGGGTGACTCAGGCACCCTTGACCGAACCGCAAAACGTAGCACCCCGAGCGGTGCTGGTCACGGGGGGCAACCGCGGCATCGGCCTGGCCATCGCCCGCACCTTCGCTGCTCAGGGGGACGACGTGGTGATCACTCACCGCAGCGGGGCACCGCCCGAAGGCCTGCGCGGGGTGCTGTGCCATGTCGACGACTCCGCCAGCGTAGATGCTGCTTTCACCGAGGCCGAGCAGATGCTCGGCCGGACCATGGATGTCGTCGTGGCCAACGCCGGCATCACCAAGGACACCCTCCTGATGCGGATGAGCGACGAGGAGTTCACCGATGTCGTCGACACCAACCTCACGGGGGCCTTCCGGTGCGCACGCCGCGCCGCCAAGGGCATGATCCGCGCCCGCCATGGCCGAATCATCCTGGTCTCCTCGATTGTCGGGCTGTATGGCGCCCCCGGCCAGTCCAACTACGCCGCCTCCAAGGCCGGCCTGGTCGGTCTGGCCCGCTCGATCACCCGTGAGCTCGGAGCCCGGGGGATCACGGCCAACGTCGTGGCCCCCGGCTTCATTGAGACCGAAATGACGGCAGCCTTGCCCGAGGAACGCCGCAAGACCTACCTCTCGGCTATCCCCGCCGGGCGGTTCGCCCAAGCCCAGGAGGTCGCCGACGCCGTGGCTTTCCTCGCCAGCCCCAGCGCTGCTTACATCTCCGGGGCTGTCATTCCCGTGGACGGCGGCATGGGAATGGGACACTGACACGCACCGCGCGCCCACCCACCGCGCTCCTCCACCGTCCCACCGAAGGGCAATCGATGTTGTTGCAAGGCAAGAAGTTGCTGATCACCGGCGTCCTCAAGGACTCCTCGATCGCCTACCACGTGGCCAGGATGGCCCAGGAGCAGGGCGCAGAGGTGGTGTTGACGTCCTTCGGTCGCACGATGCGGATCACCGAGACGATCTCCCGTCGACTGCCGAACCCGGTGAACATCGTGGAGCTGGACGTCAGCAACCCCGAGCACCTGGACTCCCTGGCCGAGCGCGTCGGCGAGCACGTCGACCACCTCGACGGGGTCCTGCACTCGATCGGATTCGCCCCCAAGGGCGCCTTCGACTTCATGGGCGCACCCTGGGAGGACGTCGCCACCGCCCTGCAGATCTCGGCATACTCCCTTAAGGGTTTGGCCGCCGCCTCCCTGCCGCTGATGGGACCCGGCGGGAGCATCGTCGGGCTGACTTTCGACGCCAGCTACGCCTGGCCGGTCTATGACTGGATGGGTGTGGCCAAGTCCGCCTTCGAGTCGACCAGTCGCTACCTGGCCCGCGACCTCGGGCCGCAAGGCATCCGCAGCAACCTCGTGGCCGCTGGACCCGTCTCGACCACCGCTGCCAACTCCATCCCCGAGTTCGCGCAGTTCGCCAAATGGAACGACCACGCACCGCTCGGCTGGGACGTCCGCGACCCGGTGCCCGCTGCCCAGGCCTGTGTAGCGCTGATGTCCGACTGGTTCCCCCGCACCACCGGTGAAATCCTGCACGTCGACGGCGGATTCCACGCGATGGGCTTCTGACCTCCCACGCCTCGTCACCCGAAACGGCGCCGCACTCCCCGAGGGGAATGCGGCGCCCGTTCTGTCGTATGCAGCCTCACGAGGAGGCCATCGTCAGCGGGCGGGGTCCTGCGCCTCGGCGTCGACCGCCCCTTCCGGGGCTTCGATGACCGTGCCCTTGCCGACCACGGTGAGGCCGGACTCGGTCACCGTGAAGCCGCGCTCGCGGTCGTGGTCGTGGTCGACCCCGATCGAGGTGCCCTCGGGGATGATCACACCCTTGTCGATGATGGCGTTCCTGATCGTGCAGTGCCGGTTCACCACGACCGCATCCAGCAACACCGAGCCGGTGACCGAGCTGAAGCTGTGCACCTTGACCCGCGGTGAGAGCACCGAGGACGAGACCGTCGCACCGCTGATCACGACCCCTGGGGAGACCGCCGAGTCAATGGCCGTTCCCACACGGTCCTGCGACCCGTGCACGAACTTGGCCGGTGCCGCGCAGCCGTAGTTGGTCAGGATCGGCCATTCCTCGTTGTACATGTTGAAGACCGGGTGCACCGAGATGAGGTCCATGTGAGCTTCGTAGTAGGAGTCCATCGTCCCGACGTCGCGCCAGTAGCCACGGTCCCGGTCGGTCGAGCCCGGCACGATGTTGTCCTTGAAGTCGTAGACCCAGCCCTCTCCGCGGGACACGAACGCGGGCACGATGTCGCCGCCCATGTCGTGCTTGGACCCCTCGAGGTCGGCGTCGTCCTTGACGGCCTTCTCCAGCACATCGGCGTTGAACACGTAGTTGCCCATCGAGGCGAGCACCTCGTCGGGGGAGTCGGGCAGACCGGGCGGGTCGGACGGCTTCTCCAGGAACTGGCTGATCTTGCGCTGGTCGTCGCTGTCGACGTCGATAACCCCGAACTGGTCGGCCTCCGAGCGCGGCTGACGGATGGCAGCCACGGTCACTCCGGCGCCGGTCTCGATGTGCTGAGCGACCATCTGGGAGAAGTCCATGCGGTAGACGTGGTCGGCCCCCACCACCACCACGATGTCGGGCTTCTCGTCGTGGATCAGGTTCATGCTCTGGTGGATGGCGTCGGCGCTCCCGGAGAACCAGTGCTTGCCCAGACGCTGCTGCGCGGGCACCGGAGCGACGTAGTTGCCCAGCAGCGTCGACATACGCCAGGTCTTGGTGATGTGGGCGTCCAGGCTGTGCGACTTGTACTGCGTGAGGACGACGACCCGCAGGTAGCCGGAGTTGACGATGTTGGACAACGCGAAGTCGATCAGACGATAGATCCCTCCGAACGGCACCGCAGGCTTGGCGCGGTCGGCCGTCAACGGCATCAGCCGTTTGCCCTCTCCGCCGGCCAGAACAATCGCAAGAACTTTTGGTCGCTTCGTTGGGGAGTTCGCCATAGGACCAACCTAGGGCAGGACCTGAGGTCGGCGCGAGGAGTGGTGGTACATCGACCTAGAAGCCCTGTCCTTTCTGCGACGACGGGTAGTGCCTGAAGGCGTATGCCGATAGCGTGAGCGAGTGCTTATCGACATCCTGACCCGCGAGTACCCACCCAACATCTACGGCGGCGCCGGCGTGCACGTCGCGGAGCTCACCCGGGCGCTGCGCGCTCGAGGCGACCTCGACGTCAACGTGCGAGCGTTCGACGAACCCGTCGATGAGCCTGGGACCACGGGTTATCCGCCGGTGGAACAACTGGGCGACGCGAACGCGGCGCTGCGCACCCTCGGGGTGGACCTCACCATCGCCGCCGACGTTCTGAGCGCCAAGCCCGACATCGTGCACAGCCACACCTGGTACGCCAACTTCGCCGGACACCTGGCCTCCCTGGTCGGTGGGATGCCGCACATCATCTCGGCGCACTCCCTGGAGCCGATGCGCCCGTGGAAGGCCGAGCAGCTCGGCGGCGGATATCGCCTGTCCAGCTACGTCGAGAAGACCTCGTACGAGGCCGCGGCCACCGTTATCGCCGTCTCGGAGGGGATGCGCAAAGACGTGCTGAAGAGCTATCCCGACCTTGATCCGGACAAGGTGAAGGTCGTGCACAACGGCATCGACTCCGACCTCTGGCAGCCCGACACCAGCGACGCCGCCAAAGAGGTGCTGACCGAGCACGGCATCGACCCCGACGTCCCGAGCGTCGTCTTCCTGGGCCGGATCACCCGCCAGAAGGGGCTGCCGTTCCTGCTGAAGTCGTTGCGCCAGATCCCCGAGGACACCCAGATCATCCTGCTGGCCGGGGCACCCGACACCCCCGAGATCAAGGACGAGGTCGTCGCCCTGGTCGACGAGCTGCGCGAGGAGCGTGAAGGCGCAACCATCTGGATCGCGGACATGCTGCCGCGGGAGAAGGTCGTCGCGATCCTGTCCCACGCCACCGTCTTCATGTGCCCGTCGGTCTACGAACCCTTGGGCATCGTGAACCTCGAGGCCATGGCCTGCGGTGCGGCCGTGGTCGCCACCGCCACCGGGGGCATCCCGGAGGTCGTCGTGCACGGCGAGACGGGCTGGTTGGTGCCGATCGAGCAGAAGGACGACGGCACCGGAACACCGGTGGATGAGAAGACTTACGTCGACGACTTCGCGTCCGCCCTCAACGAGGCGCTGAGCGACCCGGACCGGGCCCGCCAGATGGGGGAGGCCGGTCGCAAGCGCGCCATCGGTGATTTCTCCTGGGACACCATCGCCGAGCGCACCATGAAGGTCTACTCCGCCGTCCTGGACTAGACGCTGGGCGGAGGCGCCTAGACCCACCCCGCGAAATGCATAGCGGCCACGTTGGTCGCCACGGTCAGCGCTCCCGCCGCTTCGTCGTGCAGCTCCCGCAGCACGCGCTCCCGGCCTTGGGTGCTGCTGGAGTCGACCGACTGCATGCTGTCGTGCAGACCGATATCGCTCAGCGTGATGACCGACCCGGCCAGCTCGATCACCCGGGCGGCCCGGGTCGGCATGCCGTTCGGCATACCCCAGGAGGCGCTGACGCGTCGCCGCGCGAACACCTCGGCGGCCGCTCCCGCCATCGGCGAGCCCGGCTTCATCTCCAGGTGAGCGGTCAGCTCGGCCAACGTGGTGCGCAGGCGCAGCTCGACGTCGGCGACGCTCATCCCGGCCACGACGTGCTGCGGCATGGGGTCGCTGGGGAACGGCGTCCAGGACGCCCGCCAGCCCAGGTCGTCCTCGGGCCCGTACTCGTGGATCTGCGGGATCGATGCCCCGCCCAGACCGGGCACGAACACCATCTCCTGCGCCTCTTGTGCCGCCGCCGTCATCTCGATCGGGCCTGACGGCATACCCCCGAGGTGTCCAGGGCGGGGCAGCGCGACCAGCACCACCCGCTCTCCGACGTCGCGCCACAGGCGGAGGGTGGGGGTCAGCCCGCTGATGTCGTCCAGGTCCGACAGGGCATGAGCTGCG
Organism: Ornithinimicrobium sp.; assembly: GCA_049646465.1. Classification (GTDB taxonomy): domain Bacteria; phylum Actinomycetota; class Actinomycetes; order Actinomycetales; family Dermatophilaceae; genus Ornithinicoccus. The sequence continues at coordinate 10,211 of JBARVW010000147.1, forward strand.
GCGCCCTCCAGGTCGGCCTGGCCGTTGAACGCGGCCGAGGCCCACAGCGCGACACGCACGCTGGCGGGTAACTCAGGCATGAAGTGATCGTAGGGGGAGGAAGGCAACTACGCTTGCCCGTCATGAGCGACGTCGTCGAATTTGCCGGAGTGGGCGTCACCCGTGGAGGCAACGCCTTGCTCCACGACATCACCTGGTCGATCGAGGAGGGCGAGCGCTGGGTCGTCATCGGCCCCAACGGCGCGGGCAAGACGACGCTGCTGCAGCTGGCTGCCGCACGGATCCACCCCACCGAGGGCGTGGCTGGCGTGCTGGGTGAGGTGCTGGGCGCCGTCGACGTCTTCGAGCTGCGACCGCGGATCGGCGTGTCCAGCGCGTCCATCGCCGAGCGGCTACCTGCGAGCGAGCGCGTGCTGGACGTCGTGGTGACCGCCAGCTGGTCCGTGGTCGGACGACACCGCGAGGAGTATGACGAGCAGGACGAAGCGCGCGCTCTGGAGCTGCTGACGGCGTTGGGAGTGGGTTCGCTGGCAAGTCGCGCCTACGGCACCCTGAGCGAAGGGGAGCGCAAGCGGGTCCAGATCGCGCGGGCCCTGATGACCGACCCCGAGCTGATGTTGCTCGATGAGCCCGCCGCCGGGCTGGACCTGCGTGGCCGCGAGGACCTTGTCGGCCGGTTGCAGATCTTGGCCGAGGACCTGGAGGCGCCCGCGCTCGTGCTGGTGACCCACCACGTCGAGGAGATTCCACCCGGCTTCACCGACGTGCTGATGCTCCGCGGCGGCACCATCGTCGCGGCGGGACCGATCGAGGTCACGCTGACCGCGGAGAACCTGTCCCGCACCTTCGACATCCCGCTGGTCGTGGACCGTCACGGGGACCGGTGGGCGGCTCGGGCGGCCGAGCAAGGTCACGTCGTAGACGAGCCACCAGCGAGCTCCCCTGCGCCTTCCAGCTCCATCGCACCGTCCCCCTCCTCGACGTCGTTACGGTCCTCGGCGAGCGGTGCCACCCCTTCGTGAGTCTGCTCGAAGCTCTGGCCATCGCCGCAGCCGGGATGGCCGCGGGCACCATCAACACGATCGTGGGCTCGGGAACCCTCGTGACCTTCCCGACCCTGCTGTTCTTCGGATACGCCCCCGTCTCGGCCAACGTGTCGAACTCGCTGGGGCTGGTTGCCGGTGGCGTCAGTGGCGCCTGGGGCTATCGCCGCGAGATGGTCGGCCTGCGCTCCATGCTGCTGAAGCTGGTGCCCGCGTCGTTGGCGGGCGGGATCCTCGGAGCGTTGCTGTTGCTGGTGCTTCCGGAGTCGGCCTTCGAGACCATCGTGCCGGTGCTGATTGCGCTGGCCTTGGTGTTGGTGGTGATCGGACCCTCGCTGAACCGTTGGGCGGCCAAGCGCCGAGCTGCGGCCGGGGTGGAGGACGTCGGTGACGGGTTGAGCCCGGCCCGCTGGGTCCTGCTGATCCTCGGGGTGCTCGGTGGCGGGGTCTACGGCGGATATTTCGGAGCGGCCCAGGGCGTGTTGTTGCTGGGCTTGATGGGGGTGTTGCTCCCGTTGGGGTTGCAGCAGATCAACGGGATCAAGAACGTGCTGGCCCTGCTGGTCAACCTCGTCGCAGCGTTGGTGTTCCTGATCGTGCAGCCCGAGCAGATCGACTGGGCGGTAGCGGGCCTGATCGCGGTCGGCTCCACGCTCGGTGGGCTGATCGGGGCCAAGGTCGGACGCCGCCTGCCGCCGTGGCTGCTGCGCGGCGTCATCATCACGATCGGCATCATCGCGATCGCGGTGCTCGTCACGTGACCGATCTGCCCGAGGGCGTGACCTGGATCGACACGGCCGGCGATGAGCGGGTGCGGGACTACTTCTCGCTGACTGACGTGGCGCTGCGCCGAGTGCTCGAACCTCGTGAAGGTCTCTACATCGCCGAGTCCGCCAAGGTCATCGCCCGTGCACGGGGGGCCGGACATCGGATGCGCTCGCTGCTGATGGCCCCTCGCTGGGTCGACGATCTCAGCGACCTGATCGAGGACTGCCGAGCGGTCGGCATACCGGTGTATGTGGCTGCCCACGAGGTCATCGAGGCCATGACCGGATTCCACCTGCACCGTGGGGCGTTGGCGGCGATGCACCGCCCCGAGGCGGTCGACCCCGCCAGCCTGTTGCAGTCGGCGCGCCGCGTCGTCGTCTTGGAGGACATCGTCGACCACACCAACGTCGGGGCGGTCTTCCGCTCGGCCGCGGGGCTCGGGGTCGATGCCGTGCTGGTGACACCTCGCTGCGCCGACCCGCTCTATCGTCGGTCGATCCGGGTGTCCATGGGCACGGTCTTCCAGGTGCCGTGGACCCGGATCGATCCGTGGCCGGGTGGGATCGACGTGTTGCGTGCAGCCGGTTTCACGGTCGCCGCCTGCGCGTTGGCGGAGGACGCGGTTTCGCTGGACGAGCTCGCCGCGAACCCACCGGACCGATTGGCGTTGGTGTTGGGCACCGAGGGCGACGGTCTGGCGCCGAAGACGCTCTCGGCGGCCGACCTGAGTGTGTGCATAGCGATGGCTGGTGGAGTGGACTCCCTGAACGTGGCGGCTGCGAGCGCCGTCATGCTCTGGGCCCTCCGCCCCTGACCCACTGACCGATGTGCGCGCCGTTGCACGGCGCCAAGCGGCGAATGGCGCGCACAGCGGTCAGGTGTCCTGTGGATAACTGGAGGTGGACGCCTCGGTATGCGGGACAGTGGCGGCGTGGACCTCGACCCCCGAATCCTGGGCCGGCTGGAAGCACAGTCGGGAGTGGGCTCGGTCACGGAGCTCGTCGAGCTCGGAGTGTCCCGGCACGTGGTCGACCGTGCTGTCCACGCCGGCCTGCTGATCCGTCTCCGGCGCAACGTCGTGGTCTTGCCCCAGCTCTGGAACGCTGCGGCACCGTGGGACCGCCATGCGCTGCGGGCTCGAGGAACGGCCAGAGCCTGGCGTGGTTCACCTTTCGCGCTCAGCCACCACAGCGCGCTCGCCCTGCTCGGCATACCCCTGTATGGCGTGGACCACCGGGTGCACATCGTGCCCCGCCGCAACAGCCTGAACCGGACAGGCACGGCGACGCAGATCCACACGCGTGTCGATGAGGCTGATCTCGTCGTGGTGGATGACATCCACGTCGTCGACGGGCCAGTGGCGACCATGCAGGTGGCCGCGACGTTCGGCGTCGAAGCCGGCCTCGTCAGCGCGGACGGCCTACTGCTTCACCGGCCCGACGTCGACCTGACGGTGGCCCTTGAGCGCGCTCCCGTCGGCAACGGACGCGCCAAGGCAGCTCTCGTGGCCGCCCTCGCCGACGGACGGTCCGAGTCGGCGGGGGAGTCGCGCTGCCGCTGGTCCATCCGGGCCGCTGGCCTGCCGACGCCGGAGATGCAAACGTGGATCGATGATCGGGATGGCTTCTCGGCCCGGGTGGACTTCCTCTTTCGGGCCGAGCGAGTCATCGTGGAGTTCGATGGACTGCTGAAGTACCAGTCGCCGCGTGACCTCCACGAGGAGAAAGCCCGTGAGGACCGACTGCGGCGGATGGGCTACGAGGTGGTGCGCATCGTGTGGGCGGATCTGCAGTCCCCAGCGCGAGTGAAGCACCTGATCCTCGAGGCCTTCGCACGATCTCGGTCCCGAGCCGCCTGAGCCGCTGACCGATGTGCGCGCACTTCGCGCCTCAGCAGCGTGCAAGAGCGCGCATATCGGTCATGAGGGGGCCACGTAGGCTTGGTAGGTGCGACGACGTCGGAGTTTCGGGTGAGCAGGTGACCCGGTCCGAGGCCAGCATCGTCCACGTCGACCTCGATGCGTTCTTCGCGGCCGTCGAGCAGCGGGACAAGCCCTCCCTACGGGGCAAACCGGTGGTGGTCGGCGGCACCGGGGGGCGCGGGGTCGTGGCCACGGCGTCGTATGAGGCCCGGCGCTTCGGAGCCCGCTCGGCGATGCCGACCCAGGAGGCCAGGCGTCGGTGTCCTCCCGGGACAGCGTTCCTGCGCGGACGCTTCGCCGCCTACCGGACGTCCTCCGAGGTCGTGATGTCCGTGCTCGCTTCGGTGACTCCCGTCATGGAGCAGGTCTCGGTCGACGAGGCGTTCCTCGACCTGGCCGGAGCCGGCTCCGACAACCCGTTGCTCACGATGAGCCCCGAGGCCTTCGGCACCGGCCTGCAAGAGCGCATCACCGAAGCCACGGGCGGGCTGACGGCGTCGGTCGGGATGGCCAGCACGAAGATGATGGCCAAGATCGCCAGCGAGCTGGGCAAGCCGGCTGGCGTGCACGTGATCGACCCTGGCTCCGAGCGGGATGTGCTGGACCCCATGCCGGTGCGAGCGATCTCGGGGGTTGGACCGGCGACGGCGGGCCGGCTCCGCGGGTTCGGTGTCGAGACCGTGGCCGACCTGGCCAGGGTGTCTCTGCCCGACCTGGTCTCGATCTTCGGCAACGCGCATGGCCTTTCGCTGCACGAGCTGGCCCGGGCCCGGGACGCCCGCGAGGTCACCTCACACCGCAGCGCCAAGAGCGTCTCGGCCGAGGAGACGTTCGAGAGCGACATCGCCGACCCGAAGGTGCTGGCTCGCGAGGTGGACCAGCTGTCCCGGCGAGTCACCTCGCGGCTGGGGGAGTCGACGGGATTCGCGCGCACGATCACCATCAAGGCCCGCTGGCACGACTTCCGCACGGTCACACGGTCCGGATCGTTGCCCTTCGCCACCGCCGACCCGGCCGTCATCGCCCGAGAGGCCAGTCGCTTGCTGTCCTCCATCGACATCGCCGGGGGTTTGCGGTTGCTCGGGGTGGGCGTCAGCGGGCTCACGGCGCACGCACAGGGCGAGCTGGACCTCGAGGACACCTGGCTAACCTCCGGGCCGACGCTGGCCTTCCAGGACGCCACGTCGACGGGACCGGAGGAGCAGGCACCGGTCTCAGGTGCTGAGGAGGACACCCCGGCAGAGGAGCCCGGGTCCCTGCTTGCCCCGTGGTCGACGGGCGCGGACGTGAAACACGACGACCTTGGACCCGGATGGGTCTGGGGCAGTGGCTCCAGGGTGGTGACCGTGCGGTTCGAAGGGCCCCGGACGGCTAGAGGACCGGTCCGGAGCTTCCGCGCCGACGACCCAGCGCTATCGGCCGCAGACCCGCCGGATTGGCGAGGACCCCCTGCTCGTGCGTGATAATCTGCTCGTCGTTGCCCGCGGCCACCAGCCGTCGGGTCACCCTCGTCCGGGTGGCGGAATGGCAGACGCGCTAGCTTGAGGTGCTAGTGCCCTTAATGGGCGTGGGGGTTCAAGTCCCCCTCCGGACACGCTCGGAACACGCAGTGCTTGGCAGTGGCCCTGACCAGCAGTGTGCTGAGAGTTCTCGCGATCTCGTCTGTTGTCACTCGCGGGCTGCCATCGCACCTGCGACTCGGACAGCAGGCATTCCTCTTACGAGTTCGGCCCGACCGCCCAGGCGGTCGTGAAGATGTGCCCAGCGTGCCTCGCGAAGCGGCCCCGGACCCGTGGCGGCTGGTTCCCGGTCTGCGACGGCTTG
>JBARVW010000148.1:0-13739 GCA_049646465.1 Ornithinimicrobium sp.
GCTGATCGGTCGAGCAACGGGCGTATCCAACAAGTAGCGCGCTCATGGCGCACCTCCAAACATAGGCCCGGTCGCCCTGGAGGCCAGAGCCGACTCGAGCATCGGGCAATGCCCGACCCCAACATCATTCGCACACCAACCACCGCGTCAACGCCTGACAGCCGTCCCGCTAGGGATCTTCCTGCGGGACAGACCACACCGTGCTGCGGCGTGGGTTAGGTTTCCCGGTGTGACGTTGAATCATGTAAGGCGAGGAAGCGGCAGCCCGCTGTTGCTGGTGCACGGTCTGGGCGCTGGGTCGCGGTCCTGGTCCCCGATACTGGACGAGCTGGCTGAGCGCCGTGAGGTCATCGCCGTTGACCTTCCGGGGTTCGGTGAGACGCCGCCGTTGAATGGTGAGGTCTCGATCGCCAGTTTGACCGACTCTGTCGCGGACTTTATCCGCGAACAAGGCCTGGACGGGGTCTCGACCGTTGGCCAGTCGATGGGCGGCCGGATGGTGCTTGAGCTCGCGCGGCGGGGTGTTGGCGGCGACACCGTGGCCTTGGACCCGGGCGGTTTCTGGAGCGACCGCGATCTCCTCATCTTCGGTGCCACGCTGCGGCCCTCGATCGCTTTGGTCCGAGCGCTGCGAGCCAGGCTGCCAGCACTGCTGGGCAGCTCTGTGGGAAGGACTTTGCTGCTGGCGCAGTTGTCGGCGCGGCCCTGGGCACTCTCGCGCGAGACCGTGCTGCCGGACGTGCGCGGTCTGGCCGACTCGCCGTCGACGGGGGCTGCGATGGACGCCTTGACTAAAGGGCCTAAGCAACAGGGAGCCCCGGCTGGCACAGTGCCCGGCCGGGTCACGATCGGTTGGGGTCGTCGTGATCTGGTCACCCTGCCGAGTCAGGCCGCACGCGCGACGGAGCTGTTCCCCGACGCGGTGCTGCACTGGTTCGAGCGGTGCGGTCATTTTCCACAATGGGATGCACCGCACGAAGCTACTCAACTAATTCTCGGCAGCACCGACTGAGGCTTGATGCCCCTCCTCGACCGCTGCCATCCGCACTCGTCGAAGCTGTGTCGACTGGAATTTGGCGTGACCCGAAAGGAATAAGCGATGACCGAGCGCGCTCTTACGCCCAGCTTTCGGGTGAGTCCTTACCGGTTCATCAACCGACCGACCGAGGTGCGGCGATTCCTGGAGGCGGTCGGGCTCCAGCCGGAGATCACCAAGGATAGTTTTGCAGTGCTGCGCGGCGCGGCAGGCTTGGTCACGGTCCATCCGCTAGCCACCGCCGACACGACCGAAGCCATGACCACGTCATTCTGCCTAGAGTCCGACGACGCCCGCGCTGCCGCTCTCTCGTTGGCGGCGGACGGGCTGCAGGCCCGCTGGTTGGACGAGTCCTACGGGCGGCGGGCCAAGATCGCCGGCCCGGGACTTGAGATCAGCGTCAACGAACCCATGGCCGACTCCCACGGCTACACCGAGCATCGCTCCCATGGCCTCTCAGGGGAATTCGTCGTCGATGTGGTGGCGGTGTTCTTCACTCCGCATCTGGACCACTGGGAAGCGTTCTTCCAGCAGTTCGGGTTCACCACTATTGTTATCGCTCCCGGCTGGCTTGAACTCTGCGCGAATGCCGATTCGGGCGTTATCGGGCTGCACGCGAGCCAAGCGCCCCCGTCACCACCAGGCCGGTGCAGTCTCAGCTTCAAGACGTCCGAGCCGCTCGACGGATTCGTGGTCCGGATGCGCCGTCTGGGCTACGAGGTGACCGAAGAACCCGAAGCGCAAGCACCGCACGTCACCGTCACCGACCCCGACGGGGAACGGATCGAGATCCACCAACGCTAATCGCAGGCCAGAACACCGCGGCACCGATTCTGATTGCACCTGGCACCGGTGTTGCACCTATGGAGTAAACGGCCATCAACACCGCGGCTGCAGCGCTGCGAGCCGCGATGATCGACCGAACTCGCCGCCGGCTTTTTCAATCAATCAACCATGCTCCCCAAATAGCGCCCCACGACCCCGGATGCGGAACCCCATGCGGCGGCTCGACAGCGTCACCAAGCCGGAACATGTCGGTGACCGGGACGGGCAGTTCGGGTCGTGGTCGTACGTCTCAGGGTGGTCCTGTCTCGTGGCGTCCACCTAAGTAGAAGCAGCGCTGGATGTCCCTGCGGCTTCATCACTCGTATCCGCGCACGCGGCGAGGACCATGACCAGGAGGAGTTGGGCTGATACGTGCCGGTGTTCAGTCATCGGCTCGAGGATCGGCGATGTGGGAAAAGAACAGGGGCCAACCGGTCTCCGCGTCTGCTATGCGTACCAGGTACGGGCGATCCACGGTGAAGTTGATTCCCATGCTTGCCGATTCCTCGAATGCGATCTCGGTGAGCGCGGCGGCGACGGTGCCTTCTTCGTTGACCTTGAGGACGCCTTGTTGCCACGCTTGGCTGATGAACAAGCTGTCGCTGCCCATTGGTCCAAAACCCCCGCCCAGCGACGATGGCGCATGGTTGCTGAGATAGTCCCGAAGGTCGAGTTTGGACTTCGCATCAACGATGGGCATCTTGATGACAACAGCTTGCGGCTCGGCCTGAGCCAGGGTTTTGCCTATCTCGCCGAGGAACTCGGATGTCATCTCATCGGGGTTGGTGCCCTCAGGGGGAAGTATCACGTCGGCATACAGTCTGCCGCCCTTGTACGGCAGGCGGATCGTTTCCCAGCCTCGTTCCTCTGCGTAAAGGGTGGGCCGTTCCTTATAGGTGTCCATCATGTTGACGGTCACCGATGCGCCCGATGGGAGCGTGAAGTCAGCCGGTTCGGTCAGCGCCGCATCAAAGGGATCGTCCCAGGGGGCGGCCATCACGATGGCATCTTGCAGAACCAGTGCCAAAGCAGGGTCAGGCTTGATGGCCGTTTTCGGGATAAGGCCGCCAGTGTTTTCATTCGCCCAGGCGTCGAGGATCTTCTTACCCTCGGTGCTGCCGAGGTCGGTGGTGGTGGCTGGGGCTCCGTAGGACTGCGCTAGCACGTCGACGAAGTTTGGGTTGGCTGTGAAGTCGTCATCGAGCACGAGCCCGTTGGCGCGGTGCACCATAGGCGTCTCGGGTAGCTCCTCGTTCCTCACGATCGCCGGGTCCCCATCGAGGTCGGCCAGCGTGGCGGTCAAGACGTTGAACGCATCGCTACGTTCTTGGCCCGAGGCGCCGAGTAACGTTTCCAACTCTTTAAGGGTCTGCCCCTCAGCGCCTTCGGCCGCCATGGATAGGGCCACCTGCAAGCTGGCCGGAGACGTCACGGTGGTCTCGTCTCCACCCTCAGCGATGAGGTCCAAGCCCATGACATCAGCGGCGGCCACCACATCTCCGAGGGCGGGGGCATCGGACACGTCGAGGCTGACCCGGGCTACGTCGGTTCCTGTGGTATCGACAGAACCGGCTGGCGTCGTTGCCTGCCCGCAGGCCGAAGCGAAGAGCGCGACGCATACGCCGATTAGGATTAGCACCGAGGAACGGAGTCCATGTCGCGGGTTCATACGACTCTGACGTAGGACACCCCCCGGCGGTTCCCCGTCTAACGCGTCCCCGATCCATGCGCGCAGGGGGTGGGAAGCCGTCGGCGTCCAGGCATAGACGTGGATGCCGTGGAGCTGGCGCGCCTACCGCACGATGTCGAGATCGGCGAGCAGTTGCTCGCACGCATCGGTCACCAGCCGGGAGACGGCGCTCGGTCTTAAGCTGTTGCGTGGGTGCCCGTGCCTAGCCGTATGCGGATCCGCATGTGATGATCGACCAGGAGTTCAGGCAGGTGCTGGCGCGAGTCCAGGTCGGCACTGGGAGGTGGCGCTGCAGCTGTCGTGACGCTCGAGTCCGGCAGTGATATCCTTAGTGTGATATCGGAGGTGATCGCTATGGAACAGATCTTGATCCGCAACCTTCCCGCGGGGACTAAGGCCGCACTTCGTGCGCGCGCCACGCAACGTCGCCGGTCGGTCGAGGCGGAGGCGCGCGATGTGCTCACAAAGGCTCTGGAGGGCGAGCCCATCACGATCGTCGACCTCTTGGGCACCGATGACGGTGCCGGCATCGAGTTCGAACCCGAGCGCTTGGGCCTGACAGCTCGCTCAGCGCACCTGTGAAGTACCTCTTGGACACCAACGTGGTGTCCGCAATGCGGGTCCGGGGGCGAAACCGGCCTGTCGAGTTGTGGGCAGCGTCGGTTCCTGTCGGTGACCAGTTCGTCTCAGCATTCACCATCGCGGAGATCGAGCGAGGGGTGATTGCCAAGGAGCGATCCGATGCTGAGCAAGGGGAAGTCCTGCGTCGTTGGTTCTCCGAGAATGTCTTGCCCACTTTCGCGGACCGGGTGCTGGCCTTCGACCTCTCGGCGGCCCGGGTTCTAGCGGCCTATCGGGTCCCCGAGCACGCACCGTTCGACGACGCCCTCATCGCCGCCGTCGCGGAGTCTGCGGAGATGACCATCGCGACCCGGAACACCAGACACTTCGAACCCCTTGGCGTCCCTTGTCTCAATCCATGGGACACGACCGCGCCCAGAGACTGAGCCACCCCAGCGGGCTGCTTGTCGACGGCCGCCGCGGGCGGGGTCCACGCCCACGCGGTCGCACTCCTGGCCTTGCGCCACGAAGCGAGTGAGGCGCTTGCTAGTGCAGTCGGACGTTGTCCGACGCCCGAGCCGGCCGCACCCGTGGCCTGGCTGGGCCCAGCCCCTTGGAGGTGCGCTATGAGCGCGCTGCTTGTCGGGTACGCCCGATGCTCCACCGATCAGCAAGACCTCACAGCCCAACGCGACGGACTGCTCAATCTCGGTGTGCAGACCGAGCGGATCTATGTCGACCACGGCCTGACCGGTACCAACCGCGAACGCCCCGGGCTCCGCGAAGCACTGGCCGCATGCCGCAGCGGTGACACCCTCGTGGTCACCAAGCTCGACCGCCTGGCCAGGTCACTCCCCGATGCTCGTGCGATCGCTGATGAGTTCACTTCGCGACAGATCAGCCTGAGCCTAGGCGGCTCGGTCTACGACCCCACCGACGCCGTCGGCCGGCTGCTGTTCAACGTCCTCGCTATGGTCGCTGAATTCGAGTCCGACCTCATCATGCTCCGCACAATCGAGGGCATGAAGGTCGCCAAGGCCAAGGGCCGACTCCGCGGCAACAACCCAAGCTCAACCGCAAACAAGAGGCTCATCTGGTCTCCCTCGTGCACAGCGGCGAGTACAGCACCGCCGAAGTCGCCGAACTATTCGGCGTCGGCCGCTCCACCGTCTATCGAGCCATCGAACGCCAACGCGTCGCCGCGAAGGCTGGCCTCACCCAGGCACCTCTGAGGCCCTGACCCCGGTCACAACGCCGGCTGTCCCGGATCCGACGCCCCATCGGGACGCCGGCGTTGGCGACCCTCCGAATCGCTGGTGATGTCCGATCGAGGTTCTTCAAGTGATGCTACCTAGTAGCTCGACAAGTCCTTGAAATAGCGAGCTACCGGCCAGCGCTCAAAACCGCCAGCTTCATAGGCCTTCCGCGCCGCAGCGTGGCCCGGGTCGTCCCCCGTTTCCACCATCACCATGGCCATCCCAGCTCGTCTCGAACGCTCCATCGAGCGCGCAAGTAAAGCCCGGCCAACACCTCGATGTTGAAACTCGGGATCGACGGCCAGAACGTAGACCTCGCCCATCTGGTCCTCGGGATGTATCCGGGTGCATACCCAACCAGCAACGCTGGAACCGAAGAATGCCACGTCGACGCCGTCAGACTCTTCATCAAGCACGGCGGCGAGGTCGTCGTTCTGTCTCTTGCGCCAACCATCTGGATAAAAGGCCCTATAGGCGAAGCTCGACACGGCCGCCTCAACCAGAGGGAACACTGGCTCCCAGGCGCGGAGCGCCAGCCTGAGAGCTTCGTCGCGCTCAGCTGATGAGAAGGGCGCAATCCGCAACATGCTTCAACATTATCCCCGCCAGGAGTGCTCGGCCCTGGCCATATTCGCCGTCCCATTGCAGATCCTGTTGCGGCATGCCGTGGGCGCCGGTGTCCATACCTTGTTGGAGGGGATCGGAAGGCAGGTCTTGAGGGCATTGGCCAACACCGATGATTTGGGGCCTCCGGGTTGGTCAGTACGGGTAGCTGCGGCACCGATGGGGCGCCGCCTCAAGTACAGGAGAGCGATATGTCAGAGCATGCCGTCCGCACCCGGGTTCACCAGATGATCTTCGTTAATCTGCCGGTGGCCGATCCGCAGCGTAGTCGTGAGTTCTTCACCTCGCTGGGCTACGGGTTCAACGAGGAGATGTGCAACGAGGGCGTTCTAGCGTTGGAGCTCGGCCCGAACCACTACGCCATGTTGTTGCAGACGGACTTCTTCGGCCAGTTCCATGACGAGCAGGTCGCAGGGCCAGGGCAGCACGAGGTGTTGACGTGCGTGTCGGCGGAGTCCCGAGGCGAGGTCGACGACGTGGTCGATCGGGCCACCGCGGCCGGTGGTCGCGAGGTGCGCACCGAAGAGCAGGGTGACTTCATGTACGGCCGCTCCTACGCTGACCTGGACGGTCACATCTGGGAGATCATGTGGATGGACGTTGACAAGGCGCGGAGCGCCGGGGTCTTCGGCTGAGAGGAACTTCGTGGACACCGACTTCGAGGCGGCGACACTGCCGTTGCGGCGCGAACTGCTGGCGCACTGCTACCGGATGATGGGCTCTGCGGTGGACGCTGAGGACCAGGTCCAGGAGACCTACCTGCGCGCGTGGCGGGCCTTCCATGACTTCGATGGTCGCTCGTCAGTCCGGACGTGGATGTATCGGATCGCGACCAATTCCTGTCTCAACGCGTTGTCGTCGGCTTCGAAGCGGGTGTTGCCCAGCGGGCTGGGCGCCGGACCCGGGGACCCAACAGCGCCGATCACGCCGCGCACGGAGGTGGCGTGGCTGGAGCCGTTGCCCGATGCGGTGTTGTGGCAAAGCGCGGCGCCCACGCCGGAGGAGCAGTTCCTGGGTCGGGAGAACGTCGCGCTGGCGTGGACTGCAGCCCTGCAGGAACTGCCACCGAACCAACGTGCTGTGCTGCTGTTGCGCGAGGTGCTCGGATTCAGCGCCGCCGAGGTCGCTCAGACCCTGCAAACCAGCAGCGCCTCGGTGAACTCCGCCCTGCAGCGGGGACGCGCGAAGATCGGTGGAGGCCTTGCCCAGCCCGAAGCTGACACCACAGAGCAGACCGAGGTTGCTGCGGTCAAGGCGTTCGTCGAGGCGTTCGAGCATCACGACTTCGACGCTGTCGTTGCTGCTCTCAGCGATGCCGTGACGTGGCAGATGCCGCCGTTCGACCGGTGGTATGTCGGGTCGCACCACGCCGCACAGCTGTCTTGGACGCACTGCCCGGCAGCCAATGCCGGCGACCTGAAGTTCCTCACCGCCCGCCTCAACGGCGGGCCCGGCGTGGGCATGTACCTGCGCAAAGGGGATCAGTGGGAGGCCTTCCAGCTCCAAGCGTTGCACGTCGGCACCGATGGCCGCATCGATGACGTCGTTGGCTGGTTCGAGCCCCACCTGTTCCGGATGGCCGGTCTGCCCGACGTCCTCCCTGAATCGGAGGCGTTGCGGCGGCCCTGAGAGCCAAGGGGTCGACCCGCAGCCTCGCAACGACGCCCGGGCCAGCGATTGATGACGGGCTGCGCCGGCGTCGACACCGTCAGTTGAGTCGCTGGGTGAGATGTACCGTGACGTCGTCGCCGTCGTCCTTGCCGATGGCCCGTCGGATCTGGGCAGTCACCGGCAGTTTGTGAGTGCCATCTCCCAGGGCCATGAACGCCCCGGTGAACCGGTGCCCATCGACCGTGCCGGCCACCTTGACCAGGCCACGGGTCCCGAACACCTCCGCGGAGTCCGGTAGCTGGACACAGGTCCAGGTATCTCCCGGGCGGACCTTGCCCAACCGGGCGGTGAAGGTGATGTTTAAGGGTGTCGGGTTAGCCATGTTGTTGCTCCATTGCAGGTGGGGGCAGGGGGATGGGGCCTCAGGGTCGTTGTGTCTTGTCTTCCGGCAGGTCCTGCAAGTAGACCAAGCCGTTGCCGTCAGGGTCGGTAAAGGAGAACATCGGCGGGACCCCGTCCATCCGGACCAGCTCGTCGTTGTGCAGGGTCACACCCGTCTCACGGATCTTGTCGTGGGCTCGCTGCGCATCCGTGGTACCCAGCCTGATGGCCACCGGGATTTCACCGTCCGGCGGTAGCAACACCAAAGAGACACTCGAACCGGGCGGCAGGACTTCGATCAGCCGTGCACCCGGCCAGACCTCCACATCCGTTTGTAGCTCACAACCCAACACCTCCGTGTAGAACTTCAACGCGACATCCTGGTCTGCTACCGGAACGGAGACACTCATCACTCTCGTCGTCATCGTCATACATGGATGGACCGCGCCCAAGCCCGAAACTCATCGCTGCACCGCTAGGCCGTCCCGTAAGCCGAACAGTCACAGGTCAGCGATCGCTCTGCGGCTCAAGACGATCTTCAGGGCCGCGAGGTCGAGCCTTTCCTGCTTGTCGCCCATTGACATGCAAGTTTCTGCTTGCCTATGTTTCGGGTTGTGGGCGACATGTATCGCGCTTTGGCTGATCTCACGCGACGTCAGATCCTCGACGAGCTGGTGGAGCGCGATGGCCTGACTCTGTTTGACATCTGTGGGCGTCTCATCATGAAGCACCACAACGGCTCGACCCGTCAGGCCATCTCCCAGCACCTGGTGGTGCTTGAAGAGGCAAACCTCGTCCGTTCCCACCGAGAAGGACGAACCAAAGTCCACCACCTCAACACTGCGCCACTTCGCGAGATCCCACAGCGGTGGCCGACCAAGAACGAGGAGTCCCGCTATGCATGCACGGCTTCATGTCACGAACGTCTTGGTCGATGACCAGGCCAAGGCTCTGGCCTTCTACACCGAGCGACTCGGCTTCACTCCGAAGACCGACGTACCACTGGGCCAACACCGATGGCTCACGGTCGCCGAGCCCGACGCCACCCACGGCGTTGAACTGCTGCTCGAACCGGATGAGCATCCGGCCGCGAAGGCGTACAAGGAGGCACTGCTGGCGGACGGTATTCCCTATACGTCCTTTGCCGTGGATGACATTGTGTCCGCTTACCGCGAGCTCGAAGAACGCGGCGTCCGATTCATTCAGCCCCCGACCGAGATGGGCGGCATGATCACCGCGATCTTGGACGACACCTGCGGCAATCTGATCCAGCTGATCAGCCCGGCATGAATCCGAACGAGAACCTCAACGCAGTCGATGCCGATGGGTGCAAGACTGGTCCATGGTCCGAGACCGACGCCCACGGCGGCACCATGAGCGGTGAGTATCGCGAGGGCGCCCGCGAGGGCCTCTGGCGCCACCACGCCGGGAACGGCCGGCTCCGTTCCGAAGGCGAGTACCGCAGCGGAGACTTGCACGGGCTGTGGACCTGGTACCGAGCCAACGGGGCCCTCCTCCAGAAAGGGGGATTCGAGAACGGCGACAGACACGGCCTCTGGGAACGATGGGACGCCAACGGGAACTATCTCGGGTCAGCGACCTGGGATCACGGCCGCAAACGGAAACCCCAGACCCCCTGAACCCCATCATTGACACTGAAGGCTTCGGGAATCGAAACACTCATGACTCCCTTCAGTGCCCTTGGAATCCGATCAGCCTGCCTGAGTGACAGCGCCTTGAACGCCTCATCACCCTTCGGAAACCTTTCCGGTTGCGATGGCTCGAGGAGCGACCCTGAACCGGGAACCCGTATGGGAATCCTCATTAGGTGCTTCTGGTCGCCAGCGTGGGGGCGCTAGGGTGCTGGGCGATGTAGACCGAATGGGGAGGTAGAGCAATGAGGCAGCGACGTGTTGTGGCCGGGATGATGTCGGTGCTGCTGGCATCGGGGTGCGCTTCGACCAACGGGGAGCCTGGGGTCGACTCGTCGCCGACCCCGGGATCTGGCACGCAGGACAACTCGTCCACCACGACATCGGCCGCGGAAAAGACAACCCATTCGACTGCTTCTACAACTCCGCAGAGTGACGTCGCCTCTGCCACAACATCGGGCGGTGACGGCGCGTCGCCAGCATCGCCCGGCTGTGATGCGGACGTCATCGCTGGGGTCCTCGGGCGAGAGGGCGTCATCGTCGAGTACTGTCTGGACGAGTGGGCCTACGTGTACTCCGATGTGCCAGGGGATACCGGGGCTTTCGTGCAACGGGTCGACGGCGAGTGGCAGGACTACGACCGTCAGCCAAGCACACGCTGTCGTCCCGAGGCCAAGGACGACGGGGTGCCCGATCCGCTGCTGAAGTACTTCCGAGGCTGCAACACCCGAAGTCCGGAGGCGGACTTGGGATTGTCCACCCAGATCAGCCAGCCTGCGTGCGATGGCAGCGGCATCGTTGTGCTCGGCGCAGCCACCACACCCGGTGACTACCCGGCGGACGTCAGAGAGCTGCTTCAGCAGTATCCGGGGTCGGGGTACCTGCGCACCGACGAAACCTGCCCCTCCTTGGCCCAGCAGACGAGTAAGGGAGCGGACATCTATGCGGTGTACCGACCAGCGGGGAACAGCAGACAGTCCATCTGTGCGGCCGTCAGAGAGGCCGGGGGCGATGCCTACGGCAAACGGCTAGACCACACGTCAGATCCCGACACCGCAGTCGACTGCTAGTTGCTCACCGCGCCACGAGTGCGGCGGCTTCAAACTTGCTTCCGTCAGTCGCCGCGTGACGCGCTTTTCAGTGTCTCGGCGAGACAATACCAGGATGCCGCTGGTCCGCGAAGGTCTTGTGCCGCACGAGGAGGACGTCGTGGGACAACCAACGAACACTGCGATCCGCAGCTTCGACAGCCTCGGAGATTCACAAACGTTCCCGCACCTGCATGCCCAAACAGAGGTCAGTAGAGGCGGCGCGCTCCGGGTGGACGATGAGGGCACCATGATCAGGTAGACATCGACTTGGGGTGCCCTCGCGTCGATCGGCTTTCGGACGTTCGTCCTAAGGTGCGGTCCACTCCGATCGCGAGAGCAGCACACACTAGGCGCGTCCTCAAGCCCGCGAGCCTCTTGCGACGACTAGGGCTTGGTCGAGGTGTGATTGGGGGTGGAGAGCCCCTCGACTGCGCCGAGATCACCTGCGTCGAAAACGAGTACGAACTGCTGTGTGGAACGACCGGTCGCCCCACAGGACGGGCCGGCGCGCGCAGACCTCATTGCCTCGTTCGATGGTCGACTTCGACCGGCGGTACACGGCCGGACTAGCCGTAGCAGTCATCGTGGGCCCACGCGCGGCGCCGTTGGCAATCACGCTGATGCCGACCAACACAGCGGCCGTGCCCTGGTCCGAAGGCGAGGACCAAGCGGTCGTGGTTTGCTCAGTCGCCGCAGAATGTTCGTGCCGTGGCGTCGTACCGCGCGGCCAACACCGCGAACGCGGCCGCGAGCTCGGGCGGCCCCGCGACCTCCATGGCAACCTCGAACCGACCGAAAGCGGCGGCCAGCGAGCCCCAGGACCACGAGCCGGTCTCGAGGGTGCACCGACCCTCGTCGATGGCGCGGACCGTTCCTTCGCCGGCGAAGGGCAGGACTTCGGCGGCAGGAAGCTCCAGAATGACGGTACCCCTGCAAGGCCACTCATTGACGTCGCGGCCCTTGAACCGTGCCGCAACGAACTCATGCACGTCGCCGCCCGGGACTTCACGGGGCGTGAATCGCGGGCCGTTCGGAGTGCGGGGGGTGACCCGGTCAATGCTGAAGAGGCGCCAGTCCTCCCTATTGAGGTCCCAGGCGAGGAGGTGCCAGCGCCCGTGTTGGGTCACGATGCGGTGCGGCTCCACGCGCCGCGGCGACGATGTTGGAGCTTCATCCGGTACGACGCGCCGGCCGGTGTAGTCGAAGCGCAGCACCTCGCGGGCGAGGATGGTGGCGGCGAGTGAGACGAGCACGTCGGAGGAGACCCGTGCGGGGGTTGCGCTCCCAGCGCGTCCCACGATGGCGGTGACTTCGAGCGTGTCGAGGCGTCGGCGCAGACGCGATGGCATGACCTGCCGGATCGTCGCGAGCGCACGGATCGCGTCCTCCTCGATCCCGACGCCGGTGGCGGGCACGGTCTGCAACGCAACGGCGACGGCGACGGTCTGTTCGTCGTCGAAGAGCAGCGGTGGGAGCTCGCTGCCCGAACCCAGGCGGTAACCACCCTCGGGCCCCATGGTTGCCTCGATGCGATACCCCATCTCTCGCAACCGCTCGATGTCCCGCCGGACCGTGCGGTCACTGGTGTTCAGGCGCACAGCCAGCAGCGAGCCCGGCCAGTCGCGCCGGGTCTGTAACAGCGACAACAGCTCCAGCAATCGCGAGGTGGTCGAGGTCATGCTCAGAGACTACGTCGAGTATAGGACGAGACCTGACCTATATAGACGTCAGAGTTGCTGCCACCGGTCACCACAGACCGCGTCCACACAAGGAGCAGCGATGACCATCCAGACCACCACCCACCTCAACTTCCGCGGCGATGCACGAGCAGCGCTGGAGTTCTACCAGTCCGTGTTCGGCGGTCATACCGTCATCAACAGCTATGCCGACTTCGGCATGCCGGCCGACGCGCCCGGCGCGGACGCCGTCGTGTTCGGCCTCGTGACGTCCGACATCGGCTTCCGGGTGATGGCCTACGACATCCCCGGCGAGTCCGGCGGCGCGATCATCGGCGGGACCTCGACCCGCCGCGAGCACAACGCGACGCTCACCGACCAGGCCTCGTTCGTCTCCGTCAGCGCCGACACTCTCGACGAAGCGCAGGGCTACTGGGACGAACTCGCCAAGGACGCGGCGGTCGTCGAGCCCCTCGCCGCATCCGCGTGGAGCGCCGGCTTCGGCATGCTCACCGACCGCTTCGGCGTAACTTGGATCGTTGGGGCCACGTCCGCCTAACCGCCCGGCTCGTGGCTGCGGCGCGGACGACTCCGTGCGCCGCGTCGCAGCCGATCCGCCCGACACCACCCGGGGGTTGCAACAACAACACGGGATGCGCAGGTCGAAAGATCTTGAATACCCAACGCCACGGGAGTTGACTCGCGGCGCTTTGCAAGCATCAAGGCCCTCACACTGAGCCCCCCAAGAGATCGTCATCCGGTATCGGCAAGAGCGCCGGTGGACATGTGGTGTTGGGGTGACTGTCTCCAGGGCCGGCGCGCTCTCGCGCTATCGCGGGCGCTGTGACCTGGCTGGGACATGTCGGTCGCGGGTTCATCGAAGCTCGAGGTCACACCAGGGCAACGGTTGCTACCTTTACCGTCGCGATGCTGGTCAAGAGGGGTAGAGCGGCTGCCGGACTGATCTGCCACAGCGCGCTGTGGTCGCCAACCGGTCGTCGAGCTCGCGCCGTGCCGGCTAGATCCACCACGAGGTAGGCCGTAGCGAGCCCGCCCGTTGTCCAGGCCCATGTTGTCGCCGGCCCGGTGTGCCCGAAGACTGTCAGCGTCGTGACGCCCAGCGCCGCCACGCACGTCTCAAGCGCGAGACCGGTAGCAACGAAGATCCAGCTCGCCCACGATTCCTCGCGATGGGCGCGGGAGGCGCGGACATAGCCAGGGTCGTCGGGGCCAATCCATCGATCACCCTCTCGCAGAGCGACATGCGAGGGGTTCCCCAGCACGATGCGAATGTGCGAGGACGGGACACCGAACACTCGGCCAGCGAGGAGGTGGC
>JBARVW010000149.1:0-3951 GCA_049646465.1 Ornithinimicrobium sp.
GATCGCCAAAAGCCTGAGCACCGAATCACCATCCCAGGTAACTGTTCCCTTCACGGACAATGGGTAGAACTCGTCCACATCGTGGCAGGCCACCTACCTCTCAGCGCCTCGGATACACCCACATCAGGCTCTCTCGGGACGTTCGGTGGGGTCAAGTGACGGCCGGAACGCGGTCAGGCTCCGGTCGTCACATGGGTCGTTGGGAGACGTCGTGTGAACAGGAGCCACAGTCCTAGCCATCCCTCGCCGATCATCGACGGGAGAGCGACCGCGACGAGAAAGATGTCCGCGACGGCGGAGTAGTTCGGCAGCAGGGCGTGCGCAAGGGTGTCCGCCAGGTAGGCCGAGCCAGCGACGACGAGCAGGACACCGGGCACCCGGTGAACGAGTTGGCTGCGTATCAGCAAGGCGCCGAGCAGGATGAGATGCACTCCGAAGACGGCCAACCCGATGAGCCACGCGGCGTCGAAGGAGCCGAGCGCGAGCATCACCTGGGCACCCGTAACCTCCGGCCCGATCGCCGCGGTCCCCGGGGCAGTGAGCAGCGCGATGACCTGGAAGAAGTACACCAGAGCGACCCCGAGGAGCACGGTGTAGACGAGCCTGGACCAGGCGGCCAGCAACGCCAGGTCATGGTGAACGTCCCGCAGGACGACGAACAGGGCCCAAGCAATGACCAGGTCAAGGAGGGCGATGAGCAGGAAGGCCACTACACCGAGCCGGAACATGCCCAGGGACCCGGTGAGGTTCGCGACAGTCCTCGTCGCGTCGCCGTCGACGACGAGGCCCTCTAGGACGGTGAAGTTCGCGAAGATCGCCAGTGCGAACATCAGGACGTAGCTGACACCGGCGATGCGGGCGGCCGCACGGCGACTCGTGACCCGCGGTGCCACCTCCGTGGCTGCGCGGGCGGTGGCAGCAGCAGGAGCGGTGGGTGCGGACATTTCAGGCCTCCTTGACGACGATCACGGACTTACCGCAGGCATGTCCCGAGACGAGGTCAGCGAGGGCAGTCACTGCCTCTTCCAGCGGGTAACGGTGGCCGATGGAAGGAGTGACGTCGCCGCGGTCCAGGTGGTCGGCGAGCCGCTCGATGAGATCCTGTCGCTCGGCGCTCACGAAGAAGGTCAATCGCTGGGCCACGAACAGTGAAAGTAGTCGGGCGCGGATCTGCCGGCCGATGCCACCGGTCAACCGGTCGCCTCCCTCGCCGCCGACGATGACCAGCGTCCCCGTCGGCGTCAGAGCCTGGCGCAGGCGCCGCAGTGGGTTGAGCCCGCCGATGTCGAGGATCAGGTCATAGTGTGTGGAGCCGTCGAGGTAATCATGCGTCGCGTAGTCCAGGACGTGGTCGGCGCCAAGGGATCGAACCAGTGCGCCCTTGCGGGTGCTGGCCACCCCGGTGACGCTGGCACCGAGCGCGGCCGCGAGTTGAACGGCGCAGTTGCCCACTCCACCGGAGGCTCCGATGATGAGCACGTTCTGCCCGGCTCGTAGCCGGCCGACGTCGGTCAGTGCTTGCAGCGCGGTGATCCCGGAGATGGTCGCGACGGCCGCCTCTTCGGCGCCGAGGCCAGCGGGTCGCAGCGCGAGCTTGCGCTCCTTGGCGGCCGCGTATTGCGCGAACGACCCCCGAGCGATGCCAAAAACCTCGTCGCCCACCTGGAACCGGCTCACGTGTGCACCGACGGCGACCACACGGCCTGCCACGTCGAACCCGGGAACCGGTAACGCCGGTGCGCGTAGCCCGAAGGCGAGTCGCACCAGGTAGGGCTTGCCGGTCACTAGGTGCCAGACACCGCGGTCCACCCCGGCAGCAGCCACCTCGATAAGGACCTCGTCGGCCCCGATCGAGGGAACGTCGATCACCGCGGACTGCAGTGTCTCGGGAGGACCGTAGGCGTGTTGCACGATCGCGCGCATCGTGTCCCGACGTGTCTGGCCGGTCGTCTGTTGCTCGAGGTGGGTACTCATGGTGTTGATCTCCGTAGGGCTGTTCGTACTTAGTATGGGTGGATTGGCACAACGGTACTCTTACTTAGTACGATTCAGCAACCCATCGAAGGACGGAGCACGATGACAGCACACACTCAGCGGTCACGCCTGAGCAGGGATCGCGTGCTGCGCGGCGCTCTCACCCTGGCCGACGAGATCGGTGTCGAGGCGTTCACGATGCGCAAGCTCGCCGTCGCCCTGCAGGTCAAACCCATGACGATCTATCACCACGTCCCCGGAAAGGAGCAGATCCTGGACGGGATCGTCGATCTGGTCTTCGCCGAGATCGAACTGCCGCCCACGCACCTGGACTGGACCGAGGCGATGCGGCGACGCTGCATATCGGCGCGTGAGGTGCTCAACCAGCATCCGTGGGCGCCCCCGTTGATGGAGTCGCGGACCTCACCAGGACCTGCATCAATGCGTCACCACGATGCCGTCCTGGGCTGCCTGCGGGGAGGCGGGCTCTCCCTTGCCACGACCGCGCACGCGTACGCGATCCTCGACAGCTACGTTTACGGCTTCACGCTGCAAGAGGCACACCTGCCATTCCTCGGCGACGCTGACCTTAGCCAGCTCGCCGAACAGATCCTTCAGACTTACCCGGCTGACGTCTACCCGCATTTCGTCGAACTGACCACCCAACATGTCCTCCAGCCCGGGTACTCCTTCGGGAACTCCTTCGAGGTGGGGCTCGACCTGATCCTGACCGGAATCGCGGGCAGCGCCGCCCAGCCGCAATAAGCCAGTGGAAGCCGGGTCGGTATTGGCTTGTAAGACGCTCCCGACCGTGACCGCGTTCAACATCGGTCCAACCGGCACGCCGGTACGGCGTGGGATGGCACATCGGCCTCATACTGTGGGGGTGTCCTGTCTTTCCAGCCATTGCGTGATCGCACGGTTGGTCTCCTCGGGCTTCTCCTGCTGGATCCAGTGACCGCTGTCCAGGTGGATCTCCTCGACGGTGGGAACGAACTGTGAGAGGTTCTCGGCCTGGGCTACGGTGTCGCGATCGCCGTAGATCATGAGGGCGGGCTGGTGGACGATCGGGTCGACATCGGCGAGCAAGTGCCAGTTGCGATCGAGGTTCCGGTACCAGTTGATGCCGCCGGTGAACCCTGACTTCTCGAAGGTTGACGCGTAGAGGTCTAGGTCGCCCTCGCTCATCAGTGGGTCGCCGAAGGGTGTCGTCGCCTGGGCAATATTGATCATCTCCATTCCCGGCTGCTGTTCTTGGGGGGGTTGGTTCTTCCGGTAGAGGTTGCGCAGAAACTGGGCCGGGTCGTCATCGAATACGGCGTCGGCGACACCTGGCTGCCGGTTGAAGTGGACGAAGTAGTAGTCGCTGCCGAGGATCGCCTCCATGAACTCGATCCAGGGCACATCACCACGAACGGGGTAGGGCAGGCTCAGGCAGATCACCCCTTTCACGCGCAGCGGATGCAGCACAGCCATACTCCACACGACCATCGCCCCCCAGTCGTGGCCGATGAAGGTCGCGTCCTCGTAGCCGTAGTGATCGAGTAGCGCGACGAGATCGCCGGCCAGGTGCTCAACGTCGTAGGCGCTCACCTCGGCCGGGTGGGAGGAGTTGCCATAGCCGCGCTGGTTGGCAGCGATGACGTGGTAGCCCGCCTCGACGAGGGCGGGTATCTGATGACGCCAGGTGAAGGCGATATCGGGCCAACCGTGGCAAAGCACGACGGCCCTTCCAGAGTTGCGCCGCCCTGCTTCGAAAACCTCCAGCTCGACGCCATTGACGGCGACCAGAGTGGGATCGGGAAAGTCCGTGGGGTTCGTCAGTGAGTTCATGTCTCCAACCTAGGGACCTAAACCGGTCAACACGTGACCGGTTTATCTGGGAAAGTTGGCGACATGCGAAGCGACCGGCTGGTGGCCATACTGCTGATGCTGCAACGGCGCGAGCAGGTGAGCGCCCCGGAAGTCGCCAAGGAG
>JBARVW010000150.1:0-17628 GCA_049646465.1 Ornithinimicrobium sp.
TTCAACGTTGAGCCGAATCCGTGGCACCCGCTCACGCTTCTTGCGATCGATGATCGTCAGGAACTCATTGTCGATGGACTCGACCAAGATGTCTTCGTTGATTGAATGCAGGTGGTCGCGGGCTGCGACCAGCAGCAGTGTCGTGCTAGCCAGCCGCTGCTGCCCATCCACCACTTCAAGGACGTCTTCCCCACGAGCGATCGTCACGACGGTGCCAAGAAAGTACGTCTCACCGTCGTGCTGGGCACGCGTGAGGTCGTCGAGCAACTGTTGAACCTGTGATTCAGTCCATGCGTAGTTGCGCTGGTTCGGCGGAACCAGCAGGCGGTTGGACTGCAAAATAGCCGCGAGGCCAGCCTGTTCGAGGTGCATGCTCGCGGGTGGTGTCGATTCGGCCATGTACCCATACTGCCGCACGGCCTCGGACTCCATTCGGGTTCGGGATGCACGGGATGGCCCATTGATGGCACTGGCCGTAGGAACCAAGAGTCGCGTGTCGAGGGTCTTCCGTGCGCTGCCAGTTGACGCCTCCGGGATCGCGTCGGACAAATCGGGGCGCGGTGACGCCGTATCCCGGCTAGGGATCGTTGACACGATTTCGCTATCGCTCGCAAGGAGGTGGCGATGGGCGAGGTCACGCAGGACCGGTGGGCGTCGTGGCTGGCTAGACGCAGGCATGGCGAAGACCCAGAGATGTTGCGCCGCACGCTCGAGTACCTGATCCCGGTGCGGGACCAGGTACTTAAAGGTGCCCACCTAGAGACCGGTGCCACGGCACTTGATGTTGGCTGCGGTGACGGGTTGATCGCGTTTGCTGCGTGCAACGAGGTCGGTGCTTGCGGGTCGGTGACCTTCAGCGACGTGTCCGAAGATCTGCTCCAGCAGTGCCGCGAACTCGCGACGGAGGCGGGCATGATTGACCGTTCCCGGTTCGAACGAGCGGCAGCCAAGGACTTGAGCAAGATCGAGGATGTGAGCGTCGACGCGGTAACGCTCCGCTCGGTGCTGATCTACGAGCCGGACAAATCGTCGGCCTTCTCAGAGTTTCAACGTGTGCTTCGCCCGGGTGGTTGGCTGTCGTTGTTCGAGCCGATCAATAGATTTACCGCAGACGCTCACTCTGAACCCGAACTGATCCTGGGTCGCGACCTTCGTGCGGTGTCCGAGCTGGCCGCGAAGGTCTGGGCGGTTTACGAAGCGATCCAACCGCCCGATACCGATCCCATGCTCAACTTCGACGAACGCGATCTCGTGCGCCTGGCCGAGGAATCCGGCTTCACCCACATTCACTTGGAGTTCAGCGCTGACATCGAACCTGCCCAGCCCATGCCGTGGGACGCCTTCCTGAACGTTTCAGGCAATCTGCGTATCCCCACCTTCGGTGAGGCCATGGATCAGGCACTCACTCAAGCCGAATCGGAACGGCTCACCGTCGAACTTCGACCCCAAGTCGAACAAGGTCTTGGGGAGCAACGATCCGCCGTCGCCTACCTAACCGCAAGACGCAATTAGCCGCGCCAGACACGCCTCCCTTGCGCGACTCGCAAACACTCACCTCAAAGCGCCCGGATAGGGATTATCAAAGGGCTGCACCCTGTCCCCACGCGTCGGAATGAGGTCCTAGGATAACCCTTCGCGCCTTCATTCGCTTTCGTGACCATATTGAGACTCCCATTTGCTCGCCCGTACGGGTCGAGTGGATGGAGTGCCCGCTGGTCGACCCGCACCCTACGTCGACGGTCGAGGGCTGAACTCCGCCGTTGGCAGCGTTGATTCCAAGGTGACACTGGAGCGGCCCGCGACGAGTCTCAGGACGTCACCGACCATGAGGTAGGTCTGCACAACGCAAGTGTCGACCTCATCGGCCGTTACGTCAGAGTGAACGCCTTTGCTTGCGAGTTCATTGAGCGCGGCCAAGCGTGGACCAAGTGCCGCGAGGGTGGTTCCGACGACTTTTGCGTTGCCATGCTTACCGACCGCGTCGGCCACCGCTTGCAGGAGGCGGTTGATGAATGCTTCGTCGGTCATTTTTCGAAGGTTGCCATCTGCACTTGTGACTGTTGCCCCAGTTGCTGGGTACACCGCGTCGGCAGTTGCCTTGAGAATCCTTCGGCAAGATGTGAGTGCTTGGGATAAGGCCTCGGCATCTCCTTCGTGCAGACGGCGGTAGGCCGAAGTGAATTTCTCGAGTGTTTCTGGGGCGATGACGCGTAGTTGTTCATCGACAGATTTTCTTGTGCGCTCGAAGATTTCTGCGTTGAGTTGACCGTACTCGAGTTCATGTTCCGTGACGATGAGGAAGTCGTGGAGGCGTGCACGTACTCGTACGAGCACATTCTCCAACGGCCCAAGGGACATCAGCACTTGGGCATGCAATTGAGCTGTATCGATACTGCTGGCGGCGGTACGGGCGGACCTGATTTGTTCTTCGATCTGTTCGATCGACCGGGCCGAGACCTTGCCGTCAGCGATGGCTCGGCGTCCGAAGTAGCCAGTCATCGCTTCGCGAAGAAGGAGGGCCTTTTCTTCCTCGTTGAAGTGGAGCAGCAGTTCGGGGCCTAAGGCCCGGACTGTACCGGTTGTGTTTAGGGCGTCCATCGACTCGAGGGTGAGCCAAACCAGGTTGGTGTGGTCGTTGCGCAACGTGGCGATTCGCGTGCTCTGTCGTAGCAGCGCGGCTACCGTCTGCCCGGGAGAATCGAACTCATCGAGAGCCCGCTCGACCAGGCGTTGGACCCGCTGAAGATTTGCCATGGCTTAGTGTCTCAAGATCTCGCTGGGCAGCCGACTGTGCGCATTACTGGCGTACCCTCTCTTGCGTGGAATTTGTTGCTTTGCTGCTCTCGCTTTTTGCCATTGTCGTCAGCGTCGCCTCGGCTGTCTACAGCAGGCAGCAGGCTCGCAGTGGGGCCGCGTTGGCGGCCGTAGAGACCGAGCGTCGCGTGGAAGAAGTAGCGCGCGCTACCACTGATCGCGAGCGAGCCCGACATGCTGACGTTGATGTGCGTCTCGGTGCAATGGAAACGAACAGCAGTTACAAACTCATCGTCAGCAATCGGGGTCCGCACGCGGCGTCCGGGGTATCACTGTCCTTCGTCCGCGCGCTTTCGTCAGGGATTGTTGATGGTTCGTTCGACGCGATCGCCCAACACAAATTTGACCTGAAACCCGGGGACTCCGAATCCCTGCGGATCAGCCCCACCTTCGAAACGGCGCGACGTTACGAGGTCGTAGTCCGCTGGACCGACGGCGCCGGGACTGAAGAGCTCGTGCGGCAGATTACTCACCCCTAGCGAATCATCGCCGCATGACAGTACTCACCTGGGCGAATCCATCTCTAGTTGTTGGGACAGGCCGCCGAGGAAGGTGTTGAGGCCCGCTTGCAGGCTGGCATTGGGGTTGCCGGCGGAGGCGGTGCTTTGGCCGAACCGGCCAGAGATCTGTAGTCCGTGTCTCCTGTTGCGTTTTCGATGACCGGTTGGAATAGGGGCCCACCATTGCCCGTCGGTGAGTTGGCTGTCGGCGCGCACCCGCTGCAGACCATCTCCCACCAGGCGACGGCACTGGCCATACCTAAGACCGTGGTGAGGGTGTGTTCCACTTGGTGGTCACTGAGACCAATACCGTCCAGAACGGCTCGGCGAGCTCAGCGGTGGTGATCAACCGTCCGCGAAGTCGGGTCACGACCACACGGGCCAAGATCGGCCGCGCAGTAAAACGCCCCGATCCCTGAACAGGCGACGACATGACTACCACGGCGTCGCTGAGCCAACAGCTAGGTCCGGGTAAGACCGAGTCCGCCATTCCCGTGATGCTTCCATACCTGCACCTGGCTCCGGGCACACAAGAGAGCTGTCTTGGTGCCCCCCAGACTGGCCATTTGAGGAACCCCGACTGACGACGCCTCACCTGCCCTGCTCGAGCGCCAAAGGTCAAGAGCTGTCGTTCGTCGTATGCCCCGTCCGGTGAGTTCGCCGGGACTGGGACGGCATGTGGCATCAGGACGAGCCGGACAGACGTAGCCCTATCTGGGCGCTTTGACGCGCCACCACCTCGCGCACTGGGAGCCCGACCTCCGATCGTAGATCGGACTCATTCGCCTGTGCTCGTCTCGTATTCGGGGAGGTGTCCGGTTGGCTCACCGAGCGCTGTGGACATGATCGACTCCGCGGCTTTCCTCGTTCGATCCTCGGCCGTCGGCCAGAGGTGGGCGTAGGTATTCAGCGTCGTCGTTGCCTTGGCGTGACCGAGCGAGCGTTGCACGGTCACGACGTCGCACCCTGCCGCGATGAGGCCGGAGGCGTAAAAGTGCCGCAGGTCGTGGAGCTTGATGCCGGACAGCGCGGCGTCGCGCTGGGTCTTGCGCCACCAGTAGCTGACGGTGTTCTGGTGGGGCGGGTCGTCGCTGTCCCCGGCGAACAGCCACCGCTCCGTGCCGAGGGTGCCATGAGCGGCGACGTGCCCGGAGAGAATGGTGACGAGGCTGTCGGCGAGGTACACGACGCGCTCTGACCCGTACTTCGGTGCCCGCACGTCGATCGCCCCGCCGTTGAGGCGCTGCACCTGACGGGAGACCTTGAGCGACCTGCGGAGGAAGTCGACGTCGCCGAGCTGGACCCCGGCGGCCTCGCCCAACCGCAGACCGGCGAAGGCGCAGAGGCCGATGAACGGCTGGAACCGTTCGTCGGCCACGGCCATGAGCTGCCCGACCTCCTCGGGAGCAGGGATAGACATGGCGACGTCTGCGCGTCGGCCGCGGGGGAGGCGTACTGCATCGGTCGGGTCGGAGCCGATCACCCGGTCCTTGACGGCGGCGCGGAACACCGACCTGACGTTCACGTACCGCGTCTTGATCGTGCCGGGGGCCAGGCCTGCGGCGTTCATCTGCTTGATCCAGGTCTCGACATCCGAGCGCCGGACCTGACTCATCGGCTTCCCGGCAAAGGGCACGGATCTCGCCGCCAGCGACATCGCGAGCACGGTGCCCGGTGCCCAGATCTGACGGGCCGACCACGCGCCAAAGAACGCGGCGAACGTGATCCGGCCGACCTTGGGATCCGCGTACGTACCGGTGATCACAGCCGAGGTCACGTGGTCTAGCCACTGCTGTGCGTCGATCTTTCGGTCGAAGTGCCGCGAGTTCTCCTTCCCGGCCTCGTCGCGATAGCGCGCCCGCCACTTGCCGTTGGCTCGCTTGGCGATGTTTCCCGCCATGGTGATGCTCCTTTCAAGATCGGTCCATCGTCTCTCCGGGGTCCGACGGTGGGAAGTCTCATTGGTGGTTCTGGGGACGGTTGGTCTGCTCGCTGAGCCAGAGGATGAGGTCGGCGCGCCAGTACCGGACGTGGCGTCCGAGCTTGAAGCTGCGCGGTCCGGACCCGAGGTGGCGCCAGTAACGCAGGGTGCCCTCAGGCACCCTGAGGAAGGCGCAGGCCTCTTGGAGGGTGAGCATCTCGTCCCCGGCGTTCTGTGCTCGAAATGTGGGGTGATGTTGTGCGGTCATGGTGGCGCTCCTCGTGATCGGTGGCAGTGAGCGTTGGCTCACGGCGGTCATCATGGGACGGGAACGTTCCCGGATGCGCCCCTCCCCCTCGGTTGCGAGGGCGGGAACGAAGGGGGAACGTTGTATCGACGCAGGTCAGGGCACGTCCCCCCGAAACTTCAGATGGAGTCTTGTCAACGCCCGATCGAGGAGCCCCGGAGCGCCGATTGAGTCGACGGGACGTGCCGACGTTCGTGCTCTGGACGCCGTGGCCTCGCCTGGGGTGGCCTTTCAGGCCGCATAGCGGGGCCGTACCACTCGATGGCCTCTATCGCGTCGTCCCGGGCATGGGCGGGGCCGAGGTCGGACCGGTCGCGTGCGAATGCGTCGATCCACTGCTGCTTCGCATCCTGCAGGGTCTTGGCGACCAGGTGCGCTGTGTTGCTGGCTCGGCCGCGGGTCATGCAGACGTATGCCGCTGCGGCGCCGGTGGAGTCGGTCAGGGCCACGTGGGCGCGGGTGACGGTCTCACCCTGGGCCCCGTGGACGGTCGTGGCGTAGGCGAGCTCGACATGCTCGCGTGCGTACTGGATTGGCACGACCTGGTCTCGTCCACGGTCGTGCAGGACCATCGAACCGTCAGCGCGCACGCCGGTCACGGTCCAGGTCTGTCGGTTCGCGACGAGGAGGTCAGGGGCGTTGCGCCGCGTCGCAACCCGATCTCCGACCGCAAGGATCTCGCCTCGACCGGTGGTCACGGTCTGCCTGCCCTCGGCGAGAGGGTCAAGGTCGCTGCGCTGAGCCCGGATGGCCGCGTTGAGATCAGCCACCTGCTCGCGGGTGTCGGCCATGACAAGGTCGCCGGCTGCCCCCCAGCGGGCCAGTGCGGCTGTTCGCTCGACATCCGAGGAGTGCACCACGATCTGGCCGCGGGCCAGGAGGGCCTCGAACACCTCGCCGCTGAGGTAGCCCTCGCGCATCCTTAGGCTCAAGATGCCGTAGGCGGAGTCGGAGAACCGTCGAACGGTCTCGACCGTGACGACCGTCGCCGGATCCGCGTAGGCGACGGCGTGATCGAGGACGCCGCCGCGGCCCACGGCCGGGAGCTGGTGTCGGTCCCCCATAAGCGCGACCCGAGCACCGGTCTCGTCGGCGACGGTGAGGAGTGCAAGGGCCGTGTCCTGGTCGAGCATGCCAGCTTCGTCGACCACCAGCAGATCCCCGGGTCGAACGACTGCCGATGCGCAGGGTGTGGGGTCGGACTGCCGGGACCAATGTCCGTCGTCGTCCCAGCGCCACCCGTGCTGGTGGATCAGCCAGGCAGCGGAGTGTCCCTCGGCGCCGGTCTCGCGAGCGGCCACGTCGGCGGCCTTCATCGTCGGTGTCACCACGACCACCCGCTGGCCGTGGTGTGCCAGCAGTTCTCGGACCGAGCGCAACACGGTGGTCTTGCCCACCCCGGCGGCGCCCTCGACCACGACCAGTGAAGCGTCGCTCGTCAATATGTTGACGGCGTCGGGGGGCACGGGAGTGATCTGATGCGGGTCGAGGCCGTCAGGACGTGGCGGTTTGCCGGTGTGATCGGCGCGTCGTGCTATGCGGGCGATGAGGTCGCCTTCGACGGCGAGGACGCCGGGCGAGGTGAGCGATCGGACGTGTTCGGGCGCATCGGGCCGGGTCAGCAGCGGAGCACAACGCGCGACGGCCCGGCAGGTGATGTCTTCCGCTAGCTCGATCCGGGCGGCGGGCTCGGCGACCAGTGCTGTCTGGGCGAGAAGGACCTCGGTCTTCCCGCGAAGGTCGGCGGTGTTCCACGCCGACCGCTTGGCACCGAGCATCGAGACGACCAGGTCAGCGGCGGCGTCGCGGTCGATCCACCCCGGCAGCGTCCGCCGGAGGGGGACAGCGTGGGACGGGTCTCGATAGCCGATCTCGCGCAGCTCGCCGTTCCATCGGTCCACGAGCTCGCGACCATCCTTGGGGATGACTTTGTCGGGTCGTGCCTGCGCCCACGCCCGACGGTCCCAACTCTCCTGCAATCGAGGACCGGGTTCTTGGCCGGGATGCTCGTGACGCCAATCGGCCTCGAACCGGTCCACGTTCTGGCGGATCTGCGCGGTCCTGGCGCTGAAAGCGCCCACGTACGGCGCGAGCTCACGGATTTCGCTCGTCTCGGGGTCGACGCTCAGTCCGTGCGCAGCCAGCACCGCCCGGAAGTCCGGGTCGGTCGCGACCGCAGCATGGCCGATGCCGTTGATGGCCTCGATGCTGTCCCGGATGCCGACGGAGTGGATGCCCCGCCAGGCGCCAGCCGCCCAGACGCGGGCGTTGACCTGCAGATGGAGATGGCGGTGTGGGTCGCCGGCCCGAGACGTGTAGTGCCGGATCACTGCGGCTTCGATCGATTCGACAGGCACTTGGACCTGCCGCCCGCGGGGCCCCACGCGGGTGGTCGCGTGCGCCGCGACCCAGCCGACGATCTCAGCGGCCGCCTTGTCCTGGGCTCGGTCCAGGGCAACGGAGACCTCCGGATGCAGAGCGGCCGCCAGCGACCACGTTTTAGGACCATTGACGACCACCTCGACGAAGCGCAACGCGTTGTCGTCGGTGCGGACGCGACCCTTGGGGGTCATCGTGTCCACATCGATGCCCGCCACCCACTGCTCGTAGACCTCCCCGGTCATGCCGCCGACGCTGTGCACGCCACTGGGGTTAGCGACCAAGCGCGTGGCGACGCCACTGCCTTCGGAGAGGTAGTAGTCATCCGCCCGGGACCGGTCGCTCTCGACGTAGGCCCGGGCAGCCTGCGGCGCGCCGCGGTAGAACTTCACGCCACCGTGCACCCGGACCACCGCCTCCACCGTGTCCGCCGACAACCAACGGACCCCTAGAAATGCCGCGTGGGCCGCCCCGAGGAGGGGCGACCCATCTACGTCCTTCGTAGCATGCGTGCCGCTCGATGATGGGGGTTTTTGGCAGTCGGATGGAGGATGCTCGAACGCGATTTCCAGGACCGTCGACGGTCAACGAGAGTCGATGTCGTGGGGAAGCAGGAGGCCTCGATCTCTCACGTCGGCAAAGACCAATGACCATGCCGACGTCGCATGCCGTAGAGCGGTCCTGTCCCGGTGAGATCATCGGACGGGGCATATCTGCTCGGCGTCGTTGACGTCCTTTGACAGCGGTAGATCTACAGGCAGACGAACGGTTCTGGGGTGTTGCTGATGTTCGATCGTTGGGTCGGTCAGCGGTGCGAATCCGATCAGGAGTTACCCTGCCGGCTGCATCGTGTTCGCCGTATCGCGGTCAAGAGTGGGTCGCAGGCTGGGTACTCCGCGCCGACTTTGTGCGGTCGGAACCCGCCCCGACCGCACAGTGTGCTGGGACGATGGCGGGCCACGGGAACGCGGGTCAATTGCCTGAGCTGTACCCATCATTTTCCGTCGGGAGCGTCATCGCTAGACCGGGGACTGGTGTCCTCGTGCGACCCCCGTGCATGCGGTGATGATCAATTGAGCACTTGAACGATGGTCACGTACCCCGCGTCAGCGTTCATGAGAGTCGATCGTTCACAGGACAGCCAACTGGTCGGACCTTCGTCCCCGTGGAACGCTTCCCTGATCATTCTTAGACCCACTGCGGTTGGCTTCACTAGCGCGAATGCCGCCGTGGCGTCCGTCTCGCAGCACTGTGACTGGCACGTCAACCCGGCGTTGAAGTCCAAGTGCTCGATACCTTTGCCGGGGGTCCTTGCCACTTGCGCGAGGTGCTCCTCGTGCTTGTCAGACATCGAGAATCCCCACGCTGCAGTGGGTGGCCACGCTTTTCTTGCCTTTATGCGTCATCATGGCGCCAACACTGTTTCCTCACCTTGTCGTGGCGCTGTGTCACTCTTATGTTCTTCCTGTGAATCGAACAGAACACGGGGCAACGGGCCTATCGCCGACGCAGCGCGGGGGCAAGTCCCAAGTGGTGGTGTAGCGCTAGTACTGGCACGCCGGCTAACCAGTCACGACCATCCTCGCTGCCGCTGCTCTGCCGCTACAGGCCACCGCAACCGATGGAGGCTCTTCCGGGGACGTCGCGCATCACCGGCTCTCCCGAGGTGGCGACCGGCAATTGAACTACGCCCTTGCCCGGTAACCGCCCGTAGGGCAGCGATCGTCTCGTCGATCGCGACGGTGCGTAGCCCCTGGGCTGACCAAGCGGCGATACCGATCGACAGCGCGTCAGCCTTGTCGCTTTTGCGGCCGTGGCCGGTGGACAACAACCGGACGCGGCGAACCAGTTTCGCGGGAACGTCGGTGATAATGATCTGGTCTTCATTCAGCCGCTGCGTCAGCGGTGCTCCTCAGCTGGCTGGGCCCTCGATCGCTCATCGGCTAGCGAGTCAAGCCGCGGCGAAGCGGCTCAGCTGCCGATAGCCTGCCCGGTTGACCCTGACGCGGATCGAATCGGCCGCGGCCAGGTCCGCGGTGAGCACCACCGCGGTCCAGGACGCCTTATGCGGATCGACGGCGATGATCACGCCGTGTCGGGCCGTGACGTGCTTCGGTGCAGCTGACATCCGAACCATCCTCCAACCAGTCGACGATCATGGGATCCGGTCGGAGGACAGACCAACTTCAGGCGTTGCAGACCTCTGACGAGCCAACCCAACCGGGCGGTTGTGATCAGGACACAGGCCGTTAGACAGTCAGCCCAGCAGGGCGACAGGTTTTCCCCGAGCGACCCCGACCACAACCTTGAAGATCATGGCTGCAGGCCACAAACTCCACCCACATTCAACAAGTTGGTCCCTCTCTCTGCCCCCAGCCGGACCCAGAGAGGTGCCGTTCAATGCACAGTCCTATCCCCTGCGGGACGCGGTGGGCCTATCGGCTCAGGCCGACCCCCCGGGCACCGGAATGCGAGTTGCGTTTGCTCATGGTGCTGTGGTGTGACGCGGTGTTTGGCTTGATGTGCTTATTGTCGGCTCGACGTCGGGCGATTGAGTGTTTGCGCCGAGCCGGCGCTCGGCGGCGAGGGTGATCACGGCGAAGGGGTTGTCGAGCACGCCCAGCCGGTCCATCACCCACGCGACGGCGGCGCTAAAAGCTAGAGCGGCAATCCCGGCCCGTACCGCGGGGTAGAAGCGGGTGTGGGACATCAAGAACAGCGAGGGAAACACCACCACGGTGGCAGTGAGCGGTCCAGGTTCAGTAAGAGACTGGTTGACGGCGGCATCGAAAAGGACTTCGAGGGCTTGAAGTCCAGGCCTGTGAAGAGGTTGAGGGTTCCTTTGCCGCCAGGAAACCGGAGCGGGTACGAGTTGTCTGCGCCAAGAACACCACGCTCCGGCGGGGCGCTGGGCGGATCAGGTGGTGCTGGCGTCTGGCTCGGTCTCGGTCTGGGTCTGTGAGTCGTCACCGGATGGCCCGAGGTTTGGGCCGCCCCGCCCTGCGCGGACCCCGCGCTCACCTGGAGTTTCCTGGACCATGGTGGTGATGCGCTCGCTCAGTGAGGCCAGCAGCTCGTCGGCGTCGTCTTGCGTCAAAGACCCATCGGAAAGCCGCTCATCGATCCTGTCGTTGGCATCGTTCACCAGCGTCTGGATCAGCTCCTCGGGGTCGACTCCCTGGGCCTGCGCGATGTCGGACAGCGAACTCTCACCGGACTTGAGCTCCTCGCGCAGTTCGTCCGACGTCAAGCCCAGGGCTTCAGCAGCCACCTCCAGCCCTCGACCTTCACCTCCTCTTCCGTGCCGCCCGCGGGACGGCTCGGCCTCTACCAGGGTTGCGACCACGGTGTCTGCTTGCTCTTGAGTCAGGCTGCCGTCCTCCACGAGGGGCGTCAGGGTCTCGGCCAACCGGTCGGCGCGACTAGCCCGCTCCGACTCGATCGCCGCCGAGTTGTCCGCGGTCTCACTCGCCTCATCCTGGGATGCGGCCGTCATCGAGCCAGGGAACGCGGGAAGCGAGGTCGGGTCCGCGGCAGCCGCGAGGCCAACTCCGCCTGCGCCGACCGCAACGATGGTAATGACGGTGGCGGCCCGGTTGCGCACGGATCTTCTAAGGGTGGACATGGTGGTTCTCCTTCGGAAACTCCGGACGCCTCTCGTCCGGTCCCTTCGATCGTGGAGGCCCAACCTGTCCAGAAGTTATGAACGCGATCTGAGCCTCGTGCGAATCCTCCATCGAGGTGTGCGACAGGCGACGGAGCGAGCACATAGGTTGGACACAGGTCGCTCAAAGGAACACCACAACCAGTCTCGACACAGTGAAGGAATGCCGACGATGACGCCCCGACCGCCCGCTGCCACCAGTCAGGCTGCTCCGGCAGCCTCGCTGCAGCGTCTGGACGGCACTCCGCTCCGGGTGTTGGTCGTCGATGACGAGCCGATGCTGTCCGAGCTCCTGCAGATGGCGTTACGGTACGAGGGGTGGAAGGTGAGCACTGCCGCGACCGGCAGCGAGGCGGTGACGTTGGCCAGGACGTTCGACCCGGATGCGGTGGTGTTGGACGTCATGCTGCCCGATATGGACGGGCTGGCGGTGCTGAGCCGGCTCAGAGCCGATCGCGAAGACGTGCCGGTGCTCTTCCTCACCGCCAAAGACGCGGTGGAGGATCGGGTCGCCGGGCTGACCGCGGGTGGGGATGATTACGTCACCAAACCGTTCAGCCTGGAGGAGGTGGTGGCCCGGTTGCGCGGTCTGATGCGGCGCGCTCACTCGGTCAGCGCCACGCGGCCCGACCCGCAACTGGTCGTCGGTGATCTGGTACTGGACGAGGACACCCAGGAGGTATGGCGTGCCGGCTCGCCCATCGAGCTGACCGCCACCGAGTTCGAGCTCCTCCGCTTCTTCATGCGCAACCCACGCAGCGTGCTGAGCAAAGCCCAGATCCTGGACCGCGTCTGGGACTACGACTTCGGTGGGCAGTCGAACGTCGTGGAACTCTACGTGTCCTATCTGCGCAAGAAGATCGACGCCAACCGCGAGCCGATGCTGCACACGCGTCGCGGCTCTGGATACGTGCTCCGACCGGCTCCATAGACAGCGTGGCCTTCTCTCGATGGACGCTGCGTCGTCGTCTGGTGATGACGATCGCTTCACTCCTGGCCGCGATCAGCCTGATCATCGGCCTCATCAGTGTCGTGGCTCTGGACGCGTTCCTGACCGATCAGGTCGATGGCCAACTGCAAAGCGCTGTGCAACGCAGCACGGCCGTGGTCGACGGAGCCGGTCCGGACTTCGTGGATCGGCCCGAGCGAGAGGGCGAGCGGCCAGGGCCGGACTTCCTGCTGACTCCAGGCCAAGGCCCCGACACGGTGGCGGCTCTGATCCGCGACGATGCAGTCATCCGCTCGGCCGTGCTGGACGAGACCGGCACCCCTCAGTCGTTGACTCCAGCCCAAGACGCGGAGCTGCTGTCCCTGCCTGCTGACGCGACACCCCATACCGTGCAATTGGGCGGCGCCATCGGGGACTACCGAGCGATCAGCAGCACTGGCCCCGACGACACCCGGGTCGTGACCGCTCTCCCGCTGCGCGAGGCGCAGGCCACCGTGTCCCGTCTGTCCCTCATCATTCTTGTCGTCGCGTTGCTCGGGCTGTTGATGGCCATCGGGGTGGCGGCCGCCATCGTGCGCTCCACGTTGCGGCCACTGGAGCGCGTCGCTCAGACGGCCACGCAGGTCGCCGAGCTGCCCCTGCACTCAGGACAGGTGTCGCTCGCTGCGCGAGTGCCGCAGGAGGACACCGACCCGGGCACGGAGGTCGGACAGGTCGGAGCCGCGTTGAACCGGATGCTCGGTCATGTCGAAGATGCTCTGAAGCGACGCGAGGACAACGAGACTAAGACCCGGCAGTTCGTTGCCGACGCCAGCCACGAGCTGCGCACTCCGCTGGCTGCCATCCTCGGGTATGCCGAGCTGACCCGTCGCACACCCCACGAGCTGCCCGCCGACGTCGCGCACGCCATCGGCAGGGTCGAGTCCGAGGCTCACCGCATGACCGGCCTGGTCCAGGACTTGTTGCTGTTGGCCAGGCTCGACACCGGTCCCACGCGTCGGCGCGAAAGCGTGGACCTGCGCCGGTTGCTGACCGATGTCGTCAGCGACATCCACGCCAGCGGCCGCCAACACCACTGGTCTCTGTCCCTGCCCGAGGAGGAGGTGTGGGTGCGC
This sequence comes from Ornithinimicrobium sp., assembly GCA_049646465.1. Taxonomy (GTDB): domain Bacteria; phylum Actinomycetota; class Actinomycetes; order Actinomycetales; family Dermatophilaceae; genus Ornithinicoccus. Next base: position 13,650 of record JBARVW010000150.1, read on the forward strand.
GGCGACCCGGATCAACTCCACCAGGTGGTGTCGAACCTGTTGACCAACGCTCGGGTGCACACCCCCGCTGGCACGGCGGTTACCACCACTCTGTCCCGCGCCGCTGACGCTTCGACCCCTGGCGGGACTGAATGCGCGGTCATCGAGATCATGGACCGAGGTCCGGGTATCCCCGTGCAGCTGCAGGACGTGGTCTTCGAGAGGTTCGCCCGAGGCGACACCTCGCGCTCCCGTCGGGCCGGCAGCACCGGCCTGGGCCTGGCCATCGTGGCCGCCATCGCCGGCGCCCACGACGGAACCGTCGATGTGGAATCGGAGCCCGGCAGGACGGTATTCACCGTTCGCCTGCCCCTGGTGGCACCCGGTTCCTGAGAAGCTCTCCCCCTCCGGTGGGGCGTAGGCCACATAGCAAACACATAGGCCGTGCACAGGGCATCGAAAAGTCCGCGGTGTCGTATGGGGATACCAGCGCAACGACCCCCAACATCAAGGATTGCTATGTCCATCTTTACGTTCATCGCCGCCGACCTGATCGCCATCCTGCTGATGGTCTTCGGCCTCTACTTCCCCCGGCATCGCCGCCGTGACCTGATCGTCGCGTTCATGTCCATCAACGTCGGCGTCATGGGCGTCACGTACGCGATGGCCACGGCGGATCTGTCCCTTGGGTTCGGGTTGGGCATCTTCGCCGTGCTCTCGATCATTCGACTTCGTTCCACCGAGATGGACCACGCTGAGATTGCCTACTACTTCACCGCCATCGCGCTCGGCCTCCTCGGAGGCTTCCCCTCGATCTCGCCCTACGTGAGTTTCACGCTCATGGCCGTGTTGCTCGGGGTCATCGCGGTGGGCGATAGCCCTTCGCTCTTTTCGCGCACGCGTCAGCAGACCGTGGTGCTGGATCGTGCCGTGACCGACGAGGTGATTGCCCGCGACCTGCTCGGCGTCATCCTGGGGGCCCGTATCGACCGCGTGACGCTGCGCAAGGTCGACCTGGTGTCGGAGACCACCGTGTGCGACGTGCGGTTCACCTTGCCCATCTCCGGTCGGGACAGCGACCATCCGCATCCCGAAGGCGTCTCCTCACACCAAGGCCGCTCGGCCCTGCCCGACACGGCGGGTGTCCGATGACCCGCCGGCCGAACGTGTGGATGGATACCGTCCGCGATCTGCCCGCGATCACGCTGCAGGAGGTCGAGGACCGGGCCGCGCTGCAAGTGCGGGTCGACCGCAAGTACCTCCTCGATCCGCACACGTGGTCGATAGTCCTGGCTTCGCTGGACGAGCGGCCGAGCGTGCTCGAGATCGAAGAGCTGCGTCGTTTTCGATACTCCTCCACGTACTACGACACCTCCGGCTTGGACAGCTACCGCGACGCGGCACGCAGCCGTCCGCACCGCTACAAGGTGCGGACGCGCCGCTACCTGGACACCGGTTCACAGGCCGTGGAGGTCAAGATGCGGTCGGCTTCCGGGGCGACGGTGAAGAGCCGGCAATGGCTCGACGCGTCCGAAGTCGGCGGTCCGCTCCCGGACGCGGCGGTGACGTTCCTCGGCCAGTTCGATCGGATCGGCGACCAGGCCCACGAGCTCACGCAGGTGCTGACCACGACGTACGAGCGCGTGACACTCGTGACAGACCAGTCACGAGTCACCGTGGATCGACATGTCGCGGCGACCGACACCGGGGGGCGACACATGGACTATGGCGACCTCCTGTTCGTCGAGACGAAGTCGGACGGCGGAGCGGGTGCCGTCGACCGAGCCCTGTGGGCCGCTGGCATCCGGCCGGTTCGCATCAGCAAGTACTGCACGTCCCTCGCGGCGCTACGCCCCGAACTCCCTGCCAACAGGTGGTCGCGTTCTCTACGCCGCTACCTCCCGAAGGTCGCCGCCCACGCGGTGGCCGCATAGAAAGGCACAACATGAAGCGTCCCTCTACCGTCATCGCCGGGTTCTCCCTGGCTACCGCTCTCTTTCTCAGCAGCTGCGGCGTAGACGCCACCCAGACTCTCGCCGTTACCGAGGGTGAGACGTCCGCGGTGGCCACCTCGTCGGTGACCGGCGCGGTCGCCGAGCTGACGTATGACGACCTCGAGATCGACGAGGCCGACCTGTCGTTCGATGTGGCTGACGCCGTGGACATCACGCTGGCCGACGGAGCATCACAGGGTGGCACCGGTGTGAGCGTCGACGCAGACACGGTCACGATCAGCGCCGCCGGCACCTACCACGTCAGCGGCACCCTGACCTCGGGTTCGCTGGTCGTCGATGCCCCCGACGGGGTGGTCAACCTGGTGCTGGACGGCGTTGACATCACGGCCGCAAGCGTGGCGGCGATCGACGTGGTCGACGCCGAGCAGGTGGTGGTGTGGCTCCCTGACGGTGCCGAGAACTCTCTGACGGATGCCGAGGGTGCTACCGTCGACGAGGAGGTCGAAGATTCGCCCAATGCGACCTTGTTCTCGACCGCGGACCTATGGATCGCCGGCGACGGCACGCTGAACGTCACCGCCCACGCGGCTGACGCGATCACCTCCAAGGACACCCTGGTGATGAGCGGTGGAAACCTCGTGCTCGACGCCGCCGATGACGGCATACGAGGCAAGGATCACCTGGTGATCACCGGTGGCACGCTCACGGTGGACGCCCAGGGGGACAGCCTGAGAGCCGACAACGAGTCGGTCTCCGACGAGCCGGATGCTGCAGTAGGTGTCATCTGGATCGACGGAGGCACTCTCGATCTCACGGCAGGGGCTGACGCGGCGGACGCCGCGCGCCAGCTCACGATGCTGAACGGAGACCTCACCCTTGCTGCCGGTGACGACGGACTGCATTCCGACAACGTCCTGCGCGTCGCTGGCGGGAACGTCGACATCACCGACAGTGTCGAGGGCATCGAAGGGGCCTACATGTATCTCTCCGGCGGAGAGGTGTCTGTGGTCGCCAGCGATGACGGCATCAACGTCTCGGGAGGCCTCGAGGGGCTCACCACCACTGAAGCCGAGACGGGCAACGACACTCTGAACGAGCCCGGCGCGGCAGATGAACCCGGCACGGAGGCAGGTGGTCGCCCGGCTGGTGGACCGCCTATGGGTGGCACGCAGGAGGAGGGTGCGATGGCAGGTGCCGCTGGGCCGGACAGCCAGATGGGGGCGACCGACCCTGTCGACGATCTCGCCTCGCTGACCGTGTCCGCGATGGAAGGCACCGGCTTCGGTGGACCCGCTGAAGGCGACAACGGCACCAGGTTCCTGGAGCTCAGCGACGGCACGTACGTGATCGACACGGACAGCGACGGTGTTGACGTCAACGGGGCTATGACGATGTCCGGAGGCACTCTGGTGGTCTCGGGCACGGACAACGTGCGCCAAGGTGCCATCGACGTCGACGACACGTTCACGATCTCCGGCGGAACTCTGGCAGCCAACGGCATGTCCACCATGGCGGTGGCTCCGGGGAATGACTCCACCCAAGCGACCCTGGCGCTCACGTTCAGCGGCACCATGCCCGCCGGGACGCTGATCACCATCACCGATGGCGACGGAGAGCAGGTCGCCTCCTTCAGCACGGTGAAGGCCTCAGACTCCTTCATCTACTCCGACGACGCCCTCGAAGGAGGGGCTGACTACGAGGTCTCAGTAGGCGGCGAGGCCACCGGAACGAGCATCAGTTGGCTCATGAAGGAGGGTACGACCACCGGTGGCGACGCCATCGGCACAGTCCCTGCGGCCTAGGCATTCTCGGGCCGGCCCTCACCCTGGTGGGGGCCGGCCCGATTCGCGTTCCGTTGTTACCAGCTGGTGCCAGCCCCTCTGTCGAGAGGGCGTTAAACGTTTCTCATTATTGACTGCGAGGGTTGAATGACTAAAATGAGAAACATGCCAGCCTCTAGTCCACACACGAGCCCCGAGCAACAGGCGGACCTCGAACGCCTAGGCGCCCGGTTGCGCGAACGCCGAAAGGCCCTCGGTGTCACG
>JBARVW010000151.1:0-2462 GCA_049646465.1 Ornithinimicrobium sp.
ACGCCTAGCAGCGGCTGGACCAGGCTCACGCCCTCACCCGACCCACCAGGACGCACCGAGGTGTAGCCCGTCTCCGGGGCACTGATCAACCCGGTGGGGCACGGTTCGGTGCGGACGCCGACCGGAATCGCTGCGTACTGACCGGCCACGACCGCACATGGACCGTGGTCGACCTCTTCCAGAGCCAATCCCGTCCACCACGACGTGCGCATCATGGCCCCGTCCCAGGTGAAGGAGAAGTGGAGGTGGTCGGTATGCGCCGACTGACCGACATACCCCTGCCAACCGCTCCCGTTCGGGCGCCAGGAGTGGGCGTTCCAGATGATCGACTGGATGCCGAAGCGCTTGGCCATCTCACCGTCGTTGGCACTCAGCCACATCGCGACCGCGTCACCGATCCGACGATCGGACGGATTGCCGGCGTCCAACGGCCAGTCCAGTGCACGACCGTCGTAGTGGTCGGACTTCTGGTCGATGCACGAGCGCGAGGTGGTGTAGTGGGCACGGTCGTACGTTTGGCCGATCAGGTTGCCGAACGCTTCTACGCCAGGCTTGTCGACCGGGTCACAGATCACGTTGGGCTGCCACGGCTCGGCCGCGTCGATGTCCTTTGGCAGTTCGTCGTTCACGGGCGGGCCGGGCACGGGGTATGCCGGGTCGGCTTCGAGCAGCGGAAGCGGCGACGGACCCGTGGCACGACCGCCGTAACCGCTGCCCTTCCGGGCTTTGGACGAACCGCTCGACGTGGTGTCGTCGGTCGATGTCGTGTCCTGGGTGGACCCCTGGTCGGTCCTTGCCGCAGAGGTATCGTCCGCATAGCCGTTTGGTGCTGTCGTCGCGGTGTCCGCCGAACCCGTGTCATCGGTTTCCTGCGCCATGGCCCCCGTGGCGTAACTCATCGACAAAACAACTGCTAAAGCTAACGAGCGGCGAAAGCCGCGTCCCCCTGCGGACACACTGAACTCCTTGGAAGTATCAAACGATTAATCGGAACTGTATGCCCCCCCTCGAGATATTGCCTAGTGGGAAGTCAGACCGTTACCTCACCGTCACCAAGCCGTCAGACTGAGTGTGACTGGTGTGACTTCTGAGGTTGCTGGGGCGCCTGTGACTCAGTCCTGGACGTCACTCAGCTTCTCTACCTGCGCGTCGATCACCGACACGAGCTGATCCTCGCTGAGCCCCGTTGAGAAGCCCGCGACGATCATCTGGTCTTCCATCGTCCCACCCATGATCATGTCTACGGTGAGCTCGCCCATGGCCACGGACAGCTTGGTGCCATCGAGGGAGTCAAGGTCCTCGAAAGACATCACCATGGAGCCTTCAGCCTCGTCCAGGGTGATCTCGTCGCATTCCTCGTTCACCGACGACAAGGGCTCCAGCGGAGACTCTCCCTCCACCGTCGCCACCACGACGTTGACGGTCGTGGGCAGCGGCGTCGAGGCGTCACCCTGACTGAAGAGCACGCTCGATTGGGCGGTGAAGTCGTCGTTGCTGAGGTCGGTGGCCTCAAGTGCTTCGAGGCACACTTCCGGCACATCCTGATCCTGCAACAGCGCGGCCAGCGAGTCCTCGGAGGGGGCGCTCGTCGGGTCCGCGTTGTCGGGAGCCGACTCCTCGACCTCCCCACGGGTGAACCCATCCAAGGGGAACTCCTCGCTGCTCAACAGCACCTCGGCGGTCTCCGCCTGGTCCAGCTCCACACCACCACTACATGCTGTGAGACCAAGAACGGCCGTGCCCACCAGTGCGATCGTTGTCCGGGTGCCCATGACCAACAGGCTACCGACTCACGACACCTCGCTGCGCCTATCGGACCTCCCCTCAACGTGCAGCAGCGGCCTTGACGATGCAGCTGTGCTTATCGCGATCAGGACACTCGTAAGGCTTTCATCATTGCCGCACAAGCGGGTCGCAACGACCTCCGGACGGCCCTGATGGAATGTCGCAGAGTGGAATCCGCGTGGTCCTGTCTTGGTCCATACTAAAGACGACTCCTTTGTCAATCTTTTTGAACGCGCACAGATTACTGCGCCTTTCCCCACTGGAGCGCTGGCTCACGTCCCGCGTCCTGCCATCCCAGGGTCTGTGTCGCCGGCCCATGGCGGCTGCCTGTGTTGTATGACAGCTGTCATGTCCCTCTTGTGACGTCTGGGGATGGGCGCACCCACGTTGGTTCACGATGCTTGAACGTATGAGCACCCTCATCACGGACCGGAGCGTCCAACCACTCACCGCCATCGGCCTTTCCGGGGTCACCAAGAGCTTCGGCCGGGCAGGTTCCAGGACCCTCGTGGAGGCCGTGCGTGGTGTCGACCTCGACATCCATGCAGGCGAGATCGTGGCCTTTCTCGGCCCGAACGGTGCCGGGAAGACCTCCACCATCGACCTGATGCTGGGTCTCACGGTCCCGGACCAGGGAACGGTCACCGTTGGAGGACTGACGCCACGTGAGGCGGTGT
>JBARVW010000152.1:0-2193 GCA_049646465.1 Ornithinimicrobium sp.
CATCGCCGAAGACCGGCTCGAACGAACGATTCAGGACTACGTCCTCGAACGCGACGACTCGGCGGAGCTCGGCTGGTATGTCGTGGACGACACGAACAGGAACGAGCCGTGCGAGGGCTAGTCGTCCTGTGGTGCGCCCTCGCTGTTTTCCTGGGCGCGTCCCTGGCGGTCCTGGTTGCTACGCCGGCCCAGGCCGAGCCCGAGTGCACAAGAGTCAGCGAGCTCACCGGTCAGTGCATGATCTTCGTCCGGCCAGCTCCGCCGGACTACCCGGCTCCGCCCCGGGGAGGGGTGGATGATTCCGGCGACCCGGGCGACCCGGTCTGTGTGGACCGGTTGTTGGATCGTGATGTCCCGTGCGTCGTCCATTCCTGGTATTGGTCTTATGACTGGGGGTGCTATACCCAGTTCGCTGAGCCGCAGCCGCCTTGGACTGATTCGGTGTGGAGCGGGCGAGAGGACGGTGCGATCTTCTGGTGCTCTCGTGGGGTCACCCTGACGGACCCTTTCCCGCCGGACACTGTTCCTCGGTGGGCACCTTCCCCTCCTTGGGGTGTGCCGCCGGATCCGGAGGATCTCGCCCGGGCGGCGGTGGAGTCGATGAATCTGAGGGCGATCGAGATCGGGATTGTCCCCGAGCAGGGCCCTGACCGGGTCGGGCTGGTGGGTCTTCCGACGTGGATGTGGGTGGAGGACCTGGAGGGGTCGACGTGGGGTCCGATCACCAGGACTGCCAGTTCGGGGCCCTGGTCGGTGACGGCGACAGCTGAGGTGGACCGGATCGATTGGGAGATGGGGGACGGGTCCACCGTGGTCTGCGCCACCCCGGGCACGCCGTATGAGGACCGTTTCCAGGACATGGACAGTCCGGATTGCGGTCACCGGTACGCCGAGCAGGGCCGGTACGCGGTGTCGGCGACGTCGTACTGGGTCATCACCTGGGTGGGGATGGGTCGGTCGGGAACGATCGAGATGGACCTGGTCCAGGACGGCCAGATCGTGATGGGGGAGGCGCAGGTGCTGAGCCAATAGCCGTAAGTGGATGGGATGCCAGGTCGGGGAGGAAGAGACCTCGAGCCAGGAGCACGAGAGAGGAAGAGCGAAGACATGGCCAAGAAGTTAGACGCAGCAGAGACTCAGGGCGGCGCCGGGGAGTCCGTGCCCCGCCACGCCCGACCGGTGACCGTGGATCCGGTCTCGGTTGCGGCGCCGCCGAAGCTGCGCCGCCAGCCCTTGCTGGCGCTGGCCGGCCTGGGCCTGGTGGTGACGGGGGCACTGCTCGCGGTGTGGGTCTACCTGTCCAACACCGAGTTGGTGAGTGCGGTGGCGGTGCGGGACACGGTGATGCGGGGCGAGACGATCACTGCGGCGGACCTGATGAGCGTCCAGGTGACCCCTGACCCGGTTCTGCAGGTCGTGCCGGGCGCCGAGGTGGCCTCGTTCGTTGGCCAGCGTGCCGCGCGGGACCTGTCGGCCGGGACCCTGCTGACCCGTGAGGCGACCGCAGAGCAGGTCGTTCCGGGCACGGGGAAGTCTGTCGTTGGGGTGGCCCTGACGGCGCAGCTAATGCCCGGGGAGCCGCTGGTGGTGGGGGACAGGGTGCGGGTGGTGGCGACCCCTGGCCAGGCCGGGGACCCGGCGACGTTCGAGTCCGCGGACACCCTGTTTCCGGGTGAGGTGGTGGGTGTGGCCGCGTCCGTGGAGTCGGCGCAGACCGTGGTCTCCGTGCTGGTGCCCGAGGGGGACGCCGCGCAGATCGCGCAGTGGGCATCCGCTGGCCGGGCCGCTGTGGTCCTGGACAGCCGGGAGGGGGACTGAGATGGCGGTGATCGCACTGACGTCGGCGTCCGGTTCGCCGGGGGTCACGACGACCGCCCTGGGGTGGGCACTGAGCCGCGGGCGTCCTACTGTGCTGGTGGACGCCGACCCCACCGGTGGCGCGGCCATGCTGGCCGGGTACCTGCGCGGGCAGATGGTGCCCCCGGATGCCCTGGTCGAGCTGTGGACCGCCCAACAGCAGGGCCGGCTACGGGCCGCCCTGCCGAGTCTGACCATGCCGCTTCCCGGCTCCCAGGTACGTCTGCTGCCCGGTACCCGCTCCCACGCTCAGGCCCGCAGCCTCGCCGGTCTGTGGGAGCCGCTGCTGGGTGCACTGAAGGCGTTGAAGGGCACGGGCCAGGACACCATCGTGGA
>JBARVW010000153.1:0-6652 GCA_049646465.1 Ornithinimicrobium sp.
ACCTCCGTGCAGGCCTTCATCGGCCAGGCGGCCGTTGACCCGCACGTGCTGGCGATCAAGCAGACGCTCTACCGGACCAGCGGCGACAGCCCGATCATCGACGCCCTCATCGATGCCGCCGCCGTAGGTAAGCAGGTCCTGGCCGTCGTGGAGATCAAGGCCCGCTTCGACGAGGAGAACAACATCAGCTGGGCCCGCAAGCTGGAGCAGGCGGGAGTGCACGTCGTCTACGGCATGGTCGGACTGAAGACCCACGCCAAGCTCGCCCTCGTCGTCCGTCAGGAGTCCGGGGGGCTGCGCCGCTACTGCCACATCGGCACCGGGAACTACAACCCCAAGACGGCGCGGCTGTACGAAGACATCGGGTTGTTGACCTGCGACGACGCCATCGCTGAGGACATCACGCGGCTCTTCAACCAGCTCTCCGGCATGGCCCCCAAGGCGAAGTTCAAGCGGTTGCTGGTGGCCCCCCGCTCGGTGCGCTCCCAGCTGGTCGAGCTCATCGACGCCGAGGCGGCACGGGGCAAGGACGGACTGATCCAGTTCAAGGTGAACTCCATCGTCGACGAGAAGACCATCGACGCCCTCTACAAAGCCTCCCGCGCCGGAGCCACCGTGGACCTCTGGGTGCGCGGGATCTGCGCGGTCCGCCCGGGGGTGCCGGGTCTGTCCGACACGATCACCGTGCGCTCGATCCTGGGCCGGTTCTTGGAGCACTCGCGGATCTTCGCCTTCGGCGGAGGCGGCGAACCGGTCGTGTACTTCGGCTCCGCGGACCTGATGCACCGAAACCTGGACCGCCGGGTGGAGGCCCTGACCCCGGTCAGCGACGAAGGCCAGGTCAAGTCCTTGATGAAGTTGTTGGACCGCGGGATGCACGACGTCTCCGCCTGGCACCTGAACGAGAATGGTCAGTGGATCCGTCAGCACCTGGGTGACGACGGATTGCCGCTGGCCGAGCTGCAGACGGAGTTGATCGCGAAGTACGCCGCCCGGCGCAAGCCTGGTCGACGTCGATGAGCGCGAACCCGATGGAGGTGCTGGTCCCGCAGAGCACCCGTCGAAAGGCCGGCAGCGGCCCCATCGTGGTCCGAGCCGCCGGCGTGGTGCCGTGGCGCCGGAAGAAGGGCAAACTGCAGGTCGCCGTGGTGCACCGACCTCGGTATGACGACTGGTCCTGGCCCAAGGGGAAGCTGGACCGAGGGGAGGACTGGGCAGCGGCAGCGGCTCGGGAAACGCTGGAGGAGACCGGTCTGGCCGTTCGACTGGGGGGCCGACTGCCGTCCCAGACCTACCCACTGGGGCGGACCGACGGACGCCCCACCAGCAAGCGGGTGGAGTACTGGGCGGGGGCTCCCATCAGCGGCAAAGGCAAGCTGCAGCACGAGATCGACGAGGTTGCCTGGCTCACGCCGGCCAAGGCGGCCAAACGACTGACCTACCACCGGGACCGACTGCAGCTCGATGCCTTGGTCGCGATGGACGCCGAGGACGGCTTGGACACCTGGACCTTGCTGGTCGTCCGGCACGCCAAGGCGCAGCCCCGCAAGTCCTGGAACAAGCCCGACATGATCCGCCCGCTGACCACGGTCGGCAAGCGTCGAGCCACAAAGATGGCGCCGATCCTGACGGCATACGCCCCCGAGCGCATCTTGACCTCCCCGTCCACGAGGTGTCACGACACGATGGCCCCCTTCGCACAGCAGGCGATCGTCCCGTTGAGCACCAAGCGCGGATTCTCCGAGGAAGACTTCGAGAAGCGGCCCTACAAGGTGGCCAAACATCTGACCAACGTGTTCCTTTCGGGGCGCAGCACCGCGATCTGCACCCACGGGCCGGTGCTGCGCGCCGTCATGGTCGAGCTGCTGCCGCACGCCGAACCCGGCCCGGTGCGTCGCCTGCTGGAGCGTCTCGACAGCTCTGCGATGGACAAAGGCGAGATCTTGGCCTGCACCGTGCGGGGCCGCGGGGCCGGTGCGCGCATCGTCACGGCGACGCGCCACCGCATACCCCGGTAGTCACACCCCCCGACTGACCGATATGCGCTCCTTGTGATGCTCAGCGGGGAGCAAGGGCGCGCACAACGGTCAGCGGCTCAGCCGAAGCGGCCGGAGATGTAGTCCTCAGTAGCCTTGTTGGACGGGTTGTTGAAGATCTTGGTGGTCTCGTCCATCTCGACGAGTTTGCCCGGCTTGCCGGTGGCCTCGAGGTTGAAGAAGCCGGTGCGGTCCGAGACCCGCGCGGCCTGCTGCATGTTGTGGGTCACGATGACGACCGTGTAGTCCTCTTTGAGCTCGCTAATGAGATCTTCGATCGCCAAGGTCGAGATCGGATCCAGCGCCGAGCAGGGCTCATCCATCAGGATGACCTCGGGTTGCACCGCGATAGCACGGGCGATACACAACCGCTGCTGCTGCCCACCGGACAATCCAGCGCCCGGCTTGTCGAGGCGATCCTTGACCTCTTCCCAGAGGTTGGCCGCACGAAGTGCCCGCTCGGTCAGCTCATCGCCGGCTTTGCTCGTCATCCGAGAGCTGTTCAGCTTTACCCCCGCCAGCACGTTCTCCTTCACGGTCATCGTGGGGAAGGGGTTCGGACGCTGGAAGACCATGCCGACTTCACGACGCACGTCGACCGGGTCCACGCCACGGCCGTAGAGATCCCGTCCGTCGATCGAGACCTGGCCCTTGACCCGCGCCCCCGGAATGACCTCGTGCATACGGTTCAGGGTGCGCAGGAAGGTTGACTTGCCACAGCCCGACGGACCGATGAAGGCGGTCACGGACCGAGCCGCGATGCTCATGGACACGTCGGCCACGGCTTGGAAGTCTCCGTAGTAGATGTCGAGGTCGGTGACGTCGATGCGCTTGGACATAAGGTTCAGGGTCTCCAGTGGTTAGACAGCAGTGGTGGTGAGACAGAGGGCGCGGCTCAGCGGCCGGTCTTGGGGGCGAAGACTTTGGCGATCAGCCTGGCGCTCAGGTTCAGGGCGATGACGATGACGACCAGGATCAGTGCTGCAGCCCAGGCCCGCTCCAGGCTGGGATCACGCACCCCAGGGTTCAGCGGCTTGGTGAACATCTCGTACGCGTACACCGCCAGGGTATTCATCGGGCCCTGGAACGGGTTGTAGTTCAGCGCGTAGAACCCGCCGACGGCTACCAGCAGCGGAGCGGTCTCCCCGATGACCCGGGCGATGGCCAGGGTGACTCCCGACGCGAGACCGGAGGCAGCCGTAGGAAGCACCACCTTGTAGATCGTTCGCCATTTGGGCACGCCGAGAGCCAGCGAGGCTTCGCGCAGCTCGTTGGGCACGATCCGGAGCATCTCCTCGCTGTTGCGGACCACGGTCGGGACCATCAGCACCGACAGCGCGATCGCCCCCGCAAAGCCGTTCTTGGTGCCGATGCCGAAGATCACTCCGAAGAGGGAGAACGCGAACAGACCGGCCACGATCGAGGGGATGCCCGTCATCACGTCGACGAAGAAGCGCAGCGCCAGGGTCAGCTTGGTCTTGCCGCCGTACTCCACGAGATAGATGGCCGCGAACATCCCGATCGGCACCGAGATCACGGTCGCGAGAGCGGTGATGATGAGCGTGCCCATGATGGCGTGGTACGCACCACCGATGAACGGTGCTTCCCCATCCGCATACTGCTGATCGGCCAGCCCGGTGATCCCGTTCATCGTCTGCTGCAGGAAGTCGGGATCGACCGCCCGCCCGATCCCGTTGACCAGCACCGTCAGGAGCAGCGAGATCAATGGCAGAAGGGCCAGGGCGAAGGCGCCATAGACCAGCGCCCGCATCAGCTGGTCCATACCGACCCTGCGGCCCGCTATCGTCCGGTGGGCCACGTAGGTCGTCGCGACGTAGGCCAGGTAGCCGGCCACCACGCCCAGAGCAACGCTGGACAACAGCAGCCACACCAGGGCCCCGACGAGCACGCCCACTCCCAGGGCCACCCAAGCCAACCTCGCTGGAGCGGCCTTCACGGGTGAGCTGGTGATGCCCTGCCACTCATCGAGTCGATTGACTGTGGTCCTTTTCCCCGGCTCACCGGGAGCCGAGGTCGGCGAAGCCTTCGTCGGTGTGCTCATCAGTTGGCTCCAGAGAACTCGGCGCGCTTCTCCACGATCCAGCGCGCGAACAGGTTGACGGCCAGGGTGATGACGAAGAGCACCAGACCCGCGGCAATCAGTTCGGACAACCTCAGGCCGGATGCCTCAGGGAAGTTCAGAGCAATCTCGGACGGAATCGTCGCGTTGCCGGTGCCGATGAAGTTCAGCCCGAACGCGCCGGGCGAGAGGATGATCGTGACCGCCATGGTCTCCCCCAGAGCGCGGCCCAGGCCGAGCATGGTGCCGCCGATGACCCCGGGCTTGCCGAAGGGGATCACAGCAGTGGTGATCATCTCCCATTTGGTAGCCCCCAAGGCCAAGGCCGCCTCCTCGTGCAGCTTGGGCGTCTGGAGGAAGACCTCGCGGCTCACGGACGTGATGATCGGCAGGATCATCACGGCTAGAACCAGAGAGGCGGTCAGCAGGGTTCGCCCGGTGGCCGAAGCATCCGCGAAGAACGGTATCCAACCGAGGTATCTTTCGAGCCAGTCGTAGAGAGGCACCACCGCGGGGGCGAACACCTGCAAACCCCACATACCGAAAACCACACTGGGCACGGCCGCAAGGAGGTCGATGACGAACCCGATCCCGTTACCGATCCTCCCGGTGGCGTAGTGCGACACGAACAGCGCGATGCCCACCGCCACCGGCGTGGCGACCGCCAGCGCGATCACCGAGGCGATCAGCGTGCCGACGATCAGCGGCCACACGTAGGCGAAGAAGCCATCTCCCCCCGTGATGTCCTCCGGGGCGGCGCTCAGGACCGGAACGGCTTCGATCATCAAGAAGGTGGCTACACCCGCCAAGGTCGCCAAGATCAGGATCCCGGAGCCGAGTGCCGCCCCGCTGAACAAGGTGTCACCCAGACGCTTGGGGCTGGTCTGTGAACGACCTTCCTCAGACTGCGGCTGCTTCGTGGCGACCTGACCCTCCGGCCGGTTCGACAGATTCTCCGGTGAGGGTTCCTGCGGTGTGCTCATCTCTTCCTCCGTGCTTGTGCCAGGGCTACGACGTGCTTGCGCGTCGTGAAGGCGGCGATGACAGCGGCCAGATCGAGGATCTGGCCGCTGTCATGGCCGCGGCTGTCGTGGTCTCAGCCGCCGGAAACCATTTCTAGCGAACTCTGGACCTGTCCGCGCAGCTGGTCAGAGATGGGTGCCGAGCCCGCCGCTTCGGCGGCGGCCTGTTGACCGTCCTCGGAAACAACGTAGCCCACGAAGTCCGTGACCAGATCGGCGGTTGCCGCCTCGGAATACTCGCTGCACACGATGTGGTACGAGACCAGCACGATCGGGTAGGAACCTGACTCGGTCGTGTCTCGAGCGATGTCTAGGGCTAGGTCGCCCTCGACACCAGTGTCCACAGGCTCGGAGGCATCCACGACTTTGGCCGCCGCCTCGGCGGAATACTCCACGAACTCTTCACCGACTCCGATCGAGGCTGTGCCCAGATCGCCCACAGCCGACGCGTCGGCGTAGCCAATGGCGCCTTCGGTGCCGCTGACCACCTGGATCACGCCCGTGGTCTGGGCAGCGGCCTCCCCGCCCGCAACGGGCCAGGCATCGGACGGATCGTAGCTCCACGAGTCGGGGGCAGCCGCGGTCAAGTACTCCATGAAGTTCTCGGTCGTCCCCGACTCGTCCGAGCGATTCACCACGGTGATGTCGGTGTCGGGCAGCTCGGCGTCGGGGTTGTCGGCCACGATGGCTTCGTCGTTCCAGGTCGTGATCTGCTGGTCGAAAATCTGAGCCAGCACGTCCGGCGTGAGGTTCAGCGTGTCGACACCCGGCAGGTTGTAGGGAATAGCGACGGGAGAGATGTAAACGGGCAGGTTAAAGGCCCCGCCGTCACCGCATACCTCCGTAACGGCCTCACGCTCACTTTCGTCCAGGTAGGCGTCCGAGCCGGCCAGATCAACGGCGCCGGCCAAGAAGTTCTCCCGGCCCCCACCCGAGCCGATCGCGTCGTAGGTCACGGTCACTCCGGGTTGGACATCCTGGTAGCCGGCGATCCAGGCGGTCATGGCGGAGTTCTGCGAGCTGGCACCGGAGGCCGTCACCGAGCCGGACATGTCACCACCGGCCGCACTCTCCTCAGAGCCGGACTCGGCGCCATCGCCGGAGTCGGTCGCGGCAGGGGTGTCATCGCCGCACGCGGCGAGAGTCAACGACGCGGCCATAGCCAGCGCGAGGGTCGTTCCAAAACGGTGGAGCTTCACGAAGATCCTCTTTCTGATCAGGGTTAAGGCAAACCTGGGGCAGGCAGAAACGCTGCGTCTCAGGTGGAGGCAGCGTTGCCAACTCCCGGAACCGTAGAGAGGAGATGTGACCCGCAGTGCCTCCGATGGTGAACGGGCCGTGAACGACGGTTGAATCTCCAACGCTCTCGCCTCGACTGCCTGTCCGGAATGCGTGAGACGGATCGATGGTTATCCTTGACCGCGTGTCGGGCTGCGGAAGCCCCGGGCTCCACCTATAGCCGCTTCGAGCGGCCCCGCGCCGAGAGGCGCTCCCAGCCCGACACGTCATTCTTC
>JBARVW010000154.1:0-12026 GCA_049646465.1 Ornithinimicrobium sp.
GCACCGGGCTGGCCACCCGTCGCGCCGACGGGGCCGAGGCCTGGTGTGGGTGGGAGGACGCAGCGGTCCCGCCGGCCCGGCTCGGTGCCTACCTGCGCGGTTTGGACGAGGTGCTCGCTCGCTACGGCTACTCCGGTGCCTCGTACGGGCATTTCGGTGAGGGCTGTATGCATATGCGGATCGACTTCGACTTCCTCACCGACACCGGTCGACGCGACTACCGCGACTTCATCACCGAGGCCACCGACCTGGTGGTCGGTCTGGGGGGGTCGGTCTCCGGCGAACACGGCGACGGTCGTGCCCGGGGCGAGATGGTGGCCCGCATGTACGGACCCGAGTCGATGGCCCTGTTCGCCCAGGTCAAGAAGGCTTTCGACCCCAACGGGGTGCTGAACCCCCACGTCATCGTGGATCCGCCGCCGATCGACGTCGATCTGCGGCAGGCGGGAGCGGCCAAGGACCGTCACGTGGCCACCATCTTCTCCTTCCCCGAAGACAACCACGACTTCGCGCAGGCCCAGCGGCGCTGCGTCGGGGTCGGGACCTGTCGGCAGACGTCCGGTGGGGTGATGTGTCCCAGCTACCAGGTCACCCGCGAGGAGCAGCACTCCACCCGCGGTCGGGCGCACGTGCTCTTCGAGATGCTGGAGGGAGACGTGATCACCGACGGATGGCGATCCACCGAGGTCCGTGACGCCCTTGACCTGTGTCTGTCCTGCAAGGGCTGCGTCAGTGACTGCCCGGTCAACGTGGACATGGCGACCTACAAGGCGGAGTTCACCCACCATCATTACGCCGGGCGCCCGTGGGCCCGACCCCGCTCGCACTGGTCGATGGGGTGGTTGCCGCTCTGGGCCCGAGGGGCTTCCGTGGCCCCACGGGTGGTCAACGCGGTGACGTCCTCACCACTGGCGCCAGCGCTGCGGTGGGCTGGCGGGATCGCCCCCGACCGTCAGATCCCCTCCTTTGCGCCGCGCACCTTTCTAGAGTGGTTCGCGGCTCACGAGCCGGGAGGGACCGGCGAGCGGGGCCCGGTCCTGCTGTGGCCGGACACCTTCAACACCTACCTCTCGCCCGAGGTGGGCATGGCCGCGGTGCGCGTACTGGAGGCGGCGGGATTCACGGTGCGCCTGCCGGATAAGCCCGTCTGTTGCGGGCTGACCTGGGTGTCGACCGGGCAGCTCGGGGTGGCGAAGCAGGTGCTGTTGCGCTCGCTCAAAGCGATCGGCCCCGCCTTGGAAGGTGGTGCTCCGGTCGTGGGTCTGGAGCCCAGCTGCACCGCGATGCTGCGGCACGACGCTCCCAACCTGTTGCAGGGTGACCCCCTGGCGGCTCGGGCGCGGGACCAGGTGGTGACCCTGGCTGAGCTCCTGCGAGACCGGGCGAGTGACTGGCAGCCGCCGCAGGTCGGTGGAGAGGCCCTGGTGCAGGTGCACTGTCACCAGCACGCCGTGATGGGCTTCGACGCAGACCGGGCACTGATGAAGGCGGCGAGCATCGAGGCCACCGTGCCGGACTCAGGATGCTGCGGCCTGGCCGGGAACTTCGGTTTCGAGACGGGGCACGAGGAGCTGTCGCGGGCCGTCGGGGAACGCGTGATCCTGCCTGCGGTCCGGGCCGCTGATGCCGCTACGCCGGTGCTGGCCGACGGGTTCAGCTGCCGCACCCAGATTGCGGAGGAGACCCCCCGCCGCGCCCGACACCTCGCCGAGTTGCTGGCCGAGGGCCTGCCCTGACCGCGTGGCCCTGCGCGGCTAGCCGAGCGCGCGACGCAAGGCGTCCAGCCGCATAGCCCAGATGCGGCGAGACAATCTCGCCTCCGGCGCGAACGTCTCCGAGGCGTGGTAGCTGCCCGGGTGGACGTGCAGCTCGGTGGGGACCCCGGCCTTCATGAGTCGGCGGGCGAAGACGATGTCCTCGTCGAGGAACAGGTCCGCGGTGCCGACATCGATGAAGGTGGGAGGCAGGCCCGACAGGTCTCCGGCCCGGGCCGGGGCGGCGTACTGGTCGGCTTCGTGGCCGCCGAGATACCACGCCCACGCTTCGATGTTGGCCGAGCGGTCCCAGATCCCGACATCGCGGATCGCGTGACTGGAGTCCGTTTCGTTGCGGTCGTCGATCATCGGGTAGATCGGCATCTGGAAGGCGACCTTGGGGCCGCCACGGTCCCGGGCCAACAGCGCCACCGCGAGCACGAGTCCGCCACCCGCGCTCCCGCCGTAGAGAGCGATCCGAGCTGGGTCGATCCCGAGCTCCTCGGCATGCTCAGCCATCCACACCAGACCGGCGTAGCAGTCCTCGACCGGAGCCGGGTAGGGATGCTCCGGCGCCAGGCGGTAGTCGACCGAGACCACGACCACGCCGACCTCGTCACTGATGGTGGTGGCTTGGACGTTCTCACCCTCGACGTCGCCCAGCACCATCCCGCCACCGTGGATGTAGAAGACGCCGGGAAGGACGCCGTGGCGGTCGTTGGGCCGGCTGATCCGCACGCTGATGTCGGGCTCGCCATCCGGACCGGGGACGGTGCGGTCCTCCTGCGTGATGTTGTCGTTGACCGGCACCTCCATCTGCGCGAACATCGCCGTAACGGTGGCGCGACGTTGGACGATGTCGGGGATAGCGTTGAAACCTCCAGGAAAGGCCTCGAGCAGCTGGTCGAGGGGGATCCGGGACTCCGGGTCGATGAACTCACTGGCGGTGGACATGAGGTGCTCCGTGGGGTGGGGTTGGGGTGGGGTGGGGGGAGTGGCAGTCACACGATCAAGCGGGTGCGTAGGTGAGTCTGACGACCTCTTCAGCAAGCAGTTCGACGTCCACCAACCGTAGAGTCGGCTTGTTCCCGTCGAAGTACGGCTGGCCCCGGCCGACCACGACGGGGTGCAGATAGATCCGATACTCGTCGATCAGGCCGAGCTCGGTCAGACTGTTGGCCAGGACCGGCCCAGCGACCTCGATCTCCCCCTCACGCTCCGCTTTCAGCCGGACGATGAAGCTCTCGAGGTCTTCGTCGACCAGAGTGGCGTTGGGACCGACCGAGGTCAGCGAGTGTGAGACGACCCACTTCGGCTGGCTCCGCCACGCAGACCCGAAGGCGCGTTCCGCGGGGTCCCATGCGTCGGACTCATCGTCCCAGTAGCGCATGACGTCGTACATTCGGCGACCGTAGACGGCGCCCGACTGCTCGCGAGCCTGCTCAATGAAATGACGGAAGAGGACAGGACCGGGCGCGAATGCGGTGTGGTCCACGTAGCCGTCCAGGGACTGGTTCATTCCGAACACGATCTTCGCCATACCCGCGACCTCCTCCGAGCGCAGCCGTCTCTACCTCGGCTCCATCAGGACCCACTATGGGGCTCCCGGAACGTCGGCGTCCATATCTACGACCCCGACGTCGAGTCGGAGCTCAGGTCAAGAGGCGCATCGCCATCAAGGCGTAGGCGCGGGCCGCAGTCACCAGCTCATCGACCCCGACGGACTCATCCGGCCGGTGGGCCTGCTCGTTGACGGACCCGGGCCCGAGCACAACCACGGGCACGTCCCACGCCGCCGAGACGAAACCGCCGTCACAGGCCGCGGTCCACCCACCGAGCGGCATACCTGGGCGTCCCGCCGAGGCAGCCGCTTCGTCCACGACCCGGACGAAACGGTGGTCCGCCGCGGTCTCGAATCCCGGCATGTCCATCGGCGACGTCACCTCCACGGACAGGCCTCGGTCCTGAAGCCGCAGCCCGTCCAGACGGGTGCGTACCGAGGAGAGGACCTCGTCGATCGGCTCGCCCGGAAGCAGTCTTCGGTCGACGCCGATCCGACACTCGGCTGCGACCACCGACCCGCCGGTGCCGCCGGTGATGGTGCCGACGTTGAACGTCGGCGGGCCTACCAGCGGGTGGGCGTGGTCCATCATCTCGCTATGCCAGCGGTCCAGCTCTTCCACCACCGCCGCGGCACCGACGATCGCGTTGCGGCCATCCCCGGGTCGACCCGCGTGCGCCGCCAGACCGGTCACGGTGACGTCCAGATAGCAGGCTCCCCGGGCGGCGATGATCGTCTGCAGATCCGTCGGCTCCGCCACCACGCAGCCCACCAGGTCACCGGGTTGCGGCCGGGCGATCCACTCCCGGACGCCGATACCGTTCTGCTCCTCGTCGGCCAAGGCCGCAAGCAGGAGGGGACCGGACAGTGAAGTGCCCGCAGCCCGCACGGCGCCCATGGCCGCCATCACGGCCGCCAAGCCGCCGAGCATGTCGGTGCTGCCACGACCGTAGAGCCGACCGTCGACGACCTCTGCGCCACACGGCTCACGCGTCCATCCGTCACCGATCGGCACCACATCGGTGTGCCCCAGCACGAGCAACCCGGGGCCATCGCCGCCGGGCAGCGTGACCTCGACGTTGGGCCTACCCGGCTCGATGTCCCAGGACCGCACCTCAAGCCCCTCCGCATCGGCCAGCTCGACCAGGACGTCGGCGGTGGCCTGCTCCTGACCAGGTGGGTTCTCCCCGGGGGCCCGGATCAGGAGCTGCGCGGCCCGCACCACCGCGTTGGGCTCGATCAGGTCGAGCACCTTCTGCTCATGGTCCTTCGTGCGGGAACTCTCCGGAGTCACGGGTGCCTCACCCGGCGAGGCGGTCGACCGCTCGGCGCAGCCGAGCCACACCCTCGGCGATCCGGGGCGGTGGGGTCGAGGCGAAGCACAACCGCAGGGCATCCGGGAAGTGCCGACTGGGGGAGAAGGCGTTGCCGGGAATGTAGGCCACCCCTTCGGCCAGGGCCACCTCGAAGAGGGCTTCGGTGTCAATCGCGGGCTCGAAGGTCACCCAGAGGAAGAAGCCGCCCTCGGGGTCGGTCCACCGTGCGATGTCCGAGAAATGCTCGGTCAGCGCCTCCTGCATCGCCTGCTTGCGCTCGCGGTAGGCCACGCGTGTCGCGGTCAGGTGCTCGCTGAGATATCCGCCCTCGAGGAAGCCGGTGACCAGCCGCTGAGCGGGCAGGTTGGTGCAGGTGTCCATGGCCTGCTTGGCGTTGATCAGCAGCTGCTGCAGAGCGGGGTCGGTGTCGACCCACCCGACGCGGAGTCCGGGGGCGATGATCTTGCTGAACGTACGCACCGAGAAGACCAACGGGTCGCCATCCGCCAGCTCGTGCAGGCTCGGCACGTCGTCCCCGGCGAAGCGCAGCATGCCGTAGGGGTCGTCATCGATGATCACGGATCCCCAGTCGTGAGCCACCTCCAACAACTGCTGGCGCCGAGCCAGGCTCATGGACGCTCCCGACGGGTTCTGGAAGGTCGGCACCGTGTAGATCACGCTGGGCCGCTGGCCGACCTGCTCTGCCTGGGAGACCAAGTCGTCGATCACCATGCCCTCGGCATCGACGGGGATCTCGAGCAGCCGAGCCTCGTAGGACAAAGCGGTCGCGCTGCCGTTGGTGTAGGTCGGGGACTCCACACTGACGTAGTCACCCGGGTCCACGAAGAGCTTGCAGGCCAGGTCCAGGCCCTGCATACCACCGGAGGTGATGGTCACCCGGTCCAGGGAGGTGGCATCGGTCGTGCCCTCGAGCATCCGCACGACGGCCTCGCGCAGCGGCATGTCGCCTTCGGTTGCGGCGTAGTCGAAGGCGTCCGGCCGGGAGACGCCCAAGGCGGTCCGTGAGACCTCGGCCAGCGCAGCGGTGGGGATGGCCTCGGCGGCGGGGGACCCCATCGCGAACCGCACGATGTCGTGGGTCTGGGCGGCGAGCAGTGCGGTGCTGGAGTCGATCACCGACCCGACCAGGCCTCGGGTGCGCTCAGCGAACGGCAAGGTGGTGGTGCTGGTGCTCATCGGTGCTCCTTCTCGGATCGTCGTGCTTCAGGTCTTGACGGTGAGTTCGGCGGGGAGGTGGGTCAACAGCTCGGCGTGGTCGTCCTGGACCAGCACGGACTGGGAGGTCTCGTAACCCCAGTCGTCCATCCACATACCCAGGATGACGTGGAACGCCATGCCCGAGCGCAGCACGGTGTCCTCCTCGGCGCGCAGGCTGACCGTGTGCTCGCCCCAGTCGGGGGGGTACCCGATCCCGATGGAGTAGCCGATCCGCGACTCCTTGGTCAACCCGTGCCGACCCAGAGTGGTCGTGAAGGCTGCGTGCACCTCGCGTCCGGTGACTCCGGCACGCATCGTGTCGAGCGCGACCGATAAGCCTTCGGCCGTCGCTGCTGCGCAGTGGGCCAACCTCGGGGGAGGCGTCCCCAGGCTCACGGTGCGAGCGAGCGGCGCGTGGTAGCGCCGGTAGACGCCGCTCAGCTCGATCGTGGTCGCCTCGTGCTCGCGCAACGGAAGGTCGGACCAGGTCAGGTGGGGAGTGCCGGCGGTGGCTCCGGTCGGCAGCATCGGCACGATCGCGGGGTAGTCACCACCCAGGGTGCGGGCCCCGAGGGTCTGGGCGTACTGGATCTCGGCCACCACGTCGCACTGTCGCCGACCGACCGCGATCGCCTCGATGGCCGTTGCCATCACGTGGTCAGTGATCTCACCCGCCATCCGCAACACGTCCTGCTCGGCCGGGGACTTCACCACGCGAACCCAGTTCACCAGCTCCTGGCTGTCCACGAGAGTGGCCGACGGCAGACCCTGCTGCAGCGCCACGTAGCCCCGGGGGGAGAAGTAGTGGGCGTCCATCTCGACTCCGACGACCACATCGGACGTCGGTGCAAGCAGCCCGAGCTCGAGGGTCCGCTCGGCGATCCAGTCGAACGGGTGGACGGTCGGGCGATGCACGAGTGTCTCGGGATACCCATGGACCTGGTCCGGCGGCAGGTATGCCGTGTGATGGGCGCCTTGGGCGTCCATCGCGCGTGCAAAAAGGTGGGGGACGCCGCTGGCGGGCACCACCAGGCACTGCGGCATGTAGAAGGACCAGGCGTTGTAGCCGGACAGGTAGTAGAGGTTGGCCGGGTCGGTCACGATGAGCGCGTCCATGTCGCTGTGCTGCATGGCCTCCTGCACGCCCGCCAACCGGGCCGCATACTCGGCGGGCGTGAACGTCCCTGTCCACGTCTGCTCCCCATCGCTCATCTCGCCATCCTGTCTGTTCCACGGATTGTTGACAATAAGACACGGCGATCCTACGTTGACGCCATGACTGGCCGTCCCGTGATCGCTGTGCTCAGTAAGAGTGTCGACGATCGCCCCCCTTTCCTGGAGGAACTGCAGGACAGGGCGGAGGTGCGGATGTGCGACAGCGACGGCCTGGCGTCGGCGATGACCGGAGCTCAGGCCCTGTTCCTCTGGGATTTCTTCTCCCCAGCGCTGCGCGAGGCGTGGCCGCATTGCGACGCCCTGGAGTGGGTTCACGTGGCGGCTGCCGGTGTCGACTCGCTGATCTTTCCGGAGCTGAGCGACAGCGACGTGGTCGTCACCAACGCCCGGGGGGTCTTCGACCGTCCCATCGCCGAGTACGTGCTGGGCGTCGTCCTCGCCCACGCGAAGCAGACCCACGCCAGCGCTGAACTGCAGCGCAAGCATCTCTGGCAGCACCGCGAGACCCGCCCGGTCCGCGGCGCACGCGCCGTCGTGGTGGGCACCGGCGCCATCGGTCGCGAGTGCGCCCGACTGCTCCAGGCGGTGGGTGTGCAGGTGCGCGGGGTGGGACGCACGGCTCGCCAGGACGACCCGGACTTCGGGGTCGTGGTGGCCAGCTCCGAGCTGACCGAGCACGTCGCAGACGCGGACTACCTGGTGGTCATCGCGCCGTTGACCGACCAGACCCGCGGCCTGATCGACGCCCAGGTGCTGGCCGCGCTCCCGAGCCATGCCCACCTGATCAACGTCGGCCGTGGGGAGAGCGTGGTGACGGCAGACCTGATTGATGCCTTGAGCGCCGGGCAGCTCGACGGGGCCAGCCTCGATGTGGTCGATCCCGAACCCCTCCCCGAGGACTCGCCCCTGTGGGACCTGCCGGGGGTGCGGATCACCCCGCACATGAGCGGAGATGCTAGAGGGTGGCTGGACACGCTGGCGCGG
This sequence comes from Ornithinimicrobium sp., assembly GCA_049646465.1. GTDB lineage: Bacteria > Actinomycetota > Actinomycetes > Actinomycetales > Dermatophilaceae > Ornithinicoccus. Next base: position 8,010 of record JBARVW010000154.1, read on the forward strand.
CAGTTCGTCGACAACGCCGGGCGGTGGCTCGAGGGGGAGCCGCTGAGCAACGTGGTCGACACCCGCCTCGGCTACGTCAGCGGACGTCCGGAGCGCGGTGGTGACGGTTCCGGTGGGCTGTCGCCTACCTGAGAATCATCGAGATCGGTCCTCAGACCGTGGGGTAGTCGCCGCGACGGTGGGCGGCCGACGACCGACAGCGCGCCGACGCTGAGAGGAATGAGAGCCAGCAGGATGACGGGAAGGTGGTAGCCGCCGGAGAGGTCTCGACCCAACGAGAGGACGAGCGGACCTGCGGCAGTGGAGGCCAGGTTGATGGCGGTGGCCACACCGCGGATCGAGCCGATATGGAGGGTGCCGAAGTAGCGGGCAAACGCGGCGGCTTCGATCCCCCGGATGCTTCCGCCCGCTGCGCCGAGGACGAGTCCGTAGACGATGGCTGTCCATCCGGGGCTGATGGTGGGGATGAGCAGGAGCGCGGCGGCCATGGCGACCATGGAGAACGTCACGCAGTATTTCGGGGCGATACGGTCCGACAAGGCCCCCGCGGCCAAAGTCGCGGCGATGCCCGTCAAGGTCTGGGGGAGGAAGTTCGCTGCCGCCTCCAGGGGGGACAGACCCTCGGCGCCGAGGATCGAGATCTGGTGGAAGGCCAGTGCCGTGCTGAGCAGTCCCGTCGCCGCCAGGGCCGCTGCGATGATCCAGAACATCCCGGTCCGCAGGGCTTCGTCCAGGGTCCAGGAGTCCAGGTCTGGGGCCGCTCCGACGGCGGTGCGCGTGGCGAGGGCGTCGGCGGGGGCGCGATGCGGGGTGCGAGGCAGCAGAAGCGCGATCGGCGTGACGACGCAGAGCACGGCCACCGCCTCGAACCGCCATGCCTGCTGAATGCCGACCTCAGGGATGACGGAAGCCAGGAGGACGGGCGCCAGCGAGATCCCACCCGAGCCCACGGCGGTGGCGATCCCCAAGGCCAGGCCACGTCGGCGGACCACGGTCCGGGCGACCACGGTGGTCGCGGCCAGGGACAGTGCCCCCTGCCCGGCCATCCGCACCCCGATGAACCCCGCGGTGAGGCCGAAGACGCTGCCAGCGACGCTGAGCACGAGGAGGAAGGTGGCGAAGACGATCCCGATGACCGCCGTGACGACCCGAACACTCCAGCGGTCCAGTGCCCGTCCCACGAAGGGCAGGGCCCCGGCCCCGACCAGTGTCCCGAGGAGATAGCTCACGGAGATCTCGGTCCGGGAGAGCCCGAGCTCGGAGATGAGGGGATCGGTGAAGACCGATAAGCCGGCCGTCTGCCCGGGTGCGGTCATCGCAGAGAGGATGCCTCCGGCCGCCACCACACCGATCCACGGCGCGGCCGTGAGCGCGCGGCCCTTGAGACCGGGCCGAACGACGGTAGGCGTGCTCACAGTCCAGCGCACCTTTCCTCGTGGTTGTCGAAGCCCGAGTGGTCAAGCGCGTCGGTGGATGCCGCATTCCCGGGCGCGCGGTTCAGGGAGGTGTCACGAACGGTCTGCGGGACCCTGTGGGATGGTGCCGTTGTCGTGGGCGAAGACGATGGCGGCGCTCCGGTCGCGCAGGTTGAGTTTCGTGAGCAGCCTGGACAAGTGGGTCTTCAGGGTGGCCTCGCTCACGAAGAGCTCCGCGGCTGCCTCCTTGTTGTTCAGGCCCCGGCCGACGGCCCGCAGGACATCGAGCTCGCGTTTGGTCAGCATCGACAGGTCCGAAGGCTGTCTGGCCTTCCTGTCCCGGAAGGCCGCGAGGACACGTCCTGCTACCCGCGGGTCGATCCAGGCGTCGCCCGCCGCCACAGTGGCGATGGCGCGCAGGATGTCTTCACCCGGTGCGGCCTTGAGTACGAACCCGGAGGCGCCGGCTCGAAGCGCGGAGGCAAGAGTGTCGTCGTCGTCGAAGGTGGTCAGGACCAGTACGGGGGGTCCGTTCATCGCCCGGATGGCGAGGGTGGCTGTAGCGCCGTCAGTGCGCTGCATACGAATGTCCATGACGACCACATCGGGGCTGTCGCGCCGGATGTGGTCGGCCACCTCGTCACCGTCGGTGCATTCGCCGACAACCGCAAGGTCGTCGGCTGTGGCGATGAGGCTGCGCATGCCTTGCCGGATCACCTCTTGGTCATCGACCAACAGCACGCGGATCATGTCGGGATACTCGCACGAAGAAGCCATGCGCTCCCTGCGTGATCGGCTTCCGACTGGAGCGTCCCTCCAGCTGCGCTGACTCTGTCGCGCATGCCGGCGAGGCCGCTGCCGCTCGGTCGCGGCACGGCCGGTAGGGCCCGTGCGTTCTCAATCTCTATGTGCACGGCGTCATGATCGCGGGTGAGGGTGACGGCGACCTCACCGGCTCCGTGGCGGACAGCGTTGGTCAGTCCCTCTTGCACCACTCGGTAGACGGTGAGGTCGGTGGCCGCGGGGAGGTCGTCGATGGTGCTGGGTGCGGAGTAGGAGATGGGGACTCCGGCGCTGCGGAACTCGTCCACGAGAGCCGGGATTTCACCGGTCCCGAGGCTCGGAGGGCGTGTGGACGGCCCGTCGGCACGGAGAAGCCGGACGACGCTGCGGATGTCTTCGAGTGATCGGCGCCCGTGCCGTTCGGCGCGTTCCAAGGACGCGATGGCCGCCGCGGGGTCGGTGCGCACGGCGAGCCGGGCTGCAGTGGTGTGCAGCATCGACGCCGACAGGGTATGCCCGACCACGTCGTGGACATCAGCCGCGAGTTGGCTGCGCTGCTCGTTGAGGGCCCGCTGGGTGAACTGCTGCTCGATGCGGGAGCGCTCGTCGAGGACGTGGAGGAAGACCAGCAGGATGCCCAGAGCGCCGATACCTATCAGCACGACACGCACGCCGAAGTTGTTCTGACTCACGCCTTGGCTGATCAGGACCAACGAGACGGACATCGGCACGGTGATACCCCACACCGTGGCCGTGCTGAACGTGCTTCGAGCCACGGAGGTCAGGCCCACCATCAGCGCCGCGCCGCCCGTGACGCTCACCACCAGGCCCCACACCCACGAGGTCTCCCAAAGGAGCAAACCCGTCACCCAGATCGCGAACGCGCCGAGGACGAGCCACCGCCCACCCCGGTGGACGGGGTCGGCGACGTCAGAGCGAGCGACCTGAGGGCTGGCCACCGATCCAGTGTCCCAGACCAGCGACAGCTTCCGATCCCCCCTGGGGACACCGTAGCCAGCCCAGAAGATGACCCGAACCCCCTCCAGGACTGACGACGCCCCGACCGCTGTCGGTCAGGCTTCATCACAGGTCCCGGCGGAATAGACCGCATGGGGCATCGTGCTCAGCGACGAGCGGAAGGACCGCCATCATGACGACCTTGAACCCACGACCGCCCTACCTGATCCCACTGACCTTGGGGCTCACCGGCGTGGCCGTGGGCGCCGCCATCGGAGCCGGCACGGGCATGTGGTGGATGATGGGGGTGCTCGGTGGCGTCTTCGCCGGGATGGCGACCCTCATGAAACGAAACGAGGGCTGAATCGTGCGCGCTTCTTCTCGGCAGCTCGACGCCACTCGCGGGGTAGCCGTCGGTGAAGGTGCTCGGCGCCGACCCCGCAGCGGCCACCACTGCGTGGCGTCACCGCATCGCAATCGGTGATCGGGACGGGGTGCCTTATCCGGTCGCGGTGCTGATTGGTGAACTGCGCGAGAATGAAGACATGACAGAGATACGGCCCGCTGCGAACGATGACCCAGCGCGGTGGCTAACCAACTCTGATGTTCATTGGCAGGACCTTGTGCGCTACGGCCCACCGGGCTTTGATGTGTACGTACGGATCGCTCTAGCGCGTGGGGGTGACCAAGCACACCCGGAAGGTGAAGAACCTGCCCTGCGTGAAGCACTGACGACCCTCGCGGGATACACGACCACGCCCGCTACGGGATTCGCGGCGATCTGGGAGGGCTGGGCCGGTGAACAACCTGCCCTCAAGGCCCCGCGAGTGGCGATACCGCATCGCACGATGCTGCTCTTCAC